>JAFWLT010000002.1 GCA_017510925.1 Candidatus Saccharimonadota bacterium | reverse complement strand
GGTTTCAAAAGCACGCAATTTCTGATATACTTAAATAAGTATAGCTGAAATTATAACTTATTTAGGTGCGGTTTAGGGGCTTTTTTGTCCCTAACTGTATTCATTATATCACACAGGAGAAAATATGTCAACACTTTTTACACACTTTTTTGATAAAATCAACCAAATTTCACCCCAAGAAGCAAAATTCACCCAGGGGTTAGGAGATATTGCGCTTATGCCTAAAACATTGTATTTTTATGGCAAAATGCCTCAAAATATGGTCAAAACAGTAGCAATTGTGGGCTCACGCCATAATACCAGGTATGGCGAAGAAGTAGCCTACAAGCTTGCTTATGAGCTTGGAAAGCGTGGCGTAATTGTAGTATCTGGGCTAGCTTTTGGGATAGATAGTATTGGCCACAGGGGTTGTCTTGACGCTGGTGGCACCACTGTAGCCGTACTCGGCACCCCTATAAATGAGATTTATCCCAGAGAACATAAGGGCCTAGCCAAGGAAATTATCGAAAAAAACGGGGCAATTATCTCTGAATATGCCCCAGGAAGCAAAGTCTACCCCAAGGTTAGCTTTTTAGAGAGAAATCGTATTATTTCTGGTCTCTCTGATATCGTAGTGGTGGTAGAAGCCGCTGAACGCTCTGGTTCCCTTAATACTGCCACCCACGCTCTAGCGCAAGGCAAAGAGGTTTACGCCGTCCCCGGCAATATTACCAGCCCCTATTCTCAGGGGTGTAATAAGTTAATTTCCCAGGGAGCTACCCCTTATACCGAGCCAGATGATATTTTACGTGTAATTTTCCCTGAGGAATACGTGAGAAAACACAGAAAATCCAAAATACAGGGGTTAATTGGCGATAATGACGTAGAAACTGCTATTCTTTCTTCCCTAGCCGAAGGGCTTCGCTCTGGCGATGATATTATGAGAAATTCTAAGCTCCCACCAGAGGTATTTAACCAATCTGTTACGATGCTAGAAATCAAAGGCCGTATTCGGTCTCTGGGGATGAATAACTGGGGGCTCTGCTAGGCGATAAATTCGTCAATTTTGTCGCAAACTTCAGAGAGAATATCAGGTAATTTGGCTTTTTCTTCAGGGGTAAATTTAGATAACACAAAATCTACAGCGCCGATTTTATTCTTGAGTTCGGTGTTTTCCGTGCCTAGTCGAAGTCTAGGATAATCAGGGGTGCCAAGCTCTTTATCTACAGATTTTAACCCGTTATTACCTCCGGCTACGCCAGATGAGCGATAACGAATTTTACCAAATTCAAGATCAAAATTATCACAAATTACTAAAATATCAGATAACGGTATCTTGTAATAACGAGCATAAGCTGCCACAGCTTGCCCAGAAAGGTTGTAAAAATCTTGTGGTTTAATAAATAAAACATCGCCTATTTTGCAAGAAATGGCACCTAGGCGTGGTTTTTCGGCCCAAGTAGCATTATTACGCTTAAGATAAAAATCAAGCGCTAGAAAGCCAAAATTATGGCGCGTAAAGTTATATTCATTCCCTGGGTTACCGAGGCCCACTACTAATTTCATTTGTCGTCACTCCGGTAAGAAAACTTAATTGGTACCCCTATCATTGGGTATTTTTCACGGATTTTACGTTCCAAAAATCTCTTCCAAGACCAGTGAAGAAGTGAAAGAGAATGGCCGTGCAATACAAACCAAGGTGGGCAAGTATCTGTTTGTACTAGATATTTTGGCTTTGGATGGGTGTTTTTGAGCCCAGCTGGCATATGATCTTCTATTGCCTCAGCCAAAATCTTGTTGAGCTCAGAGGTAGGGATCTCGGTGTGGCGAGCCTCATCTATATCTAGAGCGAGTTCAAAAATTTGCGTTACATTGGCTCCAGTTTCAGATGAAGTTAGGATTACCGGCGCGTAAGGTAAAAAGTCAAAATCACGCTCAAGAGCGTCTAGAAGAAAATCGGCAGCTGTGCGATTTTTGATATTTTCTTCGCCGAAATAATTGGTAGGCTCAGCTTCTTCTAGAAGATCTGATTTGGTTACTACCATCATAATTCCCTTACCAGCTTCTACGATCTGGCCAGCTAGAGTTTGGTCTAGCTTTACGTGTGGCTCAGTAGAATCAACCAAAAGGCAGCAAATATCAGCTTCTTCGATGGCAGCAAGAGTTCTAATTGCCGAGAATTTTTCAATTCCTACTTCTCTTTTGCCTGGGCGTCTAAGGCCCGCTGTATCCAAAATTTCAATTTCGCGACCTTTATATTTAACAGTTACACGATTTACATCTCTAGTAGTACCCTGTTTAGACGAAACAATTGCCTGCTGTTTTTTGCCCAAAGTATTAAACAGAGATGACTTCCCTACATTTGGTCTACCAATCAGAGCTAACTTTAATTTATTATCATCTTGATGGATTTTTTCTTTTGGTAGAACATTTTTTAATTCATCTATACCTTTACCAGTAGTGGCCGATACATAAAATGTGTTAGATGGGTCGATCCCTAATGCGCGAAATTCTGTAATAGGAAGAGATTCGGCAAGATCACATTTATTCAAAACTAAATATACATCCTTGCCAGATCTAAGTGCATCTTTAGCGATCCGAGCATCTCTGTGATCAAAATATTTTGAAGAATCAATCACTACCAAAATTGCATCAGCAGTGTCTATTGCATCAGCAATTTGATCTTGAATAGAGGCTTCAAAATCATCAGACGGATCCTTTAGGCCGGCTGTATCAACAAGCACAAAAGAATTGTCAATCGTGGCTACTACGTTGTCTCTAGTAGTGCCCTCTTCTCTGGCCACGATGGCAATATTTTTTTTCGCCATCCTATTTAAAATGCTGGACTTGCCAGCATTCGTTTGACCAATCAAAGCTATAATAGGTAATCTCCTCATAAAATTCCCCTTGTGCGCATTCGCTAGAGTGCGTGGTGATCTCGGCGGGATTCGAACCCGCGATTGCCTGGATGAGAACCAGGAGTCCTGGACCGCTAGACGACGAGACCGTACATATATTATAGCACAAAAACCACTAGTAGTCTACACTACCGTATTGTGGTACAGCTTCCACAAAAGTTTGCCCTGGGGCCAAGGCAATTTCTGCGCCATCAGATGTATAGAACTTAATTTGTTCACCATCAGAAGGTTTTTTCCAGGTACCTTTAATAGCAGTGCCATTTTGGAAAATATATGCATCACCAGAGCCGGTTACAGTAATATCTTCGTGATAATTATCCGAAGCGCGTTTTTCAGAAACCATCATTGCCACTACTACAGAAGGTGCTAACTGAGTGAGCGTGCAGGTGTTTTCTGGGTTTTTCTCGCCCAAATCTTCTTCTGGGCATACGTAAATTTCGTGAGCAGCACCACTAGCGTAACTTCTAAGATAAGTATTAGAAGCAGCATCATAATTATAACGGACGTTGAAATTAGCTAATCCACCAAAGTTCACGGCGATTGCTGGGGTCTTTGCTACCAAACTAGAGGTTTTGCCAGAGGAGGCTTTTACTATATTTAATTTTTCTTCTGCTAGATCGTTTACTCGAGCCACCAAAGATTCATCCGGTGTCATTCTAGTGAAGCCTTTAATATCTGAGCCACCATAGTTTCTATCAGAATTCATTCTGGCAAGATAGGCAGAAGTTGTAAATAGGTTATTCCATCTTCTGGCGCCGTTGGTACCACGATACATGTAGGTATAATTCTCTGTTAGATCCTTATAACCACCTCTTGACACGGCTTGAATTGCATCTGGCGCGCCACCAGCGTGTACGATTGTACAATCAAACGGAGTATCCCATTTTAGATAATACATTCTAAGGGAGCGAATTGGTCCAATAATTGCAGAAGTTGGGTTTTGATAAATTGCAGCAAATCTAGTGATGCCAGCTTCGGCAATGGCCTCAAATACTACGCCAGCCTGATTGAGCCCTACCTGTGGTCTAGCGCCATCCATACCATTTGGTGTTTGAATACAGTAAGCAGGAGCCTTCACCAACTCTTCAGCAAGTGGTAAACCAGTCAAATTGCTATAAGATTCAGTGGTGTCACTCTTCGATGGAATTTCTGGAAAAACGCCATTAAAACCGGAAGTGGAAGGAAGTAGCAAAGCACCAGTAAGGCAGCCAGCGCCACCAAGAAGCCCCAAAGAACCAAAAATTACAAAAAGTTTAGAAGATTTTTTGCTAGTTTTTTTACCAGAGTTTTCCACAGGCTTTTTATGGGGTAGTTTAGACTTTTTTTCTTTCATTTTGTGCTCCACTTAAAAATTCTTATATTAATTTTATCACATTTTTCAAAGCTTATGCTATAATAAATTTATGGTCAGGTCATTACATAAAACAAAAATATTATTTGCTGTTGCAATTATGTTTTCTGCACCAGCGCTTATTTTATCTTCGGCTTACGCAGACGTTACCGAAAACGTTGATTTTGTCGTCAACGTAGCAGAGACGCTAACTCTTACAGTTACCGATCCTACTAACTGGGCTGAGGGCCAGCTCATCAATACTAACCCAACTACCGGTAGAAAAGAAAGTAATTTCCTAAGAAACAAGGTAAACGTAAAGGCAAAAACCAACAACCCTGTCGGTGTAACCGTTTCTATGTATACCAAGGGTGATACTGATCTTAGAAATACCACTAGCTACAATGCTTCCGACGCTACTACTTATATTCCTACTCTATCTGGCGCCGAAGCTGGTATTACTGTAGCAAACTTCCCTACTAACAAATGGGGTTATTCTGTAAATGACGATGGTTCTTCCACCTCAGCAAATTACTATGCTTTGTCTACTAATCCAATTCAACTCTTCACTACCACCAGCAGTGCTCCAAATTATGACGCTACTGGCGTAGAAGATGATCAAGATGTTTACTTCGGTGCTAAAGCCGATGAAACAATGGCTTCAGGTACTTATTTCCGTACTGTTTACTTTGCTGCTGTTACTGGCACAGTAGACACCAATACTAACCCACTCAAGCCAACCAATCCATCCGAAACTGACCCAATCAATAACGCATCTCACTACAGCTCTGTCACTGGTAACACTACCTACACTCAACGTTCCACTTCCGGTTCTGGCACCGATTCAGTCACCGGTTCCATGGACTCTACTCAAACCGACGTTACCAAGGGTGATATCTCTACTACCTATGCACAAGCTTACGGTGTAACTTCCGAATCCAACGGATCTGCACTTGCTACTGCCTTTGCCGTATCTGCCGGTGTCGCTGCAACCTCTGGAATTTTCTTCTTCGTCGCTGCCAAGCGCAGAAAAGATGATGACGAGGACGAAGAAGGAAAATAAAAGCAAATAAAAACAAAATATGGGCCGGTCAAAATCATCGGCCCATTTTTGATAATAAGTTAAAAACTAAATACTTCTAGCAACTTCATTTAATCTTGCTAGAGAAGTGTCTCTACCAAGCGTATCAAGAGTAAGATTAAGAGCTGGGCTAAATGGTGCAAAACTTACAGCGATTCTAATTAAGGAGAATAGCTCGGCTGGTTTACGGCCAGTTTCGGCTAAGAGTTCGTTTAAAGCGTCCTGTAAAGTATTCTCATTCCAATCAGAAACATCAGACAACTTGGCGATAGATTTTTTCAACAAATCTTCGAGTTCTGCCTCGGATAATTTCTTGAGGAATTTATTAGACTTTAACATCTCCATATCTATTGCAGGATCAGCAAAGAAATAAGCAGTCATCTCTTTAAGATCAGAGAGAGTTTTAAGTCTATCATAAATAATAGAAAGTACCTTCAATTTATATTCTTCAGAGGCGCTAGCTGCTACTTCTGGCCAAAAATCAATGGTTCTATCATAAAGAGCCCGGGCGCCTTGTTCATCAAAGATACGGCGAATCCATTGCCCGTTCATCCAGAGTAGCTTAGTTTCATCGTATCTAGCCCCAGAATTTTGGACTCTATCTAGAGAAAATCTCTCTACTAGTTCATCTTTAGTATAGATTTCCTGCTCGGTGCCATCATTCCAGCCAAGGCAAGCTAGATAATTTAACATTGCTTCGGCTAGTACACCGTCATCGCGATATTCTGTTACAGATTTTGCTCCATCACGTTTACCGAGCTTTTTATTCCCTGTTGGCGCCAAAATATGTGGCAAAGATACTAACACTGGTACGTTAAGCCCGAAGGCTTCATAAAGAGCCAAATAATTAGGGGTAGAAGAAAGATATTCTACACCACGCATTACGTGAGTTACGCCCATCAAGGCATCATCTACGATGTGTGCAAAATTATAAGTAGGATAGCCGTCTTTTTTAATCAAAATAATATCATCTTGAGTTTCTGGCCCAGCGTGCATTGGACCCATTACAGCATCTTCCCAGTCATATTCCTTTGGCTCAGCCTTAAATCTAATAGGAAGCCCCTCTTTATATTCGGTATCAAGTTCTGATGGTCTAAAATTACGATAAAGAAATGGCTTTTTCTCCTCTTGGCACTGCTTGCGATATTCGTCAACTTTCTCAGCAGGGGTAGGATCTACATAAGCCCGGCCACTCTCGAGCAACTTTTTTACCCATTCATGATAAATTTCTAGTCTTTCACTCTGGAAATACGGCCCGTGTTCTCCACCTACTAGAGGGCCTTCGTCCCATTCTAGGCCGAGCCATTTTAAAGTATCCTCAATTAATTCTGTTGCCCCTTCTACGTAGCGTTCCCTGTCAGTATCTTCAATACGCAAAATAAATCTGCCATTATTTTGGCGTGCTACAAGATAAGGATAGATTGCACTTCTTACATTGCCAATATGAATATAACCAGTTGGACTTGGTGCAAAACGGGTAACAGTTTCCATACCCTATATTATATCACATTAGAGAGATGTCGCGATGGTTTTCATCTGTTTCTTAGAAAGTGTGCCAGAAGTAATGGTGAGTTTATAAAGCATCCCACCGTTTACCCAAGCTTCCCAGCTACCACCCATATAAAGGGTGAGACCTTGTTCTCTTACTACGGTGTAATCGTTGCCATAATTAGACTTAATGTAATTATTAAGAAGTGCTTCAGAATCCCAAGAAGAATTTTCTTCGGTGAGGCCAAATTCGCCTTCATCGCCCTTAAAATGCATTGAAACTCTACCACTAGATGAAGTTACATCAGAAAGCTCATAACCACGTGGGATATAAGATGGATATTTAGCATCAATCCCAGATTGAGTAGCTGCTACCTGAAGAGACATATCGGTTGATGCCATATTTACAAAGTAAGCCACGGCAAAAACTGCTGTAGTGATACAAGCTGTGGCGAGGATTACTCTAGTCCAGCCGAAGTCACCAAATACACTTCTTCTTCGGCGCTTTTGTTCTACTGGCATTCTGGTGGCAGTTTTTACGGCCTTTTCAATTTCTTGTTGTTTTAACTCTCTAGCCGGAACTTTTACAGGCGCTACCATTGGATGTGGTCTAGATACCGGGCGAAATACTGGCAACGGTTCTTCCGGCTCTGGGTTAGCCTCAACCTTAGGCTCAATTTTGATTGGCTGTTCTTTAGCTACGTCTCTTAAGACGATCTTTGGTGTTGGCTTCTCAATTGCAGCCAATTTTAGGGTTTCAAATTCTTCAAAATGATCGCTTTTTTCAACTTTTTTCTCAGTAGTTTTCGGAACTTTTACAGGCGCTTTTACGGGTGCTTTTTCTGGCGTAGTTTTCTTAGCGACAGTCTTCTTATTAGAGGTTTTCTTAGCAGTGGTTTTCTTTGCTACAGGTTTTTTGGACGCATTTTTAGTAGCCGTCGCGTTTTTGCTAAAACTCGCCGGTTTCTTGGATTTGCTTTTGCCACCCTGTTTTTTGCCACTTTCGGCCATATTACCTCACTTAAACTTCTATATCTACTATACTAGTTTTGCTTAAAAAAAACAAGAGCGAAATGCTCCAATATGCTATAATATAGATATGGATATAGAAAAGCGCGCTCGTCGTCAGAGTCGCCGGATTATTATTTCCGAAGTCTTAATGGTATTAACCGTGATCGTTACGGTATTAATCCTAGCTTTTGTGGTGTCTGGTTATTGGGTAGGTTCAGATTTTAAGATTGAACGCCAAGGGCTTCTCCAGATTTATTCTATCCCTACCGGTGCCGATATAGAAGTAGACGGCAATCCATCATCTTGGCTTCAACGTACCAATACTTCTAAGACTCTTGCCTCTGGTAAACATACCATCAAGCTCACCAAAGAAAAATATGATTCTTGGTCTCGTACTATTAATATTACCGAGGGCCTTCTTTATCGTTTGCATTATCCACGTCTATTTTTGCAGAATCGTACAGAAGAGAGCGCCTATGAATCTTCCGTAAATATGGCCACTGTTAGTCCAGATCGTAACTGGATGCTTCTTACAAACAACACTACAAACTGGGAATTAATTAATCTAGATACTGAAAATATTAAGCCTACCAAACTAGATTTATCCGAAATTTTGCCATTTTCTAGCCGTGCCAATGGTGCCACGGTTGGGTTATTTACCGGTAATATTATTAGTACTGAATGGGCTGCCGACAACGAGCACGTGCTCCTAAATATCTCGGGAGAAGGTAAAACTAATTGGCTACTTCTAAACACCAAAAACCCAGCTAGTTCCATCAATCTCACCAAAGAATTTAATGCCGACTTTACCAAAATCGAGATTCTAGACCAGTCTGCCAACAATCTCTTAGTAGTTCTAAGTGGCAACCTTCACCGTATCGATGCAGGCGCCAAGCAAATTTCTGCCGTGCTATTATCTGGCATTGAATCGTTTGACTATTACGAACAAAATATTGTTTTTGCATCTAAAGATAAAGATTCCGGAAAATATTATATCGGCCTCACCAAGCTTGGTAGCGACGAAATTGTAAAACTAAAGGAAGATCTAGACGCGCCGGTTCGTGTAGTAATCACTAAATTCTATGATGATGAATACATTGGTTTAATCAGCGAAAATTCTATCGATCTCTATCTCAAAAAAGATTTTACTGAGAAAAATCACTTTGATCTCTCGTTCAACCCAGAAAAAGTCAAAGTTGGGGCTTCTGGCGAAGCTATCGTAATGTCTACCGGTGGTCATATTGCTACCCTCGATATGGAAGCTCAGGAATTATTTGAATGGAACACCGAGACTAATACCTATGGTTGGCTGGATAGTAGTATGATTTACGCCGTAAAAGATAGTATTCTCAACGTTTATGATTTCAACGGTCTCAACCATCGTGAATTATCAAAGAATGTTTCCTCTCATTTCCCTGTTACTATTACTTCCGATAAATACCTCTATTACTTTAGAGACGGTGCACTTGTTCGCGAATATCTATTTGAGAAATAAAAAATAGCCCTCTTGGTGGGCGAAGAGGGACTTGAACCCTCACGGTATTGCTACCACAAGATTTTGAGTCTAGCGCGTCTACCAGTTCCGCCATTCGCCCAAGTGGGGCTATATCTTTAATTTTACCATATTTCTATAGATTATGCTATAATAAACTTATGGATTCAGATACCGGTGGGCAATTTTCTCGTGATGCTCAAAGAAGAACAGCAGTAGACCTCGCCAGACAGAAGGTGATGGAGGCCTATGCTACTAGTGCTGAGAATGGGCCACTTGGTTCTACAGTCAAAACTATTCAGCCTCGCCAGGCAATTTACAGTCACAATCAAGTTAATAATCCTAAGTCAGCTTACCCTATTAATACCATCAACTCACACTACAAAGATACTCCTGCTACCCAAACTCAAGTTGACAACGACGCTTGGAAAACCTACCACTCTGCTTGGCAGCAATATTATCAAAAATATTACAGTGAATATTATTCTAACGCAGCTAGAAATTATATAGCGAGAGAGCGCCTAAAAGATGCTCGCGAAAAAGCCGAAGAAGACGAAATCAGGTCTGGCCTTTCTCTTGGTGGTAGTTTATTTGATTCTACCAGGAACAAACCACTCGACGAAAACGCTGGTATTAAAGACAGGCTTCGCTATCAAATTAGGAAAAAAGCTACGGACAACGCCAAAAAAACGCGCCGTTTTCGTCGGTTTATTCCGATTATTGCTGGTGGTGTAGTAGTTCTCATTATTCTCTTTTTGCAGTATAACCGGATGATTTTTGCGCCAATTATGGCTTATGTTTCCCCAGGAAATGCTCCAGCTTCCGAAATTGAGGCGCTAGATCCTACTATCACCCAAACTGTTTCTGCCGACCCACGCTTAATTATTCCAAAGCTAAATATTGATGTGCCAATCAACTTTAATATTGCTCTTTCTGACGTGATGGAAGCTATGAACCACGGCGTAGCGCATTATCGTATTAACGGTGCCAGTGCCTTCCCTGGCGAGATTGGAAATTTTGTAATTACGGGCCATTCGGCTGGTGATGTCTACAGTTCCAATCCATATAAATATATCTTCTCTGGCCTAGAACGTCTAGAAGACGGCGATCTTATCTATGTGAATTACAATTCTGTTCGTTATACTTACAAAGTCACTGGCAAACAAGTGATTGAACCATCCAACGTTGCAGCATTGATGATTCAAACGGATCGTCCGATGATTACATTAGTTACCTGTACTCCACTCGGTAGCTCTCGTTATCGTTTACTAGTTTCCGGCGAACAAATTTCCCCAAGTTATGAGGGTGCTTCCACCGAAAATAACAACGGTGTCACTGTAGACGAAGCCAATGTTGAGGATCTCCCATCCAACGAACCATCCTTCTTCGAAGGTATCTGGAATTGGCTAACCGGCCAGTAATATGGTATAATATTTTTTATGAAAATAGCGTTTTTTACGGATTGCTACCTAGATCTCACTGGTGGTATCGTCACTAGTATTAATGCACAGAAAAAAGAATTAGAAAAACGTGGTCACACAGTTTATATTTTTTCGAGCTCATACAAAAAATCCAAAAAACAGCTAAAAAAACTAAAAGAAGAGAATATTTTCCCTGTTAAATCCTGTCGTGTGTGGGGCCGGGGTCTTACGCCAATTGCCAGAAAACCTCAAATTATTGAAATGCAAATTCTAGAGGAACATCCAGAAATTGCTAATTTTGATCTTTTTTATGTGCACTATGAGGCTGGCTGTTCTATCGCTGGGCTTAGGCTAGGTGATAATCTTGGTATCAAAACTATTCAAACTATGCACGGTCGCGAAGATATTGGCGAGCAAAATCTCGTGCCAAAAGGTTTTAAAACTATCGTAGCTACGCTTTTGAACAAGTTTCATTCTTGGTATCTTCCCCATCCTATTGCAGTAGAGCAAGACGATTATTTGGCAAGTACCAAGGCTGCTTCCAAAATGTGGACTTTGATGGTAAATCACGCTAACAGTGCCGATCTTGTTTTTACCCCATCTTCACACTTTCAAAAGAAATTAGCTTACTATGGTGTAAATAAGCCAATTAAAGTTTTACCAAATGGCGTAGATGATGAATTTTTCAAAACCAAACCAACTATCAAAACTCTAAATCCCGGTGAACCTCTAAGAATTATTTGGCATTCTCGTGTTTCTAAAGAAAAATCCATTATGCCATTTCTTGAAGC
Organism: Candidatus Saccharimonadota bacterium; assembly: GCA_017510925.1. Taxonomy (GTDB): domain Bacteria; phylum Patescibacteriota; class Saccharimonadia; order Saccharimonadales; family Saccharimonadaceae; genus Nanosyncoccus. The sequence continues at coordinate 1,248 of JAFWLT010000002.1, read as the reverse complement.
ACTAAAAAAAGTAGACGGCAAATATATATTGAATGTTTACGGTGATGGCAATGATCTCAGAAACGCCAAAAAGTTTGTAAAACAAAATAAATTGAATGTTAAATTTCACGGTCCAAAACCATTTAAAACTATTTTTCCAGAAATCGAAAAATCACATTTAGATGTTTTGAATTCTTATAATTTTGATACTTTTGGTATGACATTGATCGAAGCCGAAGCTGCCGGTACACCAGCTTTATATGTAGATCCAGACTTAAGAGAAATCGCTACTGAAAAAGGCTCAATTCTTACTAAATCGCCAAAACCAGAAGATGTAGCGAGTGCCATTAATAATCTCATCAAAAACCCAGAAAAAATTGAGAAAATGAGCAAAGAAATGATCAAACACAGAAACGAAATAAAAGTTTCTAAAGTGGTAGATAAATTAGAGCAATATATTAGTGATATAATGTAAATATGAGATACTTAGCAGATATTCTAACTTTTACACGCATCATTTTGGCAACCGTTTTAACCTGTATGAGTTTTTATTTAGCGCCACTTCACGCTGCTTTTATAGTCTATATGCTCGGCGAAATTACCGATGCTCTAGATGGCACTTGTGCATCTAGATGGCCATTTCCAAAAAATAAAACTCCGTGGTATCGCAAATACGCTGCTAAGTATGATATGTTTGCCGACGGCTTTATCGCTCTTGCTATGGTGCTTTTCTTCTCTCTTCGCGTTAATATGTTGGCTGGCCTTTTAATACTAGTTCCATATTTAATTATTGGCTCAATTATAGAATTTGTAGTGTATGGTAAGTTTATGGGTCATCCAGATGATTGCACCAAAAATTGTTTAATGCGTCGCAATTTCAAACTTGCCAAAAAGATTATTTTGATTCGTCGTAATGTTTATCTTGCGATTCTATTCACTATGGCTGTCTGGACTTTGTATGCTTCTGAATGGTCGCTCATCACCAAGAACATCATTATGGGGATCGGGCTTGGTGGCTCTCTCTTCTTCTGGATTTTCTTATCTCAGCGCCGCCATAACATTTCTCGTGACGCTGTGGAAATCGAGAAAAAACTCACCAAAAAATCCAAGTAGTATGCTATAATAATATTATGCTTAAGGTTGTGCATAAATCAGCATTTTCTATGTGTGTTTTTGCACTACTATTTTCTATCTTTCTCACTAGTTCTGCTTCAGCTACAGACGTAGATTATAACGTCAGTGTAGCTCCAGCTCTCACTCTCACTATTC
>JAFWLT010000009.1 GCA_017510925.1 Candidatus Saccharimonadota bacterium | reverse complement strand
GGTACGAGAACGTGTCGATGGATTACCTCCTTTCTTGAGAAGGAATTAGACGTCTGAAACGGATTTATCTGTCGCAGATAGTCAGGTCGGAATACGTGTTATGATTAGCAAGCTTGAATCATAACAACTCTGGTTTTACCAGACGTAGCATTAAGCTAACACGGAACTTGAGATAATGATTGCACAACCAAATTGTTAAACTCTAAAACCACCCCTAAAAAGGTGGTTTTTTTGTTTCACTCTTCCATTTTTTGCAAAAATATGGTATAATATAAATAGGTATAGGTTGGGATACGGCATTTTAAACTGGTATGAGGCTCACTTAGAAAAGAGGTGATGAAATGAACGCGTCTAGGGAGGAATTGTTTGAAAAGTTATTAAATAAAACAGAGGAACTCGGCCGTCAGGTCACTCCATCTGACTTTAGAAACGACCCTGCTATGCCTAACCCCAACGACTACCCGTTCCACTTTGGTAGTTTCGATAATGCTGCAAAAGAAGCTTATCAAAAGGTCCATAGCAGAGAATTAAAGAGAGGAGTTACACTCAAAAAAGCCGTTAAACCAGTTTACAACCCACCGTATCAGAATATAAATCATACCACGCACTTTGGTCGCCCCCACAATTAGGGGGCGATTTTCTTTTGCAAAAAATTTGCTATAATAATAAAAAAGGAGGTATCCACCAATGGGGAGAGTAAAAGAAGCATTAATGGAATTTAGAGACAGAGAAGAGCCAACCGGAAATGGCTACGGACGCCTTGATACTACTGGCTATAAACCTCGAAAAAAAGATCCAGATGAAGTGTGGAGAGAAAGAGGCTATTACCCAGATGGAGAAAAATACGATTACGGCGACGAAGAGGATGATATCCCAGAATTCGATCCAGAAACAGCCAGAAAAGCTCGTGAAGAAGCCCTAAAACACATCAAGGACTAGACAAATCATAGTTTTTATGCTATAATGGTACTATCAACGAATAGTTGAAGTAGTTTTATACGACGATTATCTTTTTTCTAGGAGGTGGGACAAATGGTAGAAAGCACAAGAAAAGAGGCAATGGCGAAATTGATGAAGTTCATCAACACCAGATCAATTTTTCCTCTTCAGGAGGACTATGACGAACATTTCACCGAAGCCGAGCAGTACCAGTTACTGGATGATCTGGGTCTCAGGGATGATCTCAAACTCTTCAGGACCGAAAACCCTCGGAAAGCAATATATGCTATATTGAATATTGCAGCCGTAAGAGAGAAAAGACGCCTTGAGGGGAAAGACCCTTGCATCGTAAGTCCCATAAGGACACCGTGGTCACAGTATCAGGAACAACAGCTTCAATAAATCATAATCGTCAACAAAAAGCCGGTCATATCATTGACCGGCTTTAATTTTATCTGTTATCTCCGGCGCCTACTAGGGTGCCACGTTTTTTTCTGCTAGCGAGCTTGTCCAGATTCATCTTAGCGAGCTCGCTCATCGGTGTATCTAGGTAGATGGAAACCTCTGCCACATACCAGAGCACATCACCGAGTTCCTTCAAAAGTTCAGTCCGTTCTTCTTCGGTAAAATCCCCCCGTTTGTCGCGCATAATTTTTTTAACTTTGTCGGCAAATTCACCTGATTCACCAGAGAGCCCTAGTACCTTATCAATAAACTCGGGCACATTTAAGGTCTTTTTTGTCATCACTTCACCCATATTATCAATCCCAAGGTCCGTCGTCATCGCCTGTTTTTGGTACTCATCAAATTCCATTTTACCTCCTTTACTGGTATAATTATATCACAATGGAAGATACAAGGAATTTGATTGATAAATTTAAGGGGTTAGAAAACGAACAAGTTAAAGACGAGCTTTCAAAAACTCGTAACTCACTAGAGATCGCCATCGAAAACGTTGAACACGATTTTAATATTGGCTCAATCGTTAGAACAGCTAACTCTTTTAATGCTTCTAGAGTTCATATTATTGGGCGCAAAAAATATAATCGCCGTGGAGCTATGTGTACAGATAAATATCTAGAAATTGTTCACCACGCCTCTCTAGAAGATTTTCTAAAGACCCAAGAAAACAGAGAATTGGTGGCCATAGAAAATAACACCAAAGGCTCAAAACCTCTCCACGAGAAAAAATTTACCAAAAATACCACCTTGATCTTTGGCTCCGAGAATAACGGTATTACAGAAGAACTACTAGATCACGTGGCCGATACGCGTTATATTGAGTCCTTTGGCTCCACGCGCTCCGTTAATGTTGGTGCAGCAGCAGCTATTGCGATGTACGAATGGACTCGCCAAATTCTCTGGCAATAGCTATTTACCACCTCTGATAATATTTACCAAAATAGTCAAAATCAAAGTGTGGAGATTCATTGCAATTAAAAGCCCCACTACTACGGTGATTACGCCAAATAATTTCACCTTGTCATAAGAAGACACACCGTTTGCCATATTATCGGCGATCTTTTGATAAAATACCACAATTGCCCCACCAATCGCAGCGATTACTAGCCCCCCGAATACCCATCCGATGCTAAAAGTAAAATCCATAACCTCATTATAACATAAAACTTGCATTTTTAGGGGATTTGGTGTAAAATAAAAGGGCACCTTATAAACTTGGGGTAATAGCTCAGTTGATTAGAGCGCTGCCTTTGCAAGGCAGAGGTCCAGGGTTTGAATCCCTGTTACTCCACCACGTGGGGATATAGCTCAGCTGGTTAGAGCGCGTCACTGATAATGACGAGGTCTGTGGTTCAAGTCCACATATCCCCACCATTTTTTATGTCTATAAAACTAATAACCAGGACTTGTTCTTCGAATCAAGTCCACATATCCCCACCATTTTTTATGCCAAAAAAAATGGGCCAAATTTTAGCCCAAGAGAAAACCGCCTATTTTTAATTGAGAGGGGCGGTTTTCCAGGTCATACATATAACTTGTGCAGCCTCGCAGTTTAATCTGCGCAAGTTACCTCTATTATATATCACCATATGCATAATGTCAACACTTTTTTAGCGCATTTTTTAAAAAAAGTGTTCGGTAAAAAGCTATTGACAAAACTAAATGGCTATGCTATAATTAAAGCATAGCCTCTAAGGAGGTGTGTTTTATTAGTATAATCTGGTGGGCAGAACGGAGTTTCCACAATGTCTGGAACCAAAGCCGGCGGTATGAAAGCCGCTGCTACCAACAAAGCCAAATACGGCAAAGAATTCTATGCCCGTATCGGTAAAAAAGGTGGCCAAAATGGTCACACTGGCGGTTTCGCTGCTAACCCTGCTCTAGCACGCATTGCTGGTGCAAAAGGTGGCCGTATCTCCCGCCGTGGCCCAGCTAAAAAAGCTGCCTAATTTACATCGCATTTGGGGCAATAAAACGTCCCATCAGGTGTCTGAAATCGCGTTAGTCCACACTTTGGGCAACGCGATTTTTGGTGTAGCCAATCTCTATAAGTGTCTAGCTCTGTCTCTATCAGATCCTCATCGATAGCTACCTTATAAGAAGAAGCTAACTCACGAGCCTTTTCCCAGGCCATCACCTCTATCTTAAGCCGGCCCACCTCTGTTTTAAAGTCATATTTCTCAATTAATGCGTGCCCAATCTCGTGAAGGAGCAGTAGGGGTTCACCGTCTGGTTCTACTACCACCGTTTTAGGGGGACGAAAACTAAATCTCTTTCCGGAAACAAACCGAATATCAGGGAAATCACTTTTGATTTTTGCCAAAAATGTAGCATCCATAAATCACCGACTCCAATGGACGCTTTGGCCGCACATACTTCACGCCCTCGATTTTGGGTAAATATTTTACGTAAAGGCTAAAGATCTTCCCAAGTGGACCACCCAAAACAATCGTATCAGGGGAGTATTTAGAAACTACATCTGGAAGCCCCAGATATACTCTCTCGGCAATTTCCATCATATATTCTTTACCCCTGAGGTCGGTAGCAGCATCAACGTGAAAGGCTTTTTCTAGGGCAGAGGAAGCAGCGATATCCTCCCACTCAGCTTTAACTCCATTATAGGTATAAATTTTGTGCCCAGGCTCAAAGCTATCAGACTCTGGCAGGATATGGCCACGCTCGGCTACGCCTCCACCAATACCGGTAGAGAAGGTAAGAAAAACGGTCTTACCTGGTATTTTATGTGACTCATAAACGGACGCTAAATTTGCATCGTTTTCAAAATAAATTGGACAGTCGAACAATTTTTGCATCGTTTCTACCAGGGAGAAATTGCCCCAATCACGGTTGCCGAGCCGGACTGAACAATTTTTTTGTACAACTCCCGGAACAGCTACTACTACGGCTTTAAGTTTTTTATACTTGCCAAATTGCTCTAGGACTCGGGTGAGTTCACGTATAAATCTCTCTTTTTGCCAAGAGGTTTTAAACTTTACTCTGCGCAATACCCGACCCCTCTTAGAGAAGAGGGCCACCAGTGTTTTGGTACCTCCGATGTCCACTGCTAAATACATATCCCCATTATACTACACCATTTTTAAAATTACACCCTAGACATTTACAGATAAATTTGCTATAATTAAGAGTAGATTTGGGCTCATTCATAGATCTCGCAACCAAGAAAGGCGAGGCCTTTGAATGAGCCTAAAGGAAGGAAAATATTAATTATGGCTGATGCCAAAAAAATTACTATGGACGAGCTCCTAGCAAAGAATGATGCTGCGTCCAAAAAAGTTATTGCTGGGGATACCGTAGAAGGTAAAGTTATCTCCATCAAAAAACACGAGATCTTAATTGATCTTGGAAGCCAAGGGGTAGGTCTTGTACCTCGCCGTGAAGCTTCTTATATCAGAGACTTGGAGTTAGGTGCCGATGTCACTGCTTCTGTTATCGAGGCAGAAATGGACGACGGCTATGTACTTCTTTCTCTTAGAAAAGCTGTCAAAGACAAAGGTTGGGACCTTGTCCAAGAAAAAATGGACAATGCCGAAACCGTGGAGATTACTCCATACGATGCCAACCGTGGTGGTCTCTTGGTAGAATACGAGGGAATCAGAGGCTTCTTGCCAGTTTCTCAACTTTCTGCTGAGCATTACCCACGCGTAGGTAGCGCCGACAAAGACGAAATCTTGCAGAGACTCAATTCTCTCGTAGGTAAAACTATCAAGGTACGTATTCTTGATGCTATCAAGAAAGAAAACAAGCTTATCTTCTCTGAGAAGGAAGCTATCAAAGATGGTCTTGCTGAACGCTTCTCTAACCTTAAGGTTGGCGATGTAGTAAAAGGTGTAGTTACCGGCGTAGTAGACTTTGGTGTATTCGTAAATGTAGACGGTATCGAAGGTTTGGTACACATTTCCGAGATTTCTTGGGAACGCGTTAACAATCCATCTGATTACGTCAAGATTGGCGACGAAATCGAAGCTAAGATCATTGCTATCGACAAAGAACGCTTGTCTCTCTCTATGAAGCAACTCACCGAAGATCCTTGGCTACACGAAGTAGAAAAATTGAAGAAAGGTTCCAAGGTGGAAGGTACTGTTACTCGCATCACCCCATTTGGTGCTTTTGTTCAAATCAGCCCAGCTGTAGAAGCTTTGGTCCACGTATCTGAGCTTGGCGAAGGTTCTGATGTAGACCCAGAAAAGGTCTTCACCTTGAACGAACGCAAGAGTTTCAAAGTACTAGACATCGACAAAGAAGGTCGCAAGATCTCATTATCTATTAGTAAATAGGTAAGAAAAATACGGTTTTCTGAGTATTTGTACGAGCCCAAGCAAAATCTGAGTGGCTTACCGAGCCGAGTACCGGATAGTACCGGGCACAGGCCCGGCTAAGTCACGAAGATTTTGCCTGGCGCGAGCTACAACCACGAAGAAAAACCGTTTTTTCTTGCCTTTTTTCTTGTAGCTATTGCATTTTTAAAAATAAGCGTTATAATGAAGGAAATAGCAACAGAAAGGCTACACAAAAATGCAAAACATAAATGATTTTATAGAAAGCCTAATCCAAGAAAAGGGTATTTCTATCGACGACGAAGAGGCTAAAAAAGAAGTGGTAGCCGATATGGCTGCTAAACTACAAGAAGAAATCAACCGTGCCTCAGTTGAAGCTCTCCCAGAAGAAAAAGCCAAAGAATTGGCCGAGAAGATCGACGATCCAAACTTTACCGAAGACAAAATCGCCGAATTCATCCAGAATTCCGGTGTAGATATCGCTAAAATTATCGAAGAAACCAAAAATAGATTTCGTGAATTTTATCTTAAAGGGGAGGAAAAATAAATGTCCGAAAAGTCACATAATCCTGAATCAGCTAGCAATCCTAACGCAGAAAAACAAAAGCGCACTAGAGCTATCCTAAGAGAACTCAACCAAATTAGAAGAGATCACGGCCAGCCAGATATTATCATCATTGGCGATACAGACAAAGAAACAGCTCTAGACGAAGATAGAGAGGCAGAGCTAGCTAAAGATAGAGAAAACGACCTTCAGAAAGATCGCGAAGTCGATTTGGCTCGTGGCGTTAACGTTCGTGAAATTGCGTCCGATCAAGATGGCGCAGCTAAAAAAGAAGCTAAAGAAGGCCAGCAATTTATCTTAAAACAATCCGAATTCGACCCACATATGCAAGAAATCGTTCCGGTCAAACCAGAACGCACCGAGATCGAACTTCTAGATATGTATTCCAAACCAGCTAGCCCAGAACTAGTCAAAAACGTCGAAGCCTTTATGAAACAGCAAGAAGAATTAGAGGCCAAGAAAAAAGAATATGAAGAAATTCAAGCTAAACTAGCCGAGCTTAGAAAAAATCGCTTGGTAGCTGTAGGTGCAGACTGGAGCAAAGGCGAAGAGAGAACAGCCAGAAAGATGGCTAGAAAAGATCTAAAAGACGAACTAAAAGGTGCCAATATTATCAAGCGCATTTGGAAAGGCACATTGTTTAGAAATCTCTATGAAGATAAGTATATGGATGAGTATCTTCAGGGTGAACGCGTCAACAAAGATGGCGAGACTCTTTACGACGTCATTGAAAAACAGAAGAATGAGATGTTTGATCAAATCACCGTAGACGTTACCGAAGAAGTACGTGAGAAAAACGATGAAGAAATTAGCCGAAAGATCGTTCCAATGGACGACAAGACTAACAACAAGATCAAATCTACTATCGAAGATTACGCTCGCTTTATGTATGACATCAGCCAAATTAGGCCTGATCTAGCAGAAGATCCAGAATTTGTCGCTGAAGTAGACGAAAAATTCGATCGCTATATGTTTAAGATTCTAGAAAAAGCCGAAAAATCTGGCAGAGTCGAAGGTTATATTCAACACAATAATTACCTAGACGTAGCCAAAGAGGCTCTAAGCCGTTACAAAGAAGCTGCTAAGAATGCTAAAGACAAGGTAGAACAGGACGCTGCTATGGCCAAAGTTATGTATGGCTTTAGAGCTTACAACTATGAATCTACCAAGAGATTCTCAACTGAGCACAAGTCTAATATCGACAAGATTATGGATAGACTCGGTCACAAAAAAGTAGTCTCGATCGAAGCCTTTTCTAAGGCTGCAGACGCAGTTGCTGCTGGCGAAGAATTCGACGAAGAGGCGGCCGAAGGTGCAGGCGAAGAAGAAATCATAGATGACATTAAAGACGCCAAAGAATTAATCGGTGGCGACAAAGGTGTCGAAATTATGCTAGACAAAAGCCCAATTAGTCCAGAAAGCCAAGAACGCTGGAACGAATGGTGGGATAGTCTAACCGACGAAGGTAGAGAATACGTAGGCAACCTCGTAAAGATGGTCAATAATTCCCCAGATCGCTACAATCTAGCTTGGGGTAACGGTTTTAGAACCTGGCTTATCATCAAAAACGCCGATAAAATCCTCGCAGCATAAAATATCAGCATAACCACAAAACTATGCTATAATTATCCATAAGGAGATTTTTGTGAAGAAAAAAGTATTAACTGCGAAAAAACCTGCAGCTAAGGCTGCAGCCAAAAAACCAGCTGCCAAGACCGGCAAATACCCTTGGTACGCATATTACAAAGAAGACGGCATCCCAGAAACTCTGGAATTTCCAGATTGTTCTATCGTGGATATGATCATTCAAACTGCCGAAAAATACCCAGACAACGTGGCATATTCTTATTATGGCCATAAAGTCACCTATAAAAACTTCGTAAGAAAGATCGAAAAAGCTGCTCGTGCTCTTAAAAACTACGGTGTTAAAGAAGGCGATCGCGTTACTATTTGTATGCCAAATACCCCAGAAGGTATTACTATGGTTTACGCTGTAAATATGGTTGGCGCTGTTTGTAATATGGTTCACCCTCTATCATCAGAGAAGGAGCTTGAGTATTACATCAAGGTAGCAGAATCTAAATACGTAATGGTGATTGATGCTGTATTTGATAAGATCTACAGATTAAAAGACACGGCAAGCCTCGAGCGTATCATTGTAGTACGCCCATCTGATGGTCTTGGTTTCTTAAAGCAAAAACTTTACAGACTACTTCACGTTAAAAAGGTGCGTTTACCAATGAACGACGGTCGCGTAGTTCTTTGGGAAGATTTCATTGCTAATAGCTATTTCTACCAGGGAAGCTATCACGAAGATCGTGGTGGGGCAGACCCGGCTATTATTATGTACTCTGGAGGCACTACAGGCGCTCCTAAGGCCGTTATGCTTTCAAACCTTAATATCAACGCAGAATCTATGTGCGATGCCACTATGATCCGTCAGATCGTTCCAGGGGCATCAGTACTTTCTATCTTGCCACTATTCCACTGCTTTGGCTTAGGCGTTTGTATTCACACCCCTCTCTGTAAGGGTATGGAATGTAACCTTATCCCAGCCTTTTCACATAAACTATTTGCAGATATTTTACACAAAAACACCCCTAGCTTCATCGTAGGCGTGCCTACGCTCTTTGAGGCTCTTATTAACACTAAGCTTGGTCCAAACGATCTAGAATCTGTTACAGCAGTAATCTGTGGTGGTGACACCTTGAATAGCACCCTCAGAGATAAGGTAAACGATTACCTAGCTGCTCACGGCTCCAACGCTAAGATTCGCGTAGGCTATGGTCTCACCGAAGGTTCTGGTGCTGTTTGTCTTTCTCCAGAAAACGCCTTTAAAGATGGTATCATCGGTGCTCCAATGCCAAATATGGACTTTAAGATCGTTAAGCCAAATACCAAAAAAGAAATCGGTGTAGGCGAAGACGGCGAAATCTGTATCTCTGGTCCACTTGTAATGATGGGCTATCTTGGCGACGAAGAAGAAACTAAGAAAGTTTTAAAGGTTCACGACGATGGCAAGCTTTGGCTTCACACTGGCGACATCGGCCACTTTGGTGAAGACGGGCTAATTTACTTTGGTCAAAGACTTAAACGCATCATTATCTCATCTGGTTACAATATTTATCCAACTCACCTAGAGTCTATCATCAACTCTCACGAGGCCGTAGAAACCTCTATCGTAATTGGTATCGATCATCCACACAAGGGTCAAGTACCAAAGGCCTTCATCGTACTAAAAGAAGGTTACAAACCAGGCAAACGCATCGAAAAGGAAATCAGAGAGCTTCTCTCAAGAAACATCCCAGTCTATGCAATGCCATCTGCTTACGAATTTAGAGATGAATTACCAAAGACTCTCGTTGGCAAAGTTGCTTTCAAGAAACTAGAGGCCGAAGAAAAAGAGTCTAACTCTTAAACGTAGTTTAAGTGGTTTCTGGCGCAGGAATTTATTCTTGCGCCATTTTGGGAAGTATTTTTTGAGCATTTCACGAGAGAATTTAAAGCCCTCTTTACCTTCATTAAACTTCTTAAAATCTTTTGCTGAGTCAATCAGAAGATTCCAAATAAAGAACCACTCTAGCTCATCGTGATATTCTTCCAAGGCCCCCATCTTAGAGAACCGATTATAAAGTCCAGTAAGTGCTGGGAAAATATCTAAGTAATGTGGATCCCAAGCTTTTTTGTGAAGTACCGAATCTTCATTCTGATAGTAGGTATAAAGTGGTTTGTCTATAGATACAAATTTGTTCGTATATAGAATCAGGGAAGAAATCATTTCCATATCTTCGTGGATAATTCCTTCCTTAAAACGAAAATCGTTACTAACCCACCAAGAACGTTTAAAGATAAATTGCCACGGTCCAGCGCCATATCGCACAAATCTACTCTTAAAATCAGGCTTGGTAGGGTCAATGGCCGAGAGATAATCAGAATGCCCATTTGCATAAATACGCTTAGCGCCCATCATTGCAATATCGGCCCTGGCGCGTCTAGCCTTTTCCATCAAAAGCTTAATACTGTTTTCGGACACTTCATCGTCGGCATCTACAAACCAAATATATTCACCCTTAGCATAAGGCACCCCAAAATTTCTTACGGCAGCAGCACCTTTAGCAGGGCACTGTAAAACCGAAATTCTAAGAGGTGATTTACTTGCAAATTCTTTAGCAACTTTTATGGAATTATCAGTAGAACCATTATCTACCACGAGTACTTCAGCTGATACCTTAGAAAGTGCCACGGCTTTGAACACAGATTTAAGACACCTGTCTAAATATTTTTCAGCGTTATACGTAGGAATAATCACGGAAAGTAACATAATATAATTATAACACTATGCTATAATGTATATATGATTTGGAAGGTATTACTAGTATTCTTGGTTTCTATGGTTCCATTAATTGAGCTTAGAGGCGCTATCCCTATTGCTATCGGTATGGATCTTGGCCTTCCAGAGTGGGCAGTGCTTATTATCGCTCTTATTGGTAATCTTATCCCAGTACCAGTCATCTATCTCTTTGCAAGAAAAGTACTAGAATGGGGCCAAAAGTGCAAAATCAAATGGTTCAAAAAGTTCTGTAATTTCTGCCTAGAAAAAGGCAAAAAGGCTGGCGACAAACTCCTCAAAAAGACCAAAGCTGGCGTTTATATTGCTCTATATTTATTTGTAGCTATTCCAATTCCTGGCACCGGCGCCTGGACAGGAACCCTTGCAGCCAGCATCCTAAATCTAGATTTCAAAAAATCTATGGTTGCTGTGATGTTAGGCGTTATCACCGCCGGCTTGATTATGCTTCTTGTATCCCTTGGCGTATTTAAAGTAATGTTTGGAGGTTAAATGAAAAACATCGTAGAAATCAAAAACTTCCGAATGGACTTTGGTAATAAAACAGTTATCAAAGACCTGTCATTCGAAGTAAAAGCTGGCGAAATCTTTGGCTTACTTGGTGCCAACGGTTCCGGTAAAACTACTACATTAAGGGCACTTTTAGGCTTTTATAAACCTACTGGTGGTGAGCTTTTGATCGACGGCAAAAAGTACGACCCAGAAGATACCAATGTTACCATAGGCTATCTTCCAGAAGAACGTGGCCTTTACAAAAAAGAAACCGTTATGGATAACCTACTTTATTTTGGCCAGCTCAAAGGTCTCAAAGATCCAAAAGAATGGGCAGAAAAATACCTAAAACGCGTCAAACTAGAAGACAAAGCCAACCAAAAACTCGAAAAACTCTCTGGTGGCCAGCAACAAAAAATCCAGCTGGGCGTTACTATTATGAACAACCCAAAGTTACTTATTCTAGATGAGCCTACCAAGGGTTTTGACCCTATGAACAGACGCCTTCTAATGGAGATTATCGAAGAAGCCCACAAAAAAGGTGCTGCTATCATTATGATTACCCATTATATGGACGAAGTAGAGAAGCTATGCGACAGAGTAATCCTCTTAAAAGATGGCGTTGCACACGCCTACGGCACCATTGCAGAAATCAAAAAAGCTCACAAGAACAAATCATTAGAACAAATCTTTATTGATATATATGGAGGTGAAGATGAGTAATCCACTTTGGACTGTCACTAAATTTGAATTTATCCGTCAGGTTAAAAAGCCATCATTTTGGGCTACGATCCTCCTGATCCCATTAATGGTAGTAGCAATGTTTGTAATTTCAATGCTCACTGCAAATGGCGTAGATGCCAACCCAACTCTTAGCGAAGATACTAAATTTGCCATTGCCGATGATGCTGGTATTTTGCCAGAAGGGATGCCAATTAAAGCAAATATTACAAAAGAAGAGGGAAGGCAGAAAGTTGTTGATGGCGAGCTAGACCTATTCTTCTATATCCCAGCAGATTTCAAAGACACCAAAAAAGTAGACTTTTATCATATTTCTGAGGGTCTAGAACTATTTAATATGGATGGCCAGGCTATTAAAGGCATTTTAAACCAAGCCGTCGCGCCTAAATTCGATGAATTAGACGTAATGGCACTTACCGGTCAGTTTGAAGTCAACGACAACAAACTCACCACCACCGGCGAAGAGCCAAACGCATTAGGGAAAGCTGTTGTCCCAATCATATTCTTAGTGCTATTCTTCTTCTTGGTCACACTCTTTGGTGGTCGTATGTTAATGACGGTAGTAGAAGAAAAGGAAAACCGTATTTCCGAGATGATTTTAACTTCCGTCTCTACCAAACATCTCATTGTGGGTAAGATCCTTTCTATGATGCTACTTGGGATCATTCAAATGTTAACTTTGATCGTCCCACTTATTGTTGCACTCATTATTTATAAAGATAATCCAATAGTCTCTACCGTTTTGTCACAAATGGAATTTGATCCAATCACCATCATTACTAACCTTGTGCTGTTTATCTTTTCAGTTTTCTTTGCCACTGGCTGCCTTACTTATATTGGCACTATTACACCTACCGCCAAAGACGCATCGCAATTTATTGGCCCAGTAATTATTGGTGTAGTATTTCCACTCTACTTTATGTCTGCCTTTATGGCTAGCGAGCCAGGTGGGTTTGTGTATTTCTTAACCTACTTCCCATTGTCTGCTCCAACTGCTATGATGCTAAGAAACGTCTTTGGCACACTCACCACTCCAGAACTTATTATTGGTTTAGTAGAAATTGCTATATTATCTACGCTCGTAATTCGTGCCACGGTAGTGAGCTTCCAAAGAAACGCTATCAATTTTGAACTGGCTTTACCAAAATTCTTAAAAAAGCAAAAATAAGTAAAAAAAGCACTTGCGTTTTAAAAAATATCATATTAAAATAAAACCATACAGGTCATACAAAAATGTTTTTTAACGGGAAAACAAACAGTGGTACAGAGCGTGTAATATCTCGCTCTAGGAGATTTCGTATTGTAAGTACGGGAGCTTTCTGTGCTCTCGCTATCCTCACTCTCCTTGCTGTATTTCCTATTGCTAAACATAAAGAAGATGCAGAAGCTACAACCGTTCCTGCTACTACCTCACTTTCTATCATCTCATCAAAAGATACAGCTTCAGTAGATATCACACCAACCTCAAAGGATGGTACCTTTGCTATCTCAGCTGCAGCAGACCAAGCAGAATTCTCAGTTACCACAGACAACCTCACGGGCTATAGTGTAACTTTGCTCGGCAGTGATACATCAGGCCAACTAGTAAACAACATCACAGGAGATACTCTAGATACCATTACATCTAACACTACAGAATCTGACTTCAGGACAGGCTCTGCTTCTACCTATGCTAACAAATGGGGATACAGACTAAACGTCAATAACACTACTACCACAGACTTTATGGCAGCTCCTACATCATCTACTGCTAAAACCATCTACAGCACAAATGCACCAAACACCACTGGTACATCAGACAACTTTACTCTTGCTCTAGGTGCTAGAGTAGACTACGAGAAACAAACTGGTACTTATACTAATACCTTTGTACTTACTGCTGTTGGTAATCCTATTTCATACCAAATAGACTATATAGATAACTATGATGGTACAGCTACTGTACTAGAACAAGATGCACAGTCTAACATCACTGCATCAGAATTTATTATCTCAGCAACTAACCCAACTAGATCTGGTGCTATATTTAAAGGCTGGTGCTATGGTACTATAGATCATACTACCAACCCATCTACTTGTACTGGCACTACTTACCAGTCTGGTGATACCTTTACCTTCACATCCATTCCATCCACTGGTACTGCTACTGCTAATCTCTATGCTATATGGGAGATGGGGGACACTATGCAATCCTTCACCCCAGAACTTTGTAGAACTCGTGCATCGTCAGGAGATTACACGCTCAGAGATTCTCGTGATGGCAATGAATACACGGTAAGGTGGATAAACGGTAATTGTTGGATGACTCAGAACTTACGTACTACTGGTACTATTTCAGCTGATCAGTCGAACTTTTCTGGGCCCGATTTTGATGTATCTGCCTACAGTATAGTTTCTACTGATTCGTCTTATACTGGCCACTGTGACTCTACTAACGGTTATAATTATGCTTGCGCTAAAGATTCTGGAGACAACAATGTCGGCGTTTATTATAATTTTTATGCAGCTAGTGCAGGTACTATTTCTACTAATTCTAATACTATTGATGCGACACAGGATATTTGTCCGGCTGGCTGGAAACTCCCGTCATATAGCGAAATGACAGCGATGACTTCTACGAGTGGTGCCACTACAAACTTCAATGCAGCAGTTACCGGATATTATATTGATGGCGAAAAACGGCAGAATGTGGGAGTTTGGTGGACATCTACTTCGTCCTCTGCTCAAAATAGATACCAAACTCAATATGATGGATCTTCATTTGTTAACAGTACAGCTGGCTATCGTAGTCGCAATGGGTTCTCTATCCGCTGTATTATGCGCCAGACTATGCAAAAATTCTCTAGCCAAGATGCTGGCGCGATGGCTGTAAACGAAACCAAGACCCTAGAAGACGAACGCGATGGCCAGATATATACAGTAAAGAAGTTTAGCGATGGTAACGTTTGGATGATTAGAAACTTAGCTATTGGTTGTAACGGCACAGGCAGTACTTATGGTTCTGGCTACGCTGCCAAAACTCTTACTAGCGCAGACTCTAACGTATCCACCGATTATACCACTTCTACTGTTACGGTTGCAGGCAAAACTAACTCTTATGACGATGATTATATAACTTGTAATTCTACTTACGGCGCTTATTATAACTACGCTGCAGCTTCTGCAAAAACCATCACCGGTTCGTCAAATACAAACGAAGCAGAGTATAGCATTTGCCCTAAAGGCTGGCGTCTTCCAAACTCTACAGAAGTTATAAACGCTGTTGATTATGGGACCCAGTTTAGCCCAATACAGGGTGGCCGATACTATAATGGTACTCTCGGTACAAGCTATGGTATTTGGTGGAGTTCTACCAATAGCGCATCGCAGGATTATGGACGCTACCTCTTGATGTACAATGGTACAAATATGTTCTATGACCCAAATAATAACGATGGTCGTGGTGATGGTATTCACGTACGTTGCATCAAGGATGATAGTGATTTGCCAGTAATGCAAAATATCTCGCAAAGTGAACTAGACAGCTTAATGCCAAACACTGGTGATACGGCTATGCTCAAAGACAATCGTGACGGAGGGAAGTACAAAGTCTCCAAGCTTGCCGATGGCAACATTTGGATGCTAGACAACCTCGCGCTAGATCTTACCGACTCCAGTGTGCAGGCTAATCTTACGGAATCTACTACTAATGCATCCACTGCTAGCCTTACTAATCTCAAAAATAACGTGAGTAGTTCTTGGGCAGATGCTTATAACTTACCAAAGATTAATACTGCCTCCAAGAATACTACTACCACCAATTATGGCGCTGGTAATGGTAAAGTTGGTATATATTACAACTTCTGCGCAGCATCGGCTGGATCGTATTGTTATGCATCTGGCGCTGGCACTGGTGATGCTTCTGAAGATGTTTGTCCAAGTGGTTGGCGTATGCCTACTAGTGGCGCAACCGGGGAATACCAAAAGCTTTACGAAGCTTATGGGTCCAACCATTCTACCTACAAAGCAGCACTCAGTACCCCACTTTCAGGTTATATTGTTGGTGGTACCACCCAATACCAAAATACATATGCCGTCTTTTGGTCTTCTACGCGCTATACTGATGGTAACTATATGCACGATCTTGGCGTCAATGCATCAGGAGTAACTCCACAAAACTACGGCTATCGCTACTATGGTTTCTCGGTGCGTTGTATTAAGGACGACAACCGGACGGTGGATGATATTACTTATATGCAACAGATAAATCCACAAATTGTAACCAATACTGCAACTGAGGTTACCTACACTCTTAAAGATGCTCGTGACAACAAAGATTACACTGTAGCTAAACTTCTTGATGGCCAATTATGGATGACAAGTGATCTCAACCTTGCTGGTGGTACTACACTTAATGCTAGCACTTCTGATGTGCCTACAGATAACTATTATACTCTCCCGGCTTCAAATACTAGTATTAGTACTACTGATTTTTATGATTACACTAAAGATTATGTTTATAACTCTGGTAATGAAACTACTGACCAGGCAGATTGTTATGCTGACCATCCATGTAACTCTTACTATTCTTGGAGAGTTGCTACAGCTGGTGGTAAGGACGCAAGTGGTACTGTCGTTACTAGTGATGGTTATAACGCAGCTTATTCTATGTGTCCTAGAGGTTGGAGACTGCCTACATCTACTACTAGCAATGATAACCCCCGGACTAATTCTAATTGGAAGACTGGCGATTACTATAGGCTAATTACTTCTTATGGAGTAGATTTAGAGTCATCTTATAGCGCTTATAGCGATAACAATGTTACTGCTAGTAATTTTGATAATAATGCAGGCCCTGGTACTATTCCTAATTTCTTACGCCCAGGATATTATTATGCTAGTAATGGTCTCCGTAGTGGGGGTAGCGATTCTAATTACTGGTCATCTACTAACCAAGGATTCCACGATGCTGGTGGTAATTATTCTTATCTCGGTGCTTATTACCTTAATTTTAAGAAAAGATCTGATGGCTCGTATTCCGTAAATAGCGCTCTCGTCCAATCATACGCCAACGGTTTCCCAGTCCGGTGTATGGCTCGCTAGATTAGCATAACCACAGGGTAGGGGGTTGTTTTCCACCTCTTGGTGTGCTATAAAGACACCGGGTTGGTGCCACTTTTGATTTTCGTATTTGGTTCTGGATGGTGGCATTGAAAGCTGTAAGACTCTCAACGGGGATCAAAACGTAGTGATGCTAGATAAACTGGGTCCTAGATTCCCGTTAGTTGTTTATGAAAATAAATAATTAAAAAGGAGTCACATATGGAGATAGAGTTGCACTTTAGATTCGTGTGGAAGCCTAAAATCAAAAAAGTTACCGTTCGCGTAGAACGGTAACAAACCAACCTTGCAGGTTTCTGGCGCCTGCGTTATGTTTTAAGTATATGCTATATTCTTAAAAAAAGCAATGGAATAAAGAGATTCCTAAGCGTGCTATAATTAAACTATGGAAAACGAGAGGTTCAAGCTCCACGGTGTTTATCGCCATTTCAAAGGTAACTTGTATTTACTTGAAGACGTGATTTATAATAGCGAAACAGAGGAGAAGATGGTCGCTTACCGGGCACTCTATGGCGACGGCAAACTTTGGTGCCGGCCATACGATATGTTTTTTGAAGAAGTAGATCACAAAAAATATCCAGACGTAAAACAGAAATATCGCTTTGAATTACAGAAATAAAAAAAGACCCGTAGGTCTGTGGCTCCCGGGACTGGACTCGATTCGAAGAACGAGTCCAAGAAAAAAAAGACCCGTAGAGGTCTGTGGCTCCCGGGACTGGACTCGAACCAGCAACCTCGAAGTTAACAGCTTCTTGCTCCACCATTGAGCTACCCGGGACTATTATGTACCTCTATTATAGCATATTTTCTCAAAATATGGTAAAATTAAGAGAAGTTTTATTTTTCAAGCAGAAAGGAAGAAGATGGATCAAGAGGAAAAAACCATTCAGATTGCTGGTTCTATCACTGTGGACGAACTCTCAAACGCCCTCGGCCTTTCTGTTACCGAATTAATCGGCACTCTCTTTAAGAACGGTATCGTTGCTACCATCAATCAGAGACTAGATTACGAAACTGCCCAGATCATTATCGACGAACTTGGCCTTAAAAACGTCAAACTAGAGAAGAAAAATACTGCTACCAAGACTTCTGATTATCATCGTGAGCTATCTGACAAAGCCGTGTTAAGGCCACCAGTAGTAGCTGTAATGGGTCACGTAGATCACGGTAAAACCACTCTTCTAGATACCTTGTTAAACAAGAAGACTGTAGAGGGCGAAGCCGGTGGTATTACTCAACACATTTCTGCTTATCAGCTCAAATACAACGATAGACTCATTACTTTTCTGGATACTCCAGGCCACGAAGCTTTTGCAGCTATTCGTCAGCACGGTGCACTCCTTACGGACATCGTAGTAATTGTAGTTGCTGCCGATGACGGCGTTAAACCACAGACCGTAGAGGCTATCAACTTTGCTAAATCTGCCAATGCTAAGATCATCGTAGCTATCAATAAGATCGATAGAGAAGGTGCCGATATTGATCGCACCAAAGCAGATCTTTCAAACCACGGTCTCCAGCCAGAAGAATGGGGTGGCGATATCACTATGGTGCCAATTTCTGCCAAGCAAAATCAAAACCTCGACCAACTTCTTGATATGATTCTTTTGACTGCTGATATCGAAGAGCTCAAGGCTGACGTAGATATTCCAGCCGAAGGTCTCGTGATTGAATCTCATATGGAAACCGGTAAAGGTTCCGTAGTAAACCTTCTTGTTACCGGTGGCGAACTAAAAACTGGCGAGTTTGTGGTGGCCGGCTCCACCTATGGCAAAGTTCGTACTATGCTAGATTGGAAGGGCAAACCAAAAGGCAAAGCCACTCCATCTACCCCTGTTACTATTACTGGTTTTAAAGAACTTCCAAACTTTGGTGATAGATTTAACGAAGTTGCAGACGAAAAAACTGCCAGAAAAATGGCTCTTCTCAATGCTCAAGCTGCTGCCGACGAGTCTGCCAACGCCAACGTTACCTCTACCGATCTTCTCCGTATGATGAATGTAGCCGACAATTCCAAGGTCTTTAACGTTATTGTAAAAGGCGATGTTTTAGGCTCCGTTACCTCTGTAGTAGACAGTCTTAAACTCATTGATACCCACGGCGAAATCACCCTTAATATCGTATCTACCGGTGTAGGCGATATCAACGAAAATGATGTTTATATGGCTGCCGGCGAAAACACTGTAATTTATGGCTTTAACGTAGGCGTGCCTATCAACATTTCCAAGATGGCAGCCAGAGACAATATCCCAGTTCGCACCTACAAGGTGATTTACGAACTCCTAGATGATGCCAAAAAAGAGATGGAAAATCTCCTCGATGCCGAAATCGTAGAAGAAGACAAAGGCGAAATGAAAGTTCTCGGCGTCTTCCGTACCGAAAAAACCTCTATCATTGCTGGTGGGGAAGTCTTAAGAGGGGAAGTAAAACCAGGCTACCTCGCTAGAGTAGTCAGAGATAAGAAATTCATCGGCGAAACCGAAGTTACTTCAACTCAAAAAGAGAAGATGGATGTAGATAGCCTCGTAGCCGGCGAAACTGGTGGTCTCGCTCTCAAAACTACTTCAAAAATTGATCTCCAAATCGGCGATAGACTCTCATTCTTCACTCGTGAAACCAAAAAACGCACACTCTAAACATAAGTGTGTTATAATGAACTTATGGAATTCAATGAAGACTTTTTACAAGAAATGGGTCTTTCGGCTATGCCGGCAGACAAAAAACAAGAGTTTTTAAAATATGTTCAAGAGGAGCTAGAAGTTAGAATCGGCGATCGTATTTCTAGAGGTCTCACTGATGCACAGCTCAAAGAATTCGACTCTCTGCTTGGCACCCCAGAAGCTGCCAAATGGCTAGAGAAGAATCGTCCAGACTATCGCGAAATCGTCAATCGCTGCATTGCCGAAATGAAAGAAGCTATCGTCAAAAATCGCGCAGCACTGCTTAAGTAGCTATTTACCGTACCCGTTAAGGAAGCTTTTTGCGTCCATTACTTTGCGACCCTCTGGTTGTAAGAGGTCAATCGCAAGAGCCTGCCCGTCAGCGCAGGGGAGAGTAATAGGTGCCGTCTCACCCTGCTCTAGTATATGTGCTTCTATTACGATACATTTTATGCCAAAAAACTCATATTTTGGCTTTGGGAAAATCTGAAATGCCACAATTTTGCGAAAAGTCTGCTCGGCCGTATCTGTTTCTGGTGTCAAAACAGACATACTTTTATCTAATTTGCCACAATAAGTAGCCTTAGAATCATCTTGTTCTACTGGTTCCACTGGCTTTTTTAAGAGAGACAACACCATTGAAGCCCCAGCGTGAGCTAGCTCTCTATATAGAAAGTCTTTGTTAAGTGGTGGGTTCTCTAGAGTAGCTTGGGCATATACCGGCCCGGCATCCATCGCCTTTACAAGCTTCATTACAGATACGCCAAAAGTAGTATCACCGGCAAGAATTGCACTTTCTATCGGTGAGGCGCCTCTATAAAGAGGAAGCAAAGATGGATGAATATTCAAAATTCCTTCTGACTCAAACACCTCAAGAACAGAGGAGGGAATAAGAACCCCAAAAGAGGCTAATACTCCGTGAGCATCTGGATTTTCCTCTTTGATGCGCACTGCTTCAGAGAGATCTTCCTTGGTATGTGCGTGAAAAATCACTTCACAGTCTTTTTCTAAAACATCCAAAGCATAATCAGAGAGTGGCCCGTTGCCAAAAAAGATAATTTTACTCTTCGCCCCAGAGTTTTTCATTATTTAAGATCTCCTTTTCGTAATCTTTGATAGGCAAAAGTTCACCCTTATTATCCATATAGTAGAATGCATCTTTTTTGTCTTTGATATGATCGATAAAAAGCACGCCGTTAAGGTGATCTATTTCGTGGAGAAGTGTTCTAGCGAGTTCGCCAGTAGCTTTGATGCGCACCTCTTTACCATCTTCTAGTTTAGCCTTTACGCGCACCTTGAATGGCCGTGGTACCATCCCGTAGATATGAGGGACAGAGAGACAACCTTCATAATCTGTAACGGTTTTACCTTCAGTCTTAGTTACCTCTGGGTTGATAAATGCTGTAAAGTGCGCATTTTTCTTGTCTTCCATATCATCACGGATAATAATAATGCGTTTATTTACACCCATCTGAGGTGCTGCCATCGCAGCCGAGAGCTCATAAGGGTGTTTGGCCTCCCATTCTAAAGAGAGTTTTCTCATATCTTCAATAATTTTAAGAGTATCATCATCAATCTGCCGGACCTTTTCGGACGGCTCACGGAGTCTTTTATCTGGTGTAGTGATGATTTTCATAGGATTGATTATACCATAAAGCCCTCTATTAATAAACCATAAGCGCTTGTGCTATAATAAACTTAATGAACAATTTTTCTACCAAAATCAAAAACCTCGAGCGCGAAGAAGACAGCACTTATGAGATGGTAGTGGGGACTTTACCGGTGATTTTGGTCTCGGCTCACGGTATCGGCCAGAAAAAAAGAAACGGCAGGTTTAAGCTCGCCGAGCCTTATACCAGAGGTATCGCCAAGTATGTAAGCGAAAAAACCGGCTGTTTTTATTTGGTCAAAAATCAAGATACCGGTATAGATCCAAACAAAGAAAACCACGACGAATTTAAGGCTTTTTTAAAAGACGTTATCTCAAGAAATAATATCAAACTGATGGTGGACCTTCACGGCGCCAAAAAAGACCGTGATTTTGACGTAGAAATCGGCACTTTAAACGGCGAGTCTGCCAACCCGGAGTTAGTAGAGAAGCTCATCAAGAATCTAAAAAAACAGGGCATCAAAAACATTGCAGAAAACGACCCGTTTAAGGGTGGTGACATTACCAAAACCATCCACGAGTCCACTGGCATAGACTGTATTCAACTAGAGATTAACTACAACTATCGCAACATTCGCAAGATCAGAAATCTGAACAAAATTTGTAGAGCTCTTGCAAGTTTTATAAAAGACTAGGCAAATCCAAAGAGGCGTGGAAGTTGGCGTCGAGATTAGAGAAGTTCTCGATGAGTGCTTTTCTTGAGGTGGCACGCACCACAATTCCCCAAGTAAAGCCCCTTGCTGTTCTCTCGTGAAAAGCCGGCAGAGGTGGGGAAACAAACAACCTTTTATCAGATGAGAACTTGCGTGCTGCTTCGCGAATTTTTCTGATAGCCGTTTGTTCTGTCTTTGCTGTAACGGAGACTTTTGCTACGAACAAAAACGGAGGGAAACCACTCTTTTTTCTAGTCTTCAACAGATACTCCGAAAAGCCCAAATAGTCTTCTTTTACAGCGAATGACAAAACCGGATGTTCTGGCCGATAAGTCTGAATAAACACCTCTGCTTTTGCCTGGTGCCCACGGCCGACTCTACCCATCACCTGAGTAATTAGCTGAAACACTCGTTCCTCGGCCGAGAAATCAGGGAGCGAGAGCCC
Source organism: Candidatus Saccharimonadota bacterium (assembly GCA_017510925.1). Lineage (GTDB taxonomy): Bacteria > Patescibacteriota > Saccharimonadia > Saccharimonadales > Saccharimonadaceae > Nanosyncoccus. The sequence continues at coordinate 23,656 of JAFWLT010000009.1, read as the reverse complement.
TGCATCAGCCTGTACAATCCCCACAGTGGCGAGCAGTGGTAGATCTAACCCCTTAGCAAGCGTCTGTGTACCCACCAAAATGTCTACGTCGCCGTCTCTTACAGAGGAATAGATTTCGTCTAGCCCCTCACCCTTTTTATTGTCGGCGTCAAAGCGTTTCACCCGAGCTTTAGGGAATAATTTAGAGAGTTCATTCTCGAGAAGCTTAGTGCCAAACCCTTTATGGATCAAACCTGCACCACCACAATGAGGGCAGTTAGTTGGCACCTTGGTCTTATAGCCACAGGTATGGCAGCGCATCTCGTAGGTATCTACGTGTAGTGTCAGAGGCAAATAGCAGTTTGGGCAAAGCAGTTCTTCGCCACAATTGTCACATACCGTTAGAGGTGAAGACCCTCGTCGATTATGAAAAATCAACGTTTGGCGCCCCTGTTTTAAGTTGTTATCGATGGCTTTTAACAGGGAATTAGAAAAGTATCGGTTCTTAGAGAATTCGTCTCGGTTTTTAAAATCAATAATTGATACCTCTGGTTTTATAGCTGTATCCTTGGCTTTTTCAGAGAGAATCACCAGGGAGTCTCGCTTTTTAGCCAGGTAAAAATCCTCAATAGCAGGTGTAGCCGACCCCAGTATGCACGGACATTCCAGAAAATCTGCCATCTTGGACGCCACCCGAATCGCCGAATATTTAGGGGTATTTTCTTGGTAATAGGTAGACTCGTGCTCCTCGTCAATAATAATTAACCCCAGATCATCAAGAGGCGCAAACAGAGCAGATCTAGGGCCAATCACGATCCTAGGCTCTTCTTTATAGAGTAGGGAATCAAAAATTTGCTGCCTTTCTACCTCTGTTTGTTTAGAGTGGATCACTGTTACGATCTCGCCAAAGGTGTCTTTGAAGACTTTTACCAGTTGACCGGTAAGAGCAATCTCTGGCACTAGAAGCACAACTGATTTTTGCCCGGAAAGGGCCCTAGAAGCCTCCGTAAGGTAGATATTGGTTTTACCACTACCAGTAACGCCAAACAGCAGTTTCGTGCCTCCTGGAGCCTCCTGGAGCTGTTTAAGAGCATTCTTTTGCGAGGGGTTAAGGGGCACGGAGGGCTCAGAAATGGTGTTTCCGAGGGCTGTTCGGTATTGTTCGGTGATACCTCTGTTACGACGCTTTTTGAGCACTCCTGTCGGTAGTATCATACCCATTACTCCTGATAGTGGTGTGGCATAATATTCGCTCATCCATTTAGCCGTCTCCACCAAGTGCTTTGGCAGTGGTTTTGAATACAAAATTCGTGTAATTTCTTTGCAAGAAAAATCCGGTTGAGCAACTTTTTTGTATACCACGGCTGGAGTTTTGCCTCGCATCAAAGGCACTTCCACAATCATACCAGGCGAAACAGACAGGGAAGAAAAATAAGTGAGTAGGCTCGCTCCCTTACCCACCCCTTTACCAACTATCACCTCCACGTACATATTTCTATTATATCATTGTTGTAAATTTGACACCATCTATGCTATAATAGAGTAAGTTAAGGAGGTAGAGCATGTTAGATCTGTTTATTTCTTCGCGCGTCCGACGTAAAATCGTGGTTGTTTTTGCTAAATACCCAGATTTTAAGATCCATTCCCGTGGTCTCGCCAAGCTAATAAAGGAAGATCCTGGCAATATTCAGAGAGAGCTCCAACGTCTCGTAGATGGCAATTTTCTTATTATGACCAAAAAAGGTGCTACTAGAATCTACCAAACCAACAAAAATTATCCAATTTTAAAAGAGCTTCAATCCATTGTTATTAAGAGCCAAAAGGGTGGAAAACCATCAAAAACGATTAATTAACAGGGGTAGTAATTGAACAAAATTTTTACTCAACTCGTGAAGGCTCGTGGGCTAAATCAGGCTTTTTTGGAGCCAAAATATGAGAATCTAAAGAGCCCTAATGAACTTCCAGATATGAAAAAAGCGATTACTCGCATCGAAAAAGCCGTAAAAACAGGGGAGAAAGTGCTGATTTACGGCGACTATGATGTGGACGGCGTCACGGCTTCCACCCTTATGGAGCAGGCTCTTAAGATGGCCGGATTAAAAGAGGTAGATATTATGCTCCCAGACCGTTTTATCGATGGATACGGTATGAGTGAACGTCTTATTAAAGAAGCCAAAAAAGGCAAATTTACCCTTGTTGTTACAGTAGACTGTGGCTCCAGAAACCACACTATTATCGAGGAGCTAAACAGGGAGCATATCGACACTATTGTCACCGATCACCACGAATGCGAAGAAACTCTCCCTGATGCAGTAGCTGTGATTAACCCTCATCGCAAAGATTACAATGGTCCAGAAATTCTTAAGAATCTTGCTGGTGTAGGTGTAGCATTCAAACTCGCCCAAGGCCTAACAGAGAAAAACCTCATCAAAAATGGCCAAGAAAAATGGCTTTTAGACCTAGTTCTTCTTGGCACTATTTGTGACAGTATGGTTCTAACAGATGAAAATCGCATCCTCACTTATTTTGGCAAGATTGTTTTAGAAAAAACTAGGCGCCCAGGCCTCAAAGAATTAATGAAAAACGCTGGTGTCAAACAGATTACATCTCAATCTATTGGCTTTCAAATTGGACCAAGACTAAACGCTGCTGGTCGCCTTGATACTGCCAAAATTGCCCTAGATTTACTAAGAACTACCTCTAATACCGAGGCTGCTAAGCTGGCCAAAAAACTAGAAAATCTCAACAAGAAAAGGCGCGACGAACAGCGTGCTGCCGTCAAAGAAATTGCCGAAAGATTCAAGAAACACCCTAATGATACTCCAGTAATTATCGAAACTGGCAACTATCACGAGGGGATTATTGGCATCGTCGCCGGAAGATTAGTGGAAACTTATCATAAGCCAGCCTTTATTTTAACAGAGGTGGAAGATGGTATTTTTAAAGGTTCCGGCCGTAGCTTCGGCGACTTCAATCTAGCTGATGCTTTATCCCACGTAAAAGACATCATAGAAGGTGGTGGTGGGCACGCAGCTGCAGCTGGCGTTCAGGTAAAACAAGCTAACCTCTACAAATTTTACGAGAGAATCAACGATTATTATGAGAGCCTAAACTTAAAGGACCAAGAAAAATACCTCAAGAAAAAGGCCGATCTAGATATAGAAAACCTCCAAGATTTTAATCTGGAGCTTCTAGAAGATTTAGCCAAATTAGAACCCTTCGGTCCAGGTAATGAAGAACCAATTTTCTGTCTCAAAAATGCCGAAATTATTGAGGCAAAACGTATGGGTGAAGACCAAAATCACCTTAGATTAGACTTAAAAGGGAAAGATAAAAAGACTATCAAGTCCGTAGCCTTCTTTGCTAAAGAGAGCTGGTTTAATCTCTATGACGATCAGACTTATAACTTCTTGATTCAACCCACTCTAAACGAATGGAACGGCACTCGTTCTATAGAAGCTAGACTCCTAGACATTCAAGAGTAAAACCATTGCGCTTATAATCAAAATATGATATAATAGCACTACCTGTACATTAAAGAGGCATAAACTCTCACCCCCTCAATTGGCCCCCCGGGGGCCAGCAATATACCCTCGGCCCGGGAGAACATCCCCGGGCCACTTTTTATATTTAAATTCAGCGCCGGTATGTTATAATGAAATCAAAAGGAAGGTAGAATGAGGAAGGTTATTGTAAAGTGTAAAGTACATAATAGGGATCGTTTTGAAAAAAAGTTAGAAGGTGTGGATCTAGATTTTTCGCCGGTCTATTGGCAACACGATCGCGTGTATGTGCCACGTGGTTATAAGGGAAGAAGCAATTTCCCACGTCTCATTATGCGCACCGAGATGCACGCCGTCGATGACCCACCTACGTATCTCCTTAGCCTTCGTCGTCATATCGAAGATTCTGGTGTAGATATTATTGAAGATTGTCCAATCACTGATTATCAGGGTATGGTTAATGTTATTTTGCAGCTTGGTTTCAAACAATTTGGCGAAGTTTCTCGTCGTCGTCAAGAGATCAAAATGACCGAAAACACTATGCTCTACCTAGACACTCTAGACGAAGACAACACTATCTATGCCAAAATCGAATCTGTTCTAGAAGATAAAGAGCCGGCCACTCAAGCCAAACTAGAGCTCATCAACACTATGCGCTCTTTTGGCGAGAATGATGTAGTAGAATCAACTTATTTCGAATTGTAATTATCCACGTGGTGGTTCACCATCTGGTTCACCAAGTAGCTTTTTGCTCTTGATTTCGTAGCGTTTGCCATTTACTGGCGAAATATAGTAATCTTCGTTTAAGAGATTTACAAACATCGTGAGGTCTTTGTCGTCCATAATAATAATGGAGCCATCATCATCAGTCATCAGTTCAAGTTGCATTTCGTCGGCATAATCAAGCAACTTATCCTGAGGCATTTCTTCGGCGATATCCATAGCTTGGACTTTTTTGAGCAAAGGTTTTTTATCTGCAAGAAGTCCATCGAGCGTCAAACCTTCAGAGAAGGAAAGCTTATATTTTTCGGTGAGCTCTTTAGCCTTAGCTTCGGCGAGAACCTGAGATTTAAAATCATATTGGAAGAGATTTTCAAACTTAGATTGGTTGAATACTACGATCGTATCACCTACGATTGCTACTTGGTTGTCGGTAGGCATCTTGAGTGCAATCTCTGCAGAGAACGGTTCAAAGCTTTCGCCGTTGATCTCCCAGGAAGAAGAGCCCTTAAGGGCAGATGATGCTGGTAAAATCTTGGCGATATAGAAAGTCTCCATACCTTCTTCACCAGGGTAGGTAAACTTGGCAATAATACCTTTCACTTTCTTAAAGTCATATTCATTCTCAGAGAAATAATCAATGTCTTTGTATTCGTGCTCAATCAGATGAATCAAGGTTTCGGCCCGATCTACCTTAGAAAGGGAAGCACGATAAATTACATTCTCTTCACCGTCAGCCTTCTCGTAGTCACGACATTCTAGACCCTTCTCAGCCTCGTTAATAATATAAGAAACAGCTTCCTGCATAAACACGGACTTTACGGCCCCTGTCAATTTGTCGGAATAGCGAATCTTATACGGTGTGTAGTTTTTATTAAAAAGAAATAGCTCTGCCGACACATTATTTTTGATTGCGTCCACCTGATTTGCCCACAAGAACACGTCAAACGGTTCATTTTCCATAGTTTTACCTCACTTAGTTTTATCTTATTATACCATATCGGGGTAGGAATTTCTAAACGTGTTTTTCGGACCTTAAAGACTTGGCCTGCTCGCCGAAGGCGCACGAAGTAGCGGCCCGGAGCGTGTCCAGAGGACACGCTTTAGAAATTCCTACCCCTGGACTGTTCGGTTATTACAAAATAAAAGTAGGGAATAAGCAATAGAAAATTATCCACAATTGTGGAAAACTCCTAGATAAGAAAATGGTAAAAAAGTCAAAAAAAGCACTTGCATTTTATTTAAAAACATACTATACTGAGATTAGTGGAAAGTCATCACAAAAACCCACAAACAAACACGTACATTAAAAAGGTTTGAGAACGGCCAACTAGGAGTTTTAGCACGCATTAAATTTTAAGCGAGATGCGACAAAATAATCGTGCGTACCTTCTTTAACACACCTCCCAATAAAAACTCTATAGGCCGTAAACGGCCAAGCACAATAAGTCTCTCAACGGCTACAATTTTTATAATTGTGGTAGATAGATTGTGTAAAAACAAAAAACAAACAAACACAAAACTGCTGAAATTTCTAGTTGAGCGTTCTCAAACAAAGAAGAATATATATTGTATAATATATATATGGAGAAACTACATATTCCAGTATTACTTTCAGAAGTTTTAGCAGGCCTAAATCCTCAGGCTGGAGAGAAATATTTAGATCTCACAGCAGGATACGGTGGTCACGCTGAAAAAATTTTGGATGTAACACAGAATTATAAAGATTCCGTATTAGTTGATCGCGATGAATTTGCCGTAGAATATTTAAAAGGCAAGTTCAAAGACATCACGATCATTCACGACGATTTTTATAGTGCTATGCTACAGCTTTTAGAGAGTGGAAAAACTTTTGATTTGATACTAGCAGATTTTGGAGTTTCTTCACCGCAGCTAGACATGGGCTCTCGTGGATTTACATTCAAAGAGGCAGCCCCACTGGATATGCGTATGGACAAACGGCAAACTCTTACGGCTGACAAAATCGTCAACCATTGGAGCGAGCGAGATCTAGCAAACATCTTCGAAAAATACGGGGAAGAAAAACCTGGTAGAGCCAAGATGTTAGCCAAAGAAATCGTGCATCACCGTCCCATTAAGGATACCAAAGAACTCGCAGACTTGATCAAATCAAAAACTCACGGGTTTTCAAAAACGCATCCTGCCACACGCATCTTTCAAGCGATTAGGATTGTGGTAAACGACGAGCTTGGGATTATAGAGAAATCACTCCCACTCCTGCCGAAACTACTAAACAAAAATGGCAGACTCGCGATCATCACCTTTCATAGTCTAGAAGATCGGTTAGTTAAGGACTTCCTAAAGGAAGAAACCAGTCTCGGCGAGGAGTCAGAACTAAAGCAAAAGAATAAAAAACCAATCACTGCGGGAAATGAGGAGTTGTTTATCAACCCGCGTGCGCGCAGCGCAAAACTGCGAATTGCTGTGCGGAATTGATAAAAATAAAAATAATAAAAACAAAAAAAAGGAGGCAAAATGCCTAAACAAATCGTAGTAGCGAGCCACTCTCGCACCCAAACCATCAAAGTTAATTTTAAGAAATAGTTAACTTACCCATTGTGGGGTCTGGGCAATGACCCCACCGCACATGGGCCCTCGGGCTCACCATAGAGTCTCTACTTGGGTAGAGTGTAGTGTATGACCTTTCCAACGGCCTTGACTAGTCACTTATAGCTCTGCTAGATCAAGGGCCGTTGGCCTATGACCATACACATTTAAGTAGAAAAACAAAAACAAAAAGGAGTTAAAAAAATAAAATGAGTAGCGTTCAAACCTATGCCCGTCGCCGTGAAGCCGTGCCAATGAGTTTCGCTCGTGGTAGAAACACTGTTCGTCTAGAGAAGAAAAATCTAGGTTCTATTTCTCAAATTGTAATTGTAAGCCTACTCACTTTAGTATTTGGTTTGATTTATGCTGCTGAGGGAACTAGAGCTACTAGCTTTGACTACGAAATCTCTGCCGTAGAATCCGAAATTTCCGATCTTAATGCCCGTCGTGATGACCTTGCGGTCGAAAAGGCTCGTCTTACTTCCGTCGCTAATGCCAAAGCCAGCACCGTAGCTGCTGCTATGCCAGACGCCACCGTCACCGGTTACGCTGCCGAATAATTATGCGACGTTTAAAAATTCTAAAATATATCACCTTAGGCGCATTCGCGATTATTGTGGTGCGACTATTTTTTATTCAAATTATTCAGCATGATTTTTGGGTTGCTAAGGCTAACGAGCAGCACACACTTCTCGAAACCATCACGGCTAAACGTGGTGAAATTTATATGATGGATGGCGACCAGCCAACAGCCGTAGTATTGAATCAATCGGCTTATCAAATTATTATCGATCCAGCTGTTACGCCAAAAGACGAAATCAAAAACGCTCTAGAAAAGTATGCCAAAGAATATATTACAGCCGATTTAGACGAAGTATATAATACAGAAGGTCTACGTTATTATATTGTGGCCAAAAATGTGCCTTACACTAATGCTAGTAAAATTGCCGACGAAGAAATCAAAAATGTCTGGCTAAAAGAAGGGAACAAACGGGTTTATCCAGAAGGCGAAATGGGCTCCACTATTCTTGGTTTTGTAAATTCTGACGGTCTTGGTCAGTATGGCGTAGAGGGTTCCTTAAACAACCTACTAACCGGTAAAGATGGTTTACTTAAATCTATTTCAGATGTTAATAATGTGGCGCTTTCGATCGGTAAGGATAATATTAAAATCCCAGCCGAAGATGGTAAAAATGTAGTTTTGTCGGTAGATCGTGGTCTAGAAAAAGGCGTGGAGGAAGTTTTGGCCGAGGCTATCAATAGTACTGCTGCTACCAACGCTGCAGCGCTCGTGATGAACCCAAGAAATGGGGAAGTGCTCGCTATGACTGCACTGCCTGGTTACAATCCAGGCGATTATGGCAACGTTAAGGATGCCTCTGTTTACCTTAATCAAGTTACCGAAGTTCCATACGAGCCAGCTTCAATTTTTAAGAATTTCGTTTTTTCAGCTGCGATAAATGAAGGGAAGATGACTGCCGATACTACTTATTTCAACACTCCATCAACCGAAGTAGACGGTAACACTATTTGGAACGCCGAGCAGCGCGCCAAACTAAATAATCAAAATCTCACTATGAGAGACGCTCTTTATTGGTCTCTTAACGTGGGGTCTATCCAAGCGCTTAAATTCCTAGGTGACAACCCAAACGAAATTACTGCCGAGGGTAGGGAAAGACTTTATCATTATTACAACGACAAGTTCCGTCTTGGTCACGCTACTGGCATTGAGCTTATCGAAGCCGAAGGTTTTATTTGGGATCCACACGCCGAGATTTATGGTCTTAACGCTGCCTACGCCAATATGACTTTTGGTCAGAACCTTTCAGCTACTATGATTCAAACTGCCACAGCCTTTTCTTCAGTAGTTAATGGTGGTGTTTGGCGTACTCCATCCATTGTTAAGGGTACTCTAGAGGATGACAAAACCATCAAGCCCCTCGAAAATTACGAGAAAATCGAAGATCAAATTTTGACACCAGAAACCTCAGCTACTATGAGGAGCCTACTCGTTAATAACCGTAGTTACAAAGCCCGTGCCGGTATCGATAAACCAGGTTATGATGTAGGTGGTAAATCTGGTACGGCTCAGGTAATTGTAGATGGTGCCTACGATGAGTCTATGAGCAATCTCGTGGGTTCTTACATCGGTTTTGTAGCACCAAGTGGCGAAATGCCTGAATACGTCATTATGGTCAAAATGTGGGGGGAAGGGAAGGCCCTTTCTGGTGGCGAAGCTCAAAATCTTTTCGACACTCTCTCAAACTACGTGATAGACTATTTAAAAGTTAAACCAAAAGGAGTATAATAGCACTATGGGAATTATCAATGAGGAGGTATTTTACGGCTTACTCTTAGCGCTAGCTGGGTTCTTGCTATCTATGATTTTAACCCCTCTTTATACACATTTTGCTTATAAATATCATTTCTGGAAAAAACAAAAGCAAAAAACTGTGGACGGCAAAGATTTGCCAGTAATGGCTAAGCTTCACGCTCACAAATTTACTCGCAATTTTCCTACCATGGCAGGTTTGATTGGTATTATTTCCGTTACTGTTGTCACCTGGATTTTCAACCTAGATCGTGGCCAAACTTGGCTTCCTCTCATTGGTTTTCTAGGTGGTTCTTTTGTGGGTGTAGTAGATGATTCTATCAATATTTTTGGTACCGGCAGAGGCGCTGCTGGGCTTAGAGGTCCAGTTAAATTCTTCCTAATTACTCTAGTTGGCGTGATGCTCGGTTGGTTCTTTGCCACCAAACTCGGTTGGACCACTATCTTGGTGCCATTCCTTGGCAATCTAGAAGTTGGTATTGTCGGTATGATTATCATCTTTGCCTTTATTGTAGTAGCAACTTCAAATGCCGTTAATATTACCGATGGCCTAGACGGCCTCGCTGGTGGTCTCGCTATGCTTTCATATGGCGCCTTTGGTATCATTGCATTACTCCAAGGTAATATCTTGTTATTTGGTTTTTGTATGACGGTAATTGGTTGGCTTCTTAGCTACATCTGGTTTAATGTGCCACCAGCTCGTTTTATGATGGGCGACACTGGCTCATTTGCACTTGGTGCTGGTCTCGGTGTAGTTGCTATGATGACTAACTCACTTTTACTTCTTCCTATCATTGGCCTTCCATTTGTAATCGAAACTAGCTCATCATTAATCCAACTACTCTCCAAAAAATTCTGGGGAAGAAAGATCTTTATTTCTGCACCACTTCACCATCACCTAGAAGCAAAAGGTTGGGGGGAAGCTAAGATTGTAATGCGTTTCTGGATTATCGCCGGCGTTTGCGCCATCTTCGGCGTATTCCTAGCTGCTGTTGGAGGCGCAATTTAAATGAACCGAAAACACAAGTCTGATCTTGTGATACTTTTTACTACGTTAGGTTTAATGGCTCTAGGTCTTATTGTGATTTATGCTATTGGCCCTATGCGTGCTAACGTTTTGAACACTACCTATGGCACGGATTACGGCCCAAACGATTTTTTCCTCGGGCAACTTCGTTCTGTAGCGTTGTCTCTTGTTGCATTCTTTTTAGCCTTTAAAGTCATCCCGTATAAATATATCCAAAAATTTGCCAAACCACTTCTTATTTTTGCTTTGGTTTTGTCAGCACTGCTTTGGATTTTATCTTTAAATCACTCGCCAATTGTAAAATGCGAACTCGGCGAATGTCGTTGGTTCCAAATTGGTGGCACTAGCTTCCAGCCAGCCGAAATTCTCAAAATTACTCTTGTTGTTTATCTTGCCGATTTTTTGGCCAGAAAAAGGGAAGAAGGCAAAATTGGCGACCTTAAAGAGTTTTGGTTACCACTTGTTATTGTCTGTGGGCTTTCGCTTGGTCTCGTAGTAATAGCACAGGGTGATCTTGGCACCGGCGTAGCCTTGATGGCAATTATCTTCGGAATGCTTCTAATTGCCAAAGTTCCAAAATGGCAGTATCTTTTGATGCTAACTATTGTGCTGGTTGGGGCTGTAGGTTCTGTGGCTTTATCGAGTCACCGGATGGAACGCGTTACGGCTTGGTTTACCACACTTACTGGTGGGGAATCAACTGACTCTACTTATCATATCGACAATGCTATGCTTGCTATTGGCGCTGGTGGTTTTACAGGTGTTGGCATTGGCAATTCAGTTCAGGCTACAGGATATCTACCAGAATCCATCAACGACTCTGTCTTTGCTATTATGGGCGAAACCTTTGGTTTTGTAGGGCTATTTCTAGTTATTACAGTTTTCTGTATTATGCTACTTAGAATGCTCAAAGTTGCTGATCATACTCCAGACGATAATAACAGATTTTTGATTATTGGCGTATTTTCTTGGACGTTAGCTCAGGTGGTGGTAAACATTATGGCAATGACTGCTTTAGTACCAGTTACTGGTATTACTTTACCACTCTTATCTTATGGTGGTACTTCTATGATCTTTATTGCTTTTGCAATTGGCCTCGTTTTGCAACTTTCGTGTTATACTAGTAGGGAGGGAATTAAGAATGAAAATATTAGTAGTGGGGGGCGGCAGCGGGGGCCACATTACTCCAGCCGTCGCCGTCATTCGTGAAATCCTAGAAAAACGCCCGCGCTCAGAGGTGGAATTTTGGACTGACTTCAAATATTTCAAAAATGTCACCAAACTTTGCTCAGAAATTGGAGTGTCTTGGGCAGAAGGATACGAATCAAAAAAGGGAATAAAAGGCCCGGTTATTAGAGTAAAAAGAACCCTAGCTGGCAAGTTTCATCGTTTTGCTGGCTGGAGCTTTAGAGATTATTTTGTGCATTTTGATATCACTTTAAAGGATCTTATTTTTGGTAACATTTTTGGTTTTCTAGGTTTTCTAGGAGGCCTTATTATGAGTTTCTTTAGACTGATGTTTAATCGCCCAGACATCATTTTCCTAAAAGGTGGCTACACGTGCCTTCCGATCGGTATGGTGGCTAAGCTCTTTAGGATTCCTTATATTATTCACGAATCAGATTCTGTAGCTGGCCTTGCCAACCGTCTACTGATGAAGAAAGCCAAAAAAGTAGCCTTTGGTATGCCTCCAAAAGAAGAGGTAATGGAGAAACACAAAAACTACGTCTGCACCGGCATTCCGGTAGCACCAGAATTTAAGAGCGTGAGTTTATTTAAAGAAGAGCAGCTCAAAAAGGCCTTTTCTTTTAACCCTGATAAACCTCTCGTCGTAATCACTGGTGGTTCACAGGGTTCTGAAAATCTCAACGAAACCACCCGTTTGATTTTGCCAGAATTATTGCAATTCACTTCCGTGGCGTTAGTGGCTGGTCGCAAGCATTACGAAAATATGCTCGATCTCAAAAAATACGAGAACTGGGATCACGCATCACTCGAATCAAACTTCCGGATGTGGGAATTCAATACCACTATGGACGAACTTATGGGCGCTGCCGACGTGGTAGTCTCTCGTGCTGGCGCTACTACTATTGCCGAGTTAGCAGCTCTAGAAAAGGCTGTGATACTAGTACCGTTTGAGCGTCTTCCTGGTGGTCATCAAACCGAAAACGCTAAGCGTCTAGAAGCAGCTGGCGCTGCTACAGTAGTAAGTGACGCTAAGATGATGAAGAATCCAGCTGAGCTCCTTGATGCTATTCGTCATTTAGTTAGAAGCCCTCGTGAGCGTGCCGATCTTGCCGAAAAGCTTCACGCCGAGGCGCATTCAGATGCTGCTACCAAACTTGCCGATTTGATCCTGGAGGAAGCTGATGGCCAAAAATCCTGAGCCACCAAAGCTTGCTAAGCGTCGACTAAACAAACACTCGCATCTAAAATCCGGGCGTACTATTGCTAGCACTCGCGAACGCCCAGAAACTACTTCGGAGCGTCTCGAAGCTAAGAAAAAGATTAAAAAGCGCCAAACTTTTAGGGTTGGTTTTACAGTAGTATTATTTTTGATAGTCATCGCAGTAGTCGTCACGCTAGTAATCGTTTTTCTTAAAAACCGTGCCGAAAACGAAGCCGAAACTACTCCTACCACCGTAGTAAAAACCTATAAACCTACTATAGAAATAGTTAACGAGAACCCTGTATCGGGGATCACTACCCGTATGACCGAATATATCGGCCAGCTAGAAGCAGATCTAAGAGATCTCAGTCTTACCCCTGTAAAAGCCGTAGTCCCAGCCGGCGCCATCAGGGAAGTAGACTTTTATCTGGATGGATACACTGGTTTTATCAAGACTACAATAGATAGGGGATCAGGGGTCACAGCTGAGGATACAGAACGTATGCTTCGCTATCTTAAAGAACAGGGAATCGGTGAATTTACCTATATAGACGTCAGAATAGACGGTAAAGCCTACTGGAAGTAGGGAAAAGAGGGCAAAAATAACAGGGGTACAACAGGGGTGATTACCTCTTTTCTCCTCTCTTCTTGTTCGGTTTTTGTTCGGGAAATTTGGAAAGTAGCTATAAAATGGGGAATAAAAATATAAAAAATAACAGGGAAAAATAGCAAATAGGGAAATAATAGTGGGGAAAAGTCAAATGTGGAAAACTCGGCCGTGAAGTCGGCGCGTGAAGCCACGCGACCCCTGTAAAGGCCAATTTGGGTGGATCCAGGTGGGTTTAAATCTAAATTCTCAACAATATTTTGAACGAGCCCGAGGTTTTAAAAATAATTTTACGGATTGAGCACGGAACTGTCCGGGGGCTATGGTTCGAATCATTTGAACCGTCCGATAATTCCGGCGCAAATCCGACTAAAATTATTTTTAAAAACCCGGCGCGAGCTTCAACGTTGCTGAAATTTGGATTTAAACTCTACTGGACTCTCCCAAATTTTATGCTCCCCTGGTTATTTAAGCATAAGCAGAAAAACGCCCCTATTATAAAGGTATAAGTTATCGTCTTTTTTATATAACCCTAATGTCCTAAAATCTATATTGTGCGACGTTTGATGTGCATATGTTTGGACATCCAAATTTACGGCTTGTCGAGCCAATTTGTGGCTGGCGCCCGGCCAGCCACTTACCTACACTTACTTATTCTCTTTTATTCTGAGAATTTATTTTTTGACTGCTAAGAACCCATCTGCTGATACATCTTTAGTGTCGTAGTTATCTGGGTTATTTACAGGGGTGGACAGGGAAACCGGGGAAGCTTGTCTCTTGGAAGTTGGTACTTCTGCTGCCGATTTCTCTTGGAATTCTACCTTTACGTGAGGGTTTACCACCTTCTTACTACGCTGATTTTTACCCTGTTTACCTCTGTTTTTACCACCCTTTTTCCCGTGTTTGTTCGGTTTTTTAGGCGTTTCTGGGGCTTTCTCTTCCCCATTTTCTACTGGCTGCTCATTCCCTGCCTTGGTTTCATTCCCTGATATTTGCTCTGCTAGCTTCGCTAGATCTTTTAGACCTGGGCGATCTTTGCCTTCTACGGCGTTAGGACTGAGTTTAGCCTTGATAAGGTCTCCCTGAGGAGTATGAGGTTTTAAGTTCGGTTTTTGTTCGGTACTTCTACTCTTGGTAACAGGGGAGTTAACAGGGGAGAGAACAGGGGCAGCTTCAAAGCTAACACTAGTTGCTCTACCAGAGTCAGAAAGCTCTTTTTTGTACTTCTCTGCTTGTTCGATAGTCTCTTTAATTTCTTTTTCTACATCTTCGCGTGGACGGCCATAGCGCACCCTAGAATACTCTACAATAGAAGAGAAGTTATCTTGTGGTGAAGATGGGATAGAAAGGGTAGTAGCAGAGAAAGCAGGTACCTTTTCCCCGTTGATAATCATCGAAATTACAAAGTGACGGTTGTTTAATTGTAAGAGGTCAGAAGCATCAAAAGTCGGCTCAAACTGCTTTACGAGGATTGGTGCATCTTCGGCAGATACCCGGAAGGAAATTGTAGTACCTACGTTACCAAATACGGCATCACGCACCGAATCAGTCATTTGAGCGACATATTGGTTGGCTACGGTAAGGTTTAGACCGTATTTACGAGCCTCGGATAGGATCACAGCAAACGAATCGGTAGCAAAGTTTTGGAACTCATCTACATAAAGATAAAATGGCCGGCGATCTTCAACCCTAGGGATATCAGAGCGACTCATTGCAGCGAGTTGTACTTTAGTAACAAGGAAAGCGCCTAGAATAGAAGCGTTATCTTCGCCAATTAGGCCCTTAGAGAGGTTTACAACAAGAATTTTGCCTTCATCCATAATCTTGCGAATATCAAAGGAAGATTTTGGCTGGCCGATGATATTTCTAATGATTGGGTTAGCCGTAAAGGCGCCTACTTTATTAAGTACTGGTGCAATAGATTCATTTACTTGTTTTTCGTTCCATTGGCCAAACTCGTGTTTCCAGAATTGAAGTACTGTTACGTCTTGGCAATAATTTAGGGTTTCTTTTCTAAATTCTTTGTCGGTGAGCATTCTAGAAATATCGAGAAGAGTAGTAGAAGGCCTATCGAGTAAAGCAAGCAAAGTATAGCGTAAGATATGCTCGAGTCTAGGGCCCCAAGAATCACCAAACATACGTTTAAGCACGCCGATTACCTCGGAACAAATATTAGGCTTTCTAGAAGGATCAGAAATCTCTAGAGGGTTAAATGCAATAGGGAAGGCTGTGTCTGCTGGGTTGAAATAAACTACATCTTTTACTCTAGATTCTGGGATAAATTTAAGGTTGTCGATAGCAAAATCACCGTGTGGATCGATAATACAATAACCTTGATTATAAAATACATCAGAAAGGGCCAAGAGTTCTAGCATACCACTTTTCCCTGCCCCGGTTTGACCAATAATATAAACGTGACGTGAACGGTCTATACGCTGCAAACCAAACTGGTGGTTGATACCACGGAAATTGGTAAGACCAAAGGCTGAGATGTTTTCGTCGATAGATTTTTCGCCAGTGAGTACTGGGAGCTGAGCAGGTGGTTCGGCTGTCTTGGCGTTGGCCCACACGATATTTGGTGTTTCCACAGAAGTGTGTGGTAAGTGATAAACCGAAGCCAGCTCGGAGATATTAAGAATAAAGCCACTATCAGAGAATTCACGAGTTTTGTAAGCTTCGAGATCTTTCTTGTTGAAGCTGCCACCTTTTTGTTGAAAGCCGTTAATAGAAGTAGAATTATACTGTTTAAAGGTACCAACTAGAGCCTGCATATTAAGCTTGGCGTCAGTTTCGTTTTGGCCGAGATAAGCCAAGCGAATCTTTACGTCGTAGCCAAGTTTGGTGGCCTTTTCTTCTGCTTTGGCGATTTGAGCCTTGGCACGTTCGGATAATTCTACCTTAGTTTCAGAATTAGTGCCACCAGCTGGTGGTCTAAACAAAGCCCCGATCGCTTCTATAAACCAAGTCCAGTCAATACCAGAGCCCACTAGTTTCTTCCCTGCTTTGACGGCCGAAACCCATTTATCTGTGGTGTTTTTATGCCAATCATCAGGGATAGGACGAGCCAAAATTTGGATCCACATTTCTTCCGTTCTGTCCGGATCTAGCTTAGCTAGGGTGCCGGTAATACCAGCAAGTGGGTCTACTTCAAAAGAATCAAAAGTTTTAATTGGGAGTGCATCGGTGTCTGTCAAAGTAAGCTCGGTAGTGTAAGACACAGGGTATTTGTCTCTGTCATCAGCATAATCTTCGTCCATCTTAAAAATCTGCACAGTTGGATATTGAGCATAGATCTGCCCTTCTACAAAGCTCTGCAAAACTTTTGGTACCCAAACATAAAATCTGATCTGCCCAGCCGTTGAGACGATTTCAAAAGAAAGATGTTCTTGTACGCCACCAGAATTTTTAAGTTCTCTTTTGTCACGTAATATGCCATGTAAAGATGCAAACAATTGCTCTGCTGCAAGCTCTTGTTTGTCATTGGTACGTGGAATCTCTAGCATCAAAAGTACAGAATCTACATTTAAAACTTTTAGCTTGTTGATTTTTTTGTAATTCTTGTACGTTAAGTACGCCAAAATGCATACTACCGGTATCCAGAAAATCGGCATCAATATAAAATGTATGACATTTTCCATAGTCTAATTATAGCATAATATAGGGATAAAAACTATGCTTTTTCGTAAGAATTTTTGTCTACTTTTTTGAAAAGTTTTTTGTTCTGAAGATTAAGAAGAATGGTAGTTTCTTTAACTTTGCGAACTTTAAGAACTTGCTTAACGATCTCTTCTTTTGAGAGAGGTTTGTCGGACTTTTCTAGGATAGAAACGATAATATCAGAAATAGTTCCCTTCTTGTAACCCCAGGTGCTAAGAGCGTAAATGCCACGACCAATCAAGATGAAACGTGGATCTTTGATAAGCTCGTTGTGGATAGCTTGTACAGTTACATTCTTGCGTTTGAAGTTAGAATTCTTGATTTCTTCTGCGATGTCAGAAAAATGCATTGGTTCGTGTTTGGTCTCAAGAATTACAAAAATTTTATCACGGATATTCTTTGGATTTACTGCTGGCCATTTAGCAAGACCCCATACTCCATTAAGAGTAGCAAGAAGCTTAGAAATTGACGCAACTGCTTTTATATGATCAGGATGCTCATAATCTAGTTTATTGTCAAGCTCATCAAGAGTCATTGGTTGTTTGTTGGCAGAAATAGTAGAAACAATCTTGTCTACCTTCCCTCTTATGGCTATGGCATCACCATACTCGGCAATACCTACACCATTAAAATAACGATCGTTTTCTTCTATAACTGTAAGATTCTTTGCAAAGGTGGCAATAAAATAAATACCGTTCTGCTCCGAAGGAGTAGCGGTTTTGCCATAGATCTTAGATGCAAGTTCATCGAGGCGAGCGACTCTTCCCATTTCAGTAAGATTACGGACCAATATCTTTTCTGCTGCGATGAGTTCTGGGATCTTGTTCTCCTCTGCGGAAATTTGAAGGCGAATCAAGATGGCTTTTTCGAGTTGTCTTACACGTTCACGTGTGATAGACAATGTTTCACCAATTTGTTCTAGAGTTTCTTTTGATCCTTTTAGGCCAAATCGTCTGGAAATGATTTCTTTTTCGCGGTCTTGTTCAACGATTTTGAGGCTTCCTTGGATTGCTTTTTTTAGGATTTCCGCATTTTGGTCCATAAAATTTTTCCCTTCGCCCAACTCTGTTAATTATATTACTTTTATTTATAATACCATAGTTTTGAGTAAGTGTCAACTACGGAATTTATTAATTTCTATTACTATTGTAGCACATTTTTTACATTTTTGAAAAAAAATTGTAAAACGATTATGGTAAGGAATCTCAGCCTCCTTGCCTTTCGTGTTATAATATTACTATGAAGTTCGCTGCTATCATTACAAGTATTGCTATCGCGCTTTTTGGCTTTGCTGGTGGTGGCGGCTCAAGCTCCGGTGGGGGTGGAGGTGGTGGAGGTGGTAGTAGCTCCTCCCACAGCTCGTCCCACAGCTCTTCGCATAGTTCTTCTTCTAGTTCATCATCTTCTGACGATGACTGGGTAGCAGTCATATTAACCTTTGGTATTACATTTCTAGTAATTATGCTGTGTATGAAGACTGGCAAATCACTTAATCTCAAAGATTACAATTCTACTGCCGAAGAAAAAGAAATTCACCGTCAAGCCGAAGAAATCTTTAAATCCTACCAAGCTGATTGGTCTGATTTTAATACAGCCAGTATCAAAAAATACACTACCGAGCATTACAATGAGCACGCATCACTTATGTTGGAGCTTCTCAAGAATCTCCATCGCGCCAACAAAGTCAGCAAACTAAAAGTCAAGAAAGTTTATTTGCTAGATCCAGTCAACGAAAACACTGGCATTCCAACGCCTATTCACGTAGCTTACAGTTTTGCTGGCCTAGACGAAGTAATCACAGACGATGGCAAAAAACTGTATAGCCAATATGTGCCAAGCGCAGTAGAAACCTGGACATTTGTCTATGATGGCAAAAATATCAAACTCGCCGGCATTGCTCAGCCTACCGAATCTGCCCCACATCTAGTTAAATCTCTTGCAACCTTTGCCGACAAAAATAACCTCTTCTACAGTCCAGACTGGGGCCGTTATGCGCTTCCTTCTCGTGGACTTATCTTTGGTGGCGCCAGTATGAGCATTGCCGATATTAACAACCACGTAATCGGCAAAATGGGAGATCTTCTCATTCAGCTTTATACCTATGCAGAATATCCAGGTCGTGCTGCAAACAGTTATTATATTGTTGGGCAAATCAACGTACCAAAAGACTATCTTGGCGTAATTGTGAAATCTCGTAAATTTAAATCCGGTAAAAAGCCAGAAAAATCTTACGACAAATTTGAAATGGAATGGAACGAGTTTAACGATCGCTACGAAGTTTACGCTAGCTCTCGTGATGCTCTGCCAGCCTTTGAGCTTCTAAATCCTAAGTTTATGGAATTTCTATACGACAAAAATCCAAGTTACAACTTAGAAGTAGTAGATAATGTAATCTATATCTACGCGCCGATTTCTACAGTCACAGAAAAAGATTATGAAGATATGTTAGAAGTCTTAAAAAAGGCTTTTGACGAGCTTAAAATGTGATATAATAAGATTATGCTTAAGGTTGTGCATAAATCAACATTTTCTATGTGTGTTTTTGCACTTGCCTTTTTGGCTTTGGGAGTAAGTTCATCAAACGCTTCAGCCACAGACGTAGACTATAACGTCAGTATAGCTCCAGCTCTCACCCTCACTATTCCATCAAACCCAATCATCATCAACCTAGATCCATCCAGTAAAACTTTTGACTCAAAAGACTTTACAATATCAGTAGGCACTAATAATAGAACCGGCTATACACTAACTCTCTCTACTCCAAATGACGGTACCAACCTAAATAGGGATACTACAAGTGATGGTATCTCAGCTATCATGCCAACCCTAGATCCAGGTACTTATACTCAATCCTCCTTTACGGCAGACAAATGGGGTTACAAGATTAACTCCAATACATCAATTCCATCTACTATCACCAGTGGCTACGTACCATTCCAATCCGGTAACACCCTAATGGAAAGTGATACAGCTGTAAATCACGACGAAGCAGAACTTTCCCTCGCAGCCAAGATTGACTACCTCCAAGCTTCTGGGTCTTACTCTACTACACTTCAGTTTAATATTGTGGCACATCCAGTTCTCGATTATATGCAAAACTTTACCCCTGCTATGTGTAGGACTTTGGCCTCTTCTAGTGATTACACCGTTATGGATAAAAGAGACAATAAAGAATATACAGTAAGGTGGATTAACGGTAGTTGTTGGATGACCTCAAATCTTAACCTCGCCGGTGGCACAAAAATCACAAGTAGTGATTCAAACATAACCGACGCAGAATACACTCTCCCGGCAGACTCTACTGCTGGCTTCAACGATTATGTTACTGCTAATATGCATTGCTCCGGTAATGATAATACCGGATGCTGGTATAACTATAAGGCTGTCTCTGCTGGAACTATTTCAGGATCTTCTGTGTCATCCAATGCTAGCCACGACATTTGTCCTAAGGGCTGGAGATTGCCAATGATCTCAGAACAGATAGGTATTTTAAGCTATGCATCGGAATATAATCCTGTGGTGGGTGGCTATTACTATAATAGCAATATTTATACTACTAATGCTGGTAAATATTGGTCATCCACTGTATCTGACAGTACGCATTTTTACTATATGGGCTACGATGGAAATAGTATGGTGGCAGGTAGCAATGACTTTACTCGAGACAGTGGGATATTTGCACGTTGCATTCTCAATGACACTCGCACCCTTTCCGATATTACTTATATGCAAGATATGAATCCACAGATCGTAAAAAACACTTCTATTGGAGCAACGAAAGTCTTAAAAGACAAACGCGACAATGAAGAATATACTGTTGCTAAACTTGCTGATGATAGGATCTGGATGGCAGATAATTTAAACCTAGGGGCCACTGCTTTAACAGAGAATCTAACAAAACTAAATACTAATCTAGAAACCACCATAGATGCTGCTACATTTAATAGTTGGAAATACGCTTCTTCGATTCCAGATACCTATACGGCACCGGTAATGGCCTATACAGGTGGAGGTATAGATAGTACGTCGGGTACGAAATACGGTATGTTATATAATTATTGTGCCGCATCTGCTACTAGTATTTGTACTAATTCAAACAGTACTCTCGCTCAGTATGATTTATGCCCAGCTGGTTGGAGACTCCCTACTGGTGGATCAAGCAGTAGTGAAATAGGAGCTCTACGGAATACTTATTACAACACCTACGCCAAAATGCGTGCACCCCTAGCGAATGGTGGTGCTGCGTTCGCGCTTGCTGGCGATTTTGTTCGTGGATCAGTAGTGCAAGTTGGTTCAGAGGGGTATTATTATTCTGCTACAGCCTATGATGCAACCGAAAGATATGGTGTGTTTTTCTTCAATTCCAGCTATCACTCCACTGACCACGGCGCCAGAACGGTGGGCCGTTCAGTCCGCTGCATCGCCAGATATTAAGACTTATTTATTTCTTCTTCCGCCCGCCACGTTTGCCACGGCGAGTTTTAGAAGCAGTTTTTGGCTTGTTCTCTAGCATTTCTTTAGCCTGCTCTAGAGTGATCTTCTTTGGGTCCATCTCTTTTGGCACTCTCACATTATTGCGACGCCCTGGCCCCTTTACGTATGGCCCATAAGCCCCGTTGATAATCATAATTTCATCCCAATCAGCGATGATAGAATCAATCTTAGCTTGGTACAAAGACAAGGCCTCTTTAAGAGTTACAGTATAAGGATCAAAATCTTTCATCGGTATATTATACTTACCGCCTTTTAGATATGGCCCAAATGGCCCACTTGCTGCAATTAATTCTGCGCCATCCGGTGCTGTACCGAGTAGTCGTGGCAATGCCGGCAAAGCTAGCTGTTCCAAAGCTTGGTCTAAGGTTACAGTTTTTACGGATTTCCTCTTAGGAAGTGGTGCGAAACGTGGCTTTTCGCCAGATTCTTTTTCGTTGTCGCCCAGTTGAATAAAGCCACCGTTCTTCCCCACTTTAGCAAAAATTGGTTTGCCAGTTTCTGGATCGTGGCCGAGTAGCCTGGCATTGTTGTATCTTTCTACACCAGAAGCTACCAACACTGTATCTTTAAACGGCCCATAAAAATCTTTGAGCATTTTTACCCGTTCTAGTTTGGCATCTGCCACTAGATCCAAATCTTTTTCAATATTGGCCGTAAATTTATAATCTACGATATTTTTGAAATTATCAGTAAGGAATCCTGCTACGAGTTCGCCGATTGGTGTAGGAATAAGTTTACCCTTGTTGGCGCCGTATTTCTCTTTTACTACACTACGAGAAACCTTGCCACCTTTTGCTACTAACTCTACTACTTCTCTTTCTTCCCCTTCAGATTCACCTTTTACTACATAGCCACGCGCTTGAATTGCCGTCATAATTGATGCATAAGTAGAAGGCCGGCCAATACCAAGCTCTTCTAGTTTTTTCACCAAAGAACCTTCGGTATATCTTGCAGGTGGTTTGCCAAAATTCTGTCTTGCTGTAATGGAGAGGCATTTAACGGCGTCACCTTTCTTAACTTTTGGTAATTCCAGATCTTTGCTCTTGCCATAGACTTTCAAAAACCCGTCAAATATCACCACTTCGCCTTTAGCTATAAAATCGTTAGATAATTTGATGGTAGTTTTTGCCACTTTGGCGTTAGCCATTTGTGTGGCCACCGTGCGTGACCAAATCAAATTATAAAGCCGTTTTTCGTAATCATTCTTGCCAGCATTACCCACAAATACATCGGTAGGCCTAATAGCCTCGTGTGCTTCTTGTGCCGACGCATCTTTGGTTTTAAAAGTCTTTACTTTAAGATAATCCTTGCCAAACTTCCCTTCTACAAAACCGGCGATCGCAGCCACGGCCTGTTTAGAAAGATTTAAGGAATCCGTTCTATGATAGGTGATGAGACCAGCCTGATACAAACCTTGAGCTGCACTCATTGTGGTGCGTGACGAAAAACCAAGCTTTGCGTTGGCCTCAATCTGAAGTGATGCAGTAGTAAATGGCACAGGGCCAGCTTTAGTTCCCTCAGTTTCTTCTACGTCTTCTACCTTAAATTCGGCTGGGCCTAGTTTTTCCAATAATTTTTCGGCAGCTTTTTCGTCTTTTGGCGCTTCGCCATCATAATTAGCATCAAATTCTGCACCCTTAGAAAACTTACCAGTAACTTTAAAAGAAGCCTTAGCCTCGTGTTTCTCAATTTCTTTTTCGCGCTCTACTACTAAACGAAGTGCTGGTGATTGTACGCGCCCAGCGCTGATAGCGCCTGGTACTTTTTTGCGTACCATATCAGAAAGATCATAACCTACGAGCATATCTAAGGTTTGCCGTGCTTGCTGGGATGCTACCATATCCATATCTACTTTGCGTGGGTTCTTAATGGCTTCGTCGAGTGCTGGTTTAGTGATCTCATGAAAAGTAATTCTAGCCGTATTTTTAGGAAGCCCCAAAACTTCGAGAAGATGCCAAGAAATAGATTCTCCTTCACGGTCTTCATCCGTTGCGAGCCAGATTTTGTCTGCAGCTTTGGCTTCTTTTTTAAGTTCTGCGATAATTTTGGTGTGCTCCGGATCGATTTCGTAAGTCACATCAAAAGTAGATTTATCAACCTTAGTGTCTTTTCTGATATGCCCCACCGAGGCCAACACCTTAAAATCTTTACCGAGATATTTCTCGATAGTGTGCGCCTTTGCCGGGCTCTCTACGATCACTAAGTTTTTAGACATATAATATATAATATCATAATAATTCAAAAACCAAAATAGCCTCAGGTATGGGTGGGCACTACCTGAGGCTATTTTGGCCCTCTAACGCTTCTCACTATACCGGGAGAACCCCGGAAGCGCGACCCACCTCACACAAATTGGGGCCCGCCGGTTAGAGGGATTGCT
>JAFWLT010000008.1 GCA_017510925.1 Candidatus Saccharimonadota bacterium | reverse complement strand
ATCGTTAGGAATTTTGAGGAGATTTGTCTCTAGTACGAGAGGACCGAGATGAACGCACCTCTAGTGTACCGGTTGTGGCCACCTGCTGCATTGCCGGGTAGCTACGTGCGGAAGAGATAAGCGCTGAAAGCATATTAAGCGCGAAGCCCACTCCAAGATAAGAATTCCCTAGGAGATCCCTAATAGATGATTAGGTTGATAGGCTTTAAGTGGAAGTATGGCAACATATGGAGCTGAGAAGTACTAAGGAGTCCATCGCCTTTTTATGTACTTTGACATAGCTAGCAACCGGTGCTTGATAGCACCGCGGTGTCTAAAATCTTAACATTTTGGCAACTTATGGACATCAATAGTAATAATAGACATCTCTGTTATTACAATTTGGTGCCCATAGCGCTGGGGAAATACCTGTTCTCATTCCGAACACAGAAGTCAAGCCCAGTAGCGCCGATTATACTGCGAAAGCGGGAAACTAGGAAGGTGCCAAATTATAAAAAAATCCCCCTTAAAGGGGGATTTTTTTATGCTTCCTCTTCTTCGGATTCTTCGAGGGCAGAGAGAAGTGAATCTTCTACGTTGCCTTTTTTCTTCTTTTTGGCTGCTTTAACTAGTTCGATATCGATTTCGTAACCAGTAAGCTTAGAAGCTAGGCGAACGTTTTGACCTTGTTTGCCGATAGCGATAGATTGCATATCTTCAGAAACAAGTACTTTGGCTTTTTTGCCGTCAATTTCTACTTTGTTGATTTCGGCAGGGGAGAGAGCTTCTCTGATGTATTCAGATGGGTTATCACTCCAGGTGATGACGTCGATTTTTTCTTTGTCGCCGATTTCGTTCATTACAGCTTGGACGCGTACACCACGGCCACCCACAAAGGTACCAACTGGGTCTACACCAGGGGTAGTTGAGGTAACAGCGATTTTGGTGCGACGACCAGCTTCTCTGGCGATACCCTTGATTTCTACGGTACCGTTTTCGATTTCTGGAACTTCCTGACGGAAGAGACATTCGATGAATTCAGCAGAACCCCTAGATAGGATAAGCTGAGCACCTTTTTCGTTTTTCTCGATATTTTTGATGTATACCTTGATACGGCTACCTACAGAGTAATATTCGCCGTCGATTTGCTCGGAACGTGGCATAATACCAGTGGCGCGACCAAGATCAATGCGTACGATTTTTGGCTCTACACGAGAGATTACCCCTGTAACAATAGTACCAACTTTGTCTTCGTATTCGGCAAGAACAGCATCGTTTTCTGCTTCTCTAAGTCTTTGAATTACTACTTGTTTTGCAGTCATAGCGGCTACGCGGCCAAAAGTGGTAACTTGTTGTTTTTCTTCTATAACGTCGCCAATTTTTGCACCCTTGCCGGCTTCCTTTAGAGGGATTTCGGTGGATGGGTTGTAGGCTACATCATCTTCGATGACTTCGCGGGCGATGAAAACATCAGCTTCGCCAGTTTTGGTATTTAGCATAGCACGAACATTCATATCTCTGTCGCCGTTGTCTTTACGCCAAGCAGCAGCGATGGCTTGTTCGATAACGCTAAGAACAGTATCTTTTGGGAGACCTTTTTCTTCGGCGATAATGTCTACCATAGCTGACATCTGTTTTAGATCCAAACCTTCCATATTTTCCTTTCTTTAAATTAAAACAGCCGGCCCTGATGGGTCGGTCTTATAATGGTATAGTCTTATTATAGCAAAGGGGTTGAAAAATTGCAAGCATTTTGGTATAATAGAGATAGCGATTTTACTTGTAATAAAAAGGATTTTATGAATTTAAAAGAAGAAGAGCGTCGTGCTCGGCTCCTACAGTCTAGGGCTGAGAGAATCGGCGACATCAAAAAACAATTTGAAGAAGCACAAAAACGTAATTTTAATTCTAATTTTGCCCCTGGTGGCAAAGATGCTAAGTTGGTAAAAAAAGCTACCCCTAAGAAGGCTACTAAAAAAGCTGTAGATAACGTAAAAAAGGTAGAAAATCCGGCTGAAGCTAGAAAGGTAAAATTATCTGTATCAGCTAAAAAAGGTGATATGGTGCACCACCAGAGAATGCTTTCTCAGGATGTGAATGCACAGGCCACTCAACACATTATTGGCTTACCTGTAGATAAATCTCGTTATAACGGTTACAACGGTGAACAGATGACAAATGCTAAATTAAAGCAACTTCGTCCAGATCCTGAAGCCGTAAAAATCATCCCAATTGGTGGTGTAGGCGAGTTTGGTATTGGTAAAAATATGACCATCGTTGAATATAAATCAGAGATGGTGTTAATTGATATGGGCGTTCTTTTCGCTGGTGATGATTATCCTGGTGTAAACTATATGATCCCAGATATTAAATATCTTGAAGATAATATTTCTAAGGTAAAAGCTATCTGTTTTACGCACGCTCACCTAGATCATATCGGGGCCTGCAAACATTTACTTCCTCATTTTTCTAATCTTACCCCTATTTATGGGACTGATTTTACGATTGGGATGATTAAAAAACAAATGAGCGAACTAGACGAAGCTCCAGATATGAATTATTGCCCAGTAGACCCATTTAAACACGAAAAAATTAAGGTTTCTGAGAATTTTTCGGTGGAGTTTATTCATACACTTCACTCTATTCCTGGTAACACAGCAATCGTGGTGCGTACCCCTAATGGATTGATCTATTTCTCTGGGGACTGGCGTTATGAAGCCAACCCAATGGGCGTACAGACAGATTATGAAAGAATTGACGAAATTGTCAAGACTGAGGGAATCGATTTGATGCTCAATGAGTCTACTAATATTGATTCTCCGGGCAAACATCCTCATTCTGAGTACGATGTAGGTGAAAACCTCGGTAAAGTGATGGATCATTATGCTGGTGGTAGAGTAATTATTTCTTGTTTCTCATCACAAATTTCTAGAATTGAACTTATCTTGAAAGAAGCTGCCGCTAGGGGTAGAAAAGTGGCATTTTCTGGTTTTTCGATGATTAATAACGTAGAGGTAGCACTTAGATCTAAGTCTATCAAAGTGCCAAAAGATACGATTATTAAGATGGAAGATACTTTGAAGCTCCCGGATGAGAAGGTTTGTATCGTTTGTACTGGTTCTCAGGGTGAATTGAACGCTGTGCTCAACAGAATGATTACGGGGGCACATAAGTTTATCAAGATTAAGCCAACAGATACAGTGGTATTTTCTTCTAACCCAATTCCAGGCAATGAACCACACGTGGTAAATACCGTAGATGGGTTACTCCGTGAAGGCGCACAGGTGATTCAAAATGGTAAGACTCATCTTACTAATATTGGGCCACTTCATTTATCTGGCCACGCTTACTATGAAGATCACGTAGAATTTGTAACTAGACTTCATCCTACTAATTATGTGCCATATCACGGTGAATTTTATATGCTTCAGCACAACGCCGAGATGGCAGAGAACGTTGTAGGGATTCCACACGATAGGATTATTCTTCCAGATGACGGTGATATTATTGAACTTCTTCCTAATAAAACCATCAAGAAATGTGGCAGAATCCCAGTGGGGAATAAACTTTATGATGATGCTGATAAGCCAGTGCACGAAGCAGTGGTAAAAGATAGGATTCATATTTCCAGAGAAGGTATCTTTGTGATAGTTCTTACCCTTAATAAGAAAACTGGGCATTTGATGAAGACGCCTGATATTGTTTCTAGAGCATTTATTTATCTCGATAACTCTGAAGAGTTGATTGGTAAAATTAGGCATTATCTTCGCCAGAAAACCGATAAATCAATCGCCTCTGATCCAGAGATGAAGGTATTAAAAGAAGAAATTAAGACCGATATTACCCATATCCTCTTTGATGCAACTGGACATACGCCGATTGTGATACCGGTGATCAATAAAGTTTAAAAGAT
The DNA here is from genome assembly GCA_017510925.1 of Candidatus Saccharimonadota bacterium. Taxonomy (GTDB): domain Bacteria; phylum Patescibacteriota; class Saccharimonadia; order Saccharimonadales; family Saccharimonadaceae; genus Nanosyncoccus. Next base: position 66,636 of record JAFWLT010000008.1, on the reverse strand, counting down.
CTTTTGATCTTTGATACTATCTGGGAGGTAGGACTTATCTAAATGGAAGCCGGCCTCCCATTTTTGACCTTTGCCGAAACCTAGGTCTTTCATCAGTTTGGTTGGGGCGTTTCTGAGCCAGGTAGGGACGGGTTCTCCCATTGATTTTCTAGCAAGATCTTGGGCTTTATACCAAGCATCAGTGGTTTTTCTGGATTTCTTACTCAATGTGAGTGCTACAGTGGCGTGGGCGAGGATTAAACCAGATTCTGGCATACCTACGCGTTCTACAGCCTGAAAACAGGCTGTGGCAAGAGCAAGAGCGCCATTTCCGGCTAGACCAATATCTTCTGAAGCAAAGATTACCATACGTCTGGCGATAAATTTAGGATCTTCGCCGGATTCTACCATACGTGCAAGATAATAGAGAGCTGCGTCCACATCGGAACCACGCATAGATTTAATAAAGGCAGAGATGGTGTCATAGTGATTGTCACCTTTTTTGTCGTATCCTGGGAGTTTTTTGCCAGCGGCTTCCTCGATAATTTCTTTAGTAATGTGTTGATTAAGAGAGGCAGCAAGTTCTAAATCACCTAAGGCTGAGCGAGCGTCGCCACCAGATAATTCAGCTAAATAATCCAGGGCGTCTTTATCAATATTGATATTTTCGGCTTTGACAGCCTTTTTGAGAACTTTTAAGATGGATTTCTTATCCAAAGGGGAGACAACGACTACGCGAGAGCGAGATAAAAGTGGAGAAATTACCTCAAAAGAGGGGTTCTCGGTGGTGGCGCCAATCAGAGTGATGAGGCCAGATTCTACGTGAGGGAGAAAGGCATCTTGTTGAGCTTTGTTGAATCTATGGATTTCGTCTACAAAAAGTACGGTTCTGATTCCTAGGTTCCAATTTTGTTTGGCTCTCTCTACTACGGCTTCTACGTCTTTTTTGCCAGAGGTGACAGCAGAAATTTCTACAAAATCAGATTTGAACTCGTGAGCCAAAATGCGAGCCAGAGTAGTTTTACCGGTACCTGGAGGACCCCAAAAAATTAGGTTGACGGGCTCTTTTTTCTTAACAATCTCTGTTAAAATTTTGCCCTCGCCGATGATTTTTTCTTGCCCCACAACCTCTTTTAGAGTTTTTGGGCGCATCCTCTCTGCTAGGGGTACTCTATTCATTAAATATATTATATAATAAGGGGTATGAAGATTCAAGTTACCGTAAAACCAGGGGCCAAACAGGAGAAGATCGTTGCTTCTGACGATGGGTTGATCGTATATTTGCATGCTAGGGCACACGATGGAGAAGCAAATACGGCGTTAATTCGAGCTCTTTCTGATTATTACGGGGTTTCTAAATCTCAGATTGAAATTCTTAGGGGACAAAAAAGCCACCAGAAGGTGGTGGAAATTATCAAGTAGTTGGTGGGCGATACAGGAGTTGAACCTGTGACCTCGTCTACGTCAAAGACGCGCTCTAGCCAGCTGAGCTAACCGCCCAGAGAACGTAGATTTGAGATTGGTGAGCCGGGAGGGGCTCGAACCCTCGACACCGGGCTTAAAAGGCCCGTGCTCTAACCAGCTGAGCTACCGGCCCAAATACTACGTTAATTTTTAAGTGGTGGCTCCGGTCGGACTTGATTCGTGAGAACAACGTCCTGCACTTTGCCAGAGCATCGCCAGATGCTAATGGTGGCTCCGGTCGGACTTGAACCAACGACACAAGGCTCTTCAGGCCTCTGCTCTACCAACTGAGCTACAGAGCCGTGTATTTATTATATCACATTTGTGATATAATGGGAATATGAAAAAAATAAATACTTCACCAATTTCTGGGACACAAGAACTACTTCCAGAAATTCAGGCCGTCTTTGATAAACTAAAAACAGGGGTATCGGAAAAATATCACGCGCATGGTTTCCTTAATATTGAGACGCCAATTCTTGAAAGAACTGAGATACTTCTAGCTAAGGCTGGTGGAGATACAGAGAAACAGATTTATAAAGTTGCTAAAACTAACGAAACTATGGAGGATTCTACCGAGGCGCTTCGGTTTGATCATACAGTGCCTCTGGCTCGCTACATCGTGGAACATGAGAGCGATCTTAGTTTCCCGTTTAAAGTTTGTCAGATGGGTGAGAACTTTAGAGGTGAAAGAGCGCAGCGTGGAAGATTTCGTGAATTTTATCAATGTGATGTAGATGTGAATGAGCGTGAAAATTTGCCACTATTTTATGATGCAGATGTGATTTCTACGCTTCTTGACGCATTCTCTTCGTTTGAGCTTAAAACTCCAGTGCTAGCCAGGATTTCTAACCGTAAAATTTTAAAAGGGATACTTTCTGGCCTTAATTTGCAAGAGAAATCTACGGATATTTATAGTATCATTGATCACTCGGAAAAGGTGCCTGCCGAGAAGACCGAAGCAGCATTAGATGAGATTGGAGTATCTTCTGGCGACAAAGAAAAACTCTTGGCGTTTATCGAATTAAATGGTGAAGCTTCAAAAGTGGTGGACGGGATCAAAGCTTTAGGGGTGGAGAATGAGATTTTGTCGGAAGGCTTAAGCGAACTTACTGAAGTAATGGAGATGCTAACCTCTGATGGTTATACTAATATTGTCGCTGATATGAAGATTGTAAGGGGTCTTGATTATTATACTGGTACGGTGTTTGAATTTGTACTTCCTGAACATAAGGATATCGGTTCGGTTTGTGGTGGTGGTAGATATGAGAATCTAGCTGAATACTTTACCGATCAGAAGTTCCCAGGTGTAGGTGGTTCAATTGGGCTTAATCGCCTATTCTTCGTCTTGAGAGAGAAGAAATTAATCAATCTTGAATCCGAGAAACCATTAGATGTAGCAGTGGTGCCAATTTCTGACAAAGAAAATCAATATGCTATGACAGTGGCATCTGAGATGCGTGAAAAAGGTTCGTCAGCCACAGTGGTAGCTGGTGGCAAAAAACTTGGCGACAAGATGAAATACGCTTCTAAGATTGCTAAATCGGCGATTGTGATTGGTGATGCCGAAGTAGCATCCAAAAAATACAGAATCAAAGAATTTGAATAATTTATCTGTTTTTTAGACCGGTAGCGAAGTGCATTTTGACGTGTTCCCAACCTTGGTCGAGGCTGAAACCAGAGAAGATGTATTTATTGAACTTGAAATATGGCATACCATCGATATGCTCAACGGTTTTTCTGGCGATTTCCATAACTTCTGGGAGGACTTCGTCGTTTTTGACGCATTTTTCGAAGCTATCGCCTAGGCCTACTTCTTTGCCAATTGAAATCCAGAAACTTTTATCTTTGGCATTTAACTCTATAAAGGCATTTTTGCCGGCGATCTTGAAATAATTATTCCAGACGGTAGGGATGACGTGATTATAATAATCCCAGAATTTGCCCTCTTTTTTGGCGCAATAAACGGCCTCGGCGCTGTATCTAGAGGAGATTGGGTTAGATTGACCGTATTCATAAAGGAAATCTGAGAGGCGAACTTCTACTAGAATATCGTTTTCTTTGATGTACTGTTGAAACTCTTCTTCGTGCTCGATGATGGCGTTTTCGAAGGCTACACAGTAAGGACAGACGATGTCGGAGTAGATAATAAAGTAATTATCGGCTTCCATATTACCTACGGTAGTGTCTTTATCCCAGACTTTTTCGGAATTTGGGGTTTTTTGGTTGAAACTGGCAATCATAGCAGCGATGATAACACCGAAAATGGCAATAATGCCAAGAATTCTAGCGACTTTTTGCATTTTTACTCCTATACTTTTCATCTATTATTATAACATAGGTTTCGAGACCCAATCGTTTTAAAGATAAAATTGCGATAATTACGGCGAGGATAGTGACGATTATAGAGATGGCGCCGGCGATAGCTAGGGAGCCGGTAGAGAAAATTGCGCCAAGAAGTGGGGTGATTAGCGTGGTGCCACAGGTAGGACAGCCGGCGCCAAGAGCGACTAGGCCAGTGATAATACCGGCTTTTTCTACGCCGGCAGAATTAGCGCCTTTTTCACGTTTTTTGTGCCAGAGAAAGACGATGAGACCTACCAAAGTGCCCTGCAGTAAACAGAGAAGAGAAACCGGTAGCCAATCTAAAAATACCTGATTTACGCCAAAAATGCTCAAAAATGCGTCTCTTATGACTAACCCGAAAGCTTCTGGGCTAGAAAACATTAGTTGAAATTTAGAAAAGCCAGCAGAAAGTAAGTTTATAAGCATAGCAAAGAAAATAAATGTAGGAACAAAGCCGTACCAAAAACGTTTTTCTTTTGTGGCCATTAAGATTCCTTTGCCGGCTAAAACAAAGTCATCAAGCCATTTCCTCCAATTCATAAGCTTATTATAGCACATTTTCTCTATTATGCGCACAATATTTTGTGTATTTGTCAAGCATAATTAGAACATAAACTTTTTGAAAAATCAATATTGACATTGATTCTGGCTATGCTAAAATAGAATTAGATTCAGATCGATCTGACGTTGAGAGAGGCCTGAATCGATTGGGAAGTGTAGTGAGAGTGTTGAGTTACTTTGGCTATATTTTCACCTAGAAATTGGAATGAACCCCGTTAAGGGGTTTATTTTTAAGCAAAAGTGTGATATAATAGAAGATATGAAGCTTGATCATAAGCTTGATAAGATAATGTTTTTAGGCATTGTATTTATGCTGTCTTTTGTTTTTGGCGTGACTTTTGCTAAAAATTTAAGCGTGAATACTTATGCAGAGACCGAAGACGGTGTTTATCAGGAAGCCGAGGAACATTTTGTGACTTTTTATGATGACGGTAAGAAATTGACCGTTAAAACCACGGCTAAGACCGTAAAAGAAGCGCTTGATAAGGCTGGTTATAAGGTATCTACCTCTGATAAGGTAGAACCAGCGCTTGATACCAAGATTGATAGAGATAATTTCTTTATTAATATTTATAGATCACGTCCTGCTCTTGTAAAAGTCGGTTTAAATGAAAAATACGTTATGACGGCTAGCTCAGATCCAAAAACCATCCTAAAAGAAGCCGGAATTACCGTTTATGATGGTGATGAAATAAGAGTAGTAGAAAATGCCTACTTCCTTGAAACAGGGGTGGCGATGGTTTATGAAGTGATTAGAAATGGTGCTAATGCAGTTACCGTAGAGACAGAAATCCCATTTGAAACTGAGGAAATTAAGGATTATAATTTGGCACCAGGTCAGAGAGAAATTAGACAACTTGGTGAGGTAGGTATGAAAGTCTCAAGTTATGAGGTTCTCTATGTCGATGGTGAAGAGGTTTCTAAGACCTTAGTTTCTGAAAGTGTTGTAAGAGAGCCAGTAAAGAAGATTGTAGCTGTGGGTGCTGCCAAAATTGGTCAACAAACCTTAACGGCTTCAAAGGGTACGGTGATTTATACTGTGGCTAAGGCTGATGGCTCTTATGTAGACAGAAAAGAGACTTATTATGACCTTAATATGTCCAGAGTGATGGAATATGCTGCAATATACTGTGGTGTTCAACCTACCTACAAAGTACGTGAAGATGGTGTAAAGGTGGACGCTGAAGGCTATGTGCTTGTAGCTGCTAATCTTTCTAAGTATCCTCGCTGTTCGGTAGTACAAACTTCGGTGGGTGCCGGTAGGGTTTATGATACCGGTGATTTTGCAAAAACCAACCCAGAGCAGTTTGATATCGCTACAGACTGGACTAATAGAAATGGTAAATAAATCTCTAGGACAGCATTGGCTCAAGAATCGGGCTATTCTTGACGAGATTGCCGATTTAACGGGTTCAGGAGCCCTTTGTATAGAAATTGGGCCTGGTCTTGGCACTTTGACCTCATCGCTTCTTAAACGCTTTGAAAAGGTGCTTGCAATTGAATTTGATGCTAAATTGGCTGCTAATTTACCAAAATCATTTCCAGGTAAGAATTTGGAAGTTAAAAACGAAGATATTCTTAAATTTGACTTTTCCACAGTTCCTACCCCTTATTTTGTGGCTGGGAACATTCCATACTATATTACTAGCCCAATTGTGGAAAAGTTACTTCTAGCCCCAAATCTTCCAGAGAGAATTGTTTTATTGATGCAAAAAGAGGTGGCTGAACGGATTTGTGATGATAAAGAATCAATGTTATCTTTATTTGTCAAAAATCGGGCTGTCCCGTCTCTTGGGCCGGTGGTTCTCCGATCTGAATTTGAACCAGCACCGAAGGTGGATTCACAGGTTCTGATCTTAGAACCTCTAGAGGCGCCAAAATACCCAGATGAGATTTTTAAGATTATTAAAATGGCTTTCAGGAACCCAAGAAAAAAGTTAAAACACAGTATTCCTAATATTCCTGAAAAATATGCAAACCTAAGACCAGAAAATCTACATTTAGACGATTATTATGCTATAATGAGTCTATGTTAGATGTGAAGTTTATCAGAGAAAACCTAGAACTTGTAGAAAAGTCCACAAAAGAAAAAGGCTACAAAATCAACATAGAAGAAGTACTCTCTCTTGATGACAAGAGAAAGGAGATTTTGAGCGAAGTAGAAACGCTTAGAGCCAAAAGGAACGAAATTGCCGGTAAGATGAAGGGTGGCAAGCCTGCCCCAGAGCTGATCGAAGAAGGTAAGAAGATTAAAACAGAGGTGTCGGAAAAGGAACAGGCGCTTTCTACCGTAGAAACTGAGCTAAAAGAACTTCTAAAACAGGTACCAAACGTAATCTTCGACGATGTGCCACTAGGTGGTGAAGAATGTTCTGTAGAAGTCAAAAAATGGGGTAAAAATCACGAAACAGGTGTAGATCACTTGGATTATGCTGTTTCTCGTGATTGGCTAGATTTTGAGAGAGGTGCAAAAGTAGCCGGAGCTAAATTTTATTATCTTAAGGGTGATTTAGCACTGCTTGAGAATGCTCTTCTTCAATATGGTCTTTCTAAGGTGATCGAGCACGGTTTTACCTTTATGACGGTGCCAGATATGGTGTCTTCTAGAGTACTTGAGGGTTGTGGATTTAACCCTAGAACAAGTGAACAGTCTGATGAATATTACATTGAGGGTGAAGATCTTGCAATGATTGCCACGGCAGAGATGCCACTTACTGGTTATCATATGGATGAAATTTTGGACGAAGATAAGCTCCCACTATTCTATGCCGGTTATTCAGCTTGTTTTAGAAAAGAAGCTGGGACTTACGGTAAATATACCAGAGGTTTGTTTAGAGTACATCAGTTTAATAAACTAGAGATGTATGCATTTTGTCTTCCTGAACAGAGTAAAGAAATTCACGAAAAGATTTTGGCGATAGAAGAAGATATTTGGCAAGGGCTTGAAATTCCTTATCACGTGATCAACATCGCTGCAGGCGACCTTGGTGCACCAGCAGCCAAAAAGTACGATATGGAATATTGGTCCCCTGTAAATCAGAAATATCAAGAGATTACGAGCTGCTCTAACTGTACCGATTTTCAGGCTAGAGCTTGTAATGTGAGAGTAAGAAGAAAAGATGGCTCAGTAGAATTTGTACATACCTTAAATGGTACGGCAATTCCATTTGCAAGAGCTCTCGTGGTAATTCTCGAGAATTATGCTCGCGAGGGTGGTAAGCTAGAGGTGCCAAAAGTACTTCAGCCATATTTAGGTGGAAAAACAGAACTATAAAAAAGGAGGAATATGATAGAAAAAATTGAGATTACTGGGAATGGTTATAAAGTAGAAGAAAGCCTAAGAAAATACGTTGAAAAACGGATTGGAAAGCTTGATAAATATCTTCCTAGAGGCTTCAAAAAAGACATCGTAGCCAAGGTAATTGTAACCGAAATTGGTAAGGGTAAGACTGATAAATACGAAATTTCCGTGGCAATGGAAATTCCTGGTGGCAAAGTAATTGCTGCTAAAGATGAATGTACAAACATTTTTGCTGGGGTGGATCTACTTGAGGCTAAGGTGACAGGGCAGATTCGACGCTATAAGCTAGAAATGCAACCACATCGCCAAAAAAGAAGCCTTAAAAATCTCTTTATCAAGAGAAGTTAGTGTGCTATAATAGGGGGAAAGTGAGGAGAAGTATGGCAAAAGAGAAAAAGCCCAGTGATAAATTGGCTGACAAAACTGCATTGACCAAATTCTTGCAGGGGGTGTTTGGTGACGCACAGAAAAAAGTTCTGAAAAAACTATGGAAAAAGGCTCAGGCTATTAATGAATTAGAGCCAAAATATGAAAAAATGAGCGTAAAAGACTTAAAAGCTCAGACCGAAAAGTTTAAAAAGCGCATAGAAAATAAAGAATCTTTAGATAAAATCCTCCCAGAAGCTTTTGCCGTAGCTAGAGAGGCATCAAAACGTGTCCTTAAAATGCGTCCATACGATGTGCAGCTTATCGGTGGTATGGTACTTCACGAAGGCGCTGTAGCCGAAATGAAGACCGGTGAAGGTAAAACTCTCGTAGCAATGCTCCCAGCTTATCTTAACGCACTTACTGGTAAAGGTGTGCACGTAGTTACGGTAAACGATTATCTTGCTCAGCGTGATGCTGGCTGGAATGGTCCAGTTTATGATTTTCTTGGGGTATCAGTAGGTGTAATTATCAACGATGCTTCATTTATTTATGACGCAAAATATGAAAACGAAGCCCACGATGATGAAAGATTCCGTCATCTTAAACCTTGTACCAGAAAAGAGGCTTACAATGCCGATATTACCTACGGCACTAACAATGAATTTGGCTTTGATTATCTTAGAGATAATATGACTTCTGAAGTACAGAATCTTCGTCAGAGAGAGCTTAACTTTGCGATCGTAGATGAGGTAGACTCAATCTTAATCGATGAGGCCAGAACTCCTCTTATTATCTCTGCTCCAGCTGGCGATAATCCAGCATTATACTATCAATTTGCTAAGATTACGGCTAGACTTACCCCAGAAGATTATATTTTGGATGAAAAACGTCGTTCTGTTACCCTTACAGATGAGGGAATCGATAAAATCCAGAAGATGTTAGGGGTAGAAAATCTTTATTCTACCAAGAATACACCTCTAGTTTATCATTTGGAGCAAGCTTTAAGAGCCGAAGTCCTCTTTAAGAGAGACAAAGATTATGTGGTAACTAACTCTGGCGAAGTAATTATCGTAGATGAATATACTTGGCGTTTGATGCAAGGTCGTCGCTATAACGAAGGTCTTCATCAGGCAATTGAAGCTAAAGAAGGCGTAGCAGTCAAACAAGAATCAATGACACTTGCTACTATTTCGTTCCAGAACTTCTTTAGGCTTTATAATAAGCTTTCTGGTATGACTGGTACAGCCTTTACTGAAGCAGAGGAATTCCAGCAGATTTATGCGCTTGATGTAATTCAAATTCCACCTAATAAGCCAATTATTCGTGTAGATAAGGACGATTTGATTTATAAGACTAAGGCAGGCAAGCTCAAAGCTATTGCAAAGGCAATTCAAGAGTATCACGCTAAGGGCCAGCCAGTACTTGTTGGTTCTGATTCTATTGCAAATAACGAGGAAATCGCTAAGTATCTAGATCAATTTAATCTACCATATGAGATTTTGAACGCTAAGAACAACGAGCGTGAGGCTGCAATTATCGCTAAAGCCGGTGAAAAAGGTGCAATTACGCTTGCTACTAATATGGCAGGTCGTGGTACCGATATTAAACTAGGTAAAGGCGTAAAAGAACTTGGTGGTCTTGTGGTGATTGGTTCAGCCCGTCACGATTCTAGACGTGTAGATAATCAGCTTAGAGGCCGTGGTGGCCGTCAGGGTGATCCTGGTACTACTCAATTCTTTGTATCTTGTGAAGATGATTTGATGCGTATTTTCCAGGGTGACAGAGTAAAGATGTTAATGACTCGTCTTGGCGTAGATGAGGATACACCAATTCAGACTCGGGCAATTTCTAAGACTCTTGAATCTGCTCAAAAACGCATTGAAGGCTTTAACTTTGATTCCCGTAAAAATGTGGTACAGTACGATAACGTTATCAATAGACACCGTCGCGTAGTTTATATGATGCGTAGGAAGATTCTTGAGGGTGACGACATTTTCCCAGAAATCAAGAGATTGATGAGAGATGAAGCTAAAACTCTTACCGAATTTTCTTCTAGAGTAAATAAGAATTTCGATGAAGAATTTAAGGCAGTGTTTAGCTTTGATGATGACCTTATTCACGAGATCGGTGTTAAACGCAAAGAGAAAGAGCGTTATCAATTAGCTCTTGAGGCTATCGAAGAAGCCTACAAGAAACAAGAAGAGCGTTTTGGCGCAGAAACGATGCGTAAAGTTGAACGTGAGGTATATCTAAAGGTGCTTGATATGCTCTGGATGCAACATCTTGAGAACATGCAGCATCTTCGTGAGGGTATCCACTGGCGTTCAGTTGGCCAGAGAGATCCTTTGGTAGAATACCGTTCAGAATCGCAAAAATTATTTGATGGTCTTCAGAGAAATCTTAGAGAAGAAGTACTTAAGATTCTTCTCACGATTACTCCTACAGAAGCTGCAGAAGATAATGTCACTGATGGCGAAGAATATGAATCTGAGCTTACTAAGATGGCATCTGGTAACGATAAAGGTGTAAACGAAATCTCGGCTGGTGAGAAAAACTTGGACGACGAATTTAAGAAAAAGACCCCAGGAGCAACTGGTTCTGGGCAGAAAAAAGCTACTAAAAAGTCTAAGAAAAAGAAGTCCAAGAAGAAGAAAAAGTGAAACACGCTGTAGAAGAAGTCCAACTTAAGAATGGTGCGCGTGGGCTTTTAATTGACATCCCTGGTGCTACGGTGATGGCTACTAGGATTCAATTTAGGGCTGGTATGCTTTATGCCAAAAATAAGGATATTTACGAGCTCCCTCATGTGGTAGAACATCTAGCTTTTGGTGCTAACGCCAAATATAAAGATGAGCAAGATTTTGAGGCTGAATTTACCAAGAATGGGGCATATCACAATGCCTGGACCTCTGATGTATCGGTTTGCTATGAGACAGAATGTGCTGATTTTGAGTGGGACAGAATTATGGAACTCCAGAGACTTTCTATTGCTGAGCCGAGATTCAATGAAGAGGAACTGAAGTCTGAAAAAGCCAATGTTCGCTCGGAGCTTACAGGCTATATGAATGATTATTACAGATTATTGTGGCCTAGAGTACAGCAAGCAGTAGGTGAAGATATTTTGGATCTTGCTGAGAGACGCGAGACAATCTCTAATATCGAGCTTAAAGATATCCGGGAACATTATAGGCGCACTCATACAGCCAAAAATATGATGTTTATTATTGCTGGCAAAATTCACGGTCGGAAGCACAAAATTATAAGTGAATTAGAATCTTGGCCTCTAAAAGAAGGTGAAAAATTTGAGATCCCAATTGCCGATCTTCATTCTACAGAGATGGTGGCAATCAGAAGAAAAGATGCTTCTAATATTACTTTTGGGTTTTCTTTGGTAACGCCAAGGCATCTTAACTCTAAAGAAGTATTTGCGATGAACTGTCTCAATCATATCTTAAATGGCACAATGAACTCTAAAATCTTTGGGGTAGCTAGAAAACGGGGCTTGGTTTATGGGATGGGAAGTGCGATTTGCAGCAACGCGCACAGTACTTATTGGGATTTTGATGGTGAAGTAAACGAAGAAAATGCCGAAAAATTATTCTCTTTGATTCAGACAGAGTTAATGAAAGCTCTTAACGGGGAAGTTTCTGACAAAGATTTTGAGGCAGCTAAACAATATGCGCTAGGTAGATTTCAGATGGGGGCACAGACTGTGGGGCAAATTGCTGATTATTATGCCGAGAATTACTTTGCTAATGAAGAAGTAGACAAATACGATAATATGCCAAATATCATTAAGGGGATTGATAAGGCTAAGATGATTGAATTATCGCGTGAGTTTGCAGGATCAGGGATTAAAGGGTTTGCCACGGTATCTTCGGTTGAGAAGGCTGCGCTAACTGAGCTGGAAGCTAAGCTGAACTTCTAGAAGTTCAATTCACCGTAGCCAGGCAACTTGTGCTCGTAAGCCCAGCGAAGTTCGTCGATGCTGGCGATGCATTCGAATGGTTTCATTACGCCGTCAATGCCAAGCAGGCCTTTGAAAATTTCTTTAAGTTCTGGATCTTCGAAGAGATCGCGTCCAAAGATTTCTTTTTGCTTTTCAAAAGATACAAATGGGCAAAATAACAGATAAGAGTTGGCACATTTGGCACATTTACCACACCATTTGAGAGTTTTATTGTCTTCGTCTTGTTTGTAATTGGCGACATTGCAGGAAGAAAACTTGCCGGCATATTTGTCCCAGCATTTTTCGGCAAATTCTTTAGCAATTTGAAGCTCGGTGAAATTCTCTAGGCAGGAGCCAACAGTAATATTCTTAGCTACGTAAGTCTTGATATAATTTTTGATAAGATTTTGGGCTTCCTCGGTCTTGGACCATTGGTGGTTAACAGGGAGATCATCGATCCAAGCGTGAGGTTCTAGACCCTCTCTTCCGATGCCAAACTCAATATGGCTTGTGCCGATTAGGATAGCCTGGACAAGAGAAATCGCTTCGTTTATTAGGGTAACTGGTACGTGACCATTGAGTCCACCAGCCTTTTTTAGATTTTCTTTATCTATTTCACGGTTAATAATGAGAGGTGTGCCTAGCTCATCTAAAATTCTAGGATATGCACCATTTGCCGAAATGTAGGCAATTTCAAGATTTTTGCCTTGCTGCCTTAATTTTTCAAAAGACAAAAGCGAATCTTTGCCGCCGCTAACGAGACAAAGAGTCTTTTCTGGGCCAGAGATGGTATTTGTTGTTGAGCTTTCTAGAGGTTCTTTAGCTTCAAAATTAGCTAGATTAGATCTTTTTAGGTGGTTTTCGAAAGCAAATTGGCTTAGACCTTCTTGGTAGATTTTATCAAAGAAAAATTTCTTAGCCTTGTCAATCTTTTGAGGTAATTTCACAGAGGTGGTAGGTTCGGCTTTGTAGTAAGAAGTGCCAAGAATAACAAAAGCTAAAAAGAGAGCACTGTCTAAGATTTTTTCATTATAATCTGTAATTTGGCCGGCAAATTTGACTTTTTCGGTAAAAATGATATTATCTTTGCCTTGATAGCGAAAAGTGGCTGTATTTGACAATTTGTCGTAATTATAGTCTAAAAATGTAAACATTAAAACCCCTTTATGATCTCTTGGAACTGGTCGCCGCGATCATAAAAATCTTTAAACATATCGAAGCTAGCAGCACCAGGGCTTAGGAGTACCACGGCATTAGAAGCTTTTTCGGCTAGATTTTTGGCAGTTTCTACGGCTTCATTTAGGGTGTTTGCCAAAATATATTTTTCTGAATCCTCATTTTCTGCTAATTTATAGCTAGTTTCGCCAATCAAAATAGCTTTTTCTAGATTTGGTGCGTTAAAAATAGCATTTTTGATAGGGGTGAGATCCAAACCTCTATCTTTGCCACCGGCGATTAGGAAGACTCTTTTCTCTGGGAAGGCTTTGATAGCAACTTCTAGGGATGGATAAGAGGCAGAGAAGCTGTCGTCGTAATAATCTACATTGTTAACAGTTTTTACGAATTCGATATGATGAGGAAGGCCTCTGAAGCTTTGAAGGCCGGCTTTTAGCTTATCAAAGTTTTGGTCAATAAATTCATCTAGAGGGATATTGTAGTAAGCAGAAACAGCGATAAGGGCAGCTTCAGCATCCTCTTTGTTGTGTTCGCCTGGAACTTTAAGAGAATCTAGAAGCTCTTTTAGCTTTTCGGATTTTTGTTCAATAGGATAAGAGAAATGTTTGCCAACGCTTTTGTCGGCGATCTTAATAGAATCTTCATTATCTTTAAAGTAGATTACACTATCTTCTTTGGTCTGATATTCAGCAATATGACCTTTGGCATTTACGTAATCGTCGTAACCGTGGTGAACATTGAGATGGTCGGCTTCGATTCTTAGAACTACAGAAATATGAGGGGATTTTTCTAGATCCCAGAGCTGGAAACTGCTCATTTCAAATACTACTACAGAGGTAGGTTTAAGGCTGTCCAGGGCATCAATAGCAGGAAAACCGATGTTGCCAACTAGGTGAGCGTCTTCGCCTAGCGCGTCTAGAATTGCTTTAATAAAAGAACAGGTAGTGCCTTTGCCCTTGGTGCCGGTGACACCGATGATAGGGCACGGACAGTGGTCAAAGAAATATCTAGTGGCGCTAAATTCGTTATCAAGATGCATCGGAGGGACGCTAGGGCTTCTAAAAATTATATCATAGGACGAATAATCTCTCTGTTGTAATTCTTCGGCAGAGAAATTTTCTAATATATCAAATGTGATATTTTTGTCCTTGGATTTAAAATAATTTTCTACGGCTTTGCCTTCTTTTCCATAGCCGAGTAGTAAAATTTTCATACATTTTATTATACCATATTTAAGAGCAATAGACAAAAAACCGGAGCGTTTTGCTCCGGCTTTTTGTACTAGATTTTAGGCTAGTAGGGTCCAGGAAAGATCCACAGAGTTGAACTCTAGGCGCATCTTTTCTTTGCCCACGAGAACGTCAAAGATGTGAAGCGTAGTTTGCCCCACAAACCGAATTTGGGTACGGAGAAGCTCCGTGACCTCGGTCTCGGCTTCACCACGTCTCCTAAAGGTGAGTGGCTGGCATGGCGTCATTTCGTAACCGAAAAGTGCCATTACTTCGACCTTCTCTTGTTGGTTTTTGTTAAAGTTTTTCATAAAAGACTCCTTGTTTAGATTGATAGAAGTCATTTATGTGAGCCTAAGATGCGGCTCAAAGTCAGGGGTATAAATGACGATACCACGAGACCGTTAAACTTTTCTCTATGCCAGTGACCGAAGTTTAGCATGAGCTGTTTTAAGTATAGCATAAAAATGTTATAATATGTAAAATGATTTGGGAAGAATTAGAGAAACCGTTTTTAATTTTGGCTCCGATGGAAGGGGTAACGGATATTGTTTTTCGGCAGGTGATAGCGAAAGCTGGCCGGCCAGATCTCTTTTTTACGGAATTCACCAATGTATCTTCTTATGCATCTGAAAAAGGTAGAAATAATGCCCTTGAAAGGCTGGAGATAGCACCTTCTGATTCTCCGATTATTGCTCAGATTTGGGGTAAAGAACCGGAGCATTTTGCAAAAACTGCCGGGGCACTTGAAAGTCTTGGCTTTTCTGGGGTAGATATTAATTTTGGTTGCCCAGACAAGAATGTAAATAAGGCTGGTGGTGGCGCTGCGATGATCAAAACACCGGAGCTTGCCGTAGAATGCTTTAGAAATGCCAAAGCAAACACCAATCTTCCAGTGTCTATAAAAACTAGACTTGGCTGGGCCAAGGTAGAAGAATTTAAAGAGTGGATTCCACGGCTTTTAATCGAACATCCAGCAGCTCTCACGGTGCACCTCAGAACCAAGAAAGAAATGAGTAAAGTCCCTGCACACTATGAAATAATTCCAGAAATCGTCAAGATGAGAAATGAAATTAGCCCAGAAACTAAACTAATCGTCAATGGTGATATCAGAGATAGGGCGCAGGTAGTAGAACTCCACGAGAAATATCCAGAAGTGGATGGGTTTATGATTGGTCGTGGGGTTTTCGCTAATCCGTATTGTTTTACAGACCACCTGGCTTCGCGCGAAGATTTGATGGGACTTTTAAATTTACACCTAGATTTATATGAGGAATATAGCAAGAAGCACCAAGTAAGCTATGAACCTCTCAAACATTACTACAAAATTTACATCAACAATTTTCCAGGGGCGTCGGACCTTAGAGCTAAGCTGATGGAAACTCACTCCATCCCAGAGGCTCGCAAAGTGCTAGAAAACGTGTATAATAGTTAATATGCAAGAACTCGAGAAAAGGCTAGCTAGTTTAGAGGCTGATTTTTTGGGAGTTTATGAAAAACTTAAGATTGACGAGAAGTTAGAGCAGATTGCTAAGCTCGAAAAAGAGGTAGCAGAGCCGGAAATTTGGCGAAATGTAGAGGAAGCTACTAAGAAGAATCAAGAATTAGCTGCTCTTTCTGAAGAAGCTCAGCCATTTATACTCCTTAAAACCCAAATTAATGATCTTAAGGAACTGATTTCTATTTCTGATGAAGAGCTGAAGGGCGAAATTGAAGGCCAACTTATAGCTATGGAAGAAAACCTAGTTGAGCTTAAAAAAGCCTTGAGGTTTACTGGACCGTATGACTCCAAAAATGCAATTATTAGAATCACTTCTGGTGCTGGTGGTACCGAAGCGATGGATTGGGCCGGAATTTTGGAAAGAATGTATCTGAGATTTTTTGAGAAAAAAGGGTTTAAAGCAGCGCTTTTAGACCGGACCGAAGGTGAAGAAGCTGGGATTAAAACGGCAGTTTATGAAATAACTGGATCAAATGCTTATGGTACGCTTAAATCTGAGCACGGTGTGCATAGATTAGTGCGTCTTTCGCCATTTAATGCCAATAATTTAAGGCAAACTTCGTTTGCACTGGTTGAAATTTTACCGGTAATCGATACCGATACAGACGTGGTGATTGATGAAAAAGATCTTAGAGTAGATACCTATCATTCTGGTGGACACGGTGGCCAAGGGGTTAATACCACAAACTCGGCCGTTAGAATTACCCACCTTCCTACTGGTATTGCCGTAGCAATTCAGAATGAGCGTAATTTCCATCAAAATAAAGAAAAAGCTATGGAAATTTTGAGAGGTAAATTGGCGCAAATGCAAATGGAACAAAATGCTGCTACGATTTCTGAGCTTAGAGCTGGCGAATCAGCTGGTTGGGGACAACAAATTAGAAATTATGTACTTCAACCTTACAGATTAGTAAAAGACACTAGAACCGGGCACGAAACAGCCGATACTGATGGGGTTCTAGATGGTAGAATTGATGAATTTATAGACGCTTATCTGGAAAATCTCTAATTTTCTCCTAAAAAACCTCTTTACAAAAGAGAAAAACTGTGCTAAAATTAGCTGTAATAACTAGATATGGGGTTAGGTCCTAGTTGCTATCAACACTCTGCTAGGAAACCGGCTCGTAAATCTAGTTTTAAGAGTGTTATAAAATTAAAGGAAAGGCAAAGATGCAAGTCATTCTCGGCACCAAAATTGGTATGACCCAGATTATCGGTGAAGATGGTATTGTGACTCCTGTCACCATCCTTCAAGCCGGTCCGTGCACAGTGACTCAGATAAAGACCACCGAATCCGATGGTTATAATGCTGTGCAAGTGGGCTACGGTCAGGGTAAGAATCTGAGCAAGTCGGTGGCTGGCCACGTAAAAAAGGCCGGTAAAGACATCACCCCTAAAGTTCTCAAAGAATTTAGGGTAAATGAGATCCCAGAAGGGATCAACCTCGGTGATCAAATCACCGTAGAAAGTTTTAACCTTGGTGATAAGGTAGCAGTAACTGGTACCTCCAAGGGTAAAGGCTATGCTGGTACTGTGAAACGTTGGAACTTCAACGAATCCAGAAATACCCACGGCTTTAAGGGTAATATTAGAAGAGTTGGTTCTATCGGCTCTATGTACCCACAAAAAGTTTTTAAGGGTAAGAAAATGCCAGGTAGAATGGGCTACGAACAAGTGACTGTTAAGAATTTGGAGGTTGCATACATTGATGCAGCTAACAATCTTATCGGTCTTAAGGGCGCAGTCCCAGGTCCAAAGAAATCAATCGTAACAGTAGAGGGAAAGGAGTAATATGGCTACACTTGATAAAGACATTTTCGGTCTAAAAGTAGAAAACTATGAGCTCGTGAAACTCGCTTACGATGCATATCTTGCAAACTCCAGAAGTTCTCACGCCAAAACTTTAAAGCGTGGTGAAGTTCGTGGTGGTGGTAAGAAACCGTGGAAGCAAAAAGGTACTGGTAGAGCACGTTTTGGTTCTACTCGTAACCCAATTTGGCGTCACGGTGGTGTGGCATTTGGTCGCACCGGCGAAGAAAACTTCACTAAGAAGATTTCCGTAAAAGCAAAGAGACAAGCAGTAGCTCAGGCTCTTTCTATCAAAAATGCAGATAAAGCTGTAATCGTACTAGAAACTCCAGTAAAACTTACTGGCAAAACTAAAGATGCAGTAAAAGTACTAAAAGATCTTAAACTCGAAGGCAAAAACGTACTTGCAGTAGCAGCAGAGAAAACTCCAGAAGTTCTTCGCTCTACTAACAACATTTCTAACCTCAAACTCGTGAGAGCACAATATCTCAACGTATTTGACATTATGAATGCTGATGCAATCGTATTTTCTGAAAATGGCCTAAAAGCTACCGTCGAGTGGTTGAAAGGAGATAAGTAATGGCAGATACTAAGAAAACTACTGCAAAGCTTGCCGTGAAACTTCTTGAACCACGCGCTACAGAAAAGACTTATGCAGAATCATTTAAGAGAACTTATGTCTTTCCAGTTAAGAAAAATATGAGCAAACAAGCAATTGCAAAACTTGTCGAAGAAGAATTTAATGTAACTGTAACTGATGTTCGCACATTAATTCGCGATGGCAAGAAGACCAAATATTCTAAGGGCAAGCATGCTTACCCTGGAATTACTCACCGTCAAGACAAAAAGTTTGCTTACGTTACCTTGAAAGAGGGCAACTCTATCAAGGTATTTGAAGAGCAAGACGGGAAGGAGAAGAAGTAATGAGTATTAAAGCATATCGCCCAATGACTCCAGCTCAACGTCAAAAGACTACTGAGGATTATGATCAAATTACGACCAAAAAACCTCTCAAATCTTTGACTCGTGCTAAAAAGCAACAAGCTGGTAAAAATAACCAGGGCCGCATCACTGTGAGACATCGTGGTGGTGGCGTTAAAAGACATTATCGTATTATGACCTACAATCTACCAAAGGATCTTACCTTTACTGTAGAAGAAATCGAATACGATCCAAACCGTTCTGCTCGCATCGCTAGAGTTAAAGATGAAAACGGTGTATATTACTATGTTCTTGCTGATACCAAGATGAAAAAAGGTTCTACCTTCAAGACCGGCAACGAGATTGAGGTAGAAGAATCCAACCGGATGCCACTAGAAAACATCCCAGTTGGTACCTTTGTTTACGCAATTGAGCTTGCTCCAGGCAGAGGCGCACAAATGGTGCGTGCTGCAGGTGCACAAGCACAGTTAATGGCAAAAGAAAATGGCTATGCCACTCTCAAAATGCCATCTGGCGAAGTTCGTAAAGTACTCGCAGCTTGCGAGGCATCAATTGGTACAGTTTCCAACCTTCAGCATCAAAACGTAAAGATCGGTGCTGCTGGTCGTAGACGTCGCAAGGGGATTCGCCCGACAGTGAGAGGTGTAGTGATGAACGCTACTGACCACCCACACGGTGGTGGTGACGGTGGCCGTCACGGTACTGGTAAAGCACCACGTACCCCTTGGGGTCAATTGACTCTTGGCTACAGAACTCGTCACAACAAGAAAACTAATAAAATGATCGTGCGCAGTCGCCACGAAGGAAAGAGGAAATAATGTCTAGGAGTATGAAGAAAGGTCCATTCGTGGACTACAAACTAGCCAAGAAAATCGCCGCACTTTCCGCTGATGATCGCACCGTAATTAAAACTTGGGCACGTCAATCTACTATTTCTCCAGAAATGGTAGGTAGAACTATCGCTGTACATAACGGTAAAGTTCACGTTCCTGTGTTTATCTCGGAAAATATGGTTGGTCATAAACTTGGTGAATTTGCGCCGACCCGTAAGTTTAAGAGACACGGTGGTAAGAAAGCTGCTGAAGCTGCAGCTGCGAAAGGAAAGGCATAATTATGGCAACGATTTTCGCACACGCATATGAAAAGGGTATTGATATCCAACCTAGAAAGACTAACATCGTAGCTTCTCTAGTAAGAGATCGTTACATGTCTGATGCTATCGTAATTTTGGAAAATACCCCAAGAAAAGCAGCAACTGCTGTAAGGAAGGCTGTAGAGTCTGCAAACGCAAACCTACTAAACAATTCTAAAGTTTCTATTGATCCAAAAACCATTAGAATCGCTAGAATCGTAGTGACTGCTGGTAGCAGAATGCGTAGATATATGCCAGCATCTAGAGGTCGCGCTCTTCCATTTGAAAAGATTTCAAGCAATATATTCGTCGAGGTCGCAGGCGAAGAGAAAGTAAAGAAGCCGGAAGCTAAGAAGGCTGCAGAGTCTAAGAAGCCAGAGGCTAAGAAAGCAGAAAAGGAGAAAAAGTAATATGGGTCAGAAGGTTAATCCCATCTCTTACCGTCTCCAAGTCAGCAAAGACTGGTCCTCTAAATGGTTCACCAGAAAGAGCGACTTTCGCCGTTGGCTTGTAGAAGACGACAAAATCCGTAATCTGATTGAGGACAAATTTAAATCTCGTCCTACAATTGCTAGGATCAACATTGAACGCTCTGCTAATCTTACTACTATCACCATCTTAACTGCAAAAGCAGGTGCTGTGATTGGTAAGCAAGGTGCAGGCATCAATGAACTCAAGAAGAGCCTTGAGAAAATCGTAGAAGGTCCAATCAGGATCAACGTAGAAGAAGTGAAAAAACCAGAACTTAACGCTAAACTTGTAGCAGAGAACATTGGTTTCCAACTCGGCAAGCGTATGAATTTTCGTCGCGCCGTAAAGATGGCACTTGCTTCTACTATGAACGCTGGTGCAAAAGGTGTTCGTATCGAGGTAGCAGGCCGTCTTAACGGTGCTGAAATGAGCCGTCGTGAAAAATTCATCGAAGGTTCAGTGCCTCTACATACTTTAAGAGCCGATATCGACTTTTATTGTCATCACGCACCAACTATTGCAGGTATCGTGGGTGTAAAGGTCTGGATTTATAAGGGGGAGAAATAATTATGGCTATTTTACTTCCAAGAAAAACTGCACACCGTAAGGTGAAAAAAGGCAAAAATGAAGGTATCGCTACTCGTTGTAATACCGTAGCATTTGGTGATTATGGCCTAATGTCTCTAGACAACGAACGCGTAACCTCTCGCCAAATCGAGGCAGCTCGTCAGGCAATCAACCGTTATATCAAGCGTGGTGGTAAAATCTGGATTCGGATTTTCCCACATACGCCTGTAACCAAGAAACCACTTGATGTAAAAATGGGTTCCGGTAAAGGTGAACCACAGTTCTTTGTAGCTAAAGTAAAAGCTGGAACTGTAATGTTTGAAATTGCTGACGTAACTGATGAGCAGGCAAAAGAAGCTCTTAGACTCGCTTCTCACAAATTGCCAGTGAAATGTAAAATAATTAAGAAAGAGGAGTTTTAAAATGGCACACACTTTAGTTGGAACCGTAACTTCTGATAAGCGCGATAAGACCATTACCGTCTCCATCATTTCTCGTGAAACTCATCCACTTTATCGCAAGCAGTACACTAAAACTCGTAAGTACACTGCTCACGATGAGAAAAATGAGGCTCATAAGGGCGACAGAGTAGAAATCGCATCTTGCCGTCCAATTTCAGCAACCAAGGCATATACTTTGGTAAAGGTGATTGAGAAGGCACGTGGTACAGTAGAGCTTAAAGAGAACGTTACTGAGATTAAAGAAGAGAAAAAAGTAGGGGCAGATGAAATCGCCCGTGAAAAGAAAGCCAAAGAAGCAGAAAAAGCAGCTGCTAAAGCCGCTAAAGAAGCTGAAAAGGCTGAGAAGGGGGATAAATAAATGATACAGCAAGAAACTAGACTCAAAGTTGCAGACAACAGTGGCGCTAAGGAACTTGGCGTAATCCGTGTACTTGGTGGTACTCGTGCTCGCTATGCTCACGTTGGTGACATTGTAACTTGTTCTGTAAAGGAAGCTTCCCCTACTGGTGGTGTAAAGAAAAAAGCTGTAGTGAAAGCTGTAATTGTACGTACTGTTTATCCAATTCGTCGTCCAGATGGTTCTACCATCAGATTTGACGAAAATGCAGCCGTACTTGTAAATGACGACAAAACCCCACGTGGTACTCGTGTATTTGGGCCAATCCCTCGCGAGCTTCGTGACCTTGGGTTTAACAAGATTATTAGCCTTGCGCCGGAGGTACTATAATGAAAAGTCTTAAAGTAAATGACAAAGTTATTGTAATCGCCGGTTCTCATAAGGGTACCGAGGCTAAAATCGTAAAGATTGACCGTGAAAATGGCAGAGCTTGCCTTGAAGGTGTTGGAGTTCGTGAGAAAAACCTCAAGAGAACTCAGTACAACCCTCGTGGTGGTAAGAAAACTATCCACCTTGGCATTGATCTTTCAAATTTGAAGCTCAAAGAAGCTGCCAAATTTGAAGCTAAGAAAGCTGATAAAAAGGCCGATAAAAAAGCAAAGAAAGGAGCTAAGTAATGGCGGAAAAGAAAACGGCTGCTGTAAAAGCTACAGCACAACCACGCCTCAAAGCTCTCTATAATTCAGAGCTAAAGGCAAAGCTCCAAAAAGAATTGGGGCTAGACAATATCAACCAAGTGCCAGAACTTACCAAAGTTGTAGTATCTTCTGGTGTTGGTAAAAAGCGCGAAGATAAGAAATTCACTGAAACAGTAGAACTTACTCTCGCTAAGATTACTGGTCAGGCTGCTACTTCTAGACTCGCTAAAAAGTCTATTGCAACCTTCAAGATCAGAAAAGGTATGGGCGCCCCAGTTGGTTACCTTACCACCCTTAGAAATGACAAAATGTATGAGTTCGTAGACAGACTTATCAATGTAGCTTTGCCACACGTACGTGATTTCCACGGTGTGTCTGCCAAAGCTTTCGATAAGCAAGGTAACTACAACCTTGGTCTTAAAGAACAAACCGTATTCCCAGAAATTACTTTCGAAGATGCATCTGTTCTTCACGGCCTCGAAATTACATTTATTATTAAAAATGGTTCAAAGGAAGGAAGCTATAAATTGCTAGAATCTTTCGGAATGCCGTTTGAGAAAGGAGAGAAGTAATGGCTAAGAAATCTGCAGTACTTCGCGACGAAAAACGGCGCAAAATGAATGAGAAATACAAAGCAAAACGCGCAGAACTAAAGGCTGCTGGTGATCTTGAAGGTCTTCAAAAACTCCCAAGAAACGCATCGCCTACTCGCCTTAAGAATCGCGACCTCTTGGACGGTCGTCCACGTGGTTATATGCGTCGCTTTGGTTTATCTAGAATTAATTTCCGGGAAAAAGCAAGCAAAGGTGAAATTCCTGGTGTAACTAAGAGTAGCTGGTAGGAGAAAGGAGAAAATATGTCATTACAATCTACAGATCAAATCGCTGACTTCATCTCTCGCATTCGTAATGCAGTGATGGTAAATAAGACTGAAATTCTCGTTCCTACTTCAAAATTGAAGCTTAAGGTCGCAGAAATTTTGGTAAAAAATGGTTATCTTGCTTCCTGTGACGTGGTAGAGGGTACTCCTCGTGCATTACTTCACGTAGTAATTAATGAACCAGGCACAGTAGCTAAGATTTCTGAAATCACTAAGATTTCTAAACCAGGTCGCCGTGTATATTCCGGTGCAGCTGAAATCCCAACCATTAAATCTGGTCGTGGTATGGTAATTGTATCTACCTCAAAAGGTCTAATGACTGGTAAAGAAGCCAAGAAAAACCATCTTGGTGGCGAAATTCTAATCAGAGTTTGGTAATCAGGCTTTTGGCAAAAATCTCCCTGTTAAAAGGGAGATTTTTGTGTTATAATATATTTTATGGATAGATACGAACCACTCAAAATTGAAGAAAAATGGCAAAAAATTTGGGAAGAAACTGAGGCTTTTTCTGCTAAAGAAATTGACGGCATGCCAAAAATGATGCTTGCCGAGATGTTCCCATACCCATCTGGGGCTGGTCTTCACGTTGGGCACGTTCGTAATTTTACTATCGTAGATGTTTTAACTCGTTTCTATCGTCAGCAAGGGCTAAATGTACTTAGGCCATTCGGTTATGATACTTTTGGGCTTCCAGCCGAGAATTATGCTATTAAAACTGGTACAGCACCTCAAGAAATAACAAAAGTTAACATTGATAACTTCAGAAAACAAGCCAAAAAGCTTGGTTTTGCAATTGATTGGTCTAGAGAGGTAAATACTTCGGACCCAGAATATTACAAATGGACCCAATGGTGTTTTTTGCAACTCTACAAGAAGGGCTTGGCTTATCAAAAAGAGTCTTACCAGTGGTGGTGCCCAGAAGACCAAACTGTGCTTGCGAATGAGCAGGTAGAAAATGGTAAATGTTGGCGTTGTGGTCACGAAGTAGAAAAGAAAAAGATGAAGCAGTGGTTCTTTAAGATCACTGAATATGCCGATGAACTTCTTGATGAAATTGATAATCTGGAGTGGCCAGAAAAAATCAAAACAATGCAGAAGAATTGGATCGGAAGATCTGCAGGCGCCGAAATCGATTTTAAAGCTGATAATGGCAAGAATATTACCGTCTTTACCACGCGTCCGGATACAATTAAGGGTGCCACGTTTATCGTGCTTGCCCCAGAGTACCAAGGGCTTGATTTTATTGTAACTGATGACTGTAAAGATGCTGTAATGAAATACAAAGCTGATGCATTGAAAAAATCAGAAGTAGAGCGCCAAGAAAACAAGGAAAAAACCGGTGTATTTACAGGGTCTTATGCTGTTAATCCAGCGACCAAAGAAAAAATTCCAATTTGGGTAGCAGATTATGTACTAGCTGGTTATGGCACTGGTGCGATTATGGCAGTACCAGCAATGGACGATAGAGATCGCGAATTTGCCGAAAAATTCGATCTTCCTATCGTAGAGACAGAGCTCGTGGACAGAGATCTTTATGGTACGCCAAAAGTTACCTACAAAATGCGTGATTGGTTAATTTCCAGACAAAGATATTGGGGTTGCCCGATCCCAATCGCTTACGATAAAGAGGGAAATCCACATCCAATCCCAGAAGATCAACTTCCAGTAATAATCCCAGAGGTAGAAGATTATCAACCAGACAATTCTGGGCGTTCTGCTTTAGCCAAAGCTAAAGATTGGCTCAAGGTTACTATCGACGGCGAAGAAATGACTAGAGAAACCGATACTTTGGATGGCTATGCCTGTTCTTCTTGGTATCTTTGGCGTTATGCTTCGCCACACGATAACAAAGCTGCTTGGGATTCTGAAGCTATTAAGTATTGGGAGCCAGTAGATTATTATGTAGGTGCAGACCACGCCGTAGCACATCTTCTTTATATTAGATTTTGGTGTAAATTCTTTGCTGACCAGGGATATCTACCATTTAGAGAACCAATCAAGAGACTCCTCTATAATGGTTATATCAACGCGCCAGATGGTAAGAAAATGAGTAAGTCTAAGGGGAACGTGATTGATCCTCTTGATGTAATTAATGACGGTTACGGTGCAGATACTTTAAGGACCTATGAAATGTTTATTGGTCCATATGATATGGATGCAGCATGGGACCCACGATCGGTTGGTGGTGTGTACCGCTTCCTTAATCGTTGTTACAACTTACTAGGCGATATCAAAGAAGTAGATAATATTATTATCAGAAATAAGACTATTAAGAAAGTTACCGAAGACATTCACAAGTATAACTTCAACACTGCGGTGGCGGCACTTATGGAATATGTAAATGAGCTTTATAAGGTAGGTGCTTCTTCTGAAGATTTGGTAACTTTGGCTAAGTTATTGAAGCCATTTGCACCACATCTTGCATCAGAGATGCTAGAAAAACTAGATGCTGACGACGAATGGCCAAAGTGGGATGAAAAATATTTAGTATCTGATACTGTGACAGTAGTAGTGCAAATCAATGGCAAACTTCGTGCTAAATTAGAAGTATCTGCCGATGATTTAGAAGACGAAAAGAAAATTATGGATATGGTACTTTCTGATAGAAAGGTGCAAAAATATACCGAAGATGGTATCAAAAAGCAGATTTTTGTCAAAAAAGCCAAGCTAGTGAATTTAGTAGTATAGAATGCGCAACCATCTTTTATCGCAACATTTTTTAAGAAGCCCAAGATTAGCTCTGATGTTGATTGGGCACTCAAATATCAAAAAGCGAGATTTAGTAGTAGAGGTTGGGGCTGGTTCTGGGGTAATCACGACGGCTCTTTCTAAAAAGGCAGCAAGAGTGATTGCTGTTGAGTCGGACCCAAAAACTGCTAATAAGCTAAGGGAAAATCTGAAAAAAACCGGAGTATTAAATGTAGAAATTGTAGAGCAGGATTTTTTGGATTTTGAGCTCCCAAGAGAAGAATATAAGGTTTTTGCTAATCCACCATTTCATTTAAGTTCGAAGATTGTGCACAAACTAATCGAAGCAGAAAATCCACCAGAGGCGTTTTATTTAATTTTGCAAAAGCAATTTGCTTTGAAGCTTTTGAATACAGATAGACACTATACTTCTCAACTCGGGATGCAGCTAATTTCTAGTTACCAAACTAAAATTCGTTATCCTATGAAGCCGACAGATTTCACTCCACCACCGGCAGTGCCAACGGTGTTATTTGAGGCAAAAAGGATAAAGGAGCTATAATGGAAATCGTTTTAGTTTTACATAATATTAGATCCTGTTACAATGTGGGGGCAATTCTTAGATCTGCTGAAGGTTTTGGGGTATCTTCTGTGATTTTGTCTGGTTATACGCCGAGGGTGCACGATAAAAATCTCTTACCACATCTAAGAGAAAAATTAGATAAAGAGATTCACAAAACTGCCCTAGGGGCAGAAGATATGCTTGATATTATCGACACAGATGATATTAAAGCTAAAATTCTAGGTTTAAAAGCCAAAGGTTACCAGATTGTGGGCTTAGAAAACAACATAAAACAGGATATTTGTCAAATCAATGATCCGAAGTTGAAGGAAAAATTAGACGATAAAATTGTGCTATTTTTGGGCGAGGAAGTTGATGGTATCTCTGAGGATTTTTATAATTTAATTGATCTTTTTGTAGAAATCCCGATGAAAGGTAAAAAAGAATCCTTCAATGTGTCCGTAGCGGCAAGCATTGCTATTTATGCTATAATGAATTTATGATAAAAGTATATACAACTCCAACCTGCGCGTATTGTCATGCTTTAATGAATTGGCTAGACGAGATGGGGGTAGAATACAAAGAAATGGATGCTACCAAAGAGCCTGACATCACCGCTGTGCCAGTTACGGAGATAAATGGGCAGAAAATCGTGGGTTTTGACCGTCCTGCTATCAAGAAAGCCTTGCGTAATCTCTAAAATAGTGGTACAATGGGTAAAATTATATATAATTAAGGAGCAAAATGCCTGAACCTAAAAAACAGAGTAGCCCAAGAAAGACGGGGCTTAGAAGAAGCCATCTCCGTCTCAAATTGGCTCGCAAAGTTAATAAGACATCTCCGGTAAAGGTCTTCGAAACCAAGAAAAAGACCCCAAACCTCAGAGTAAAAACCTCAAAAACAGTAAAAAAGAAAGCGTAGTTTATGGCAAGTAATCGACATTTAGGTAGAGTTATTGTTCTGCAAAGCTTGTATGAATACGAGTGCAGGACTCTCGCAAAAGACCCAGAAGTCGATCTTGACACAATTATTGCGAAAAATATTGAGCCATATGAAGGGACTTTGGGTGATACCGAGTTTGTTTATGATCTCACTCATAAAGTAGTAGACAATTTTGAAACTCTCGATACTGCTCTCGCCCCAATGGCACCAGAATGGCCGATTTCGGCAATTTCAGCAATTGATCGCAATGTGCTACGGATGGGACTTTATGAACTTTCGGAATGCCAAGATACTGTGCCACCGAAAGTTGCTATCAACGAGGCTGTGGAGCTAGCCAAGGCTTTTGGTTCCGACTCTTCATCTAGATTCGTAAATGGAGTGCTCGGTACTGCCTTTAAAAAGCTCGGAATTGTAGTAGAAGAAGATGAACCAAAACGGACCAACAAAAAGGATGCCGAAAAGACCGATGATGGTAAAGGAACCGACGGGGGAGCCGACAGCGCAAAGAAGAGCGCTTAAGGTACCAGAAGCTTTACCGACGGAAGCAATCAAACAGTCACCTCTAAAGAAAATTACTTCGGCAGTTTTTAGAAAAAAGACCGCAATTCAAGAAATTGTGCGTGAGCCAACCTCTGGTGGGATTGTTTTTCGCTTGACAGCTGACAAAAAAGATGTTGAAATATTGTTGATCCAGGACTCTAAGGGACGTTGGACGATCCCTAAGGGGCATATTGAGCCAGGCGAAACAGCTAAAATGACAGCTAGACGGGAAATTGAAGAAGAAACTGGTCTTCGCAATTTTGATGTCCTCACTTGGCTTGGTAAAATTCATTTTAAATATCGTAGAGCAGACAAATTGGTTTTGATGACCACGCAAATTTATCTAGTTCAGGCATTAGATGCGCGTGAGACACCAACAGCCGAAAAATGGATGAAGGGTATTAAATGGTTTAACTTTACCGACGCTCTTGATGTAATTGAATATGACGATATAGAAAAGTTAATGTTAATTGCAAAGCGCAAAATTCGCGCAGGGGAATATTAAAAAAAATGGAAAAAACTATGGATACAACTCCTTACGAGAGATTCGCTAAGGAGAAATTAGGGTTTGAGTTTAACGATATTATGTTACTTGTAACGGCTCTTACTCATAGAAGTTATGTAAATGAACACCGTTCAGCCGGAGTGGAGCATAACGAAAGACTAGAATATCTTGGCGATGCAGTTTTGGAACTAGTTTCTTCGGATTTCTTGTATCGAAGATACAACGAATCTGAGGGAATTATGACTGCTCTTAGGTCTGCGCTCGTTCGTACAGAATCTATTGGAGCGGCTGGGATTGAGCTTGGCTACGAGCCATTAGTTCGTTTATCAAAAGGTGAGAAACAGGGGTCTGAAAGAGCTCACGAAGTGATTTTGGCTGATTGTTTTGAAGCTGTCATTGGTGCAATCTATCTAGATCAGGGATATGATACAGCGAAAGAATTTATTAATAAGCATATTTTGTGTAAGATCGATACGATTATAGAGGAAGGTACTTGGAGAGATCCAAAATCTTACGTGCAAGAGCTTTCACAAAAAGTAGAAGGGGTAACACCTACTTATCGGACCCTTAGAGAGGATGGCCCAGATCACGATAAACATTTTGTAGTAGGTATGTATATCAATGGTGAATTATTTGCCTCTGGCGAAGGACATTCTAAACAAGATGCTCAAACCAATGCCGCTAAACTTGGGGTAAAAAAGTTTCGTAAAACTCTTGGGCCAGAAATTGATGAGTTTAAGAAAAATATCGCAAAAGAGTAGCACTATTTAAGTATACAGCGAACAGAAAGGCCATTATGTCTTAAGTTGATAGCTGTTAAATCTACCTGTGGGTTGATACTGAATCTATACACAAATCCATTACTATTATTGCCGTATTTGGTAGCTGTCCAGTACTCGCCTGTAGACTGCCTGTCTCTAGGTGTGGAATCTGCGAAAACGCCAGCGAAAGCAAAGGCCGCCCCGTTGCTACTAACTGGGTTGTGCACTTCGCTAACAGAATTATTATAGGCAGTAGCAGTTGCAGTGAATTCGCTAGTAGTCGGTATTTTCCAACCTTTTGGACAGAGGTCGGTGGTGAGATTACCGTGATTTATGCCGTCGCTTGGGTCGTAACAGTAAGTACCAGCTGATGCTGCACAGTAGTTATAGAGTGTGCCATATTTGGTGCCAGAAACTGTATCGGTGCCAGAGATTGGGATAAATTCTCCGTCTGTGTAGGTCTCTGAGCCAGAAGTTTTTCTCCAGGCGTTGAAAGTGGCTGCAGATATTGTGTCTACATCTAGAATATTGGTGTTATCGCTAGTTAACGCAGTAGTAATATTAGTAGCACCAAGGTTGAGGTTGTCTAGCATCCAGCATTCGTTATCAGCTAATCTAGCAATGCTATAAGTTTGTCCATCACGTGCGTCCATCACGCTGATTGGCGTAGACGTACACATAGAAGAAGTGATATTTTGCATAATATATGAGCCGCAATACGCCGTAAGTGTAACATTGTTGCCACCAACGTTGTAAGTAGTAGAAGCAAGATCTTGGTTAGTGATGCTACCAAAGTCTCCGGATAGACCCCAGCCAAGGAAGATAGTATTATTAGCACAGGTAGCAGAAATGCCAAGAGCTTGTCCATCTGCCCAGGAACCAGTAGTGACTGGTGTGATAGTATCACCATCTACAGAGTTTATTTCTACACTAGCTACATCATTATTGTTTTTAGCTACGGTTACAGTACGCATTTGGATATTGGATGTAGCAGTAAAGTTAATGACGTTACCATAAAGACCAGCTTTTTGGGTGGTATCTGCATAGGCACCTATGTTCATATCTGTGGTATTGGTACCATCATAGCCAGTAGCTGCAGTACCAGATTTATCTACTGTAGCATTGATGATTCTTTCTGTAGAATCACTGAGTGTCATGTAAGTAGGTGTAGCAGGAGATACTGCATCACCAGTTAGAGTAAAGCCCCATTCACCAGCAGCAAGTGATGTAGATGAAGTATCGTCTATCATGGTGAATTTGTCTGAATGGCCAGAAAGAGATATTAGGTCTGTATTACTGAAAGTATGATTACCGTCTAGTGAAGTACCTGCTACTTTAGCAGAAAGAGTATAACCTGCTGAGCTATTGGTATTAACTGTAGCAGTAACAGTGTTAGATAAGGCTTCTGTACCCGGGGTTAAACCTTCTATACAGAAGGTAGGATCTTCATATGGTGTAGGGCAATCTGTGAGAGTACTACTGAGAGTTAGTGTGAGTAATGGAGCAAAAGTAAACTGTACGTCTGAATGGCCTTCGTAGGTGACGATGGCTGAGGCAGAGGAGGTGAGTAAACTGCCACCAAGAAAAATACCAATAATTGTAAGAATATGCTTGACCTTTGTTTTCATAACTTTATGTTAGCATAGGCGTGATAAAAATGCAACAAAAAATAGCCCCGAAGGGCTACTTTTATTATATATCTAGATCATCTAGATCGGCGAGTTCGGCACGAGTTTTTTCGGCAAGTTCGGAAGTGGTTTCTTCTTCCTCCTCTTCCTCCTCTTCTTCTGGTTCTTCGATTTCTTCGGTTTCGCCTACGGCTTCTTCAGCAGTTTCTTCTACCGGTTTTGCCTCTTTTTTGGAAGCTTTTGCTGGACGTTCTTCACCTTCTTCATCAGTGTTTACAATCTTTAGGTTATATCTAGCATCTTGTTTGGTGCCAAGAGCTCTTAATAGTACACGAATAGATTGAGCAGTTGCGCCACGACGGCCAATTACTCTACCGACATCTTCTGGATCCACCGTAAGAGAGAGAAGCACACCCTTTTCATCAATTTTGCGCTCTACTGATACTTTGTCTGGATTATTCACTAAGGTTTTTACGATATATTCTACGAATTGCTGGTCAATAGTAGCCATATTTTCTCCAATTTATTAAATTATATCTCTATTATAGCACACGGCAAGCATTTTGCACCTTGTATTTTTAGGATTTTTATGCTAAAATATCAAGTATAGTAAATTTAAAGGAGAAAATATGCTCGCGATTCGTATGCAGCGTAATGGCCGTGCACATTTACCAGTGTACCGGATAGTCGTCCAAGAATCCCAGCGTCACCCTCTTTCTGGGCGCGTTGTGGCTGAGGTCGGCAATTACAACCCAGCTACCAAAGCCCTTGTTCTAAACAAAGAATTGGTAGAAAAATATCTTAAAAATGGCGCACAGCCTTCAAGCCGTGTAGCTATGATCCTTAAAAAGAATGGGATCAAACTTCCTAAATGGTATAAAGAAGCTCCTAAGAAAAACAAAACTGCAAAGCATGCAGATAAGCTTCGCAAAAACCAGCCAAAGGAAGAAGCTCCTGCAGAAGCACCAGCAGCCGAAGAGGCACCAGCTGAGGCTCCAGCCGAAGAAACTGCTCCAGCTGAAGAAGCTCCAGCAGCTGAATAATAGAAATAGCCCTGCTTTAACGGGGCTATTTTTTGTTCTCGTTTTTAGGCCCAAAAAACACCCAATATTAGGGCGCTTTTTAGACATATATAAGCTCTCAACACATTCCTCTTTACAAGCCAGCTCGCAGTTAGTTAGCTTAAGAATTATTATATAGTACTTTTTTAACAAATGCAAGTACTTTTTTAATAAAAATATTGATTGATTTTTTGGAAAAAGTGTGCTAAAATGGCTCCTAAGAAGTAGTGTGTGCTGCCCAGAATTCTTTAGGGGACGCGGCGAATCCCCAGGGGGAGGTAGTACAGTAATCTTCGGCGCTAAGTAGCCCCGACTAGAGGAAGTTGTGGGTTCAAAAAGATACTACTAATACTAAATAAAAGAGGTAAAATGGCGACAAAACCAAAGCAGGCAGAGCGTGTCTTCTTTACTGATGAGGACAAAGCTGTCGAAGTCCCAGATATGGTGATTCACCAGAAAAAATCTTGGGAAGACTTCGTAGAAAACGGACTGCAAGAGGTTTTTGACGAGCTTAATCCAATCGACGATTATACTGGCCAAAAATTCTCGCTCCGTTTTAAAGATTATAAATTTAAAGATCCACAAGAGACTGAGCAGCAAGCAAAGTACAACCTTGCTACTTACGAAAAACCACTTTATGTGACTGTGGAGCTTGAAAACAAGAAAACTAAAGCCAAGAAAAAACAAGAAATTTACTTTGGTAACTATCCTTGTATGACTGATAGAGCTACCTTCGTAATTAACGGTACTGAGCGTGTGATTGTATCCCAGCTTATTCGTTCTGCTGGTGTATTTTTCACTGCAGAAAATATTGGCGTAAAAAACCTTTACGGTGCAAAAATTATTCCTGGTCGTGGTGCTTGGCTAGAATTTGAAACCACAGCAAACGGTATGATTAGCGTAAAAATTGATCGCCGTCGTAAGATTCCTGTAACTACTTTCCTTCGTGCTCTTGGTATGAAAGAAAGCGAAATCAAGAAAGCATTTGCTAAAGTTGATGATGGCGAAAAGAAATTCATCGAAACTACCCTAGAAAAAGACCCAACCTCTACACAAGGTGAGGCTCTTCTTGAGGTTTATCGTAGAATTCGCCCAGGCGATCTCGCCACTGTAGAAAACGCAAAATCAATGATCGACAGAATGTTCTTTGATCCAAAGCGTTATGACTACTCTAAAGTTGGTCGTTTCAAGATGAATAGAAGACTCGGTTTTGATACTCCAAACGAGCCAGAATATCGCACTCTCCAAATGAAGGATGTAGTTGCTATTATTTCTGAGATTATTCGTCTTAATAATACTCAAGATCCAGCTGATGATATCGATTCTCTCTCAAACCGTAGAGTAAAATTGGTTGGCGAACTTGTACAAAGACAATTCCGTCTTGGTATGCTTCGTTTGCAACGCAATATTCTAGATAGAATGTCAATGGCAAATCCAGACGATGCAGTACCACTTCAGCTTATCAACCCACGTCCAGTTGTCGCAGCCGTGAAGGAATTTTTCTCAACTTCACAACTTTCACAGCTTATGGATGAAGTAAACCCATTTTCTGAGCTTGCACACAAACGCCGTCTAAGCTCTATGGGCCCTGGTGGTCTAACAAGAGAGCGCGCAGGCTTTGACGTACGTGATGCTCACCCAACTCATTACGGTAGAATCTGTACTGTAGAAACTCCAGAAGGTGGTAACGTAGGTCTCGTGCTTAACCTTGCGACTTACGCAAGAATCAATGAATATGGCTTCATTGAAGCTCCATATCTTGTAGTCAAAAATGGTAAAATCACCGATGAAGTCGTTTATATGGACGCCGCCACAGAAGACGACAAAATCATCGCTGATGCATCTGTAAAAGTAGATAAAAACGGTAAATTTAAAGAAGACTGGGTGTCTGCTCGTGTTCACGGCAAACCAGCCCAGGTAGAAGCCAAGAAAGTTACCCACGTGGACGCCGCACATAAGGAAATTCTTGGTGTATCTGCAAGCTTGATTCCATTTGTAGAGAAAAACCGTGTTGACCGTTCTCTCATGGCCTGCGCCATGCAGAAACAGGCAGTGCCACTACTTAGAACCGATAACCCTATCGTTGGTACTGGTATTGAGCGTGAAGTCGCTAAAAACACTTCACAACTTATTATGGCTGAAGGCACCGGTGTAGTAGAAAAAGCCGATGGTGAATCCGTAATAGTTAAATATGACAAAGGTGGTAAGCACGAATATAAACTTACTCACTTCGAAAAGACCAACGACGATCGTTGTTATAACCAACGCACTGTAGTTGCTCGTGGCCAAAAAGTAAAGAAGGGTGATGCTCTTATTGAAGGGGCTTCTATTCATGATAAAGAATTAGCACTTGGTCGTGACCTTCTTGTAGCATTTATGCCATGGCGTGGTTACAATATGGACGACGCAATCGTAATTTCTAATCGTCTAGTAGAAGATGATGCGCTTACTTCTATCAATATCAAGGACTTTGATGTAGAAGTTCGTGAAACTAAGCTTGGTCCAGAACAGGTAACTCGTGATATTCCAAACGTATCTGAACATTCTCTCCGTCACCTTGGTGAAGATGGTATCGTCACTATTGGTTCCGAAGTTAAGAATGGCGACATCTTGGTAGGCAAAATTACTCCAAAGGGTGAAAGAGAGCTAAGCTCCGAAGAAAGACTTCTTCGCGCTATCTTTGGTGAAAAAGCCAACGATGTACGTGATACATCTGTACGTATGAACGGTTCTTCCGTTGGTAAAGTTGTAGACGTACGTGTTTATGATGCTGAAACTTGTCGTGAACAAGGTCACGAACTCAAAGCTGGCGTGATCAAACAAATCAAGATTT
The DNA here is from genome assembly GCA_017510925.1 of Candidatus Saccharimonadota bacterium. Lineage (GTDB taxonomy): Bacteria > Patescibacteriota > Saccharimonadia > Saccharimonadales > Saccharimonadaceae > Nanosyncoccus. Next base: position 31,944 of record JAFWLT010000008.1, on the reverse strand, counting down.
ACGTAGCTGAGATGCGTAAGATTGGCGTAGGTGATAAGCTCGCTGGTCGTCACGGTAATAAAGGTGTGGTATCTAGAGTTCTCCCAGTAGAAGATATGCCAATCATGGAAGATGGTACTCCAATTGATATCATCCTTTCACCAATGGGTGTACCTTCTCGTATGAACCTAGGCCAGCTCTTTGAAATTCACCTTGGTATGGCTGCAAGAGCCCTTGGTTATAAGGTTGCAACCCCACCATTTAACGGTGTGCCGGATGAAGTAATCTCCGATGAGCTCGAAAAGGCTGGTTTTGCTAGAGATGGTAAAGTACAGCTCTTTGATGGTCTTACCGGTGAACCATTTGATGAAAGAACTTCTGTAGGCGTGATGCATATGCTCAAGCTTCACCACATGGTAGAAGACAAGATTCACGCTCGTTCTACTGGTCCTTACACTATGGTTACCCAACAGCCACTCGGTGGTAAAGCTCAGAATGGTGGTCAGAGATTTGGGGAAATGGAGGTATGGGCACTCGAAGCTTATGGTGCTGCTACTACCCTCCAGGAAATGCTTACCATCAAATCAGATGATGTTTACGGACGTGCAAAGGCATATGAGGCTATCATTAAGCACGAACCAATCGAAGGTCCAAAGCTTCCAGAAGGCTTCAACGTGCTCGTAAAAGAGCTTCAAGGCCTTGGCCTTAAAGTAGATCTTCTTGATCACGGTGAATCAGCTGACGCTGGTGACGTGATTGAAAAGACTTCTAGAGAAATTGAAAAGTCTAAAGACGATCAATCAATTTATGATCAACATAAGAAAGATGCCGAGCCAGTCACGCTTGATCTCGACGAAAACGAAGCAGCAGCGATGATGGCCGAAGAAGGTATCGAAATAAAAGAGGCTGATGAGCTAGATGATGGCACTATCGACCTCGGAGAGGAGTTCTAATATGGCGTGGATGGATAATTTCATTTCAGCTTCAGACTTCGATTCGATTAGACTTACGGTGGCTAGCCGTGACGACATCTTGAATTGGAGCTATGGCGAAGTAACCAAGCCAGAAACCATTAATTATCGTACTCAGAAGCCAGAACGTGATGGTCTTTTCTGCGAAAGAATCTTTGGTCCAACCAAAGATATTAATCCACACGATTCTAAGCTTAAAGGTGTACGTAGCCGTGAAGCAGCAGTAGATAAAGAGGGCAACTTGGTTACCAAGTCTATCACTCGTCGTGAACGTATGGGTCACATTGCACTTGCTGCGCCAGTTGCACATATCTGGTTTATGAGAGGTGTGCCTTCTGCACTTTCACTTCTTCTTGATATCACCGTAAAAAATATCGAGAAAGTAGTATACTTTGCAACTTACCTTATTGTAGATGCAAAAGATGAAGCAGTACAATCTGCTCTCGAGCAACTAGAACAGCAAACTGTAGCTGCAAGAGAAGCTATCAATATCCGTTGTGCTGAAGCTGCAAAAGCTGAAGGTGCCAACGTAGAAGAATTGGTTAAGGCTCGTGATGCAGAACTTGCTGAACTTGAAGAAGACTATACTGCTCGCAAAAATATGCTTGACTCATTTAAGAAAGGTGGCGTAATTTCTGAGGTAGATTATCGTAACCTTCCAGAAGAATACGAAGATCTTATCACCGTAGAAATGGGTGCTACTGCTATCAAGAGACTTCTTGACGAAATCGATCTCGATAAACTTATCGCTGATCTTCACGCTGAAGCAGAAGAAGCAAAAGGCCAAAAAGAGAAGAAAATTCAAAAACGTCTCAAGACTCTTGAAGGTATGCAAGCTGCTGGTATTAAACCAGAAGATTTGGTACTTACTGTAGTTCCAGTAATTCCACCAGATCTACGTCCTATGATTGCACTTCCTGGTGGCCGTTTTGCAACATCAGACCTCAACGACCTTTATCGTCGTGTAATCAACCGTAACAATCGTCTCAAGAAGCTTCTTGATCTTAACGCTCCAGAAGTAATCTGTAGAAACGAAATGCGTATGCTCCAAGAGGCTGTAGATGCACTTATCGATAACTCTGCAGCTCACGGTTCTCGTGGTGCTAACTCTACTAACGGACGCAGAAAACTCAAATCCCTTTCTGACCTCCTCAAAGGTAAGCAAGGTCGTTTCCGTCAAAACCTTCTTGGTAAACGTGTAGACTACTCTGGTCGTTCTGTGATCGTAGTAGGTCCAGAACTAAAACTTAACGAATGCGGTCTTCCAAAGCAAATGGCTCTTGAGCTATTTAAGCCATTCGTAATTTCTTGGCTTATTAGTCACGAACACGCTAACAATATTCGCGCAGCATCGAGACTTATTGAAGCTAAAGAAACCGTAGTTTGGGATGCTCTTGACGAGGTAATTGAAGGGAAGTATGTGCTCCTCAACCGTGCACCATCACTTCACCGTCTATCTGTACAGGCTTTCCAGCCAAGACTTATCGATGGTAAAGCTATCAAACTTCATCCACTCGTAGCATCCGGCTTCAACGCTGACTACGATGGTGACCAGATGGCAGTTCACCTACCACTTTCTGACGCAGCTCAGAAAGAAGCTAAAGAACTTATGACAGCAGAAAAGAACTTACTCAAGCCTGCTGATGGTTCTCCGGTGCTCGCTATTTATCAGGATGTGGTGCTTGGCGCTTACTATCTTACCTATGATAAACCAGGTACAGATACCGATAAACCAAAAGCTTTCTCATCTGTATATGAAGCCGAAATGGCCTATGATCAGGGTATAATTGCTCTCCAGACTCCAATTCGTGTATTTACTAAGAAAGAAGCTAGAAATACTACTCTTGGTCGCGTGATCTTCAACGAGATCTTGCCAAAGGATTATCCATATGATAACTCTGTACAAACCAAGAAACACCTTTCTAAAGTGATGGCAGACATCTTTGATCTTTACGGTGCAGATGTAACTGTAAAAACTGCAGATGCTCTTAAGGATCTTGCCTTTGAATACGAAACTATCGCTTCTATTTCTACGGCTAAGGATGATTATCCAACCTACGATGAGATCGAAGACTTCATCGCCGAAGGTGATGCAAAGACTGCTATGATTCAGCAAGACTTTGATGATGGTCTTACTACTGAAGATGAGCGTTATCGTCTTACTATCGCTAACTGGCGCGATATCGACAGCAAGATTTCTGACTTCTTGTCATCCAAACTTGCTGAGATGGATACCGATATCGCAGTGATGGTGAACTCTGGTGCTCGTGGTAACATTTCCAACATTAAGCTCGCTTCAGCAGAAATTGGTATCATGGTGGATATTAACAACAACGAAATCGAGCTTCCTGTTAAATCTTCTTATAAGAAGGGTCTTAATACACTCGAATCATTTATCGCTACTCGTGGTGCCCGTCAGGGTCAGGTGTCTACGGCACTCCGTACTGCAGACTCTGGTTACCTTACTCGTCGTCTCGTAGATGTGTCTCAAGACGTATTTACCACTGATGAAGAAGCTGAGGACCCAGGTTTCGAAGTATTTAGAAACGAAAGCGAAGTTTCTGGTATTGAATTTGCAGCTAGAATCGCTGGTCGTTATACTGCAGAGCCAGTTCCAGGCTATCTAGAGGCAGATGAGCTTATCACTAAAGATGCAGCAGAGCAAATTGAGGCAGATGAAAATATTCAATCCGTAAAGATTCAATCTATCCTCTCTACTACCGCAGTAGAAGGTGTGCCACGCAAGGCTTATGGTGTAGATATGTCTACTCGTGAGCTCGTAGCCGCTAATGAACCAGTAGGCGTAATCGCTGCTCAATCTCTTGGTGAGCCAGGTACGCAGCTTACTCTTGATACTAAACACGGTTCTGGTGTGGCAGGTTCTGGTGCTATCGCAAGAGGTCTTCCTCGTGTAGAAGAGCTTCTCGAGGCTCGTTCTCCAAAGGGTCAAGCCTATGTTTCCCCTATCAATGGTGTAGTAACCGTTCAAGATGAAAAGAACCACTACATCGTGAAGATTGAGGCTCAAGCTGGTCCAGTAGACCGCATTGAACTTGGTGGCAGAAAACCAGCCGTAAAAGATGGTGAATCTGTAAAAGCTGGCGCTACACTCGTAAAGAAGAATAAAGAAGGTGCTGCAATTAAAGCTCCTAAGGCTGGCATTGTAGAACTTGTAAAAGACGCAATCCTTCTTGTAGCTGAATCTTCTGACTCTGTAGAAATGAAGATCCCTGGTGATGCTGAGCTTGTAGTAAAGACTGGCGACACCGTAGAGGCAGGTGACAGAATTACCACTGGTTCTCTAAATCTCCAAGATTTGATGAACTACAAGGGTATCGAAGCCACTGAACGTTACATTATGAACGATGTTCTCTCCGTGTACTCAGCACAGGGCCACGAAATTTCACCAAAGCACCTTGAAATCTTGGTTCGCCAAATGTTCTCCAAGGTAGAAATCAAAGATCCAGGTGATTCTAGATTCGTGTCTGGTGAGATTGTTTCTAAGGCTGATGCTATTTCTGAGAACGCAGAGCTAGAAAAAGACGGTAAAACCCCAGCAACCTTTACAAACAAACTTCTTGGTATTACCAAAGTTTCTATCTACTCTGATTCGTTCCTATCTGCTGCATCCTTCCAGGATACTACCCGTGTACTTATCGGCGCAGCTATCAGAGGTAGCGTAGATCACCTCAGAGGCCTCAAAGAGAACGTAATCATTGGTCGCAAGATCCCTGTAGGTACAGGGGTGGCACCAATCGAAGATTTCGAAACCCCAGATTCCAAGGTCCCTACAGAGGAAGATCTTGAAAATCTCTAAAAAGTGTGATATAATAAAGTTAACAATATTAAAATAAGGAAAGATATGAGTCGTATCGGAAAACAACCCATCGAAATTCCGGCGGGAGTGACAATCACGGTCGGCGACAAAGAGATTACTGTCGCTGGCCCAAAGGGTCAACTCATCGTTCCGGTTCAAGAGAATACCACTACCAAGGTAGAAGGTACTCAGGTTATCGTTACCCGTAAGGATGACGAGCCAAAATCTCGAGCTTTTCACGGTCTCCAAAGAGCATTAATTAACAATGCCGTAATTGGGGTAACCAAAGGCTACGAGAAAAAACTAGAAATAAACGGCGTAGGTTTTCGTCTTTCTGGTGGTGGCCAAGAAATCGAAATGGCACTTGGCTTTTCACATCCAGTGAAATATAAAGCTCCAGAAGGCGTACAACTCGCAACCAACAAAATGGAGATCACAGTTTCTGGGATCGATAAGCAAAAAGTTGGCCAGGTTGCTGCTGAAATCCGTTCACTTAAGAAGCCAGAACCATACAAGGGTAAAGGTATAAAGTACGTGGATGAAGTAATCATTCGCAAGGCTGGAAAGGCAGGTAAGAAATAATGGACATTAAGATGAAAAAAGCTCGTACTCGTGCTAAAATCCACGGTACAGCTGACAGACCAAGACTCACTGTGCATTTTTCTAATTTGCATATAGAAGCGCAAGTGATTGATGACGATAAGAAAGTTACTCTAGCTTATGCTACCACTAAAGGTGCTAAAATGACTGGCACCAAGACTGAAAAAGCTGCTAAAATTGGCGAAGAAATTGCCAAAAAGGCTAAAGCTGCTAAAGTTTCTAAGGTGGTATTTGACAGAGGCGCAAAATTATACGCAGGCAGAATGAATGCTTTAGCTGAAGCTGCTCGCAAGGAAGGATTGGAGTTCTAAAATGGCAGAAGATGCAAATAAGGCCCCAAGAGTAATTAACAAGTCCGGTACTCTTAAGATGGACGACAAGGTTGCTGCAACCAAGCAAGCCAGAGATATTACTGGCAAGAAAATGGATCGCAGAGGTCGCCGTGATAGAGTAAAAGCTGAGACTGGGCCAAAAGAATTTGATGAAATTACCATTGCAATCGATCGCGTATCTCGTACCGTGGCCGGTGGTCGCAGAATGAGATTCAAAGCTCTTGTTGCAATTGGTAACCACAAGAATAAGGTTGGTATTGGTGTAGCTAAAGGTAACGATGTTACTACTGCTGTAAACAAAGCTACTTCCAAAGCTAAAAAGAGTATGATTACCTTTAATATGGACGGCGAAACTATTTGCCACGAAACCCGTACTAAGGTAACTGGCGCAGACGTTTTGATGAAGCCAGCTGCTCCTGGTACTGGTATTATCGCTGGTGGTACCGTACGTTCCATTATGGGTCTTACTGGGGTAAAGAACTTGATTTCTAAATCCCTTGGCTCTACCAACAAGGTAAACATTGCTTACGCAGTAATGGAAGGCCTCAAGGCTCAGGTTCCACGCAAAGATTGGGTAAGAGCTGAAGGTGCTGCTGATTCTAAGGCAGAAAAGCCAGCTAAAGCAGAAAAAGCTGCTCCAGCAAAGAAACCAGCTGCTAAAAAACCAGCTGCTAAGAAGGCTCCAGCCAAAAAAGCTGCTTCTAAAAAGGAGGCTAAGTAATGAAATACAATGATCTCAAAGTAGAAAAGAATACCCGTCCTTCTCGTAAGGGCCGTGGTATCTCTGCTGGCCAGGGTAAAACTGCAGGTAGAGGCACCAAAGGTCAAAAATCCCGTACTGGTCATTCTAAAATGCCAGCTGGATTTATGGGTGGCCAACGTGCTATTATGCAGGCTGTGCCAAAGCTCAAAGGCTTTAAGTCTTTCCACGCTAAGGCAGAGGTAGTTTACACCGATAGATTGAATGATCTTAAGGGCAAAGTAGATAACCTTATCTTAGCAGAAAAAGGTCTCATCTCTAACCCTTACAACAAAGTAAAGATTATCACCAGAGGTGAACTTACTGCTAAAATCGAGCTAGAAACTCAATTTGCTTCTAAGACTGCTATCGAAGCCATCAAAAAGGCTGGTGGTAGCTTCAAAAAAGTTGCAATTCTCAAAAGACCAGCAATCAAAGAAGAGAAAAAATAGTAGATATCGGACACGCGTCCGGCCGGCCCGTCGCCACGGGCGGCCGGCGCTAATTCTCGCCTTGCCAGGCTCCGAAATGTCCTCAATCTACTATTTTTTTCTCTAATCATATGGTATAATTAAGAGAAATAAGTGGAGTTTTTATGAAAGAAAAAGAACTTAAGACTAGCGTCGGTCAAAGGGTGGCTATATCAATTATTGCGTTTTTTATGTTGGGTTCGGTTATTGCCTCATATGCTGCAATTATTGTTGGTAATAGCAATAACCAATCAAATGCTTCTGAAACCCAAAAACTAAGCGAGGAAAGAATGGCTTATTATCAAGATAATTACGCTTCTAAACTCGCAAAATTTAAAGAAACTACTAAAGAAGATTTTGAAAAATTTGCACCATATCTATCAGAGGTAAAAGGCTTTAACGAGACTGCTGCCAATGAATCTACTACGGTCCAGATTAGAGATCTTTTGGTTGGCGACGGGCGTACGCTTGGGGCAAATGCAGATGACTACCTTGCTTATTATGTGGGTTGGTGTGCTGACGAAAGCGTGTTCGAATCTTCGCTAGATACTGATAAATTATCTTCGGCAACTGGCTTTGCTACCATGCTGGATCCAGGGTTGATCAAAGAACTATATGGCTCCTCATTGATTGAAGGCTGGTATATGGGGATGGACGGCGCTAGGATCGGTGGCATCAGGGAAATAACCATTCCTAGCTCGCTTGCTTACAAAGACCAAAAAGAAATTTGTGGTGGCTACAACAAGCCTATTAGATATATGATTATGGCTAAAGAAAATGATCAGCCTCTAAAATTTGTGCTTTCAGAGCTTAATACTGCTACGATTATGCTTCAATATGCAAATTATGGCATAGATTACGAAAAAGAAGCGGCAGTACAACAGCCTACGGGCGAATAAGCATTGACTTTTTAGTGAAAGTGTGATATAATAAAGATGTAGGTCGTGAACTGGGGTGCGAATTCACATCTAAGTATCAGTTCATGGAGTGTAAATGTCACACTTAGGGGGTGGACTATGAACGAATTTTATCATGAATTTTCTGTAGGGTTTAACTGGTGGTATGTGCTTCTGCCACTTCAATGTGTTCTGATGATTGCCTTTGGTGCATCTAATCTGCACTTAAATAAGCGAAATAACAGAATAATGCGTTGGAGTAAGAGCAACACTGCTACAAACATTCTGGCCGCAATCATGATGGTTATTCTAACGATAGTTATGATCGTGGAGAGTGCATCTGGAGTTATTCAGATGTTGGATAACCATTTGGGGCCTGAAGATGATCCGATGTGGTCACTTATCATGTTCACTTTCGGAGTACCGGTAGTAGCAGCGTTTATCTACTGCATATTCGTTGAATTGTCAGTATTTGGGCAGAAATTAAAACGAAAATACCTTAGAAAGGTGCGCCAACAGAGAACAGAATGATACTTTCCCCGGGTCTATGGCCCGGGGGAATTTTTTTGTTGCATTTTTATCACGCCTATGCTAACATAAAGTTATGGAAACAAAGGTCAAGCATATTCTTACAATTATTAGTATTTTTCTTGGTGGCAGTTTACTTGCCTCCTCTGCCTCAGCTATCGTCACCCACGAAGCTCATTCAGACGTACAGTTTACTTTTGCTCCATTACTCACACTAACTCTTTCTAGTACTCTCACAGATTGCCCTACACCATATGAAGATCCTACCTTCTGTATAGAAGGCCTAACCCCAGGTACAGAAGCCTTATCTAATACTGTTACTGCTACAGTTAATACCAATAGCTCAGCAGGTTATACTCTCTCTGCTAAAGTAGCAGGTACTTCACTAGATGGTAATCATACATTCAATAATACAGACCTAGTATCACTTTCTGGCCATTCAGACAAGTTTGAGATGCTAGATGATACAGTGTCCACATCACTTGCTGCTGGTGAATGGGGCTTCACTCTAACTGGTGATGCAGTAGCTCCTGCTACACCTACCTACATGACACTCAGTGATTCTACAGAAAGAATCATCAATGCTACAGTAGATAAATCTGGTACTGCTGCTACTGGTTATGATGGTACCAATACCACAGACATGAATATAGGTGCCTATGCAGATACCACCCAAAAAGCTGGTCTTTATGGTAACGTCATTAACTTTACTGCTACATCCAATATCCAAATGCGTACTGTAACCGTAACTAAAAACAATAATGATGTAGCTAGTGTAGAAATAAACTCTGTAGATGGTGACACTATCACACCAGTCACTACTGGTTCCTGGGCAGATGGACAAGCTCTTGGCATTTCTGCTACTTGTGCTGCTAATAAGACATTTTTAGGTTGGGGCATTTCCGGAGACTTTGGTAGCATCACTAACCAAGACGCTGCTACTACCACCTACAATGTTGGCGGCAACAATGTTACACTTACGGCGTATTGTGGCTCATATATTATGCAAAACATCACTTCTTCTATGTGCACGTCTACGCCGGTAACTGCGATAGATATACGCGATAACAAAGTCTATACTATTGCCAGACTTGCAGATGGCCAGTGTTGGATGACCAGCAACCTCAACCTTGCTGGTGGTACCACACTTAATGCAGACACTTCTGATGTACCTACAAATAATTACTATACTCTTCCTGCCTCTTCTGCCTCTGGCTTCTCTTCAGATACCACAGCTTATGTCTACAACACCGGTAACGAAACTATAAATCAGGCAGATTGTAACACTTCTCCAGGTTGTAACTCTTACTACTCTTGGCTTGCTGCTACAGCTGGTGGAAAAGATGCTTCAGGCAATGCCGTCACCGGCGATAGCTACAATGCTGCTTACTCCATTTGCCCTAAAGGCTGGAGATTACCTACCGCTACTGCAGAAGGTATACCTAGAGATAGTGGTGGCTATACTGGTGGTGACTTTTACAAAATGATTTTAGCCGTAAAAGGCGTAACTAGCCTTCCAAATGGTTATTACGCAGATCCAGATTCTACTCCAACATTTAATACTATCGCCGGTCCAGGTACGCTCCCTAATTTCTTGCTCGCTGGCTACTATAACTCCAGTACGTTCCGCTATGGCGGGACGTACGGCTACTATTGGTCTTCGTCTTCCGGCTCTTCTACTCTCGCCCACACTTTGTACTTCGATAGTTCGAGCGTGGGTTCGGCGTACTATTACGGTCGGCGCCTCGGCTTTTCCGTCCGTTGCATCCTACGCTAGTCTCTTTGTGATATAATATTGGGTATGAACCAGAGTTTTTTCTTTTATGATCTCGAAACTTCAGGATTAAAGGCTAGAGAAGATCGGATTATGCAGTTTGCTGGGCAAAGAACCACGCTAGATTTAGAACCGATTGGTGAGCCAGTAAATATCTTAGTAAAAATAACCGATGATGCTTTACCTTCTCCTGGGGCCATCAATGTTACTGGAATTACCCCACAACAGACTCTTACCGATGGCATATCCGAAGCCGAGTTCTGTAAATACGTAACCGAAGAGATTTTTACGCCGGGTACGTGTGTGCTCGGCTATAATACCGTACGGTTTGACGATGAATTTATGCGTGCGATTTTTTGGCGAAATTTTTACGATCCATACGAGTGGGAGTGGAAAGATGGCAGATCGCGTTGGGATATGTTGGACGTAGTGAGACTTACGAGGGCACTAAGGCCAGAGGGGATTAATTGGCCATTTCGGCCCGACGGTAAACCTACTAATAGACTAGAACTTCTCACAAAAGAGAATGGACTTTCACACGAGCATGCGCATGATGCTTTGTCTGATGTTTTTGCGACAATTGCCGTAGCTAAAATGATTAAAGAGAAACAGCCAGAATTATTTAAATTTTTGTTTGAAAATCGTGGCAAAAAAGAAGTGCAAAAAATGGTAAATTTAGAAAATCCTCAGCCAGTAGTTTATGCTTCGGGCAGATTCTCTAGCGAGTTTAACAAAACTTCCGTAGTAGTGCCAATTGCGCCAAGCCGTAACGGCAATGTGCTAGTTTATGATCTTAGATACAACCTAGAAGAGATTTTGGAAAAAGACAGTTTTTACCCAGTAGTAAAAGAACTTTGTTATAATAAATGCCCAGCTGTGGCGCCACTTAATGTTTTAGAAAAGGTCGATGGTTGGGAAAAAATTGGGCTTTCGTCTGAGATTGTTCGGAAAAATTTGCAAATTTTGGCAAAACACCCAGAATTCGTAGAACAGAGGCGATCGGAAAACGAACAGGCGCCTGAATTCCCGGAAGCTAAAGAGCCAGAAGAGGCAATTTATGACGGATTTTTAAATGACAAAGATCGTGTCAAAGTAGAGGCCGTAAGAAATGCTGATAAAAATAAGTTGGCAGATTTTCACCCAGAGTTTGATGATGAGAGGCTTCCAGAATTATTATTACACTACAAGGGACGGAATTTCCCGGAAACTCTAAGTGAAAAAGAAAACGAAGAATGGGAAAAGTATCGTCACGCAAGATTAGAAAGACAGTTGCCAAGATTTTTGGCAGAACTAGAAACCGTGGAAGACGATTTTGTGAAAGAAGAACTAAAACTTTATCTAGAATCATTAGCGTGAATTTAATGCTTATGGTATAATTTTGTTATGGACAATAACAAAGTGATGATTGTGGGCACTGGCAACGTAGGAGCTAGTATCGCTTTTGCAGCTTTAAACCAGCGAACCTCGATAAACGAAATAATTTTAACCGACATTGTAGCAGAAGACGCCGAAGGCGAGGCGATGGACTTAAGAGACGCCCTTGCTGTTTCTCCTAGCTACATAAAAATATCAAACGGCACCTATAAAGATGCCAAAGATTGTGACGTAGTGGTAATTACTGCTGGCGTGCCACAAAAACCAGGCGAATCCAGGATGGATCTTCTTACCAAAAATGTGGAGATCTTAAAAGATATGGTGGCGCAAATTATGGAAAGTGGATTTAACGGAATCTTCTTAGTAGTAACCAACCCGATGGATGTGCTTACTTATTATACTTTGAAATTTTCTGGGCTCCCAGCTGAGAGGGTGATCGGCTCTGGTACAGTGCTAGATTCTGCTAGACTCAGAGAGCGTATTGCTAATTATCTCAATATCAATCCAAAATCCGTGCACGCTCATCAAGTAGGGGAGCACGGTGACACAGAACTCACTTTGTGGTCGCTTGCTGATGCTGGTGGTCAAAAGATTACCGAACTCCTAGACGAACCTACCAGAAATAACATTTCTGAATTTGTAAAAAATGAAGCTTACGAAATCATCAATCGCAAAGGTGCTACTTATTATGGTATCGCAGATTCTGTGATTAGGATTTTGAATTCTATTTTCGATGACGAGTTAAGGATTTTGCCGGTCTCATCTTTTGATTCTTTCTCGGGAACTTGTTTTGGTTGGCCAAGCGTAGTTGGTAGAAAAGGCGTGATTAGAAGACTAGATTTAACTATTTCTGAAAAAGAAGGTATGGACCTTCAAAAATCCATCAACGCTCTTAATAAGGCAATTAAAAGTTGCAAAAATTTATAAAAGATATATAATAAGCGTAAGCGTTAAGTAGAAACTAATAATTAAAAGGAAAATTTATGGATCCAACAAATAATAATCCAGTACCAAATGAGGCACCGGTCGCACCAGCTCCAGAGGCTCCAGCAGCCCCAGCTCCAGCTCCGGCAGCTCCAGCAGCTCCGGCTGTAAATCCAGACGTAGCTAATGCAGCTCTAAACCCACCGGTAAATCCAGTGGTAGCTCCTACTGCTCCAGCAGCACCAGGTGCTCCAGTAGCTCCTGCTCCAGCAGCACCAGGCGCCCCAGCTCAGATGTCTATGAACCAAATGTTCCAGCCCCAGCCAGCAAATCAAGGTGGCGTACTCGATGAAACTACAGCTATTTCTGTACCAGAAGGCCCAAAGCCAGTGGATCCAGTAGAAGAAGAATTAAAAGCTCCACTCAAAGCAGCAGCTCCAGCTCCTGGTTCTATCGGTAGCGCAGTTTCTGGCCCTGCAGATGCTAATGCTCCAACCAACGTAGCTTTTAATGACCCAGCTCAAATGGGGGCAGAAAATTCAATGACAGCAAATGCTGCTCCACAAACCAACAAGAATTCATTCCTTGATAAACTAACGATCAAAACCAAAATGAGCAAGAAAACCTTGATTTTGATCGCCTGTGTAGCTGTTTTGATGATCGTACTTCTCATTGGTGTTCTAGTAATGGTCGCCACGGGTGTACTTTAAACAATTTAAACAAAATGGAGTCTGCACAAGACTCCATTTTTGTTGAAAAGTTTTAAAAATTATTGTAAAATATAATTATGGAAAAAATCTATATTACCACTGCAATTCCGTATGTAAATGGCGTGCCACACGTAGGTCACGCTCTTGATTATCTTTTGGCTGACACTTGTTCTAGATATCAAAAAATGCTAGGAAATGATGTGCGTTTTCAGGCAGGTACAGACGAGCACGGCAACAAGATTTTTCAAAAAGCTAAAGAACTTAATGTGCCAGTGCAAGAATATGTAGATGAAAATGCCAAAAAATTTCAGGATTTTATTCATTTACTTGGCGCAGAGTATACTGATTTTGTAAGAACTACAGACAAAGACCACGAAAAAAGAGTCCAAGAAATTTGGAAAAAACTTTCGGATCATATTTACCTTGCTAAATATGAAGGTTGGTATTGTACGGGTTGTGAGAGATACATCACCGACAAAGAATACGAAGAAAACCACGGTGTTTGTCCAGACCACCAGAAACCATATGAGAAACTAGCCGAAGAAAATTATTATTTTAGACTCGCTGATTTTAAAGATAAAATTAGAGAAGCAATTTCTTCTCACGAGATATTGATTCTTCCAGAATTTAGAGAAAAAGAAATTTTGAAGCTTTTAGATGATTCTCCGGATGTTTCTATTTCTCGGCCTAAGTCACAATTAACTTGGGGCGTGCCAGTGCCTGATGACGAAAATCAGGTAATGTATGTGTGGATGGATGCTTTGTCTAACTACATTACGGTGCTTGGCTATCCAGATAAAGATATTTCGGATTTTTGGCCAGCCTATGCTCAGTTTGTAGGTAAGGACATTCTTAGATTTCACACTATCCTTTGGCCAGCAATGTTAATGGCACTAGGTCTTCCACTTCCAAAAACGATTGTTTCTCACGGTATGATTCTCGTGAATGGGCAAAAGATGTCTAAATCGATCGGTAATGTAGTAGATCCTCTTGAAGTGCTTGATAAACACGGTACAGAAGCGTTTCGTTATTATTTTTTGCGCCATATCGATACTTTTGCTGATTCTGATTTTACCTGGGATAAGTTTGAAGATGCATACAATAATGAGCTTGCTAATGACCTTGGTAATTTAGTGCAAAGGCTTGCTACTATGTGCAAGAAGAATGGCTTCTCACTTTCTGACGCTCCAGAAATCGAAATTTCAAAAGAATATCAAGATTTGATGAACGAATTTAGATTTAAGGATGCGTTTGATTTTGCGTGGGATAAGGTGCAAAATATCAATAAGAAAATTGACGATAAAAAGCCTTGGGTTCTAGCCAAGGAAAATAAAGAAAAAGAACTATCCGAAGTCCTGAAAGAATTAGTGACTGATATTACAGAGGTAAATAAACTACTCTCGCCATTTTTGCCAGAAACTTCTGATAAAATTGCTAAGATTTTTGTAAACGAAATTATGCCGCCGGAAACGCCACTATTCCCAAAAAAATAAAACGCACTCTCTCGGGCCGCGTCCGACTGGCCCGTCGCCACGGGCAGTCGGCGCTCGTCCTCGCGCTGCCGCGCTCCGGATTCCCTCGTGAGTGTCGTTTTATTTTTTTAATATGCATTAGTCTTCGTCAGACAATTTGCCAGCGAAATCGGATAGATAGAAACCGAGTACGCCACCAATTGCAGGAAGAAGTACATAGATGGAGAGAGCTTGGCAAATACCACCAAAGATCTCGCCAAAGTTTGCACCTGCAGTTGGGAAGATTTGGAACATTAATGCTGCTGCTGGGTTGACGATGAAGTTTGCATTTAGGCCTAGGAAGGCTGCAGAAATTACATACGATACAACCATTACAAGTGCGAAGCCACCAGCTACAACTGCAGCGAAGGTGAATACGCTCTTTTTGTATTTAAGTGCGCGAGCATATAGGAATGCTACGATTATAGCAGCGATCATTTCAATCATTGCTACTACGAAGAATTTGCCTTCGGCAACTTCTGCCATTGCAGGAACAGCATATGCGCTGTCGCCACCGGCGAGCTGGAATGAATTGAAAATGAGCCAGCCGAGCCAGGCACCTACGATTTCTGCAAGAATGTACATAACGCCACGGATGACGGACATTCTGCGAGATGCCATCATACCCACAGTAATGATTGGGTTGAGGCAAGCGCCAGAAAATGCGTAAACGCCTACGAAGATAGCGATAACTGCAAATGAATATGTAGCGATGCTGGAAAGCCCCATAAGTGACAATGCAAATAGGAGCAAAGTAATTAGGAGAGTCCCAATTATTTCACCGAGCAATGCGCCGTAGAATTTATGATTTTTGAAAATGGTAAGAACGCTTTCGTTCTCATCATATTTTTTGGAGAAGAAACCGGCAAAACAGGATTTTTTCTCGGTCTTGCTTGCGATAACTTCTGCGTGCCCCACCTTTTTGGTTTCGGAAGCTACGGTTTTGGTAGCTTTTGGTTTGGTCGTTTTAGCAGTCTTAGACTTTGCAGACGACTTTGGCTTTTTGGTTGCCATATTCCTCCTTTAAATAATATTTAGCTTTATTATATCACAAAAATTATGCTATAATGGAAAAATACAAAACTTATTTAGGAAAATATTATGGGCATTATTGTAAATAAAGAAGATAACAAAAACGCAGATTTGGAACGTAGAATTTCTGCAGATTTAAGAGCAAAAGCAGTTGAAACTTTTGATGATGGTGAAGTTACGGATTTTGCTAGTGATTCCGAATATATCCGTGAAACTACCAAAACCAATAGATTCGCGTGGGTATGGGTGGTTTTGATTGTGCTTGCAATTATTTCACTTGTAATCATTTTTACGCCAGCATCTAGAGGCTAATTTTTTAGATTTTTAAGCATAAGTGCTATAATATATATTATATATGGCAGCCGATAACGACCCGTATAATGATATGCTTGATTCCGAAAAAAAAGATATTCGGCCGGGTTTTTTGGGTGGCAATGGCGACGGCGAAAGCAAAGGTAAGCAACTTTTGAATGCAGCCGAGCAAGCTGCAATGCTAGTAGCATCTAAAGGTGGCAGTGGTGGTAGTGCCGGTGCTAGTGCAGCTGCTGGTGGAACCAAGAGCGCTGCTGGTGCCAAAAATGCTGTGTCGGAAGGGTTGAAATCCGGTGCCGAAAAAGCCGAAGCCGGAGAGAAAAAGCCAGGTTTTTACAAAGGAGATCGTGGGAGCAAATCGGGCGCTAATGGTGACGATGAAGATGGCCCTTCTTTTAAAATGTCTGGTGGTATGAAGATTGCTTTAGCTGTGATGGGGCCAATCTTACTACTACTAATTGCGTTAATTGCTATTATAACTTTGATTGTTAGCCTACCAATAATGATGATCGGTGCACTTGATTTTAATTTAATGAGAGTTTTAGGTTTTACTGAGACTGTTGGGATCCTAGAAGAACAGGGCGAACATGTAACGGCAGAATTTGCTAAAAACGGTAAAATGCCAAACAAATATTTTAATGATCTTGTGGCAAACGGAATTGATGTAGGACAGGTAACGGCAAATGGTGACTTTATCAGGACTGATACTTATATTGCAAATATTGAAGATCGAGACGATCTAATAGCTTCGGCTTCAGGTTTTTCATATATTAGCGAAGACGAAGGCGAGCTTGCTATGCTTTGGAATGGCAAAGTTATTACTGCTGATGATTTTGTAGCTGCAGTAGAATCGGATCCAAATTTATATGCTGCTTATTCTACGGCAGCTGATATTTCTACAAAATATTATTATGGTGAGGATGTAGAAAATGTTTATAAGGATATGGGGCTTTCTAGAGGGAACTTTAATGATTTTGATGTTACAGGTAATTATTCAGAAGACGACGCAAGGTTTTATGAGATTTTAAACGATGCGCTTGATTTTGGTTCTGATGTAGTAGTAGGGGGCGCTTATGATGATAGAAAAGACAATCCAGATGGCGAAATTATGATAGAGGACCTAGAAGATAAGTCGAGCCCTTGTGAAACAGGTAGTGACGGTGGCACCTATTGTAGAGATGTTTCTAATATGGAGACGGCAGAAATGTCTGGGCAAGTATCAGAAAACACTAAAGAATATATTATTAGATGGGAGTGGGGTATAAATGAAGATACAGGTTTGCCAGAATGGAAACCAGTATACAGTGAAAACTCCACTAAGCGGGCAGCAGAACTTCTCAACACAGCTGTATCTTCTAGCGAGCCATATCTTGCCTCTAATGCGTTTATCGTAGTGGAAGAGTCGATTCAACGCGCAAGAGTAGATGGCAACGGGCCTGTTAATCACGTGATGAATGCTCTCACGCGTGGTAAGGAAGTCTCCTATCAAAATGTAGAAACTGGTGGGATAGAAACTACGAATCGTTCAATCCTAGAAACCAAAAATTTCCGAGCCGTAGTTTCGGATAGTAAATACGATAAAGAAGAGGCTCAGAATTTTGGGCGTGATAGGGTGCTTAAGACTACTGAGCAGGCCGATACGGATATCATTAAAAAAACCACAGTAGGCACTGGTGGTAAGGAAAGTTCTAACTCCGTAGTAAGAAACGGTAAAACCGGTGGTGAAGCAGAAGCCGATATAGTGGCTAAGGCAAATGAAAATGTTGAGCTTTCGAAAGCTAACTATAATTCTGAAAATTTCCAAAGCGTAATAGGTGGCAATAGAATCATTGAGGGGGGTTCGATGCTCTCTAACACTATCAATATGCACGTAATTGGTGCAATGCCGTCCGACGCTGGTAAAATTGCTGAGTATCATCAAGAAGTAGAAAAAGTGATGGCTAGAAAGGCTGAAGCAGAAAGAGCATCAAAGAGCCCATTTGATATATCATCTCCGTACACATTCTTAGGCTCTATTGTGCATAATATTTCTACTTCTGTACTTGGAAATTATGGTTCAAGCTTAAACTCGGTAGTAAATTCAATTGGGGCTACTACTGGCAAAGCTATGGCAGGGTTAACCGGCTCAGCTGTAGCAGACAGCTATGATAAAGAATTTTCCACAATGAGTGGAATTGGTTGTGAGACAGTTGGCAGTGCAGGCGCTATAGAGGGGGACCTTTATTGTACTTCTCATAACACGGTGAGCACAGAATATATGGCCAACACACAAGAAGATTGGGATGAAGCAGTGAGTGAAGAAGAATACGAGGAATTTGTTAAACTAGCTATGGATAGGTATTCTTCGGTCGGCACGAAAGATGCAGATGTTTGCGAAAGATATCACGAAATCTATGATAATGGTATTTTCGATGCGATCGGTAATTTCTTTAAGAATATGTTTGGTACATATGAAGTTTGCAAGATCGAGGTTGATGATTATGATGAGATTCTAGAATCAGAAAAAGAAAAATTAGCATACTTTACTGGTGCAGCATATAGCTTTGGCTCAGAAGCTATTGACGCAGAGAAAAACGAATTACTCTCTGGCTACGCACTTTATACAGAAGTAAAATCCCTCCTAACCGAAGAAGAGAGTGAAACGGCTAAAATCCGTAATGCATACTATGCAACTCATCCAAAAGATTATTCTAGAGCCGGTATAATTTCACGCCGCTCTGGAATGACTAAGGGTGAGGCAGAGATTGCGCTAGCTTACGCAGACTATCTTAATGAGATCGCTAATTACGATCCGTCCACTCGTAGAATGGGCGCGCCAGTGATTTCATTTGAAAAACCAATCCTAGAATATCACAGCGATGAGGTTGCATTACAACTTTATGCTTGGTATTCCAAGCAAGCCGAATACGATGATCTTCGTACCCGTAATTTTGTGGTATAATAATATATAGTATGGACGAAGTAGAGAAGCTCAAAAAAGAGTTAAAAGATTTGAACGCAGAATATGCGAAAATTAAAGATGTGCCAGCCGAAAAACGTGGCGAATTTGGCAAAGAGCTAAATGCTAAAAAAATGGCTTTGCTTGATAAAATCATGAAAGCTGAAGAAGCCAGAAATGACGCCGAGGTTGCTAGTCTCGACATTACAGCACCATGTGCACCAAACGAGGATTTACCAGCGTTTTATTCTGTGCTTGATGGGTCTAGACACCCTTTGATGGTAGAACTAGACAGAGTACGCGAAATTTATCAATCTATGGGCTTTGATGTGGTAGAAAGTCGTCAACTAGACGATGAATATCATATGTTTGACTCTCTTAACTTCGCCAAAGAACATCCAGCTAGAGATGGCTACGACACTTTTAGAACTGAAGAAGGCTATATCCCACCTGCTCACACTTCTACTATGCAAAACAGAGTTTTGAAAGCTTTTAAGTCTAAACTTGATGAAGGTAAAGAAATCGCTGTAGTAGTGCCAGGCAGAGTTTATCGTAACGAAGACGTAGATGCTACCCACGAACATACTTTTTATCAATGTGAAGGTGTATATGTTTCGCCTAATTGTACGATGGGTCAAATGCTAGGTATTCTTAGAGAATTCTTCGAAAAATATTATGAGCAAAAATTAAATATCAGAACTCAGCCGGGTTATTTCCCATTCACAGAACCAAGCTTAGAATTTATGATTGAAAAACCAAAGTCTCTTGGTGGTAAAAAGGGCGACTTCCTTGAGATGCTTGGCTGTGGTATGATCCATCCAAATGTGCTCAAAATGGCTGGCATTGATCCAACTAAATATCACGGTTTTGCGTGGGGTGGTGGGATCGATAGGTTAGTGATGCTTCGCTACGGTCTTAAGGATGTGCGTTATTTTGAATCTGGTAATCTTAATTTCTTAAGGAATTTTAAATAAGGAGCCTGTTATGAAGATTTCTTTAAATTGGATTAAAAAATATGTAGAAGTGCCAGTTTCTGATGATGAGCTAGTAAAATTGATTGGCGCAAGATTAGTAGAAGTAGAAGGCGTAATCGACGAAACCGAAAAATACAATAATATATATGTAGTAAAAGTGGTTTCGGCTGAAAAAATCCCTGACACACATTTGACACTTTGTCAAATAGATGTTGGTCAAAAAGAGACGGTTCAAGTAGTGTGTGGAGCTCCAAACGTGAGAGAAGGAATGCTCGCTGCTTGGATTGCGCCAGGAGCAATGGTGCCAGCTTCTGTCCACGAAGATACACCATTTATTATTGGTAAACGTAAGATGCTAAACAAATACGATTCCAATGGCATGCTAGCCGGTGCAGATGAGCTTGATTTTGGCGATGATCATTCTGGCATTGTTGAGATCGACCCAAATATGGCAAAGCCGGGTGATCTTCTAAAAGACGTATTTGAGCTAAATGATAAAATTCTCGACATCGAAAATAAATCTCTAACCCACAGGCCTGATACCTTTGGCGTGATCGGCTTTTCTCGCGAGGTAGCCGGAATTCTTGGACAGAGCTTCAATTTTGAATACCAAGAAACCAAACTCACCCCTTCTTCTGATCTTAAAGTAAAAATTCTTGATAAAAACATTTGTGCTAGATATTCTGCAGTAGTATTAGAAAAACACGGTGAACTCAAGAAAAAATATCTTACCTGGATGGATACGATTTTGTCTAAATCCGGTATGAAGCCAATTTCCGAAATAGTAGATGTCACAAACTTCTTGATGCTTCTTACTGGCCAACCACTTCACGCCTTTGATTATGACAAGTTTGTAGCAGTTGGTGGTACAACAAAACCAGAAATCAATGTAAGACTCGCTAAAAAAGGCGAAAAACTAGAGCTTTTGGATGATACGGTAGTAGAGCTTGTTGATACTGATATTGTAATTTGTAGTGGCGACATTCCAGTAGCCCTTGCTGGCGCGATGGGTGGTAAGTCTACTATGATCGACGAAAATACCAAAAATATTATTATCGAGTCTGCGACCTTCTCACTTTATAATCTTCGCAAAACTCAAATGGCACACGGTATTTTCTCGGAAGCAATTACTAGATTTACTAAGGGTCAACCACCATATCAAACCTTGCGCGTGGCCGAAGCAGCATCAGAAATGCTTGCTGGTGGCTTCAAGGTGGCAGCTGTAGCCGACACGATGGCAAATCCAGAAGAATACATCACGGTCGCTGTAAGTGTAGATGAGATTAATGGTTTACTTGGTACGGATTACACTAAAGAATTAATTGTAAAAACCTTAACAAACGTTGGTTTTAAGATTGAAATTTCTGGTGATAATCTCAAAGTAATTTCTCCACTTTGGCGTACAGACATTCATATCAAAGAAGATATCATTGAGGAAGTAGGAAGACTACTTGGCTATGATAATATTGCTCCAGTATTACCACTTCACGGTACAGCCGAGAAAAATAAATTCCTAGAGCTCAAGACCAAAATCCGTGATATTCTTTCTAGCTTTGGTTCTAATGAGGTTCTAACTTATAGCTTTGTAAGCTCAAAACTTCTAGAAAAAGCAGGACTAGATATTAAAAATTCTTATAAGATCGTAAATTCTATTTCGCCAGAACTACAGTTAATTCGTCAGTCTATTGTACCAAGTCTTTTAGACAAGACTTTTATAAACCAAAAGTTGCCAGTAGATAAATTTGCAATTTTTGAAATTAACAAAGTCTACCAAAAATCTTGGGGCGTAGATAAAGAAAATGTACCAGCAGAAAAATCTCGGCTTGGTTTTGTACTAGCTGAGCGTAAAAACCAGGGCACAGCATATTACAAAGCTAAATATTATGTAGAGAATTTGCTTGAGGCGCTTAATATCAAAGCAGAGATTAAGCCACTCAAGTCTACAGCTCCTGAAGCAAGGCCATTTGAGAAAAAGCGTGCAGCAGAAATTCTTGTTAATGGCGAAACTATTGGTGTAGTTGGCGAATTTAGAAGTTCAGTAAAACGTAATTTCAAACTTGGCGACTATCTTGCCGGCTTTGAACTCGACTTTGACAAGCTCGTGGAGTTATATCAACCTACTTCCGAAATAGATGTAGAGCCAGTAGTAGAAAAACGTGATCTTACAGTAGAAACCGACAAGACCTATGGTGAAATCATTGCTAAAATTAAAGAAATTCTTGCCAAGAATAATCTAGAAGCTAAAATTACACCACTTGCAATTTATCAACCAGAAGAAATTAAACACATCTCGGTGCACCTAGAGTTCAAACAAAAGATTGAAGATTCTCTAATGCAAGATCTCGAAAAGATAAAATAATTTGCATTTCATTTCGTTTATGGTAAAATAGAATTATGATTTTGCTTGATTCTGTTACCAAGAAATATCCAGGTGACGCTGAGCCGGCACTAGATGGTGTTTCTCTACATATTGAGCCAAACGAATTTGTATTTTTGGTTGGTAAATCAGGGGCAGGTAAATCTACTTTAATTAAGATGCTCACCAAGGAAGAGATTCCAGACTCTGGCAAGATCGTAGTAGGTGGGATTGATCTAGATTACGTAAAAAAGCGTCACATCCCAAGCTATAGAAGAAGACTCGGTGTGGTTTTCCAGGACTTTAAGTTGCTCCCAAGAAGAACAGTTTATGAGAACGTAGCATTTGCGCTAGAAATCATTGGTATGAGTTCTAAAGATATTAGAAAGACTGTGCCAAAAGTTCTGGAGCTCGTAGATCTTCTTCCACAGGCTAATAAGTTCCCGGGTCAACTTTCTGGTGGTCAACAGCAAAGGGTGTCGATTGCTCGTTCGGTGGCAAGACAGCCAAAGATTTTGATTGCTGATGAGCCTACTGGCCAGCTAGATAAACTTACCACAGAAGAAATTATCGATCTACTTAGAAAAATTAATGATTTTGGTACTACAATTTTAGTTACTACTCATAATGAAAATATCGTAAACAATCTTGGTAAACGTGTGGTAACGCTCAAAAAAGGTAGAATTGTAGACGATCAAAAGAACCACGGTATTTATAAATTGGATGAAGCACCACTTGATGTTTCTGTATCGATGGCTGGGCGTATTATCCAAGCCCCAGGGCACGCGCTTAACCCTCAAATTGCTAGAAAATTACAAGAAAAGAAAGTAATTAATACTGTAAAACCTGTAGAAAAACCTGTGGCAAAACCAGCTGCCAAGCCAGTAGCTAAAAGACCAGTGGCTTCAGTTACAAAGAATGCTGTTAGACCGGCTGTAAGAAAACGTAAAATAACTAAGAGTAACGTAATCTAAGGAACAAAATGGGTGAGAAAAACACAGATCTAAAAAGTGCATCAAAGCGTGGTCTCAAGGCTATGAATAAGGCCAAGGCTCACCATCCGGTGAGAAAAGAAGGCCGGATTATGAAATATGGCGCCAAGGGTTTCTTTAGAAATATTTGGTTGTCTGCTGCTTCTACCATCGTGATGTCTGTCACAATGATTATTCTGTTTGTAACGGTGGTTGCAAGCGTAATTCTTACCAACACTGCCGAAATGATGAAAGACAAAATTGATATTACGATTTTCTTGAAGCCAAATACTTCAGACGAAGTTTTGCAGGAATTAAATACAGTGATTTCGGCTGATAAAAATATTAAGAGTGTAGTAGTTTCTAACTCCGAACAAGAGTTTGAAAAATTCAAAGCAGAGAAAGCTAACGATGAAGACATCACTAATATTCTTGATGAAGAAATGAAAAAAGTGATGGTTTCTAGAATGCAAGCTACAATGAGAATTAAAGTCTGGAATATTGATGACATTACAAGTGTCAAAGCAATCGTAGAAGAAGACCCATTGTTTGTAAATAATCTAGATGATGAATTTGCACCAACTTATGATGTAAACCAAAAAGAAATCGCTACTATTACTTCCTGGGCAAGGATTGCAAGAACTGGTGGCATTATTCTCGCTGTAGTATTTCTTGTTATTTCAATTCTTATCATTTTCTCTACAATTAGAATGGCGATTTTCTCTCGTAGGGAAGAAATTTATATGATGAAACTAGTGGGAGCAGATAAAAGATTTATTAGAGGGCCATTCTTAGTTGAAGCAGAGATTTGTGGCGTAATTGCTGGCGTAATTGCAGCTACAGCAAGCTACTTTGGTTTTATGTTCCTATCTCCAAAGCTTGCAGGCTATGGCATTGATGTTTCTTCTATTAATAGCATATTGCAATCAAATCAATTGATCTTAGTATTTCTAGTATTTATCGCATCAGGCTTTATTATTGGGCGTGTGGCTTCTATGCTTGCTGTCTCTAAGTACTTGCATAAAATGTAGCGCTTATGCTATAATATAAATATGCGTAAGCGCAAAAACAAAAATTTAGTTTTGAAGCGGGCATTTATTTACACATTCCTATTAACTTTGGGAGTGCTTTTTTCTGTATTCGCTGTAAATTCCAGCGCATATAACTGTAAAACTGGCGACACGGCTTGTCAAGAAGCCAAAGATAATATGAATCAGAACCGTGCAGAAGCTAATGCCAATACTAGAGAAGCAAATTCTGTAGCAGAAAGAATTAAACAGATTGATGCAAATATCGCAGCTTTAAATGCTAAGATCGCTGCAAATGAGACAAGAATCAAAGAATTAAACGCAGAGATCGAAAAGAACGAGAAGAAGTTAGCCGATCACCAGGCTGCACTTGCCGAAATGCTGATTGATATGCATTTTAGTTCTGGTACGGAACCAATTTCACTTTTAGCCGGTAGTAATTCGATTTCTGATTATGCTGAGAAACAGGCACGCGAAGACACAGCAAACGAGGAGATTGTAGCAGCTTCTAAGAAGATCAAAGAAATCAAAGAAGATTTAAATAAGAAAAAGGACGAGGCTGAGCAAGCCAAGCAAGAAAGCGAAGCTGCCAAAAAAGAAGCAGATAATGATAGGGCAGAAAAGAATGCTCTTAAAGCCGAATACGACAAAAAGGCCGACGACGCTTCGGCACTAGCTTCATATTGGGAAGAAAAACTAAAGAAATTGGCTTGGACACCACCTTCAAATACTAGTGGTAATGGCTCTAGATGGTGGGGTGTAGCTAATACATATCCATATCAGAATAATTGTCCTAGAGACAACGTAAGATACAGCGCTTATGGTGGTGCAGTTTGTCAGTGTACTAGCTATGCTTCTTGGAAAGCCAAAGAAAAATGGGGTATTAGTAACACTTGGGGTGGCAACGCTTACAATTACGTAAATGCCAAGGGTTACTATGTACCTGCTACTGGTATCAATACATATGTAGATAGGAATCCAGCTCCATATACAATCGCTGTGCAGACTGGTGGTCAGTATGGTCACGTAATGTGGGTAGAGAGTGTAAATGAAAACGGTTCGGTGAATATTACTGAATATAACGTAAACTGGTCTTCAATTGGTTGTAATATCGGTGACTTCTGTTCACGTAAGAATGTTGGTTCGGCCGGAATGTGGTTTGTGCACTTTGAATAAAATAAGCATAGTGGTAAAATAGTTATATGGCAAAAAAGAAAACTGTGAAAAAAACAGATTATCCTGAGTGGCAAGAAAAAAAGGTTTCACTCGGTAATGCAATTATTATTGGCGCTGTACTTGCTGTAATTGGTGGGGTAATCGGTGCTAACTTTAATAATATCTTTGGTGGATTTGGGGTTTATCTCGGTGCATCTAAAAATGCAGAGGTCAACCGTTCTGGTCTCGATGAGATTTATAACAAACTTCTCGAAGCTTACAATGGTGAAGTAGATGAGGTTAAGCTTTCTGAGGGCGCCAAAAAAGGTATGGTGGAAGCTGTAGGCGATGTTTATACTGAATATATGGATAAAGACGAAGCCGAAATTTATACTAACAATGTACTCCACGGCAATGTTGGTGGTGGTATCGGTGTAGAAATGGGACTTCGCGATGGTTATGTGAGGGTGCTCCGGCTTCTTCCAAATAACCCAGCACTTAGAGCTGGTATTTTGATTGGCGATATTATATACAAAGTAAATGGTGAAGAGGTTTATACTTGGTCTTCTTCAGAAATCGCTAAAGTCCTTAGAGGCGATCCAGGCACAGAAGTGACAGTGACTGTAGCTAGAGACGGCAAAGAATTAGATTTTACAATGATTAGAGAAGAGATCAATAATGTTTCTGAATATGTAACTTATGACGGCAATACGGCAATTATCACTGTGACTAGATTTGATAATAATACTGGGATGGAAGTTCAAAAAGAAGCCGCGAAATTTAAAGAAAAAGGCATTTCTAAAGTAATTTTGGATCTTAGAGGCAATGGTGGTGGCTATGTATCGGCAGCTCAAGATTTACTTTCTTTGTGGCTCGATGGCAAGTTGGTCTTAACCCAAAAATCAACGCACTTTGGTGAAGAAAGAATGTCTACATCTTCTGGTAAAGCCATTCTCAAAGATATGAAGACTATCGTACTTGTAAATGGTTCTACGGCTTCAGCGTCAGAAATCACAGCAGCAGCTCTTAAAGATCACAAAAAAGCTACAATTGTAGGTACCAAGACTTATGGTAAAGGCGTAGTACAAAAGATGTATAATCTTTCTGGTGGTGGGATTCTTAAGGTTACTACTGCAGAATGGCTTACTCCAAATGGCGACTCTATTAATAATAATGGTGTAGTGCCAGACGTAGAAGTAGAAATGACTGTAGAGGACATCAACAAAATGCGTGATCCTCAAATGGATAAGGCAAAAAGTCTATGAAAATTGCAATAGCTACGCCAGTCTTTTATCCAATGATAAATGGGGTAGCAATGTTTTCTTACAATCTCGCAAAAGGTTTGGTTTCGCGTGGGCACGAGGTTTTAGTACTTACACCTTCTCAAAATAAATATCGCCATACTGATATGGTAGATGGCATAAAAGTGGTTTATCTTAGCTCTACGGATGTGAAGGTTTATCCAGATCAAATCCACGATGTGCCAAAGAAAAAACTGTTCTACAAACACGGGCTGAAAGCTTCGATTTTTCCAGCTGGCCAGATCAAGAGGGCACTTTCTGGGTTTCGCCCAGATGTAGTGCACGTGCAAGGTTCGGACCCGATTGGCGTGGCCACGGTTTCTTATGCTAAGAAAAATAAGATTCCAGTAGTTACTACTGAGCATAACCAGCCAGAGGTGCTTACCCAGTCGCTCAAAATGCCAGGTTTTACCAGAAAACCAGTAAATAATATGCTGTCATCCTATTTCGTAAAAAGACAAAAAAAGAGTGACTATGTGACGATGCCTACCAAGCTTGCGATCAAAAAATTAATTGGAACTCAAAATTTGGGAGTGCCAGTAGAGGCAGTAAGTAATGGTGTGGATTTATCGGCATTTAAACCAGGGAAGCCAAGCGCTGAAATTTATAAAAAATATAAGATAGAACAAAATGTACCAATAGTATTATATATAGGGCGCGTAGATCCAGAAAAGAAGGTAGGGCTAGTCCTTAGAGCTTTTGCCGATTTTCTCTACAGATGTAAAAGCAACAAAATTGACAAGCTGTCAAAAACATTGTTTGTTGTGGTTGGTGATGGAGTGGATAAGCCAAGACTAATGGAAGAGGCTAGGTCTATTGGCGTGGCAGATTCAGTGAGATTCTTAGGTAGAGTAACTGGCCCAGATTTGGCAGAATTATATAAGCTCGGTGATGTATTTGCTACAGCTTCCGAAATAGAAACTCAGGGCATAGTTTTGATTGAGGCAGCTGCAACGGGACTTCCTCTCATTGCTGTAGATGCTGGGGCTGTAGCCGAAGTTTGTAAGAATACTGAGAATGGATTTTTGATTAAACCAGGTGATGTGGTGGCAATGTCTGGGGCCTTGTATCGGCTACTTTCCGACGATGCTTTAAGGGAAAAAATGTCTAAAAAATCTATAGAAATAGCAAATGAACATTCGCTCGACAAAACTATAGATAAGTTTCTAGAAATTTATCAGAAAGTATGCTACAATAGGAAAAGACTATAGTAGAGGTTATATGCATTTCAAGACGATTTTCAAGAGTTTCAAAAATAAAGATATGCTAAAAAGAATTGGCATTATTCTTGGTATTATTGTAGCTTATAGACTACTTGCTCAGATCCCAGTGCCAATGGGCGATGCTTCCACCTTTAAGGAGACCGTGTCTAACTTACTAGAAAAATCGGATTTTTCTAACTTCTTGAATCTTATTTCTGGTGGTGGTTTGGCTTCGTTTAGTATTATCCTAGTTGGTCTTTCACCATATATTACTGGTTCTATCGTAATGTAGCTTTTATCTAAGGCGATTCCAAAGTTAGAAGAGCTTTCTAACGATGGCGAAACTGGCAGAAGAAAGATTAATCAGTGGACTAGAATGCTTACTGTGCCTCTTGCGATTATCCAATCTATTGCTTATATCTTTATCCTGTATCAGTCTACCATCTCGGCAAATATTTCTACAGATTTCGTGCCATCTATGGGAGACTGGGTACTATCTGTTACAGCTATGACGGCTGGTTCTCTTATCTTGATGTGGATGGGTGAGTTAATCACCGAGCAAGGTATTGGCAATGGTATTTCTATGCTCATCTTTGCATCAATTATTTCTCAGCTTCCACATACTATGGCACAGCTTGGCTCAGCACTTACAGACACTTCAAGTGGTGCTCTCAATCTATTTGGCGCAGAATTTCCTATCAACGCTACGGTATTCTGGATTATCGTAGGTTTTGCAATTGCGATGCTAGTAGTGATTTATCTATTAGTCAAGCTCAACGAGGCACAGAGAATTATTACTATTAATTATGCCAAGAGAGTGCGTGGCAACTCTATGTATGGTGGTATTAAATCAATTCTCCCTATCAAGCTAATTGCAGCTGGCGTGGTGCCAGTAATCTTTGCCACAGCATTCTTGTCTTTGCCGGCGCTTGTAGGGCAGGTGATTACCTCACTTGACGCAGGCAACGAAGTAGGTGCGTGGCTCACTACAGTCTTTTCAGCACCATCAGCTTCTAACTATGCTACGATGTATCCAGATGGTATCACTGGGCAATGGTTTGTATACCCAATTATGTACTTCCTACTAGTATTTGCCTTCACATATTTCTACACCTCGATTATCTTTAATACCAAAGAGATTGCAGATAACCTTCAAAAGCAAGGTGGCTTTATTGAAGGCGTTCGTCCTGGCGAAAAAACAGCCGAATATCTTGGCAAAGTAGTAAGAAGACTAGATCTCTTTGGCGCTTTGGCACTAGGTTTTATTGCAATGCTACCATTTGCTACTGATTATGTATTTATCCTTACAACTGGAGCACCACTAGGGCTTTCTATCT
The DNA here is from genome assembly GCA_017510925.1 of Candidatus Saccharimonadota bacterium. GTDB lineage: Bacteria > Patescibacteriota > Saccharimonadia > Saccharimonadales > Saccharimonadaceae > Nanosyncoccus. The sequence continues at coordinate 2,713 of JAFWLT010000008.1, read as the reverse complement.
CTGGTACGGGGCTTCTTATCGTAGTAACGGTGGCACTAGAGAATCTAAGGTCGGTGGATTCTAGAGCTCTAATGATAACTTACGACGATTTTCAAAATGAGTCTTAAATTAGGCAACGGGAGGGAAATCTTTAGGTGGGTAGTAATTATCCTGCTTCTAGTTTTGTTCTTGGTATTTTTCTTTAAGACTGCAATTTGGGAAAAACTTTATTACGAAGATAAAGAAGGTAGCCAGCGTGCTATCGCTATAGAAATGGATGAAGAATTGGTAGAAGTGGCTCCATCCACTACGGAGGTAGAAGAGTATCGGGTGGCTGCTGATCGGCCAAGATACTTATCGATTGAAAAACTTGGTATTTCTAAAGCTAGAGTGCTTCCGATGGGCGTAAATGCAGCAGGGGAACTTTCTACGCCAAACAATATCTTTGATGTGGGTTGGTATTATAATTCTGGTAAACCAGGTAAAGGTGGTACACTCTTAATCGATGGACACAATGGTGGTCCACACGTACAGGGTGTGTTTAAGGCTTTGCCAAGCCTCCAAGAGGGCGATATCATCGTGATTGAACGTGGCGATGGCGAAATCTTTAAATACTCGGTGGTAGAAAATAATATGATCGCTCTATCTGATGCTAATGATTATATGGCTACAGCTATCAGAACACCAACTATGGGTAGGGAATCTTTAACTTTGATCTCTTGTGCTGGTGAATGGTCTGATCAACAAAAGACTTATATGTCTCGCCAATTTGTGCGTGCAATTCTTATAAATTAGCATTTGCAAAATAAAATTTGGTAGTATATAATAGTATTATGCTTAAGGTTGTGCGTAATCTGATTTGTTGCGTATGCTTGTTATTTGTACTCTCAATTTTGGTCTTTTCCGGTAGCTCTGCCAATGCAGATACTGTAGATTACATCGTGAACGTAGCACCAAGCCTTAATATTACTCTTTCTACTGATAACGTAGTACTAGATCTTAATCCAAATACTAAAACATCTGATAGCAAAGACTTAAATATTAAAGTATCCACTAATAATATGACTGGATACCAACTTACTATGTCTTCTACTGGCAATGCTACAGACTTGGTAAGAGACAATACAGTAGATGGCAAAAATGCAACAATCCCAACCCTATCTGCAGAAGCAGGATCTACAGCAGCTTCACTCACAGATAACACTTGGGGCTATAAAAAAGATTCTGGTAACTTTATTCCATATGTTTCCGGTGTTAAACTCCTAGAAAATAATGTAGCAACCAATGAAGACGAAACTACTCTTTCTTTTGCTTCTAAGATTGATTGGAATCAATCTGCCGGGTCTTACGCGCTTAGCTTGGTCTTTACCGGCATGGTTAATCCACTTTGTGATACTACTATTTCTGGCGTGATGCAAACCTTTAACCCATGCCCAGACATGGCCATTGGCACCTCTGGTACTCTCACCGACACAAGAGATGGCAAAACTTATACCGCAGCTAAGTTAGCAGATGGCCAAATTTGGATGACATCTAACCTTAACCTTGCTGGTGGCACCAAACTATATTCAGAGACCTCCAACGTTCCAGCTGGTTACCCGGAATCTGCTGGGGTAGGTTACTATACCCTCCCAGCTTCTAGTGCCACAGGCTTCTCGGACAGTACTGTAGCTTATGTCTATAATACCGGCAACGAGACCACAAATCAGGCAGATTGTAACACTTCTCCAGGTTGCAACTCTTACTATTCCTGGCTGGCTGCTACTGCCGGTGGAAAAGACGCTTCAGGCACTGCCGTCACCGGCAATGGCGAGGATGCACCTTATTCTATCTGTCCAAAAGGTTGGAGACTACCAAAATCAGGCAATAGTTCTGACACTTCAGCTACTTCTACTACCGGATATAAGAAAGGTGACTTCTATAAACTTGCCACTGCTTACGGTGTTAACTTAGAATCCCAAAATTCTGTAAGCTCAGCCAATTTCTATAACAACGCAGGCCCAGGTACTCTCCCTAATTTCTTGCTCGCTGGCTACTACAGCTCCAATAGGCTCTACAGTGGCGGGACGGGCGGCTTCTATTGGTCTTCGTCCTCTTACTCTTCTGGTAGCGCCTACTATTTTAACTTCGGTAGTTCTCGCGTGAATTCGGCCAACGGTAACTCTCGTTACTTTGGCAGTTCCGTCCGTTGTGTGTTCGCTGGGGTCTAGGAATAAAAAAAGTGTTTACATTTTGAATTTTTTGCGCTATAATAATAGTGTAATTTATGGCTAGTCAAAAGGAAGTGATTAAACTCACGGGTATTGTCGTTGAGGCACTGCCTAATACCCAATTTCGGGTCGAACTCGAGAATGGTCATATTATTGTTGCCCACATGAGCGGCAAGATGCGAAAGAATTATATTCGCCTTGTGCCGGGTGACAGAGTCGAGGTAGAGTTAACCCCTTACGATCTTACAAAGGGTAGAATCTCCTTTAGGCTCAAGGATTAATATTAACGTTACTCTCTTTGTCGTGTGGAGTTGTAACATAACAGGAAAGGATATTTTGACACTATGAAAGTACGTGCAAGTGTTAAAAAAATTTCCCCTGATGACATTATTGTACGCCGCAAGGGTGTGCTTCGTGTTATCAACAAGAAAAAACCTAAGAATAAGCAAAGGCAGGGTTAAACTATGGCTAGAATAGCTAGTGTGGTGATTCCTTCCGATAAGCAAGTCTGGATTGGGCTAACT
>JAFWLT010000001.1 GCA_017510925.1 Candidatus Saccharimonadota bacterium | reverse complement strand
GCCTAGAATCTAAGAAAGAAGAGAAAATTGCTGTATTTGACCTTGGTGTTGGTAAGTTTGATGTTTCTATTCTCGAACTTGGTGATGGCGTATTTGAAGTAATGTCTACCAACTGTGATACCCACCTTGGTGTTGAAGATTTTGATAATATCTTGGTAGAATTCCTTGTAGACGAATTCAAGAAGGAATCTGGTATTGATATTAGAAAAGATGCAGCTGCTATGCAACGTATCAAAGATGAAGCAGAAAAAGCTAAAAAGGAACTTTCTTCTTCTACTTCAACTGATATTAATTTGCCATTCCTTTCTGCAGACGATGAAGGTCCAAAGCACTTTGAATATACTCTAACTAGAGCAAAGTTGGAAGAATTGGTTGAACCACTTCTTGATCGTTTGGCTGGTCCAGTAGAAAAAGCTCTCAAAGATGCTAAACTTAAGACTTCTGACATTGACGAAGTAGTGATGGTTGGTGGTATGACTCGTATGCCAGCTGTGATCGAAAAAGTAAAATCTATCTTTGGTAAAGATCCGATGCAGGGCGTAAACCCAGACGAAGTTGTGGCTGTAGGTGCTGCAATTCAGGGTGGCGTGCTTCAAGGCGATGTAAAGGACGTGCTCCTTCTTGATGTAACTCCACTTACCCTTGGTATTGAAACTATGGGTGGCGTACGTACTCCACTTATTGATAGAAATACTACTATTCCTACTTCTAAGTCAGAGATTTTCTCTACGGCTTCCGACAATCAGCCACAGGTAGAAATCCACGTACTTCAGGGTGAACGTGAGTTTGCAGCTGACAACAAATCTCTTGGTAGATTTATCCTTGATGGCATTGCCCCAGCTCCTCGTGGTGTGCCACAAATTGAAGTAACCTTTAACCTCGATGCCAACGGTATTCTTAATGTAACTGCAAAAGATAAAGGTACTGGTAAAGAGCAATCTATTACTATCCAAAACTCTGGCAATATGAGCAAGGAAGATATTGAAAAGGCTCAAAAAGAAGCTGAGATGCATGCCGAAGAAGACAAGAAGAAAAAGGATATAATCGACGTAAAGAACCGTCTTGAGAATGCAATTTATCAGGCAGAAAAGATGCCAGATGAATACAAAGACAAGATTTCTGACGAAGATAAAGAAACCATTAAATCTGCAGTAGAAGATGCAAAGAAAGTTTTGAACGATTCTGATGCAGATAAAGACGCACTTGAAACTGCAGCCAAAGAACTTTCTGACAAAATTATGCCAATTGGCGCTAAGATGTATCAAGAAGCCTCTAAGGATGCTGGCACTAATGAAGCCAAGTCTGACGACAAATCTGCTGATGACGACGCTGTCGAAGGTGAAGTAGTAGACAAATAAGACTCTGTGGTATAATTAGGGTATGGAAGATAAGATTGCAGTTATTAAAAGATGGCTCGGAACTGGGTCTATCAACATATTCGGTTACCCTATGAGTGGTAAAGATACTCAGGGTGTTAAACTAGCCGAGGCTGTAGGTGGCAAATTGCTTTCTTCTGGTATCATTATTCGTACCAAAGAAGCAGAACTTCATAAAAATTTGACTAACACTGGTGATTTGATTCCTACCGATATCTTTTATGAATGGGTGCTACCTTATTTTGAAAGAGACGACCTTAAAAAATATCCATTGATCCTTTCATCGATTGGTAGATGGTTTGGTGAGGAAGATACGGTGCTCGAAACGGCTAAGAAAACTGGTCACGAGATTAAGGCTGCCGTGCTCTTAAATATCTCTGAAGCAGATGTGATCGGCAGGCTTGAGAAGCTTCAAATCTTAAATGATCGTGGTCTCAGACAAGACGATAAAGATATGAATGTATTTAAAAATCGTTTGGAAGAGTTTAGAACCAAAACTATGCCAGTTCTCGAGCACTACAAAAAACTCGGCCTTCTTATCAATGTGAATGGTGATCAATCTCGTGAAGCAGTATTCGAAGAGATGATTAATAAACTTTACGACTACGTGCAAAGCTAGATTTCTTAAATTCTGGCACTATTGCATTTTGAGTGCTAATTTTGTATAATATAAAGTATGGAAATAACTTCGCGACAAGAGAAAATTTTGGCTCAAATTATAGAGGAATATGCCGAAACTGCAGCGCCAGTTGGCAGTATGACAATGGCCAAACTTTTTGGTGTATCACCAGCCACAATTAGAGCTGAAATGGCTCGGCTTGAGGCTATGGGACTCATCGCGCAGCCACATACTTCGGCAGGACGTGTGCCTACAGATGCTGGATATCGTTTTTATGTAAATCATATGAATGAAAATACTGTGGCTTCTGAAGAGTCGTTTGAAAGTCGTTCAATGCATGCGTTGGAAAAACGTGTAACTTCGCAGTCTAGAGCTGATGCAGCAATTAGGGGGGCAGTAGATTCGCTTGTAGAACTAACTGGTAATCTTGGTCTTGCCACAATCGGTGGTCAATTATATCTTTCTGGCATGTCTAGGCTCTTTACGCAGCCAGAGTTTATGGATTACGAACGCGTGCAAGCCGTAGCGAAACTTTTGGATAATCTTGAGCCATGGCTTAGAGAAGCAGCGCCGGGTGAACCTCTCAATATCTTTATTGGTCACGAAAATCCAATTGGCAAAAACTCTGAAGTGTCTTTGATTATTTCTAAATTCCAGTCACCGTTTTCTGATAATAGTTATATCGGGGTTTTAGGGCCTACTCGCCAAAATTATTTTAGAGTGATGTCTCTAGTTAAATATGCTGGTAAAATGTTGGAGGAAACACTATGAAAAAGAAAGAAGATAAAAGCGCAGAACTTTTAAATGACCTACAAAGAACTAGGGCTGACTTTGAAAATTACCGAAAACAGATCGAAATGCAAAAAGAACAGGAAAGAAAAACTGTAAAACTAGCTACAGTGATGAAGTTTTTGCCACTGATTGACGATATGGATAGAGCGATTGCAACTTATTCCGAGCTAGAGCCTCTTAAAAAGAGTCTAGAAAAAGCGATGAATGATTTAGGTTTATCTAGAATTCCTTCCGAAAAAGATATGGAATTTAATCCAGATCTCCATGAAGCAGTGACGATGGAAGGTGACGGTGATAAACAAGTAATTTTGGAGACACTTCGCCCAGGGTATTATTATGAAGGAGAGGTCCTGAGGCCGGCAATGGTAAAGGTATCTTGTCTCTAAAATAAAAATGTGATATAATAATATAAATTAAGTAGAAAAAAGGATAAATCAAATGGCTGAATATAGTTTGGCGCTAGAAAAGCGCGAAGTGACAGGTAAAAAATTGAAAGCTCTAAGAGCTGAAGGAATGATCCCTTCTATTGTTTATGGTGCAGGTGAACCAATCATGACTTCTTCTGAATATGTTGCTACCGAAAAGGTACTTCTTGAAGCTGGTTACCACTCTCCAATTGACCTTACTATCGGTGGTAAAAAACAACTTGCAATTGTAAAAGACGTACAACTTGACCCAGTTTCTCGTAAGATTGTAAACGTAGAATTTCATGCAATTTCTGAAGATGCTGCTGTTGAGGCAACTACACCTATCGTAATCCTCAATTTCGAAGCATCTGAAGCTTCCAAGATTTATCACTTTGCTATGACTCAAGCTCTTGAAGAGATTGATGTTAAAGCTAAACCAGCCGATCTTCCAAAAGAACTTACCGTTGATGCATCTAAACTCACTTCTGTAGATGATAAATTGGTACTTTCTGACATCGTACTTCCAAACGGTGTAGAATTTGCTGATAAAGAAATGAGCGCAGATCAGGTAGTAGCATCTCTATACGATCCAGCTGCTGAGGCTGCTGCTCGTGAAGCTGAAGAAGCTAAGCCAGAAGTTGATGCTGCTGATGTTCCTTCTGAAAACGGCGAGAAGCCAGCTGAAGAAGGCGCTTCTGAAGGCGAAGAAAAGAAAGCTGAATAATAGACTAAAAACCACTATATATTATATATGGTGGTTTTTTGTTATAATTAAAAAAAGGAGATTTTATGGCGACTATATATGATTTTAAATTCAAAAATAGAAAAGGCGAAGAGGTCTCAATGGCCGATTTCAAAGGTAAGGTGCTTTTGATTGTGAATACGGCGACTGGTTGTGGGTTTACGCCACAATATGAAGGAATTGAGAAGTTGTATGAAGAGTTGCATGACAAAGGCTTTGAAGTTTTGGATTTTCCGTGTAACCAATTCGGGCATCAAGCGCCAGGTGATAATAATGAAATTCATGAATTTTGTACAGCAAAATACAAGACTCAATTTGACCAGATGGCAAAAGTCGAGGTGAATGGTGATGAGGCTTTGCCGCTTTGGAACTATTTGAAATTAGAAATTCCAGACGATCCTGAACCAAAGGGTATGAAAAATAAACTCGCAATGAAGGCGATTACTAAAATACCGGGTGTTTCTAAAGAAAAAGGATTTATTAAATGGAACTTTACTAAATTTGTAGTAGATCGTAATGGTAAGGTAGTCTATCGCTTTGGGCCAACTGATGAGCCAAAGGATTTTGCTGATAAAATTAAAGAATTGATATAAGGAGCTTTATGGAATTATTAGATTTTTATGCAGATTGGTGTGGACCATGCCAAATGCTAAAACCAACTATTGAAGAATTTGAAAAAGCACACCCGGAAGTTAAAGTGACTTCTATTAATATTGATGAAGAAGATGAATTAGCTGAGAAATATGAGGTTTCTTCGATCCCATGCCTAGTGGTTTTGAAAGATGGTGAAGAGATTAAACGTGAAGTTGGTGTAATGCCACTTAAAAAACTTGAAAAATTTGTGGGGGTGTAGATGAAAGAATATGATGTAATTATAGCAGGGGCAGGGATTGCCGGAATGACGGCAGCGATTTATGCAGTACGGGCTGGAAAAACTGTATTGATGCTGGAAGAACGTGTAGAAGGTGGTCAGATTATTAATACAATTGGAATTGAAAACTGGCCGGGTGATATGGGTGTGTCTGGCGTGGATTTGACTCGGAAAATTATGGCACAAGCAACGGAGCTTGGTGCGAAAGTAGAATATGAGGAAGTAACAGAAGTCATTAAAAACGATGATGGTTTTTTGGTAAAAACTGAAGACGATGAATATACCTGTAAGGCCTTTATTATTGCATCTGGCACGGAGCCTAGAAAATTAAGTGATGAGATGATGAAGGATGCCGGCAAAAGACCGGTGTCGTACTGTGCGACTTGCGACGGAGCTTTGTATAAAGGTAAAAAAGTAGTGGTAGTAGGGCATGGTAATTCGGCAGAGCATGAAATAAAATATTTGAAAGGAATTTGCTCGGAAGTTTATAATATTCACCACGACGATCCGATTCCTGCTGATGCTGAGGCGATTTTTGTGGCGATTGGAAGGTTGCCTTTGACTGACTATTTAAAAGGGTTTGTAGACCTTGATGAAAAAGGCTATGTGATTTCTGACGAGGACTGCAAAACTTCTGTACCTGGTGTGTTTGTGGCAGGCGACGTGCGAACGAAGGAATTGAGACAATTAGTGACGGCAGCTTCGGATGGCTCAATCGCAGCAACTAACGCAATAGAATACTTGGGGTAAAATGGCAGACGCAGAAACTGAAGCTGAGTGGGCGAAAATGAGGCGTATTGCCAAAGAAAAAGGAAAAGCCGCTAAAGCCTATGAAAAAAGTAAGCGCGACAGCGTAGCGCTTTCGTATCTTGATCCGAAACCGACAAAGGCCTCTGGTTTTTCAACTAACCGAGAGACTGTAATGAGGGCGGTAGAAAAGTTTACTAACGCAAGTGTTATTTTTGTGATTTTGGGTGTGACGCTTGATGTGATTTCGCGAGCTGGAGAGACTGTGACTACTCTTGGGCATCTTGGGGCGGGTGGAGTGATAATTGCAGGTATCCCACAAGCAATTAGTATGATTTGTATATTAATTGGAATTGTCTCCGCGATAACGGGGATTATAAGCTCTATTTATACAAAAATAAAATATAAAACCAAAATGAATTATACGATTTTGGTATGCATTATTACTTTGGTGATATTTGGAATTTTCGAGTTTCTTAAAACAAAAATATGGTAGCCGGAACGGGACTTGAACCCGTACGGATTGCTCCATTCGATTTTAAGTCGAACGCGTATACCAATTCCGCCATCCGGCCACCTTTTTATATTATACCATAAATTTGATATAATAGAGGTATGAACATCTTATATTGTGGTGACAAGGGGATTAGTTCTGGGGTTTTGATTTCGATTCTTTCTTTAATAAAAAACAACAATGAAGCTTTAGAGATTTTTATTCTCACAATTAAATATGAAGGGGTGAAGCCGTTTGAAGAAAAAACGGCAAAGTTTCTTGATAAATTAGTGAAAGAAAAAAATGCTAAAAGTTTTGTAAAGTTGATTGATGCGACAGAAGTGTTTGTTGAAAATTTACCAAAGAAAAACATGGGGTCTTATTTTACTCCATGTTCGATGCTACGCCTATATGCAGATAAGATTCCGGAAATTGCTAAACTTGATCGGATTTTGTATTTAGACTATGATGTGGTGTGTAGAAAAGATATTTCGGAATTTTATCATACTGATATGGAAGGAATTGAAGCAGCTGGAGTTTTGGACATTTATGGACGTAGATGGTATCACTACAATGGGTTATTTGTGCAGGATTATATGAATTCTGGTGTGATGTTATTTAATATGCCAGAATGTATTAAGACTTCTATGTTTGAAAAAGCTGTGGCTTGTTGTGCTAAAAGATGGATGATGCTCGCCGACCAAGCGGCGTTAAATAAATCCATTAAAAAGCGTAAGTTAATGCCGGCAAAATATAATGATCAAAATGAGAGGCCATCCGAAGATACTGTACTTCATCATTTTTCTAATAATTTTAAATTCTGGCCGTATTTTAGAGTCCAAAAAGTTAAACCATTTGAGATTGATAAAATTCACACGGTTTTGAAGATACACGAGTATGATGATATACTAGAAGAATACGTGAGGTTAAAGGAGAATCTATAATGGCGAAAGCAGAATTATTCCAAAAAGATATCCCAAAAGAAGAGCGGGTTTTTTATTATGAATCAGAAGAAGATGACCCAATCAAAACCGAGGGGCAGGAGAGACATGAAAAAATTACTTTGCCAAAAGGCTATGAATATATCCCAAAAAATCCATTTGTAAAACTTTATGCTAGAACTTTGTTTTTCTTCTTTTGGGTGTTTGGGCAATGGTATGAAAGACATTACTGGAAAGCCAAATTTTACGGTAGGGAAAAATTAAAAAAAGCACGAGGCAAAGGTTATGTGATGTATGCAAATCACACTAATCCGTTCCATGATGTGTTTGGGCCAGCGCTCGTGGCTAATAGAAAAATTTACACAGTGATTTCTGCAGTAAATTTGAAAATTCCTGGTATTGGGCCAATGCTGCCAATGATTGGTGGAATTCCACTTGGTACCAACGATAAAGAGAAAAAGGCAATGAACGAGGCTGTAGATATTAGACTAAAGAAGCAGAAAAAGTGTTTGGTAATCTATCCAGAAGCACATGTGTGGCCATATGCAACTTCTATCCGTAAATTTCCAGCTGGTGGCAAATCTTTCAAATATGCAGTGAGAAATGATTTGCCGGTATTTACGATGACCACTACTTATCACAAAAGGAAGAATAGCAAGCGAACACTCCCTAGGATGGATATTTATGTAGATGGACCATTCTGGCCAGATCCAAAACTATCTGATGAAGAGAATCAGAATATGTTAGCCGAAAAGGCATATGAGAGCATGAAGAAATACGCCAAGAAAAACACTTACGAATACTTTAAATATATTAAAAAATCTGATAAAATAAAATAAGTATGAGTATTTTTAGTACGGGTACACCGTTAAACAGATTGGTTAAGGTGGTGCCGGTTTTTATTACCATAAATAATGATTATGCGCCGTATGCTGCAGCTGCAATTCATTCGCTTACCCAACATTCTAACAAGAATAGATATTATAGAGTGATCATTCTTCATGATGGTCTTAGCTGGGTGAATAGAGTAAGGCTTAGGAGCTTAGTAACCAAAAACTGCGCTGTGCAGTTTAAAAAGATTACTAACAGTCTTTATCTTCGTGCAGTGATTAAATATGTGTCTAATCGTAAGGGGATGGGTGACTTTTTCTCTAAGGCCGTGTATTTTTATCGTTTCTTTATTCCACTTCTTTTCCCACGTTATGAAAAAGCTGTATATATAGATAGTGATACAATTCTCAGAGGTGATATCGGCAAGTTGTTTGATATGGAGATGGATGATAATGTAGTGATGGCAATGATAGATCCAAAAGTTACTGTGATTGAAGAATTTAGGGATTATGTAGATTTTGCGCTTGATGTACCACATACTGAATATGTAAATGATGGTGTGATGTTGATGGATCTTAGAAAAATGCGCAAGATGAAATATCTTTCTACTATGGTAGAGATGATTCAAAAATACGATGCAGATCTTGTAGCGCCAGATCAAGATTACCTTAACGTAATTTTGAAGGGCAAGATTGGACATTTTGGTTCGGAATGGAACGCAGAACCAACTGAAGAATTCAACAAAGAAACTAAGTTGGTGCATTTTAATTTGTTTAATAAACCATGGCATTACAAAAATGTGCCTGGTGAGAAAATTTTCTGGAATGCAGCGAGAGGCACTGGTTTTTATGGTGATCTCAAACGTCAACAAGAAGCTTTTGATGATACAAAGCAAAAGTCTGATCAAGAAAAGGTGGGCGCTTTAATTAAAAAGGCCGGGGTGCTTGCCAAAAACAAAAAGATTTTGATCAAAAAGATCGAGAAGTAATATGCAGAGATTGCTTAGAATTAGTTTTAATAACTTTGTATTTTCTTTGGTGCCAATTGTAGTATGGTTTGTGATTGGTTTAATTATTGATAGTAGGTTTGTAAATATATTTTCTTTGACTTATCCGATGCAATATATTTGCTTGATTCTTGTAGCACTTTTTAGTACGGCGCCAAATATCAATGAAACTAAAGACAGGGTAAAAGGTGCAGCTTTTTCTGGGTTTTTGATGGGGATGATAATAGGTGGAGCAATTTTTCTTTCTGTAATTTTGAATCTAGATTATTATCTGACGTTTTTGAACGTAGAAGCAGACGTTTATAAAGAATATTTGCTATTTTCTTTGGCAGTTTTATACATCACTTTTGTTTTTAAAATGTTGATGGAAAGACTTTATTTTGTGCGCAGAGAAAAACAAGCAAACAAATTTATGTTGGTGTTTAATTTGATTTATGCAGTGAGCTTTATCGGGATGGCTTTGATTTCTAAAGACACAATGCAAATTATAGTAGTACCACTAGTTTCTTTGATGTTTTATGTGTTTTATGTGGGGCTCAGAGTTGCTAAAGATTATTACAAGAAATTCACTTTTAGAATTTATAAATGGTTTAGATATGAATCTAGTGATATCGTGATGAACGGTTTGATGTTTATGATTTATCTATTTGGGCTTTCTCATAGTATTGAATATGGTATGGCTTATATGGTGGCGCTTAACTTTACGACGCTTATTACTGATATGCAGTGGGATTCTTATGAGTCGATTGATACAGTGGCAAAAATTGATATTTCAAAAAGAACTTTTGACTATAAAAAGAGTTTAAAGAATTCATACAAGTTATTATTTATCCTGATGCTAACTTCGCTTGCAATGTTCTTTATAACGATAAAATTCTACGAAGTAGATATGCAGATATTCCTAATTTATCTAGGGCTTGAGTTGTCTTATTTTGTGGTTTATCCAATTATCGCACTTAAAATTTGTTACCTTCAAATTAAATGGTCGCCACTTAAAACTACCGTTAATAAAGCAATCGCGCTTTTGATATGGTTTGTGGCGTCATTTATGCCAACGCCTTATTGTTTGTATATTGGGCAAATGATATTTGCTGCGTATCAAATTATAACTTATGGTTGGATGTATAAAAAGGCTATTAAATCTATATCGCAGAAAGGGCATTTGCTACGATATAGCCATAGTAAACGGCAAAAACGATCAGCATAAAGGAGCCTTCTTTTTTGGAAATTGGGCTACCACGACGGGCAACGAGCCATAAAAGAGCGGCAGAGGCGACCATCATGATGACATCAATCATTTCAAAGCTTTCTGGTTTGATGCCACCAAAAATAGCAACTGGGAGCCCGAGCACTATGCAAATATTAAAGATGTTACTGCCGATAATGTTGCCAACTAAGAGCTCGTTTTCGTGGCGACGAGCGGCGGTGATAGTGGTGACGAGTTCTGGAAGCGAAGTACCAAAGGCTACAACGGTGAGCGCAATAATACGATCCGAGATACCAATCACTGAAGCGATTTCGGATGCAGAATTTACTACGAGTTCGCTACCGCCGACGACCCCGACGAGGCCAAGAATGACAAACAAGAAGGATGGGCCGAGTTTCCATTTGGGTTTTTCGACCTTGTGGCGTTCTTTTTTATTCTTGCGCGTAAGCTGAATAATATAATAGAGAAAAATTGCAAAAAATAGCACACAAATAAGGCCATCACTCCTAGTAATCCAGTTTTCATTAGCGCCAGAAATAGTAGTGTCTAAGAATAAAAACACTAGGCCAAGGGTGGTGAGAAGAAGGAGTGGAAGTTCTTTTGAAATAGTATTCCGATTAACCTTGATAGGCGAGATGAGTGCGGCTACGCCAATTAAGAGCAGAATATTGATGATATTGCTACCCATGACGTTGCCAAGAAGCATATCAGTGTTGCCTTCAACCATGGAAGTAATGGATACAGCAAGCTCTGGTGCACCAGTACCAAAAGCTACGATGGTGAGACCAATGAGTTGCTTTGATACTTTAAAGTTTGAAGCGATGCTGCTTGCACCGTCTACTAACCAGTCTGCGCCTTTAATCAAGATGACAAAGCCACCGACTAAGAGTAAAACTTGTAATAATATGTTTGTGTCCATTTTTTTGTGATGTTGTTTATGTTTATATTATACCACAAAAAAATAAAAACAACAAAAATGGTGCGAATGAAGAGACTCTAACTCTCGATTCGTAGAACGAGAGTTAGCCAACAAAAAAGAGCTTTCTTGAGCTCGTGAATGTGGTGCGAATGAAGAGACTCTAACTCTCGACCTCTTCCTTGGCAAGGAAGCGCTCTAAACAACTGAGCTACATTCGCACGTTGTGTATTTATTATATCACATTTTGTTGTAAATGTATATATGGAGGTGCCTACCGGAATTGAACCGGTGTACGCGGTTTTGCAGACCGCTGCGTAACCACTCCGCCAAAGCACCCCGTGAAACTATTATATCATAGATTAGGCAGATTGAATAAGACAGATGCCGATTACTACAAGGACGGTGGCTACAAGATGAACTAGGATAGCTTTTTTATTCAACTTTTCGCGACCAAAACGTGGCCAAAGTAGAGTAAAAAGTAGACCCAGGAAGAATATTACAATTGGTTTGGCGGAGCTCATTATAGCTGAAGCTAAGGCTACGGATGGAGCGAGAACTAAAGCTAGATTTCTAGTAAACTTATGGACGACATTTAGGATAAAGGCACTTGAAAGTGGGTAATAAAGCTTTTTTCGGCTGGATTTTACGACATTTTTGTAGCGTTTTCTCCATTTTGGCATCAATAACATGATTATAGCGTTACCAATGCCTATGCCAATAAATGTTAATCCCATTTCTGAGATAAAATTAATTTCAGAAGCATCAGCATCACCTTTAACAAAAATCACCGAGCATAATGCGGCGATTAAAGAATCCAACATAGTATATAGAACAGCTTTTATTCTGAGATGACGACTGCGTTTTTTGGTGGTCATAATAATTAGGATTGGCGCAATGATGATAATTAAAAGAGCAATAGATTGGTAGATATTGATAGTTTGATCTAGGAAAAGCCAACCTAAAATTAAATAAAAAATTGGTGAAAGCTGAGCAAAAATACCAAAATCAGTGGAATCGCTAACTTCTAGAGCTTTGTAATAAAAAATTCCTGCCACTGCGGAGCCGATGCCGGAAAAAATAAAGAGGGTATATAGGTGGATTGGAATATTAGAAAAGTTGATGCCTCCGGCAAATAGAAAAATAATGCCAATGATTAAAAATGGAAGCGGATAAAAACCTTTTTGGGCAGTGGCTTCACGACCTTTGAAGTAACAATCGGAAACATAATTATCTACAAAAATATTAGCACTACTAGCAAGAACAGCAAGAGCAATATAGAAGAACCAATCCATATTTTATATAATAACATAAGAGTTTTATTTTTTAACGATTTTTTGGTATAATATGTATATATAATATAAGGAGTGGAAATGAACACAGGATTAATAATAGCTTTGGTAATTGTGGGTGTATTAGTGCTCCTAATTGCCATAATTGCAGGTGTCTATAATGGTCTCGTTAGGACTAATGAGCGTGTAGAAGAAGCTTGGAGCGATATCACCGTCCAGCTTAAATATCGTGCAGATTTGATTCCAAATGTAGTAGAAACTGTAAAAGGCTACGCAAAGCACGAAAAAGAAACTTTCAAAATGGTGACAGAAGCTCGTTCTGCTGCGATGGGTGCAAAAACCGTAAAAGCTGCAGCCGAAGCTGAAGGCGAAATGCAAGCTGCACTTTCTAAGATTTTTGCAATTGCAGAAGCTTATCCAGAACTTAAGGCTAACGAAAACTTTATCACCCTTCAAGGTCAACTTCAAGATGTAGAAGACAAAATTCAAGCTGCTAGAAGATTCTACAATTCTGGTTGTAAAGAACTTAATGCTAAGATCAAAACTTTCCCAACCAACATTATCAATAATATGTTTGGTCATTTCAAAAAGCGTGATTACTTTGAAGTATCTGAAGCAGAAAAAGCTAAGATCGACAACGCTCCTGAAGTTAAATTCTAAATATGTATAAACAAATTGCACAAAATAAAAGGCGAACCGTAGTGATAATGATGGTTTTTGTAGCCATCATTATTGCGATTGGCGCAGCCGTAGCTTATTTTGTGAACGACTGGTGGGTGCTTCTTTGGGTAAGTATTGCAGCAATCATTTATGCTTTGATTCAATATTTTGTGGCTGGTTCAGCTGCTACAATGATGGCTGGTGCCAAAGAAATTGATAAAAAAGATAATCGTAGACTATATAATATAGTAGAAAATCTTTGTATTACTACTGGTCTTCCAATGCCGAAGGTTTATATCATTGAAGATCCAGCGCCGAATGCATTTGCTACTGGTAGAGATCCACAGCATGCAGTAGTGGCTGCCACTACGGGGCTTCTAGATATTATGAACGATAAAGAATTGACAGCAGTAATGGCTCACGAAATGTCACACGTTAAAAATTACGATATTAGAGTGTCGATGATTGTGTTTGGTTTGGTTTGTGTAGTGGGGCTGATTTCTGATATCGCAATGCGAATGATGTTCTATGGAAATAGACGTAGAAATGACGAAGGTAGTCCAGTAGCATATATATTAATAGTGCTTGCTGCAATCTTCGCGCCAATTTGTGCAGCAATTGCGCAGATGGCTGTATCACGCGAAAGGGAATATTTGGCTGACGCATCAGCAGTGAACATTACTCGTTATCCAGAAGGTATGATTGACGCACTTAAAAAGCTTCAATCACATAGTAGGCCGATGAAGAATCAAAACTCGGCTCAAGCTTCAATGTATATTAATGATCCACTTAGAAAAGGCTTTTTCAATAATTTGTTTGGAACTCACCCACCACTAGAAAAACGTATTGAAAGGCTTGAAAATGGCAAGTGGAGCTTCTAAGCACAAATCATTTAAACGATCGTATCGTGAAGATTACGCAAGGGAATTAGAAGTTCCTGGAATGGGTTTTCACATTTTTTATGTTTTTAAATTAATTTTTGAAAATTGGAAAATTTTTTTGCCACTACTTATAATTATGGCGACTATTACAGCTGGCTTAGTGGGCCTTGCTGATGGATTTTTGAATGGGCAAACAATTATTTTTGGAAGTTTGATGTTTTTGATGATTTGGCTTAGTTCAATTTTTGTGGTTAGACACAGAATGGCTGGAAATAAAATTACAATTTTTGATGCGCTCTACAATTCTATGACACCACTTATATCTACTTTGGTGGTACTTGTGGTGGCAGCAATTCAGTGTATTCCAATTATAATTCTTGTTGTGGCGTATTCTTCGGCTATAGAAACGCATTTTCTGGAAACTCCGTTTTATGCACTTTTGTTTTTTACATTTGCAGCACTTTTAGTTCTTTTGTCTTCTTATCTTCTTTCTGGAACTTTGATGGCGCTCGTGGCTGTTTCGGCACCGGGGCTTTATCCACTAGAGGCTTTAAAAACTGCTAACGAATTAATGCGAGGGCGAAAAATTAGATTTATTTTGAGAATAATTTTACTTTTGATTTTGGTGGTAATTATGTGGGTAGTAGTGATGTTCCCGATTGCGAAATTCGGTGGTAATCTTCCTGCGTTAATAAAAATTTGTGGTATTATTATGTCGTGCTTTTTGGCGATTTATGCTTCCGTATATTTTTATGTATATTATAGATGGATGCTAAGGTTTGATACAAAGGAGGATAATGGAAAAAAACGAAGCCGAAAAAAGAATAAATAAACTTAGGGAACTTATTAATGACTATCGGTACCATTATCACGTGCTTGATGAGTCGATTATGAGTGAGGCTGCTGCTGATTCCTTGAAACACGAACTAGCTCAACTTGAAGCAGAATTCCCGGAACTAATTACTCCAGATTCTCCAACTCAGCGCGTGGCAGGAAAAGCTTTGGATAAATTTGAAAAAGTCACTCACGAAAAAAGAATGATTAGCCTTGCTGATGTGTTCTCTACGGCTGAAGTAGAAGAATGGATACATCGCAACGAAAAATTGATTCCGGGTGGTAAAATTTCTGAATTTTTTACGGATATAAAAATGGATGGTTTGGCCTGTTCTTTAAAATACAAAAATGGAATTTTTGTGCAGGCCGTGACACGTGGGGATGGGTTAGTTGGTGAAGATGTGACGTTGAATGTAAAAACTATTGAGAACATTCCTTTAAAAATTGATATTGATGAGGCTGAAGTTAGAGGGGAGATTATTATATTTAAGAAAGATTTTGAAAAACTTAAAGGTGATTTTGCTAATCCGAGAAACTTGGCTGCTGGGTCAATTAGACAACTTGATCCAAAAGTAGCAGCAAGTCGTCCTCTCAAATTTATTGCATATGATCTTGTAAAGCCAAATCTTCCCACGCACAAAGAAGCTTACGACGAACTAAGACGGCTTGGGTTTCAGACTTCTGGTGAGGATAAAGTTTGGGAAGGCACAGAACTTAAAGGATTATTTGAATATATTAAAGAACTCGATGATTACAGAAAAGGTCTTAAATTTAATACGGATGGGATGGTAATAAAAATTAATGACCGTAAAATTTATGATGATCTTGGTATTGTAGGTAAAACTCCACGAGGAGCTGTGGCTTATAAATTCCCAGCTGAAGAAGCAACTACGGTAATTGAAGATATCGTAATTTCGATTGGCCGTACTGGTGCAGCTACGCCAGTAGCTTTGTTTGAACCAGTATCTCTTGCTGGCACAACAGTCAGGCACGCATCGCTTCATAATGCAGATGAAATTGCTAGACTAGATGCTAGAATTGGTGATACCGTAATTATTTATAAAGCTGGTGACATTATCCCACAGGTAAAAGAAGTTTTGACTACACTTAGGCCAGAAGGCACAGAAAAATTTGATTTTGAAAGAGCTCTCAAAAAACAATATCCAGAACTAGAATTTGAAAGGCCTGCTGGTGAAGCAGTTTACCGTGTAAAAGGTGAAACTTCCGATTTTATATTAAAACGTGCAATTGAATATTATGCTTCTAAACCAGCTTTGAATATTGAAGGTTTGGGTGAAAAAAATGTAGAAGCTTTGGTGGACAGTGGTCTTGTTGAATCGATTGCAGATCTTTATAAATTAAAAGTTTCTGACGTTGCTAGTTTGGATAGATTTGCAGAGCTTTCGGCGAAGAATTTGGTTTCTGCGATTGAAGCGTCTTCTCATCCAAAACTTGCTAAATTTATCACGGCACTTGGTATTAGACACGTAGGCGCGCAGACAGCAGTAGCTTTGGCTCGGAAATTTGGTAGCTTTGATAATTTAATGAATGCTACAGAAGAAGACCTTCTTAGCATTGCTGATATTGGTGATGTAGTGGCAGAATCAATTTTGGCGTGGTTTACAGATTCTGATAATACCGAGCTTCTAAATGAACTTAAAAGTCTTAATGTATGGCCGGAAGACGAATCGGATGTGAGTTTACCACTAGATGGTAAGTCATATATTGTAACTGGAACTTTGGCAAGTATGGGTCGTGAAGAGGCAGAGGATAAACTAAGAGCACTTGGTGCTACGGTGACTTCTTCTGTGACCAAAACTACTACGGCTCTTATTGTAGGTGAAAAACCAGGTAAGTCTAAAACTGACAAAGCTGACAAGCTTGGTATTCCAAGAATTTCTGAAGCTGAGTTTTTGAAATTAATCCAAAAATAATTTTAAAAGGAAATACCCCGGGTTTTTCAGACCCGGGGCTTTGGAAAAAATAGTTTGGTGTGGTGATTAACTACCGTAAGGTGTCGTGTAACTGAAGTCCCAAGCAGTTCCAGTGTTGTTTGGACCAGTAGTGACTGACAGGGCGCTACCCGTGCTAGTGACGTAATAATATCCTCCAGGTAAAATTCTACCGTTGTTAGAAATTCCAGCACGGCCGGCTTTCCACCTGAAAATAATATCGCGTGCAAGAGGGAGTAGATTCCTGCCGGAATCATCTGTGACGTTGCCGTCGTAGTCGTAACCAAAGTTGCCAGCTACAGTGTAGATATTGGCTCCTTTGCCACTCGCATCAACTGAATTCATAACTGACCAACCAACAGCTGCCTGAACAGTTTGACTAGCAACGCCGTGGGCGTAGATGTTTATAATTCTGGCTAAGACCACAGCTTGATCTTCGGTGGAGTTGTCATAAATATCCAGTATGCCATTGTAATAATTGTAATTGGCGTAACCATTGCTATTATTGTAGTTGCCATTATTACAGTTATTATAGCGAGGCACACTACTCCAGTTGTTGTAGTTGCCATTACAGTTTCCGTTGCAAGTGCTGTAGCTGTTCTTGAGATCACCCTGACTTGGTTGAGGGTCGCAAATATAGGTGCAGCCATCGTTGCCAACGTAATAATATTTTTCTCCGTTGAAATAGCAATAATGGCCATTGTACCAACCTTCTGTGGGAGCAGCATATGCTGCAGTCGGGATGCTAACTATAAGTAAAGCAGCAGCAACAAGTGTTAGAATAATTTTTTTCATAGGTTACTCCTCCTTTTTCTAGAGCACACACCAAACTTTTAAAGAGCTCCATACATTATAACATTTCGCAACAAAAAAAGCAACCTTAACGGTGCTTATATTTTGGTGACCTCAGCGGGAATTGAACCCACATTGACGGGATGAAAACCCGTTGTACTAACCATTATACTATGAGGCCATTTTGTTTAGGTGCTATAATTATTATAACAAAATTTCTAAAAATTGCAAGAGTAGGCGTAATCTACGTGATAATCTGTGCGCTGATATGGGCCTTCTGGGAAAATTTTGATGTAAGTTTTTTCTAGATCGCAATATTTTTTGAAAAAGTCTAAAGAAGTAGCGTGTTTTCTATCGCTATATAATAGTAGCTGTCTTAAACTTACTTTGGCAAGGCCGGTGTCTTTATAAATGTCTAAAGCTTCGTGGTCTGGTACGGAATCATAGAAATAATTTTCATAGTAATCTTTGGCTATGTTTTCGATGCGATGCTTTACGAGAAATTCTGGGGTAGCGATAAGATTGAAAATAGAAAAGCCAATTACCATTAAAGTCACAAAAACAATAATAGTGAGAATGGAGTTTTTGGAAAAATGGTAAGTGTCATAACTTCTGGAGCGCGAAAGAGCAGGTTCGGAGATTCGCACCGACATCTTTGAAGTATGCACATCCTCTGCACTAATACCCATATATATAATATTACCATAAAAAGCATAAGTGTGATAATATATATTATATATGAGTAAACTTTTTAAGAGAACAAAAATTTTGGCGACGATTGGCCCATCGGTTTTTGGGCAAGAAAAAATTGATGAAATCATTATGGCTGGCGTAAATGGTTGCCGGTTGAACTGTTCACACGGTACCAATGAAGAACGTGATGAACAAATTAAATGGATTAGGAATGCAGCTGAGAAAAAAGGGCGTTCTGTGGCGATTCTCCAAGATCTTCAGGGCCCAAAAATTAGACTTGGTGACATTGTTGATAACCATTTAGATCTTAGTAATGGTGATGAAGTGATTTTGGAAGCAAAAGATGGTTTTGAACACGATGGTGGACTGACTCTTCCGGTACAATACAACTTGGCCGAAAAAGTGAAAGTAGGTGAGCCACTATTTATGTTTGATGGCAAAATCAAAACCGAAATTATTGAAATTGTTTCTGAAACAGCTATCAAAGTAAAAGTTCTAAACGACGGTTTTGTAATGAGCAAGAAAGGACTTAATCTTCCGGATACAGATTTTGGTGGCGATATTATTACGCCAAAAGATATGGAAGATTTGGAGTATGGCGCAGGTTGCGACTATGATTATGTAGCACTTTCATTTGTGCAGACGGCTTCTGATATCGAAAAATTAAAACAAATTCTTTTGTCACTTGGTTCTACGGCTAAGGTGATTGCTAAAATTGAAACCAAAAAAGCAATATCTAGTGACGAGAATTTGGAAGATATTGTAAAAGCAGCTGATGGAATTATGGTGGCGCGTGGTGATATGGCAGTAGAAGCAGGGAATGAAGTTGTGCCAATCGTGCAGAGAAAATTGATTGCACTCTGTCGTGCTCATTCTAAGCTTTGTATTGTGGCAACACAAATGATGGGTTCGATGGTGGAAAGCCCAGAGCCAACTAGAGCTGAAGTTTCTGACGTGGCTACGGCAGTAATTCAGGGCGCAGATGTGGTGATGCTTTCCGATGAGACGGCAAATGGCAAATATCCAGTTGAAGCTGTAAAAGAAATGAAAAAAGTGATTTTGTATGCACAAAATCATTCTAAAGTTGCTGGAATGTCAGTAGAGCCAGAAGGTGAGAAAGCGCTTTATGATGGTATTTCTAATGCTGTAGCTAGACTTGCCGAAAAAATCGAAGCAGACGTAATCGTATGTCAGACGGCTTCGGGTACTACGGCTTCGGCGATGGCAGCGATGCGTCCAAATGTGCCAATTGTATCAGTAACACCAAATCCTCGTGTAGCAAATCAGTTGGCATTAATTTATGGTAACTCAGCATTCGTAAGAAAATACGATGAACATTTTGGTAGAGATTTAGCTTTGGAATTAAAAGAATCTGGATATCTTCAAACTAAGCCAGGCAAAAAGGACCTATTAGCCGTAATAGTTTCTGGCGACAAAAACAAGTACGGAACCGATACTATTAAAATTCGTCATATTTAGAAATCTAGACCAGGCAAGGTTTTGCCAAGTAGAAATTCTAGTGATGCGCCACCACCAGTGGAGATGAGTGAGTATTTTAGATCTTTATGAATTTCCATATAATTCTCTACGAAGCCGGTAGTGTCGCCACCACAAATGATAGTGGTAGCAGCTTGGTTTTTGCCAATAATATCGGCAATAATGCTAGAAGCAGTGGCAAAGGCTGGATCTTCGGTTTTGCCAAGACAGCCGTTCCAAATAATGGTTTTAGCACCGTTTAAGTATTTGACAAATTCGGCTGTAGAGACTGGGCCGATATCCAATTTGGCACCTTCTGCGTCTTCGTCAAAATCGTTTGCAACAATAATTTTGGCATTATCTGATTTATAGCCGTCGGCAGCGATTTTGCCACCAACCAAAATGTAGTCTGCAATATTTACGAATTTATCAATGAGAGGTTGTTTGTCGTCTACTTTAGCGCCACCGATTATTAATACTACTGGGTGTTCTGGATTTTCTAAAGCTTTTTTTAGATTGGTGACTTCTTTTTCTAGAAGCAGGCCAGCAGATACTGGTAAGAAATTTTTGACGGCGTCGGTAGAAGCGTGGGCGCGATGAACTACGGCAAAACCATCTTGGACAAAAGTGTCAGCATTGACTGAATCAATAATATTTTTGATGAATTCTTTGTCATTCGCTTCTTCGCCGGGATCAAAACGGAGATTTTCTAATAAAACAATTTTGGTATCTTTTGGGATTTCAATTTTTTCGCCAGCTTTTGGCAAATTATAAAAACCAATTTTGTGGCCAGGAAGGAGTTTTTCTAATTCTTTTGCTACAGGAACTAGAGAAAATTCTTCGTTTTGTTTGCCTTCTGGGCGACCGAGGTGAGAAATAAGAATAATTTTGGAAGCTTTGTTTTCTAGTAAATAATTAATAGTAGGAAGGGAAGCGCGAATCCTGAGGTCGCTTTCTACTTTGCCGTCTTTTAATGGCACGTTGTAATCTACGCGTACTAGTACGTTTTTATCTTTTAGGTCTAGATCTTTGATAGTTTTCATAGGTTAATTATAACATATTTACAAAATATTCACCTGGTGATATAATTGGGGAATGAAAAAAGCGAGAAGTTACCAAGAAGTAATTGGTGAAACTATTGAACAAATGCGTCTCGAAAAAGGTTGGACGCAGGGAGAACTTGCTGAAGCCACAGGCACCAGCCAGTCTGCTATTCATAGAATTGAGAAGGGTGGCCAAAACATCTCGCTAGAGATGGTGAAGAAACTTTCAGAAGCACTTGGCAATCAAATTCTCTCTATTAATGACTCTGTTTCTCAGAGCTTTAGAATTAGAGGAGGCAAAGAACTCAGTGGCGAAATCACTATCAACACCTCCAAAAATGCAGCTGTAGCACTACTTATGGCAGCACTTTTGAACTCTGGCAGAACGGTACTTCATAAGGTAGCTAGAATCGAAGAAGTATTTAGAATTATTGAAGTCCTAGAATCCATTGGCGTAAAATGCCATTGGCAAAACCGTCATCGTGACCTAGAAATTATATCACCACGCGAATTAAAATTGGAGAATATGGACGTAGAGGCAGCCAGAAAAACTCGTTCAGTAATTATGATGCTTGGTCCTCTTCTTCATAAATACAAAAAATTTACTTTGCCTTATGCTGGTGGTTGTTCGCTTGGTGTTAGAACAATTGAGCCACACTTAAAAGCTTTGGAATCTTTTGGCGTAAAAGTTGATGCCGAAAGCAACAGTGGTTTTTATGAAGTAAGTGTAAACCAACATACGCTCAAAAAATATGAAGATAGATATATCGTATTAGTTGAACGTGGCGATACCGTAACCGAAAACGTATTAATGGCAGCGGCACTTTCTTCTGGTAGAACTACTATCGTAGGCGCATCACCGAACTATATGGTGCAGGATATGTGTTTCTTCCTAGAAAAATTGGGCGTTAAAATCACTGGCATTGGCACCACTACTTTGGTGGTGAAAGGCCGTGCTGCAATTGATATGGATGTAGAATATAATCTTTCTGAAGATCCAATCGAAGCTATGAGCTTTATTGCTGCAGCCTATGCTACACATTCCAAAATTACGTTAAGACGTGCACCAATTGAATTCCTAGAAATTGAGCTTGAAATTCTCAAATCTATGAATGCAAAATTCAAAAAGTCTGAAGAGTATCTTTCTTATAATGGTAGAACTAGACTAGTAGATCTTACTATTTTGAAATCCGATTTAGTTGCACCGGTAGATAAAATTCACCCGATGCCATTCCCAGGGCTTAATATTGATAATCTCCCATTCTTCTCGGTAATTGCAGCTGTAGCAGAAGGTCGTACTATGATTCACGACTGGGTATTTGAAAACCGGGCAATTTACACTACGGAGCTCGCAAACCTCAACGTCAAAGTAGAACTTCTTGACGCACATAGATTATACGTAGTTGGGCCAACCAACTGGCGTTCAGCAGAACTTGTAGCGCCTCAGGCACTTCGCCCAGCTGTAGTAGTTCTTATTGGTATGCTTGCTGCACCAGGTACTTCAATTCTTAGAAACGTATATTCTATTAACCGTGGTTATCAGGATTTCGCCGTGAGACTTAGACACCTAGGCGCCGACATTACGCCACTTACTGGTATCTAGTGTTATAATTAGAGAATGAATGAAATTTTGGAGGGACTGAATCCGAGGCAAAAGGAGGCAGTGGAATATTTAGAGGGGCCACTTTTGATTTTAGCTGGGGCTGGTTCTGGAAAAACCCGGACGCTTACTCATAGGATTGCAAATTTGATTCTTCATGGGGTGAAACCATCTAAAATTCTGGCTGTAACTTTTACCAATAAAGCAGCTAATGAAATGAAGGAGCGTCTGGCAAAACTCGTGGATGCACCGATTAATTTTATGCCGTATATGGGGACGTTTCACGGAATTTGTGTAAAAATCTTGAGACAAGAGTATGTAGCAGCTGGGCTTAATAAAGATTTTGTGATTTATGATGCCGATGATCAAATAGCATTGATTAAAAGAATTCTTAAAAATTTGGATTATAATACGGACAAAAATTTGAAGCCAAAGATGATTCAGGCTGTGATTTCTGGTGAAAAAAACAAAGGGAACGGGCCGGAAGAATATTTAGCAAATGCGTATTATCCAAACCAGCAGAAGATTGCCAAAGTTTTTGCTGAATATGAAATTTCTAAATCCAAAAATGGGGCGTTAGATTTTGATGATTTGCTTTTAAAAACTTTGGAATTATTTGCTAATAATCCGGGAGTTCGTAAAAAATGGCAAGACAAATTTGAGCATATTCTTATAGATGAGTATCAGGATACTAACATGATTCAGTATCAGCTAGTGAAATTGCTTGTAAATGAAAAGCGAAATATTGCCGTGGTGGGGGATGATTGGCAGTCGATTTATTCGTGGCGTGGTGCAGATTTTACCAATATTCTTAATTTTGAAAAGGATTTTCCGGGGGCAAAAGTAATTAAGCTCGAGCAAAATTATCGTTCTACGGGTAAGATTCTCGAAGCATCGCAGAAGATTATCAATAATAATAAAACTAGAACTTCAAAGGTGCTGTTTACGGAGGCTGAGGATGGGGCGCCGGTAGAAATTGAAGCGCTTAATAACGAAAAAATGGAAGCCGATTATGTGGCCTTAAAAATTCTTAATCTCAAAAATGATTTTCCGGATCTTAGTGATTTTGCAGTGCTTTATCGGACAAATGCACAGTCTCTTGCTTTTGAAAAAGCGTTTATTGATATGAATATTCCGTACAAAATTGTAGGTGGGGTGAGATTTTATGATCGCAAGGAAATTAAGGATATGCTCGCGATTTTGCACTTGGTGGTGAACGGGCGTGATATGGTGGCTTTAGAGCGAGTACTCAAAAATGTGCTTTCCGGTGTGGGGGAAGTATCGGTCGGCAAAATTTTGGCAGCAGCTTCTTCTATGAACTGTGATAGACCAATAGAAGAGATGGATGTTTCGTCGGTTTTGAGCGCTAGCAAGGCTAGGGCGTCAGTAGAAAAATTGGCAGAATTTTTAAGAGGCGTGAAGTTAGAAGAATCGCCTTCACAGACTGTAAAGGCGGCTGTGAAAAAGTTTGACTTTGAGACACTTCTAAATGATGGGACGCCGAGCTTTGAGGAAAGGATGCAGAACTTGGAAGTACTTTCTAATACGGCTGCTGAATACGATAATTTGGAAGATTTTTTGGCTGATGCGGCGTTGATGTCTTCTTCTGATGAGGCTTCGCGTAAGAATTCTGTGACTTTAATGACGCTCCATGCAGCGAAAGGTTTGGAGTTTCCGGTGGTATTTATTGTGGGGATGGAAGAAGGATTGTTCCCGTCTGGACGATCTTTGGATAGCGAGGCAGACTTAGAGGAAGAAAGAAGGTTGGCTTACGTGGGAATGACGCGAGCGATGATGCGACTATTTCTGACTTTCGCAAGGCAGCGAAGAAGCTATGGAATGATGAGTTTCTCGACGCCGTCAAGATTTTTGATGGAGCTGGGATATAAAGATAGAAATGGTGATGGGTTTTTGAACTCAGGATTTTCTGGTGTGGGGTCACTTGGATATGGTAGTGATATAGATGATTTTGATCCGTTTCCGGAAGATTTACCAGTGTGGGAATAATTTCTTTTTTAAAAAAACGCTTGCGCTAAAATAAAAACCACTATATAATAAAACCATACAGGTCATACAAAAATGTTTTTTAACGGGAAAACAAACAGTAGTACAGAGCGTGTAATATCTCGCTCTAGGAGATTCCGTGTGGTAAGTACGGGAGCTTTCTGTGCTCTCGCTATCCTCACTCTCCTTGCTGTATTTCCCATTGCTAAACATAAAGAAGACGCAGAAGCTACAACCGTTCCTGCTACTACCTCACTTTCTATCATCTCATCCAAAGACACAGCTTCAGTAGATATCACACCAACCTCAAAGGATGGTACCTTTGCTATCTCAGCTGCAGCAGACCAAGCAGAATTCTCAGTTACCACAGACAACCTCACGGGCTATAGTGTAACACTCCTTGGTTCAGACACATCAGGCCAACTAGTAAACAATACCACTGGAGATACTCTAGATACTATTACATCTAACACTACAGAATCTGACTTTAGGACAGGCTCTGCTTCTACCTATTCTAACAAATGGGGCTATAGACTAAACATCAATAACACTACTACCACAGACTTTATGGCAGCTCCTACAACCAATACTGCTAAAACCATCTATTCTACCAACGCACCAAACACCACTGGCACATCAGATAACTTCACTCTTGCCCTTGGTGCTAGAGTAGACTATGAGAAACAAACTGGTACTTATACTAATACCTTTGTTCTTACTGCTGTTGCAAATAGCATTTCTTATCAAATTAATTACTTAGATGCAGACGGCACTACCCAACTACTTCCATCAGACGCCGAAAGCAACATCTCGGCTTCTTCAATTGAACTAAATTCTACTGCACCTACTAAATCTGGCTATAACTTCCTCGGCTGGTGCGATGGCACTTTGAGTTCTGATGGTGAATCTTGTACTGGCACCACCTACCAACCAGGTGATACCTACACCTTTGCCAGCCTTCCTTCTACTGGCACTGTTACAGCTGATCTTTATGCGATGTGGGAAGCCGCAGGTGCATTCATTCAGAACCTAGACCCAACGCTTTGTACTAGTACACCAAGAACAGTGATTGATAAACGTGATGGCCAAGAATATATTGTACAACGTCTTACTGATGGTAACTGTTGGATGATGACCAACCTAAATCTCGGTGCAACTACTTTGACTCAAGATCTTACAAGTGCTAATACCAATCTTGCCACTACGATTTCAGCTTCTGATTTTAATAGCTGGAAGAAAACTACTGGTAGCCTTAGTTACTCAAACGGTGAATACATATCTGTAAGTGGTACTGATTCTACATCTTTAACTCCATATGGTACTTTGTATAACTATTATGTAGCATCAGCAGGAACTATCAGTGGTAATAATAATACAAGCAATGCTACATATGATATTTGCCCAGCTGGTTGGAGACTTCCAGTTGGTGGCTCAAGCGGTGAATTTGCTGCACTATATGCATTATCTGACTATAATTCTTTTGCCAAATTGCATAATTCAATAACAAATGGTGGGGCGGCATTTGCTCTTGCTGGGTACGTTGATACAGGAAACCCATATCCTGCTGGAGAAACCTGGGATTACTGGTCATCAACAAGATATAGCAGTACAGAGATGTATGATTTTAACTACCATAGTTCTGCTATTTCTACGGCATATCGAGGAAATAGAGGAAGGGGAATGACTATACGTTGTGTAAGAAAGCAAACTATGCAGAGCTTTTCTAACCAGGCTGCAGATGCAATGGCGACCAACTCTAGCCTTACCCTAGAAGATGAGCGTGATGGTCAAACTTACACCGTAAAGAAGCTTGGTGATGGCAACGTATGGATGACTAGGAACCTTGCGATTGGCTGTAATGGCACCGGTTCAACCTACGGCTCTGCCTTAGTATCTGGCGGCACTTCGCTTACCCCAGCAGATTCTAACATTAACTCAAACTGGACTCTTCCAGATGATAATCTTTCGTTAGGCGACACGAATGATTACCCGCGCATGGCATGTAGTACTACCTATGGAGCATGGTATAATTACCCTGCAGCTTCTACTGGTTTGGTTACCGGTTCAGCAGTTTCTGTTAGTGCGGAATATGATATCTGTCCTAAAGGTTGGAGACTGCCTACCGTTTCAGAAGAAGCAGGAATTCTTAGTTATTCTTCTACATTCAACCCTGTTTATGGTGGGTATTATCAGAATAAATCAATAATTAATACTAACCGTGGTTATTGGTGGTCTTCCAATGTAAATAGTAATGGCGGCCCTTACATTTTACGTTGGATGAGTAGTACATTAACTACCGGTGGTGAAACCGGCACAAAATATCTAGGTATGTATGTTCGTTGTGTTAAAGACAATCAGACGATGCAGAGCTTTACGGGTGAACAGGCTACAATGATGGCAACAAACGAAACTAAGACCTTAAAAGATGCTCGTGATGGACAAACATATACTGTAAAGAAGCTTGGTGACGGTAACGTATGGATGACCAAAAATCTCGCCATTGGTTGTAAAGGTGATAATTATAACCAAGTAACACTTACTAGCGCTGACTCCAACGTTGCTGCGAATTATACTACTTCTATCGACACGCTTGTCGGCAAAACTAACTCTTATGATGATGATTATATGACTTGTAGTTCTACCTATGGTGCTTGGTATAATTATGTCGCCGCATCCGCTAAAACAATCACTGGCTCAAATAATACTGATCCTCAGATTTACGATGTCTGTCCTAAAGGATGGAGAATGCCATCTGCTTCAGAACAATCTGGCGTCAGCAGCTATATAAGTGCCTATAGTCCTATCGCTGGTGGTAATTACTATAATGGTTCATCTACCGGCACTAGCTATGGATTTTGGTGGTCTTCTACGTCGGCCGATGCAGTACACCGTAATTATATGCGTTGGGATAATTCCAGTGGTGTGTTTCTTAGTACTGCTGAACGACCTATCGGGCTTTATGTTCGTTGTATTAAAGATCAGCAGACAATGCAGAGCTTTACGAGCGCCCAGGAAAGTAAGATGGCGGCTAGCCAGATTGCAGTACTCAAAGATGAACGTGATGGGCAAGATTATTCTATTGCAAAGATTGGCAGCAAAGTTTGGATGACAAGAAATCTAGCTATCGGCTGCGATGGTTCCGGTACTACTTATAGCGCAACACCAACTGCTAGAACTTTAACTCCTGGCGATACAAACATAGCAGCAAATCACACTACTTCTACTGGTGTTTGGGCATATTCCGATACTGACCCAGAACAAACTTGTGATGCCACATATGGTGCTTGGTATAATTATGTTGCAGCTACTGGTGGGACTATTCTTGGACCGACAAATAATAATGATGCTACATACGATATCTGCCCACTTGGTTGGAGAATGCCAAATAGTACTGAAATTTCTAATGTTATTGGCAATCAAAGTTTGCTTAAAGCAACTCTTGGTGGACGTTATTATGACGATGGATTTATATCTGGCACGAATAATGGATTTGGATACACTACATATGGCATCTATTGGAGTTCTACTAAATATAGTTCTACTGGGCGTTATTGGCTTGGTAATAATAATGGTACACTTTATACTCCTAATGGAGATTATGGTCCAATAGATGCTGGGTTCTATATCCGTTGCGTTCCTAAATAATTTAGCCAGAACAAAAAATAACCCCATTTATGGGGTTATTTTGATGTCTTTTTAGCGGACTTCTACGCGGATGCGTGGCAAAGATTTGCCAGAGAAGTGAGTCTTTTTGGTTTTAACAAAGGTAACTACGCCATCTTTGGCAGCGTGAATAGTGAAATTACGAGACATATAAGTGCCAGGGCCGGCAATCTTGGTAGCGCCTGTTTGGCGAACGATAACTTCACCGTTTTTAACCTTTTGGCCACCAAAACGCTTAACACCAAGTCTTTGACCAGGGTTATTGTGGATATTCTTGGAGGTACCTCCAGCTTTTACGTGTGACATTTAAACTTTCCTTAATATTATTATATCTCTCGCTACGATTTGCCCTTCTCTGTGATAAAAAAGACCCTCGCGCGATTTATTCTCTACATTATACCCCATATTCTCTATTTGGTCAAGTATTTCTAGCCTGGAATATTCGCCATTTTCACGAAGCCAGGCAGGGGCAGCAATCACTACTGGAGTGTTTTTTGAGATTTGGCCTGATAAATTCTTTAAAAAGCCCAAAATAATAGAGGAGCATTCTTGTTTTTGTTCTTTTAACTCTATTTCGGAAGGAATGTTTGACATAGGTTTGCCAAGATAGCCTTCGCAAGCGATGGCGTCAATTGGATTCCATTTGTGATTTGTAGCATCTCCAACTTCTAATTTATAATCTGTGAATTTGAAATAATCTAGATTCTTTTTTGCAAAGCCAACAATGCGGTCGCTGATGTCGGTGCCGTAGGCGGAGTAGCCCATAAGAAGAGCTTCTTGGAGTAAAACGCCAGTGCCACAGAAGGGGTCTAAAATAACGGAACCTTGCCTTAATGGACCGCAGAGATTAATTAAAATTTGGGCGAGTTTTGGTGGGAGCATACCGACTTTGGCATCTCTTGCTGGGCGACCTTGGTCGCGGCGAGAGTAGGCATCAATATCTTGAACGCCAATTACTCTGTAATAATCATTATCTACTTTGATGAATTCAACTTTTCTTAGGTTTTTGCCAGAAAGACCGTTGTGAAGGGAAGTGGCGGTAGAAAGCACAGCGTCATCACCTAAAACTACGCGGACACTTCTGCCGTGGCGGGTGAGAATCTTTTTTAGTTTCATTGCCTCGAGCGTGGTGGATTTTTTGGAAGCGCCTTTAGAGTAGTCTGAAATGCCGATGGTGATTTTGCCATCTTCGATTTTACTTAAGAATTCTAGAGGTCTTTCGGATAATTTTTCGGCAAGCTTGAGGGAACCGCCAAGACGATTGATGTCTGGCGTGGTTTTGCTATTGAACAGAGATAAATTATTGGTAAGATGGGTGATTTTACCAAAAAGTGATTCTAGCTCTACATTTGATAATTCCGGCTCTCGGCCGAGCACTGCTAAATACATAACTAAATTATATCATATGGTATAATATAAATATGAAATTATCAGAGGAACTAATCTATCGTGGCTTTACGGCCGAAACTACCATTAAAAACCCAGAAGATTTAGACACCCGGGAATCTAAGAAATTTTATTGGGGTGCAGATCCATCAGCAGATTCTCTCACAATTGGTAATCTTGCAGCACTAATGATGTGTGCTTGTTTTGTGCGTCACGGTTACGAACCATATCTTCTTGTTGGTGGGGCGACTGGCCAAATTGGCGATCCAAAAGAAAACGGCGAACGCGATCTAAAGTCTCTAGAAGAGGTAGAACACAACAAGGATTGCATTAGAATTCAAATCGAAAAGGTAATTAACGCTGGTGATGGTGAGGTGCGAGATTATGTAACTCCTGGCCTTACAATGGTAGACAACCTAGATTGGTTTAAGAATATGAACTACCTTGCATTCTTGCGCGAAATTGGCAAGAATTTTTCGATGACTCAACTTCTTGATAGGCAATTTGTACAAAATAGGATTGGGGCTGGTGGTTCTGGCATCTCTTATGCAGAGTTTTCTTATACTTTGATCCAGGGCTATGATTTCTTGCATCTTTTCCGTGAATACGGAGTGAGTTTGCAACTTTGTGGAGCAGATCAATATGGCAACTGTACAAGTGGTATTCATTTGATTTCTCGGCTTGAAAACGCCAAGGCTGATGTATGGAGTACACCACTAGTAATTGACCCAGTAACTGGCAAAAAATTTGGTAAGTCTGAAGGTAATGCTATTTGGCTAGCTGCTACTGACAATGGTTCTGGCAACTACACATCTATCTTTGATTTTTATCAATTCTGGATGAATCAGCCAGATGAAGCAGTAGAGAGCTTGCTTAAAATCTATACGCTCTTAGAGCCAGCTGAGATTGATGACATTTTGGCTAGACACAGAGAACATCCAGAAATGAGAATTGCTCAAAAAGCCTTGGCCTATGGAGCAACTAAAGTAGTACACGGTGCAGGATGTGCTGAGGCAGTAGAGAATTTATCTAATACTTTATTCTCAAAAGAAACAGATTTTTCAGAATTTTCTGAAGACGAAATTTCAGAATTTTCTGCATATCTGCCAGTAAAAGCTAAAGGAACTCAACTTCTTGATGTGATTGTTGAGACTGGTCTTGCTGAATCCAAGAAAAAGGCACGTGAATTTATAGCACAGGGCGCAATTTCTATTAATGGTGTAAAAGTTACTGACGATATGCCAGTAAATCAGACGGCAATTATTAAAAAGGGCAAAAATAAGTTTGCAATAGTGGTATAATTTGGTTATGGCTAAGAAGCGCAAGTTTAGTTTTCCGTGGCGCACGATTATTTCGATCGCGACTTTTGGCTTAGTAGGTTATGTAATTTATCAAAACTGGGATGGGTTTGTAGAAACTTTTGAAAATCTTAATCATACTAATATTTTTGTGATTCTCTTACTTGTGCCAGAGCAACTATTTATGTACTATGCTTGTGGGCAGATTTTTTTCTCGTATCTTGAGACTAAATATCACAAAATTTTCTCAAAGAAAGAAAAACTAAAAATTTCTACAGAATTAAACTTTGTAAACCGGGCAGTGCCGGCAGGTGCTCTTGGTGGCCTTGCTTATCTTACTTATAGATTACGTTCTTTTGACGTAACGGCTGGACAGGCTAGCTTTCTTTATATTTTTAGATTTGGAATTACTACAGTAGTAAATTATGTGCAGGCATTGATCGCCGTTTTGATTTTATTTGCGCTTGGATCAATTCCAGCAGAAGCTACGTGGATTATTTGGGTGTCGCTTCTAATGAATATGGGTGTATTTACAATTTTAGGTTTGATTATTTATGTAGCAAGTTCCAAAAAACGTATTGAATGGTTTGCAATGTTGGTTGGAAAATTTATTGCCTTTGTGGTGAGAACAGTAACATTTGGGCATAAAAAGAGTTTATTTAGACGAGAAAAAGTACAAGATTATTTCCTTTCTATTCACGACTGCGTAGTGATTGTTAAAAAAGACAAAAAATCTTTGCTAAAACCTACGATGTGGGGATTTATTTATAGCCTTTGTGAAATTGGAGTATATTGGATTGTGGCTTGCGCAATGGGCCGGCCAGAAATTTTGCCAGTAATTATGGTAGGTGAAGCAATTGGTTCGGTATTTGATGGAATTGTGCCATATGGGCCATATGAACTAGGTATGGCTGGCGTGATGGGAATTCTCTTAGGTGGCACGGAAGAAGCAATTGCGATTTCTGTAATCACAGTAGTGATGGCAAGGGCGCTTTCTCTTATCTTTACGATTCTTACTGGATATTGGCCGTATCAGCAGGCGATTAGAGGCAAAAAAGATGGACAATCTAACTCCTAGTGAATTTGTAGCATATGTAAATCAAACGCTGGAATACGCGT
Source organism: Candidatus Saccharimonadota bacterium (assembly GCA_017510925.1). Lineage (GTDB taxonomy): Bacteria > Patescibacteriota > Saccharimonadia > Saccharimonadales > Saccharimonadaceae > Nanosyncoccus. The sequence goes on along the minus strand of JAFWLT010000001.1, from coordinate 59,607 downwards.
ATTCGTCGGTGACAATTGTGGGGGAAGTGAGTGAATTTAAAGTAAACCAAGGTAAATGGGTATTTTTTAATGTAAAAGACGAAGAGACTTCGGTTCCTTGTTTTATGACTTTGTGGGGACTTCATCAGCCAATTGAAGATGGAATGAAAGTGGTGGTTCGTGGAATTCCTAAAGTAACTAAGTGGGGTAAGTTTTCTTTTACGGTCTCTAAAGTAGCGCCGGTAGGTGAAGGCTCACTAAAAAAAGCTTTTGAAATGTTAAAAAAGAAATTAGCTGACGAGGGTTTGTTTGATCCTGCTCGCAAAAGAAGTTTGCCGGAAGATCTTTCTAAAATTGGCGTAATTTCTTCTACACAAGCAGCTGGGTATGCTGATTTTATAAAAATTATCAATGCTAGATGGGGTGGACTAAAAGTTTTGACAGCCCATACACAGGTGCAGGGACTAGATGCGCCAGAACAGATGATTAAGGCACTGAAATATTTTAACGAAAGAACGGACGTACAAGCGATTGTATTAATTCGTGGTGGTGGAAGCGCTGATGACCTCTCTTGTTTTAATGATGAAGCCTTAGTACGTGCCGTGGCTGCTTCTAAAATCCCGGTAGTTTGTGGGATTGGGCACGAAGTAGACGAAAGCCTATGCGATCTTGCGTGTGATGTAAGAGCTTCTACGCCATCTAATGCAGCAGAACTCCTTACGCGTGATAGGAAGTCCGAAAAATTAGCTGAGAAAATTGGAATAATCAGACAGAGGATTGAGCTGGAAATTAGAAATCTAGAATCTGAAATTTCACAAAAAATGAGGATTCTAGAGGTGCTAAATCCGGAAAAGATTTTAAAGCAAGGTTATGCGATTTTGGCTGGTGATACCTCCGTTGGTAGTGTTGTAAAAATTACAACATTTGAGAAGGAAATTGAAGCAGAAATTAAAAAAGTTAAGGAAAGGAAATAAATTTAAGGAGGACCAATGGTAGAAAAAAGTTTAAATCAAAAAATCAAAGATTTAGATAAAAAGGTAGAATGGTTTTCTTCTTCTGATTTTGAGCTCGATAAAGCAATGGAAAAATATAAAGAAGCTTTAAAGCTTGCAGAAGAGATTGAAAAAGATTTAAAAAACTTGAAAAACGAAGTAGAAGTACTGGACGTAGATTTTTCAAAGTGATATAATACGGTTATGGATAACAAACAGCCTAATCCTGGTTCTAATCCTGGGCAGCCACTTACTGCTGTATTTACGCAGCCGGCTAATTCGCCACAAGGTGCAGATATGAGCCAACCAGTAGGTCCAGCTCAGGCAGCACAACCAATGCAGCCACAAGCTATTGCAAGTAACCCAACTACTGGGCAACCAATGATTATGCAGGCACCAGCACCAGCAGTGCCAAACAATAAAAAAGATCTTAAGTATCTAATTATGACCATTGCAATTATCACGTTGTCACTATTTTTGGTAACATTTATTGGTCTGTTTATTTGGAAACAAAATGAATATGATGCTGCAAAGACCGATGTAGATGGTCAAATTGCAGATGCCGTGGTAAAAGCTGTAGATGAAAACACTACTAAGCTAGAAAATGAATTCGCCGAACGTGAAAAATATCCATACAAGACTTTTGCTGGGCCAGCAGATTATGGTGAACTTACATTTGAATATCCAAAGACTTGGAGCGTATATGTAGCAAAAGATGCTGCTCAACGTGGTGACTTTGAAGCATATCTAAACCCAGTAGAAGTATTTGAAGTTTCTGATGAAACCGTAAATGCACTAAGAGTTGCTGTAAAAGACGAAGGCTTTGATGAAGTAGCCGAAGAATATCAAAGAGAATTAGAAGGCGATCAGCCAGCACTTCAGCTTGAGTCTGTGACTATTGGTAAAGACAACAACATTACAGCAAACCGTTATACTGGTAAAATGCCAGGTACAGAATTGAATGGTATCGTAGTAATATTTAAGATTCGCGATAAAACAGCAGTGATCCAAACCGACACTGTTTTGTTCCAAAAGGATTACGACAAGTTACTCTCATCCGTTCGCTTCAACGCCTAGTGTGATATAATAGACTTAATGTTGGAGGTTGATGGAGCGATGGTGGTGGCGCGCGAACTGAAGCGGCCACTTTTGGAATTAAGGCAACTCGCTTTTGGTTTTGATGGTAATGGTGTGGGTGATGAAAAAATTCGTCAGCAGATGATTTCGGTAGCTGATATGGCAATTAGGCAAGTGAATGACCTTGCCAAAATGGAGCGTCTAGCTTCTGGTGGGTTTGAAATGGGGCCAGTGGCTGTGAGAGCGCTTTGTGATGATGTAATATCGGAAATTTCGGAACTTTTTGATGGTAAAAAAGGCGAAATGACAGTGAGATATTCTAATCGTTCTAGACTAGTGGTGGCAAATCCAGAACTTTTGTCTTCGGTGGTTTATAATTTTTTGCTTAATGCTGCGAATTATACAGACGAAGAAATGAAAACAGAACTTAGGATCAAAGAAGCGTCTGGAATGGTAGAAATTAATGTGAGAGACTTCGGGCCGAGCTTACCATTTGATGTATGGCAAGAAGTAAAAGGGAATTTGATGACGCCTCGTGATATTGCGATGCGCCCGGGATCTTCAGCGTTAGGGCTCTACATCGCTTCTAAATTTTCTAAATATATGAATGCTGAAGTTGGCGCAGTAAGACATCGTGATGGTGCAAGCTTTTTTGTAAAAATTCCAGTGCCACATCAAATTAATATGTGGGGGAATTAAATGATTTTGGTGGTAGACAGCGATGAAGTGTTTGGCAAATGTATTCTTGAGACTTTGAAAAAAAATGGATTTGATGGACATTTGTCTAATAACGCAATTGTTGCGATTAATGACATTTCTGAAGAAGCACCGAGTTTGGTATTTCTTGATCCGATTTTGACTGGGCCGGATGGATTTACTTTTCTTAACGAAATGGCATCTTACGCTGATACGCTTGATGTGCCGATTGTGATTGTATCGGAAAAAGATTTTTCTGGTTTTGATCTTTCTGAATATAACGTGGTAGGGGTTCTAGACAAAAACAAAATAAAGCCAAAGGAGACTCTTTCGTATGCTAGAGAATATGCCTAAAGATCTCAAAACCCACGCGTATGTACTTAGGCGCACTAATTATGGTGAGGCTGATAGAATTTTGAATTTAATTACGCCGGTAGGCAAAATTTCGGTGATGGCGAAGGGGGTAAGAAAACCCAAGTCTAAGCTAGCTGGTGGGATTGAAATGTTTTCTTTGATCTTAGTAAATTTGCATTTCGGCAAAAGTGAGATGGCTGTTCTTACATCTTCTAAAATGGAGAAATTCTATGGAGAAATTTTGAAAGATCTTTCTAGGATGGAACTAGCTTCAGAAATTCTCAAAAAAGTAAGTAAGGCTTCTGATTCGGTAGACTCGTCGGAATTTTTTGAGATTGTGGACATTTGTCTATCATCTCTTGATGCTGGCCTAGATACAAATTTGATTTATGCGTGGTTTTCGTTAAATTTGGCGCGTGTGATGGGTGAGGAAATAAATTTGTATTTTGATGCCGATGGCAACAAACTAAATGTTGATACTAAATATAGCTGGAATAATTTTGAAAAAGTTTTTTATGTGGATGAAGAGGGTGAAATTGACGCAAATACAATTAAAATTTTGAGACTTTTGGTTTCTTCCAAATTAGATGTGATTTTTAGAATTAAAAATATTTCCGAATATGCGCCAGTGATTTTGGAAATTTCTAAAGCTTTTTAAATTTTTTTGAAAAAGGTGATAAAATAAAGAAAAGGAGAGTAAATGGGCACAAAGCTTAAGAAAAAAACTGCAAAGACTAAGAAGGTTGAAAAACCTTTTGATTACAAAACTACAATTTGGGTAGGTTTGGCACTCGTTGCTTTAATGATTGTAATTATGGCGATTTTGAAATTTAGTCAGAATGAAAAATTCGACAGTAGTTATTTTCACGATGCTGACGGCAAAATAGTGCTTACTATGAGCAAGGAAATGTCGGCTCTAGACGATAGCGAATGGGAGTCTGATGTAACGCACGTAGTGTATTATTATGAGGGCAATAAGATTATTGGAGCAAGAGCTTTTTATGAATATGCTACAGAGTCAGAAGCCGAAGAGGCTTATAAGCATCTAGATCTTGGGCCTTCTGCTAGTGGTAAGAGAATTAGCGGTAAGTTTGTAGTGTTTGATGTGAACAAATCACAATACGAAAATATGACAGTAGAAGATTTGAAAGCAAGTAGAGAACTTTTGAAAGAAATTGATGCTTTGATTTTGGATTACGGCGAAGGCTACGTAAAACCACGAGTTACAGAGTAGTTTGTGATATAATAATTATATGAGCAAATTAGATGATATTGTGAGTTTATGCAAAAGACGTGGGTTTGTTTTTCCTGGGTCTGACGTTTATGGTGGTTTTGCCGGAACTTGGGATTTTGGCCCACTTGGTGTAATCCTTAAGAAAAAAATTATGGATGCTTGGTGGGAATTCTTTGTAGAGTCACGCGATGATATGTATGGAATTGATGCAGCAATTTTGATGAATCCTAAAACTTGGGTAGCATCTGGGCATACAGCAACTTTTGCAGATCCTTTGGTAGAATGTAAGGAATGTAAATCACGTTTTCGTGCTGATAAAATCGCCGACGGTATTAATGAAAGCGTATCTTCTGAAGAATTTTGGGATTTGCACGTAAAATGCCCGGTTTGTGGTAAAGAAAATTGGGGGCCGATTCGCAAGTTTAACATGATGTTTGCTACACACGTAGGTGCAGTGCTTCCTGATGATGATGCTGAGCTTGCCGATAAATCCGTAGCATACCTCCGGCCAGAAACGGCTCAAGGGATTTTTGTAAATTACAAAAATGTGGTGGATACTTTTTATCCATCAATTCCATTTGGTTTGGCGCAACAAGGTAAGGCATTTAGAAACGAAATTTCGCCACGCGATTTTATTCTTAGAGATCGTGAATGTTCACAAATGGAAATTGAATATTTTGTGAAACCAGATGAATGGGAAGCAAGTTTTGAAAATTTGCGTGGGCTTCAACACGAATTTCTAGAAAAAGTGATGGGGCTCAATGGTGATTCTATCCATGAACTTGAAGTAGCTCCGGAAGATCGCGCACATTATTCTAAGCGCACAATTGATTTTATGTTTGATTATCCTAATGGCGCTGAGGAATTGATGGGGCTAGCTTATAGAACCGATTTTGATCTTTCAAATATTGCTCGCGAATCTGGCAAGTCGATGGAATATCGTGATAAGGTTACGGGTGAGACTTATGTGCCACACGTGATTGAGCCATCGATTGGGGTAGAAAGATTGTTCCTTGCTGTGCTTTCTAACGCATATACCGAGGATGAAGTAAATGGTGAGAAACGTACAGTTCTTAGATTACCAGAGAATTTGGCGCCATATAGGTTTTGTGTTTCACCACTACTTAAAAACAAACCGGAGCTCGTAGAAAAGGCACGTGAGGTTTATGATCTACTTCGTGCTAAGTATGGGAATGTGACTTGGGATGACTCTGGTAATATTGGCAAACGCTATCGCAAGCAAGATGAGATTGGTACGCCAAAATGCGTAGTAGTAGATTTTGACTCACTTACGGATAACTCTGTAACGATTAGGGATCGCGACACTACCGAACAGGTAAGAGTTCTTATTTCGGAATTATAATTTTGTGATATAATTGGGGGATAAAAAGGAGATATTTTTATGGCAGATTTTAATAAAGTTTTAACTCCAGGCGATTATGAAAATGGTGAGCTTAATGTAGTAATCGAGATTCCTACCGGCTCTAACCACAAGATTGAATGGGATAGAGAACGTGCTTGTTTTATGCTAGATCGTGTAGAGCCAATTGCTTTTGCAAAACCTTGCAACTATGGTTTTATTCCACAAACTCTTGATGAAGATGGCGACGAACTTGATGTTCTTATGATTACCGATCAGCCACTTACCACTGGCATTTGGATGAAAGGTCGTATCCTTGGTGTAATGAAGTTTGTAGATGACGGGGAAGTAGACGACAAGATTATTTGTGTACCAGAAGATGATAGAAACAATGGTGACAAATATCAGACTCTTGAAGATTTGCCAAAGAGAACTTTGGAACAAATTGAATTCCACTTCAACCACTACAAAGATCTTAAAAAGCCTGGTACTACTAAGGTGGTGGCATTTGAAGGCGCTGATGTAGCTAAGAAAGTAATTGCTGATGCAATTGCTCGCTATGGCAAATAATTCATAGGTGATTTAAAAATAGTGTTGTAAATTTTACAACACTATTTTTGTGTTTTCTACTTATGGTTTATGGTATAATAAGGTTATGCTAACGAGGTTGGTGCGTAATCTGTTTCTTTGTGTATGTATTGTTTTTGCGTGCTCCTTCTTGCTTTTAGGAAGTTTATCAAACGCTAGTGCTGCTGATGTAGATTACATCGTAAACGTAGCACCAAGCCTTAATATTACCCTTTCTTCTAATAATGTAGTACTAAATCTTAATCCAAATACTAAAACAAGTGATAGCAAAGATCTAAATATCAAAGTATCTACTAATAATATGACCGGTTATCAACTTACTATGTCTTCTTCAAATGATGCTACAGATCTAGTTAGAGACAATACAGCAGATGGCAAGAATGCAACAATCCCTACTCTCTCTGCAGAAGCAGGTGCTACTGCCTCTTCACTCACAGACAACACTTGGGGCTATAAAAAAGATTCTGGTAACTTTATTCCATATGTTTCTGGTGTTAAACTCCTAGAAAATAATGTAGCAACCAATGAAGATACTACCACGCTTTCTTTTGCTTCAAAAATTAATTATTCTCAAGCAGCTGGTACTTACACGATAGGACTTAATCTTGCTGCTACTACGAATCCAACAATTCCTCATATCCAGAATATCACTCCAGAAATATGTCAAAGAGAAGCGTCAACTGCTGATTATACCGTGATGGATCTACGTGATAGTCAAGAATATACTGTGCGCTGGATTAATGGAACTTGTTGGATGACGCAAAATTTGCGCTTTATTGGTAAAGCTGATGATCCGGCTGGAACTATGACTCTAAATTCTGAAACTTCAAACGTAGAAAGTTCTTACACTACGACCAACCCATTAAGCATCAGCTATACTGATTTGAGTACTGGTGGCAGTTCTCTAACTGCAGCAAAGATGCATTATGATGGGAGTGGTACAAAAGGGGCACTATACAACTATGCTCTTGCCTCTGCTATGACTATTACAGGGACATCTAATTCCGTGGATGCAGCTTATGATATTTGCCCGGCTGGGTGGAGACTACCTACTCATACAGAACAAGAGAGCGTTGTGGCATATACCACTGAATATAATATGGCTCTAGAAGGCTATTATTATGGAAATGGTACTTTCTCTGCAGGTGTTGGGGTTTGGTCTTCTTCTACTCCATATAATGCTACATATCGTTGGTATCTCTCTGCGTCAGATACAAGTACGCTAACTCCTTATTATGCTAATGTTACTAGTGGTGGCCGTTCAGCAGGGCTTAGCATTCGTTGCGTGGCTAAGACTCCTAGGACTCTTGACGATATTACTAATATGCAAGAGATGGATCGCGATATTGTGACAAATACTACTGGTGGAGCTACAAAAACTCTTATTGATACTCGTGATAACAGAGAATATACAGTTAAGAAAATTGGTAATGATCTTTGGATGATAAAAAACCTTGCAATTGGTTGTAATGCTGCTGGTACTGCCCCTGCTGCTACTGCACTAAATGCTTCTACTTCAAATATTGCTTCTTCTGCTAGCTTTTCTACCCCTACTGCTTTACTTTCTACAGCTGCTAACAGTGGCTCTAGCTCTGGCTTTACTACTGCAGCTATGCAATGTAACCCAACGATAGGTGCTTGGTATAATTATGCTGCAGCTACAGCTAACACTATTACTGGTTCTTCAAATACTAACACAGATGTTTATAATATTTGTCCAAAAGGCTGGACGTTGCCTAGTTATGCGCAAATCGAAGGTTTAGTCGATGGGCATCTTTCTGAATTCAACCCACTCCCTGTCAATGGGTATTATTCTAGTGGGAATATTATCTCTACGGCAGATGCTGGATGGTGGTCTGCTACGCCAGCAACGTACAGCAATAACACTACCCAATATCGCTACCTAATTTATTATCTTGGTTCAACCTCTAATTTTCATTTCCCTAGCCGTGATGTTCGTTACCTTGGGTATAATATTCGTTGCGTTGCTAGATAGTGTTGTAAATTCTACAACACTATTTTTTTATTGATTTTGTATTTGTTATGGTATAATAAGCTTATGCATATATTGGTAGTGGGCAATGTTCTTAAGGACGTTTACCTAAATCTAGATAGTAGAACCGAAAATTTTGAGCGCGATAACTCTGGTAAAGAGTGGCTTGATTTTAGTTTTGATGCTTCTGAGCATCACTATTTTAACCGTACCAGTAGCTTTGGTGGGGCAGCAATTACTCTTGAAGTTCTTCAAAAAATGGGGTTATCTAGTGATATTTCTGATACGACTTTTCATTTTGATGAAGGTGGTCCGGTAATTAGTGGGCCAACCAGTACTTATAGATACATTCTTACTTCTGATAATGGCACGGCTTATATGGTGCCTTCAGCTCAACAAAAATCTTCGTTTACTACGCCTACCGAATCTGTAGATTATCTCTATGTAGATAGATCTGCACACCTTACTCCGGCTGTAGTAGATAAAATTGCAGCTTATCTTGATTATTACAAGAAAACTAAATTGGTGCTTTATATCAAAACTTCTGCTGCCGAGGAGGCTGCAGGGTTAGTAAGACACGCAAGTTTGATTTTCCTTGAAGAAGATGCACCACTTTATACAGCAAAACAGGTCCTAGAAGGCTATCCACAAGAGAAGATAATTAAAGTATCAGAGAGATATCTTGGTTATATGGATTACAGAGAGAATATCGCTGTTTCTAGAATTGATAGATTAACTCATCTTTCTGCATATTCTATTATGTCTGCTACGGTGCTTGGTGGTTTTATTATTGGCAAAACCGTAGAGTATGCCTTAAAGATGGCTAGAATTAACGTAGAAAATGCTACACTTGATTCTACTTTGAGCCTAGAAGAACTCGAAAGTATTGCAACTTCTACCTCTGAAAGTAATATGGAAATGATTGCTGCTACATTAATGGCTCCTCATAAAGGTATCTTGGCTGCCGACGAATCTGGTGGCTCAATTAAGAAGAAATTTGAGGCGTTAGGGATTGCTGATACTGCTGAAAACAGACACGATTATAGAGAAATTTTACTTTCTACTCCAGGGATAGAAGAATTTCTCACGGGTGTGATTTTGTTTGATGAAACAGCTAGAGATACCACTTTCGATGGGCAAACAATTCCAGCATATTTGATTTCTAGAGGTTTGGTACCAGGAATCAAAGTAGATCAAGGTTTGGCTAGAATCAAAGATATTCCAGAAGCTAATGGTGAAGAAACTTATACTAAAGGTCTTGAAGATCTTCCAGCTAGACTACGTGAATATTATCAGATGGGCCTAAGATTTTCTAAATGGCGTGCTGCTTTTGAAATTAGATTAGGACGTGATGGGGAATTAGTTACTCCTACTACAGCAGCAATCGTAGAAAATTGTCGGATTTTGGCAGAATACGCTGCAGCTTCACAATCTGCTGGATTAGTGCCAATTGTAGAACCAGAGGTAGTATATGATGGAAATTATGATATTGATACTTGTAGTAGAATTACTGCCAAGGTATTAGATGAATTATTTAAAGCTCTAGATAGACACGGGGTAAACTTGAAGGCCTGTATCCTTAAATGCAATATGGTGATGGCTGGAAAACAATTTGTGAATGAATCTAATCCTGAGGAAGTAGCTAGAGCTACAATGAGAGTACTTAGAGCAAATGTGCCTTTGGAACTTGCTGGTATCGTATTCCTCTCTGGTGGACAAACGCCAGAACAGGCTACAGCAAATCTTGCTGCTATTATGCGCCAACAACCATTTGCATGGCCAATTTCCTTCTCATTTTCTAGAGCTTTACAGGGGCCAGCATTAGAAGCTTGGGCTGGTGATAACGCCAACAAGGAAGCTGCCCAGGGCGCACTATTTGATAGATTAACAGAAAACGTAAAAGCTTTAAATAATGCCGAGAATGCCGCGTAAGGCATAGGCTGTGTCTTCGTGACTTCTAACAGTAATGGTATCGATACCCATTTTGACGACTGGGTAATCGTTACCACCTGGTTGGGTCATATCGCCAAAATAGAGAATATCTTCTTTTCTGACGTTTAGTTCCTCTAGAAGGTGAGTCATACCGAATTCTTTGTTCATGCCAGGGGTGATGGCGTTAATGGAGGTAGTGCCACCGATTTCGTAGTCAAATTCTGGAGCGAGCTCTTTGCATCTTTTTACGATCGCTTCGCGTTTTTTGCAATCTGGGTCCCAAGCGTATTTTTCTTCGGTGCCGGCTTTTTGACCGAGAGCCGAGAAAGTCACCTGACTGAGGCGATTTTCGATAATTTCATCACCTGGTTGCAATTTGTCTTCTTCCCAGTAGCCGAGCTCTTTAGCTGATTTTTCGATAGTTTCACTAATTTTTGCGACTTGCTCATCTGTAAGTGGGTAGTTATATACGAGTTCCCAGTCGTTTTTTTCTGTGTTGAATCTGTAATATTGCGTTCCTTGGGCTACAAATAGGTGTAGGTGAGATAGTTGTTCTGGAGTAGGCTGAGGGAGCCTGTTTACGATTTGAATTAGGAATTGGTCGAATTTTTGGCCCGAAATGGGGCAAATTTCGAAGTGATCGAGGCATTTAACCAATAAATCAGCGACATCGTCGGTGATTGGGGTCTTTGCCACGTTTAAAGTTTGATCTATGTCGAATGCAAGTACTTTTTTCATACTTAAAGTATATCATAATTATGATATAATCTAGATATGAAAACTTATATTGTGGGCAACTGGAAACTAAACTTTAACGTAGGCGAAGCCTCGGTTTATCTACATAAATTACAGAAAAAAATTGCGAATTACAGAGATATAGAGGTGGTAGTAGCGCCAACTGCGTTATGTCTTCAGTCACTATCTTTACAGTTAGATCGTTCTAAAATCAAATTAGGTGCGCAAAATGCGTTTTATCAGGATTTTGGGGCATTTACAGGGGAAATTTCCTTTGCAGAGCTTAATGGTTTGGTTAAATACTGTATCGTAGGGCATTCAGAGAGAAGATACATTTTTCACGAGGATGACAAGATGGTTGCCAAGAAGGTTGCTGCAGCAATCAGGCACAAAATCACCCCTATTCTTTGCATTGGTGAAACGGAGAGCGAACGCGCATTTGGTGAGACAGCCGATGTGATTCGTGATCAGCTACTTGGTGGTTTATCAGAGATAGGCGCCGAGGATGTGAGTAAGGTGATTGTGGCCTATGAGCCAGTTTGGGCGATTTCTTCTACTAAGGATGCAAAAATTGCTACCCCTGATGAAATTGCTGAAGTAACAGAGATGATTAGGAAGAATTTGAAAGAAGTTTATGGGGCAAAAACTTCTGAGGAGGTGCCGGTTCTCTTTGGTGGCAGCGTAAAGCCTACAAATGCTGGTGCATACCTCACTACCCCTGGAATTAATGGGCTTTTAATCGGTGGGGCAAGCTTGATATTGGAACAATTTACTGATATAATTGACATAGCTAAGAGAGTGAAATAATGAACAAACGTTACATAGATTTTGTACCGGCTAAGAAGGATATTCCAAAAGGGGGTATTGCTAAGGCTAAATCTATAAAAGTAACGGAAAAAGTAGTAGAAAAACCGGCACCAAAGCCAGAGAAAAAGCCAGTAAAGAAGATCACCAGAAGAATCCCACCGGCAAATCCACTACTTGATGAAGAAATTGAAATTGAAGAGATTTTTGCAGAGAAAGAAGAGCCAAAAAAGGCTCCGAAACCAGCTGCACGGCCTAATTTTGTAAAGACAAATGTAAAAAAACGCCCTCTGGGTGCATCTAAGGCCGTTTCTAAAGTATCTAGCGCAAAGGTGGTTAAACCAGCCGTAAAACCTGAGATGGCCCCAGAAGAGATCGCAGCAGCTGCGATTGCTAAGGCGGCTACTACAGCAAAACCAGCCATCCCTGCAAAACCAGTAACTCCTAAGAGACCAGCACCACTTGGACAAAGAGCTAAATTCATCAATACTAATAAGATAGAAAAACGGCCTTTGTCTGCTGCCACTGCTCGTAAAAAACCGATTATTGTGCCAAAAGCCCCAGAGAAGCCAAAGGCTCCAGAGAAGATTATTGCTAAACCAGAGAAGGATTCTAAAGCAGGGCTTATTATTGCTATTATTCTTACTATTATCCTAGGCGCAGCAGCAGGTACAGTAGCGTTCTTATTATTACCAAAATAAGGAGTAAAGTGGTGCAAAAAAATCCATTTTTGAAATACGTAATGAAAGATAACAAAGAAGATATTTTTCATTCTTCGGCTTATGCTAAGGCACAGAACGGTGGTGGTATTGGAGCTGCATCTTCTGAAAGTTATCAGGTAAGAGTAAAAATCAACGAAAATCGCCAGAATATTAAGGGGTATGGTGATTCGGAAATTATGAGTGGTTTGAGGAATCAAATGCCAAAGGCTGCCAAAGATGCTGCCTCTGCTAGGCCGATGATGCCACCAAAAAACCCTGGCATTTCTCTGAAAAAATGATATAATAATAACGGGAGTATTTTATGGTGGGATTAGCTCAGATGGTTAGAGCGTCTGATTGTGGTCCAGAAGGTCGTCGGTTCGATCCCGATATCCCACCCCATAGATTAATTGCGTTGCGGGTATAGTACAACGGCTAGTATGCAAGTTTTCCAAACTTGAGATGAGATTTCGACTATCTCTACCCGCACCATTTTTTATTGATTTATGTTATAACCATTGACATTTTAAATAAACTATGCTATAATGGGGTCATGTAGTTTAAAAACAGGTGCCATTTTTCAGGAAAAAATACCAAAGGAGGGTGAGAATATGGCAAAAAGACGCGAAATAGCAAGAGAAATGGAGTCAAGAGAGAAGAAGGGGACTAACAAAAAGTTTGACCCTATAATTCCCGAAGAACCGACTCCGGAAGATCAGGCAAAAGAAGCCGATGAGTTACTGAAAGCAATCGCTGATGCACAGAAGGAAGCTCCGAAGGAGGCTGCTCCGAAGGAGGCCCCGAAAGAGGCTGCACCGAAGGAAGACGAGCCCAAGAAGGAAGCTCCGAAGATCGATGTGATCCCGATGGGAAAGAAAGGTGAAGCTATGGCCAAATCTGATGATGAGGCTGAAGCCAAAGCTAAATCCCAGAGAGACTACCTGGCGAAGTATGCCGATTTAACCTCTGAAGAACTGGAAGCTAAGGCTAAGGAATATGAGGATGGAATCGAGCAGGCTCAGAAGAAGATCGCTGAACAGATAGTTGTCAGGAAGGAGCAGATCAAACTTCTCAGAGCTGAAGCTCAGAGGAAAGCGAAAGCTGAAGAGGAAGCCAGAAAGGCTGAAGAGGCTCGCAAGGCTGAAGAAGCCAAGAAGGCTCAGGAAGAACTCGAGAAGAACAAAGCTAAAGGCTTGGCCGGCACTGGCAGGAACGGACTGGCAGCAGTCTACGAGTGCTACGATCCCGATTCTGGGAAGAAAGTGCTCGTACCTGAAGTAAGTGCAGCAGAACAGCTTTTCCCGGGTTCCTGGAGAAAGATCTGGGTCATCTACAAAGATGGCAAGATCGATCACGAACTTACCAAAGAAGAAGTTACCAAATATATGCCTGTTTAAACTACATATCAGTACCTTGAGAACCCCGACGAAAGTCGGGGTTTTCTTTTGTTTGCCATAAGCAGTAAAATATGGTAAACATATTGACAAAAAAGCTTATGTGTGATATAATGAAAGTAGTCTGAGTTTTGGGTAGTGTTTTCAAAACAAGAAGACCATTAACAACCAAATCATCTCAGGTTTCAAGCGATTGAGACCTGTTTGCCTATATATTGCACCCCTGGGGGTGCTACGTCCCAACGTAACTTGTAAAAGTCAACGGGGACGTGGTCCCCATTCATAGAAGGAGGTGCGAGTATGCTCGTAATGTTTGCTTGTTTATTTCAATTGGCAGTAATGACCTTTTTGGCCTTAACTGCTGGAAGAATGCTCGGAGTAAAACTGAAGTTTCGTGTAGTAAATGCCGTAGCGCTTGGTGTTGGAGCTGCCTTAATAAGGTTAGCACCTAAAGCACCGGCGTGGGTAGCTATGATACTACTTGCTGCTGATTTAACATTTATGGTGTTTATAGCACTGTGGTGGAAGCAGAATGGTAGTACCTGGAAAGAAATGATCGTGTTTGCATTGATGGATCTGATGTTGATGTGGGTAGGGCTTTCGGCCGCAGCTAGAATCCTTAATCTTACAGATGTGAGATGGTTGATAGGATTAATTAGAGCGTTGCCTGCAGTAGCATTCGTATTATCGATAGGATTCTTTATCTTAAACAGAATGATATTCGAGGAAAAATTGAGATCGGATGAATTTGATCTTAACGAGTATCTGTATGAATACGGTGAAGATGACGAGGATGACGAATGTTCTGAACCCGTACTCGAAGTTTTAAGGAGGTGGTGGAGCGATGAAGAAGGTTATAACGATTATAACTACAGCAATACTTGCGATCGCGCTCGTGATTGTTAGTATCGTGCTGGCGAAACCGACAGATGTACAAGCTACAGCCCCCGAATCGGTAGAGCCCACCCCCCAGAAAGTGGTGACGAGTCCTGACCCGACACCAATACCTGAGGAACCTAAGTATGAATGGCATTTCTATAACCTCGACCTCCAGGAGGACGACGGGGATGAAGAAAATGACTTCAACTTTGGCCCTATGCCGGATATGCGCGAGATAAATCCCGATGCCGAAGCTGGTGCTGAGATTGATCCTGAAGCAATGGATTTAATCTTTAGAAACAGACTGAGACGGGACCCTGCGCTGGGTGCTGCAGATATGGCTTGGTTTGATGCCACTCTCAAAACTCGTTATCTCGGATTATTTTATGATGAGTGTGACGAAGAATGGGATGCTGCAATGAACAAAGCCAAAACCGAATGGATTGATGACCCGGATGATTATTTCACTAGGCTGGACGCGTTCTTTGAATATCTCGATGAAGCAGTTTCTGTGGAAATACGAGATCAGAAGAGCCTGACGGACCAAATGTACATGAATCCTCATACTGTAGATGGCATTCCCGACATTATTGTTATGGAAACAGACAAGCACGAAGGGAAATTCCTGGTTTACACCTTTATTATTAAGGGAACAACCAAGAAAGAAGTTGCCTACAGGATTGAATGTGGATTCCAGCCTACGAACGTGGCAGAGATTATGAAAATTAAGCCGACACCACGTTCTACTGGCGGTCCTAAGCCGGTCACTACGGCGAAGCCGAAGCCTACCATTACTGGTGGTGGACCAAATCCTGGTCCGACACCGGGGCCGAACCCGACGCCGACTCCAACCCCGAAACCCGATCCGAAGCCGAAGAAGGATCCCACTGAGGGAACACCTGTGCTTCCGAATGACGATCCGGGACATGGAGAGAATACGAATAATCCGGACAATCCGAACCATTCAACCAAAGAGCCTGAAAATGCCAGTACAACACAGACTCAGCAAGAGTACAAAGAAACAATCCAGGAGATGAAGGATGCCAACGAGAGTGCCGGGGGAGGCGACACTCCAACAGTGCAACCTGATCCGGATACACACGTGGACTCAAACGCCGGCGAAGCCGACAAACCTACAGAAGTGCAAGAGTCCAGTGTATCGGACGAACCGCCTGGGGAGGCTTGGGACGGCCCCTCAGACTGATCGTTTATATATAGGCAAAACGGTGGGGACCCGTGAGCTGGGTCGATTGAGATAAGCTCAAGTACTTTATATCGCCTGGCAGCTTTTAAGCTGCCGGGCCTCACCTATCCTATTGAAATTTGAGATGATTTGGTTGTTTTAAAACTAGATGGAATTTAACAATTCGGCTAGCAATAAAGTAGTTTTCTGTTTTTGAATTAAAAACTCTAATTTCTATTATTTAAGAAAGGATATTATGAATAAATTTGCTAAATCTATTCTTAGTGTATCTGCTGCTGCTATTGTAGCAACTGCTACACTTATTCCTGCTGGTCTTGTTAGCGCTTATGGCGATAACACTGGTACTAAGGAAGGTCGTCCAGTTTACACGCTTGATCAAATCAACGCTGGTGAACTTGGTGACAAAATTACTTTCAACTCCATTGTCAACGATGGCAAAATTGGTGATGAAAGAAACTTTGTAGGCGCTAGAAAAACCAATGGTAACGCTACTGTCTACAATGCTAACTCTATCGACGTAGAAGATGGTGAAGTTTATACTATCCGTCTTTACGTTCACAATAACAGCCCTAAAGGCACTGATGGTGTTGCTAAAGGTGTAGGTGTAAGCTTTGCTCTTCCTACTGCCGTAGCTAAGTCTCAAACCATTGTTGGTTATCTTGATGCTGATGCTCCAGCAACCCCAACTCGTTACTTTGATGAAGTAACCCTTAACTCTTCTGATGATTTTTACATCGAATATGTAGAGGGTTCTGCTCAATATAGAAACGAAAACGGTACCTTCAAATTGGCTGATACCGTAATCAATGGTAAAACCTTAATTGGTTATACCTCTATGAATGGTGAAATCCCTGGTTGTTTCAAATACGATGGTGAGGCTACCATTCAAGTTAAAGTTCACAAATCTGTAAATGCTAAAGTTTCCAAAACCGTGCGTATCAAGGGTTCTGGCGCTAAGTTCGCTGAATCTGTAGAAGCTAACGTTGGTGACGAAGTAGAATTTCAGATTGAATATGTGAACCTACTTCAAGACGAAGTAAAGGATGTAATGATCCGTGACGTACTTCCAAATAACTTGGAATACGTAGAGAACTCTACTTATCTTTATAACTCAAATCATAAAGATGGTATTCTTCTCCCAGAAAACACTTTGACTACTACTGGTCTTAACATTGGTGCTTACAAAACTAAAGGTAACGCCTATGTTCGTTTTACTGCTAAGGTAGTTGATAAATCTATCGCTTGTGGTAAAAACCAACTCGTAAACTGGGCTGCATCTACTGTTCTTGGTAAAGTAACTAAAGATGACGCTTCTGTGATGGTTGCTAAGACCTGTAATGATACTCCAGTAGTACCAAACACCAACAAAATTGTTGCAACTGGTGCTTCTGATATGGTACTTATTAGCGCCCTCGGTGCTGGTGGTCTTGTGTCTATCGTAAGCTACGCTGTTGTTAGCCGGAGAAAATTCTAAGTTCTAGACCGCTTCTAAGCTTAAAGAACTCAGATCAAAGCAAGCCCCTTTTTGTAAAATTGGGGCTTGTTTTTGTGTTTGTTTTTATGCTTGTTTTTTTGGTGCTTATGTTATAATAGGAATATGAATCCGTCATACAATAACGGTAGTGGGTCTAATGCTGGTGGGCAACCAGGCAGTATTGGTACGGGCAATCTTGGTACGCCAGGCACAAAGCCAGGCGTGATTGCAAGTGGTCCAGATCCTGCTGATGCGCCAGTAAATACGCCTGTAGCAACGCCAACTACACCAATGTCACTTGGTGATTCAGGGAGATCCAGAATTTCTTCTTTGCTTGGCAAGAGAAAGATGAATACTTCTGGTGCTACTCACAGTGTCGCTCCTAGCGCTGCGCCAATTATGCTTGCCGGAACTGACGGAGAAGAAAGATCGTCTAAGAAAAAGTTTTTGGTGATCGGAGCTTTGGCTTTTGCTGTAATTTTGATCGTAGTTTTGGCAGTGGTAGCTTTGATGGGGAAAGGTGGGGGAAATGGAGGCGTCGGTTCTAGTTTTAATGAATTGATTAACTATGTAACGAGTGGCCAAGAATTAAAGACGGACGTGAATGACGATTATGATGCGATGGCTAATTATTATTTCTTGAATACTTGGGAAGATAAAGATCAGAAAAAACAAGTTTATGATACGACAAAAACTTTGATGGATAATTTTGTGGCTAAATATAAAGATGGCGAAAATGATGCTTTGAATAAATTAGTAAAGTCTACCAAAGAGCAATTTGACTTTATGTATGTGGTAGATCTTGGTGATAAGGTTTACTATTCAACAGCAATGATGGCTATAATTAAAAATGGCGACACTAAAGCTAAACAAAATTTGATGAATCGTTATAATTTCAATGATCTTGGCGACAATAGCTATGCGAAAAGTTTTCTAGAGACGTATGGTGAGTGGATTGATGCCCTGATCGCACAAGTGAAGCTTTATAAAGACAATGGCTGTGTATTCAACGATGTTATTGATATGGAGTGTATGGCGAATAAAAATGATGAAGCGCTCAAAAATACTTTGTCGGAAATTGGTAGCAACGTGGCTTCGTTGTCTAGCGCGGTTGTAGACTATTATGATCAAGCAGACAACTTTGTGGGGGGTGTGTATTATATCAATAATATGTTGCACGGGAAACCAATGATGATGGAGGTCGAAAATGAGTAAGGGGATTTTGCGAAAAATTGTATTGGGGTTGGTATTGTTTTTTGGAGTTTCTCTTGGTCTCACTAGTAGCGCTTCGGCAGCAGTAGGTATAGGTAGTAGTGGGTCGAGCATTAAAGCAAAGGCTGCATTTGAGGGCATTTATCAATGTTTTAAAGGTGGGGCCTTTAGGGCTAGTTTTATGGCTAGTGAAAAAGAAAATTTTATACTTAATTCTTTGGGTGGGGAAACGGTTAAATTGCCGTATGGGCTTACGGATGCTACTGATAATAATACAGATTGTAAACAAATTATGTTTGGGTTTAATCAGGGTAATAAAGATGGCCTCAGGAATGGCTTCATCACAAGTGACGTGAAAGCGCCTAATGCAAATGTTACTGTCGTAAAAAGCTTTTTTGCTGGAACTACTGTTGGCAGTAACGGTCTCCCGGCTGCTGGTGCTGGTGCTATTGGTGGACAAACTGTAGGTGGGATTGGTTATGAGGCCACACCGGTATATGAAAACTCTGGTAATACTGTGCAGATAAAATATGAAATTGCTGGTAGTAATGTCACTTGTCCAAGTGGAGAAACAAACCCTAAATTTACCATTTATGATCTTAATAATACTAAGATAGGGGAAAGTAACGCAATTATTTTCCCAGCAGTTGTAGCAACAGAGACAGGCAAATTGCAGTCTATACAATCAAGTGATATTGCTAATGTGCCGAGGAATGGTGGTGAGACTTATTACTTTACTACTTGCGATCAGATGACAATCATGATACAGAAACTCGAGGGTGCTGATTTTGAATACGGCGTACTAATGGAAGGAGCTGAGAACCGGCTTGCTTATGGTAGTGGTTCTGATGGGGCTGAATTAGATTCTGCACCGGCCACTTTGCGAGCTTACGGTATCTACGGTGGTCAATTAAACATCGATCAGACCATTACTCACCCAACAGCTAGTAGTACTCAAATTACAGACTATAAGTTGACTTGGGTTGGATCATCAATTGGTATGCTCAAGGGCTTAAATGATCGTAACGGTGTAGGCTACAAGGTGAGTGGACTAACCGATTATGGAAGCTTGAAATTTACTAAGCAGGAAGTTTTTGATCTTTATTATTACTATATCGTTGATGTGTTTATGGCGAAAGTAGTGGCAGAGGGTGCGAATGGTTATGAGGGTGTAGATGTAAACTTATGTACTGACAAAAATTACAAAGTGAATATGACTGGTGCGCAACAAGGGCTTGCTAATGTATACGGGCTAGACTCCGGTTTGCATTTTACGGCAACAGTAACTTTGCAGGGTGCTGTTGACGCGCTTAATTCAATGGGACCTTTTGATGATATTGATAATAGAGGTCTTTGTAATGCTAACTCTAATAATGGTGGTGGCAATAATAATAACGGCAATAACGGTGGTCAGCCGGGCGCTACATCAGTTACTACGGTAGATGAAGGTTTTTGTGATGATCTCGTAGACGAAGGAACTGGTGGTGCTGGTGTTGGAGCAATGCAATGGGTACTCTGCCCGACTCTAAACAATACTACCTATACTGCTAACTGGATTGATAATATGAGCCAGGATATGCTAGAAGTAAGAAGTAATTTCTATGGGCCTGGGTCAAAAACTGAAGAAGCGTGGACTAAGGTAAGAGATCTCGCAAACGTAGCAATGGTGATTTTCTTGTTGATTATCATCTTTTCACAGCTCACTGGTTTTGGTATTGATAACTATGGTATTAAGAAGATGCTACCAAGGTTGGTAGTGATGGCGATTGTGGTGAATTTGAGTTTTTATATTTGTGCGCTCGCGATTGATCTTTCTAATATAGCTGGTACAGGACTTAGAGATATATTTGGTGGGATAGGTGCAGGTCTTTCTGGTGGCGCTGTAGATGCTAATACCGGTTTTGTGAGTAACGCAGTTGTAGGCTTGTTTAGTGCAGCCGGTATTGGTGGTGGTGCTGCAGTAGGGGCTGGTGGTATTGCAGCTACACTTGGCGCGCCATTAGTAGTGGCAATTTTGATTGCAGCAATAGTGTTGGTACTAGTAGTGATAGTGGCCATAATGATACTTTACTTGATGTTAGGGGCAAGAGAAATTATTATAGTATTTTGCGTATTAATATCGCCACTGGCTTTCGCAGCGTTTGTTTTGCCAAACACGCAAAACTTGTTTAAAAAATGGTGGAATCTCTTTAAGGCGGCAATTATTATTTTCCCGATTTGTGGCGTGGTAAGTGGAATTAGCTATATTCTAAAGGATATCTTTGCTGGTTCTGATGTAGGGATTGGGACTAAGGCTGTACTAATGGTGCTGCCATTTGTTGGGTTCTTCTTCTTGCCAATGCTCTTAAAGGAAGCAATTGGCGCACTTGGCAAACTTGGTGGGGCAATGGCTAATATGGGTCAAACAGTGCGAGGTGGAGCGAGGAATCTTGGCAATGCTGCAGTGACTGGGGCTAGAAATACAGAAGCATTCAAGAATAGGCAAATTGAAGCTGCTAGAAATCGCCAATTACAGTCTTCTCAAAGGACAATTGATAGATTGCAACAAATTAAAGATAATGGTGGTGAACTTGATGCTGTGCAAACTAGGAGATTGGCTAGGGCACACGAGACCCAAAGAAAGCTTGGGCTTGAGGACCAGGCTGCTAGAACTATACTTACTGAGAAAGAGTATGCTGGCAGATCCCTTGATGATTTGATGACTGACTGGAACACTGCGTTTGATGGTGGTGATACTGACAGAATGGATGCACTCACTAACGTGATTGTGTCTAGACATGGTCCTGGTGGCGTAAGTCAGATAGCTAATAGTATGGCTAATAAAAATGTCTTCTCTGGTGGTAACTTTGCTAATGATAATATGGCTAAATCATTTAATGCACTCCAGGCCAATATGTTGCAAAATTCAGCACTTGCTGGTGCAATGCAAAATAAAGCTTCGGATGTGTTCCAAATGCTTTCTGGTGGTGGTTATGTAAACGGTACACGTCAGAATGTGGCTGCTCACGCAGCAAATAATGGTATTGCTACCCAGATGAAAGACTGGGCTACTCAGAGCAACGGCACAATTCAACGTGCTGCCGCGAACGGTGGGTTTGATGCTCAGATGGCAAGAAGTATTCTTAGTAGTACTGACCCAACTATCCAATCTGGTATTCAGTCTGACAAAGATAAGAGAGCTACACTCGAAGCAATTGCTGGTGGGTATACTGGCAACTGGTCTAACCAAGCCGACGTGAATAGAGCTATTATGAATTACACCCATGAACGAGCACTATTAGAAAATGCAGAAGTAGACAGGGTTGTGGCTGCGCAACAGCAGGCCACTGAACAGGCAGAAAATCTAAGAAGGGCCGCAGATAGTCTAGAAAATCTTTCCAGAAACCAGAACAATGGTGGTGGTACCTTCCAAGATGGCGCAGGTATTTAAGAATAAATAAATTAAGCTTGAAGCAAATGATCAAAAAGGCAGGTGATGGTGAGGGGGCCAACGCCACCTTTTTCTGGAGTGATGGCGGTAAGGTCGTTTCTTTCGCGAACTGTTGGGGACAAATCACCTTTTAAGACGCCGTCTTCTGATGCTGTGCCAGCGTCAACAATAATTGCACCTGGTTTTACGTACTCATCAAGAATCAGACCGGGTTTGCCGGTTGCAGTAATTATTATATCATAGTCTCTAAGTTTTGTCAAGTCTGAACCGTGGTGGAAAATATCCACGTGATAGTTTGAGGCTGTAAACATTTTGTAGAGTGGGGCACCAACGAGCTTGCCACGACCAACTAATGCAATAGATTTTTCTTTGAGATTGATATCATAGCCAGCAAGTAGCCACAAAATAGCAGTAGCAGTGGCAGATTCAAACTTAGGATTCTTGCCTAGGCCATCTACGTCTTTTGATGGGTTGATTAAATTAGTGAGTTCGTCGGTTTTTTCTTTTTCTAAAATTGGGAGTTGCAAGATAATGCCGTTAATATTTGGATCGTCATTAGCCTCTTTGATTTTTGATTCTATATCTTTTGAATCTTTAGCGCAGTAGTCTATGACATTTGCGCCGATATCTTCGCCGTATTTGATTTTGAGATTAACGTATTTAGTGATGACGGGATTGTCGCTATCACGGATAATTAGAAGCGTGGGCTTTTTTGCCATTCCTCTGACGGTGCTGGCCTGGCGTTCTTTAATAAAACCGGCAAGTTCCCGCCCGTCTAAAATTTTGGTCTTTGACATTATAATCTAGCTCCACGATTTTTAGTGTTGATGATTTCGATTGGCTCTTGTTCTAGCCAGTAGCCAAATTTATCGTAAACGGTACTGGTGATTTGGCCACGAGCGCGAGCGAGGTTGGCATAAGTGCCAGCAGACTCGTTGATAAGGACGAGAGGAGCTTTGGCGTTGACGCGCATACCATAAAGTAGTTGACCTTTAAAACCACATTGTTCGATAAACCAGGCAGAATTAATCTTGCTGCCGTCTTTGCCGTGATGAACTGGATAACCTTTTTCCATAGCTTTTTCGGACTCGATTGGGTCTAGATAAACATTTTTGAAGAATGAACCGGAGCTGGCTTTCTCTTTAGGGTCTGGGAGTTTATCGGCACGAATAGTGGTGACGATTTCTCTGATGCCTTTTGGCGAAAAATCGGTGCAGCCGTAATCTTCTATGTATTTTTCCATTGAATTATAGAATGGACGTTGCATTTCTCCCTTTTTTAGCTCCAAAGTGACAGAAGTGATAAAGAAACGACCTTTCATAGTGGTGTTCATTATGCTTTTTCTGTAAGCAAATTGCATATCTTTCTTTTCTAGGGTGATAAATTTGCGAGAAGCTGTGTCGTAGGCTGTGGCAGATTTGAAAACGCCAGAAAGATCTTGGCCATAGGCACCGATGTTTTGAGCTGGTGCTGCACCAACTAGGCCTGGAATGCGAGAGAGAGCTTCGATGCCGGTGTAGCCCTTTTCGCAAGCGTAATCTACGATGTTGTCCCAGTTTTCGCCGGCCATAATAGTGAGAGTGCCGTCGTTGTCGCTAAAACCACGGAGACGATTTAAAAGAATAACGCCGTCTAGCCCTTCGTCTCTACCGATAGTGTTGGCGCCACCACTAATAATATAGGTAGGGTACCAATAGGCGCTGGCAAAATCATAAGCTTCTGGGATATCTTTATCATTTTCTATTTCTAAAACGTGGCGTGCGATACCACCAATACGCATAGTAGTTAAACTAGAAATAAAGATATTTTCGTAAGATTTCATAGCTTAATTATAGCATATTTTTAAGCATAAGCTAGGGGTGGGGGGTTGATTTGAAATTTGCGATATGCTACAAGGGGTGGCAGAAACGAACGCGTGCGTTTCTATTTTGGCAAACTTATGCTACAATATTAATAACTATAAAGTGGAGAAAATATGGCTAAAAAAGATACTGATAAGGGTGTGGAAAATAAAAAATCTGATGACGGCAAGAATGAGGCTTTAAAGCTTGCAATTGCACAAATTACTAAGCAATTTGGTGATGGTTCTATTATGAAACTTGGCGAGACGCCAAAAATGGACGTACAATTACTTCCTTCTGGGTCTTTATCTCTTGATCTTGCGCTTGGTGGTGGTTGGCCAAAAGGTAGAATTATTGAAATTTATGGGCCAGAATCTTCTGGTAAAACTACTTTAGCACTTCATGCGATCGCAGAGATTCAAAAGCAAGGTGGGCAGGCAGCATTTATCGATGCAGAGCACGCGCTTGATCCAGCTTATGCCAAAAAAATTGGTGTAGACACTAATAATTTGCTTATTTCTCAGCCGGACAATGGAGAACAAGCGCTTGAGATTTGTGAGACATTGGTGCGCTCTAATGCAGTGGATTTGATTGTTGTAGACTCTGTGGCAGCGCTCGTACCACAAGCAGAAATTGATGGCGATATGGGTGATGCCCAGATGGGTCTTCAGGCACGCTTGATGTCTCAGGCTATGAGAAAACTCACTGGTATTATCTCTAAGTCTAAAGCCACCGTGATCTTTATCAACCAGATTCGTATGAAGATTGGTGTGATGTTTGGCAATCCAGAAACCACCACTGGTGGTAATGCACTTAAATTCTATGCTTCAGTACGTGTAGATATTCGTAGAATCGGTCAGATCAAAGAGGGCGATTCTGTATCTGGTAACCGTACCAAAATTAAGGTAGTAAAAAACAAGATTGCTGCGCCATTTAGAACAGCAGAATTTGATATTATGTATAACGAAGGTATTTCTAAGACTGGCGATGTATTAGATCTTGCTGTAGCTAACGGAATACTAGAGAAAGCCGGTGCCTTTATTAAATACAATGGTGAGACAATTGGTCAGGGGCGTGAAGCCGTGAAGAAACTCTTTGCCGAAAAGCCAGAATTAATGGCTAAGATTGAAGGCGAAGTACGCGAAAAATTAGGAATTTAGAGTTTTATGCATACAGATGAAATGTGGCAAGTTTATCGGCCGAATGGCGAACCGGTAGTTGGCACTGGGTGGGATTCGGTTCTAAATAATCCGGAAAAAACCGGTGCTTCCGAAATAGTGGGGGTGGCAGTAGTGTTTTTGTTTCGCAAAAATTCTGATGGAATTTTAGAGCTTTTGTGGCAAAAACGTTCGGATAAGATTGATCGTTACCCTGGGGATTATGATATTTCGGCAGGTGGTCACATAAATCTTGGCGAGAGTTTGGTGGAAGCAGCAATTAGGGAGACACGAGAAGAAATTGGTGCAGAAATCACGGCCTCGGATCTTTATTTTGTGACTGAGCGAGGTTTTAATAAAAATCGTTTTGCTTGGGTATTTGCAGTAGATTGGACTAATAAAGAAGAGGATTTTCACTTTGACGACAAGGAAGTTTCGGAAGTAAGATGGGTACCATTTGATCAAACTACCGAATTTCGGCGAGAATTTGCTAAGGCGCCCCTCAAAGAGGACGCGCTAACTTTTGGGCTTCTTGAAGAGTGGTTTAGAATGTATGGATACTTATAAAATTACAGATCTAAAACAGGGGGTAAGAAATCCGAATCGTGTGAACGTATATATAAACTCTAAATTTGCTTTTTCTTTGGATGTTTCGCAGGTGGTGGATTTTGGAATTAAGGTGGGAATGGAGATTTCTGCTTCGGATTTGGAGGAATTCAAAAAAGCTAGCGAATTTGGAAAGTTATACCAAAGGGCTCTCGAATGGGTGTTGGTGAGGCCTCGTAGTATTAGGGAAACGAACGACTATTTGTACAGAAAGCTCCGTATGTCTTCTTCGGGACGTTCGTCGCGTCCGTCTTCACGGGACTCCTCACTGCGTCCTCGTAGCAACTGTGGATGCCCCTCAGAAGACATCGCGAAGCTTTCTTCTACCATCATCCAACGTCTCAAAGACCGGGGGTATCTAGATGATCAGAGGTTTGCTGAGTATTATGTAGAAAATAGATTTGTAAAGAAGGGTGTGTCTACCAAGCGACTCAAGATGGAGCTTCTTAAAAAGGGAGTGTCAAAAGAAATTATCGAGGAAGTTTTGGCTGGCTCAGATAGGAATGACGAAGAAGAACTTAAAAAAATGATCGCAAAAAAGCGATCTCGTTATTCGGATGATGAAAAACTTATTGCTTATCTATGTCGGCAGGGGTTTCAATATGATCTGGTGCAGGAGCTTGTTCAGTCTTACGGAACGGATTTACAAAATTAGGTACAAAATCTTCTTTTAGAGCGCGCTCTCTGATGACTTTTTCTTCGTCTCTTACAATTATTTTGTAATCGGTGATTTCTACGATTTCGGAACGAGGAATAATAAGCTCAGAATCAAAGAAACTTTTGACGGTAGGGCGTTTAACAATAATTTGCTGGACAGATAAATTGTCTTCTGTGACGGTGAAATCTAATACTTTGCCTAGCTTGGAGCCTTTTTTGGTTTCTACTTTGAGACCGATTAGACTAAAATTGAGCTCTAGGACGTTTTTAATCTTGACGACATCATCATCTTTTACAAGCTCATCTGTAGAATCTATAACTAGGCCAAATTCAGAGGAGTATTCACGGATAGAATTTGCGTCTAGAATATTGCCTCCATCTGATCCAATAGCCCCATGAACTCTAAAAGCGATGATTTTTAGGGAATCTGGATCTACGATAGTATTTGTGATAGTGCCAATTTTACCAGAATCCTGTACACTTAAAACAGCCATATTGAGTAATCTGGAATTATAGATCAACATATTTTCATTATAGCATGAATTTTGCCATAAACATATTGACTTTTTTGGCGTTTTGTGCTATAATTAATGATGGAACTAAAAATTAGCACTTTAATAAATAGGGGGTAGAAAATGGCTAAAAAATCGTCAATTCTAAGTGATAATTCTATTTTGCAGTATCAGTTTGACCAGTATGCAACGGAGTGCCAGTCGGCGCTTGATCTAGCAATGGTCAGGATTGAGAATGCTAGAAGGATAATCACTATGGATCCATCGAAATACGATCCATTCGATCGCATTGAAGGGAGGATCAAGACTTTCGACAGCACAGTTAAAAAGTGTATCAGAAAGAACTATGATCTTTCGATCGACGCAATCAAGAAAAACGTACTGGATGTGGCCGGAATCAGGATTATTACCATATTTCAGGATGAGATCGAGCAGGTAGCTACGCTTCTTGCAAAGATTCCTGGGATAAACATTGTCTCAAGAGAGGATTACGTAAAAAATCCGAAAGACAATGGATATTCTAGTCTACACCTGGGTGTCCAGGTGGAGATTTATTCTCCTGACGAGGGCAGCAAGTTGATACCGATTGAAGTACAGATTCGCGATAAGTCGATGAATCTTTGGGCCTCTGTGGAACATATTGTGAAGTACAAGAAAAACAATCATGATCCGGAAGCAGAGACTTACTTCAAGAAGATGTCTGAGATCCTGACTGCGTTTGATGAAGTTGCGATGCAGCTTCGTGATTACGACAAAATCGGTTGAGCCTTTTTCAACAAAAACCCGGGACATTGTCCCGGGCTTTTTATTGTTAACTATTTTCTGAGACCAAGTTTGGCAACAGTTTTCTTGTACAGCTCAAAGTCGGTTTCTTCGAGGTATTTAAGCAATTTTTTGCGCTTACCTACCATTTGAATTAAACCACGTTTAGCCATAAAGTCATGTTTGTTATTCTTGACGTGCTCAGTCACCTCTTTGATGCGAGCCGTGAGAATAGCCACTTGAACTTCAGGAGAACCAACATCGTTCTTATTGCGAGCGACACTGGCAATAGCCTTGTCTTTATTCTCTTTTGTTATCATAGTGAGTCTATTATAGCACAAATGTATGGTATAATCAAGGGGTGAATAGCAATTCTGAGGATAGAGTAATTTTGATTGATAAGCCGGCTTCTATGAGTAGTTTTGGCGTAGTGGCTAGAGTGAGGCGAAAACTTAGAGATGAATTTGGACATAAGGTGAAAGTGGGACATACGGGGACGCTCGATCCGTTTGCGACTGGGCTTTTGATTTTGCTTTCTGGGAAAAATACCAAGAAGTCTAGCGAATTTTTGAAGCTTGATAAGGTCTATGAGGCGACAATTAAGTTGGGGTTTGTTTCTACTACTGGTGATATTGAGGGGGAGATTCAAGAGTATTCAATTTCGGGGACGCGTCGCTCGCGCCCGTCTTCACGGGGCGAGCGCGCTCATTCTCGGCAGCAGCCTCCGAAAGCCCTTCAATTGAACACTCTTGAATCTATACTTCAAAATTTCACGGGTGAGATTGAACAGACGCCACCAAAGTTCTCAGCGATTAAAATTAATGGGCAGAGGGCGTATAAATTGGCTAGGAAAGGTGCAGATTTTGAGATGCCAAGTCGAAAAGTTACCATATATAATATAGAGATTCTGGAATATGATTACCCAACTCTTAAAATTCGCTGTCACGTGTCTAGTGGAACTTACATTCGGACGTTGGCAGAAGACATTGGGGAAGCACTTGGTACAGGTGCTTATTGTGAAAGTTTGAGACGGCTAAAAATCGGCGAATACGACGTAAAAGACGCCGAAAAACTACCCGAAATGTGATATAATAGAGATATAACAAACTAAGTGGAGAAGACGGCAGAGACGAGTTTGCTAGTTTAGTGGATTCATCTCTGATGTTTTCTCCGAAGGAAAGGATTTTTATGGAAATAATAAACCCTAACGGTAAAAAGACAATTTCTGTGTCTTGTGATTGGCTTGGCCGGAAATTGACTTTGGAAGTAAACCGGGTTGGTTTTAGAACTACCTCTTCGGTACTTGTAACTTACGGTGATACCGTGGTGCTTGGTTCTGTAGTGGTTGGTACTAAACCAGTGGTGCAAGATTTCTTCCCACTATCAATTGATTACGAAGAGAAGTTTTATGCAGCTGGCAAAATTTCGGCTTCTAGATTTATTAAAAGAGAGGGCAAACCTGCTGATGAGGCAGTGCTTGTAGGACGTCTCATTGATCGCCCAATTCGTCCACTCTTTCCTAAGGGTTATAGACAGGAAGTACAGGTAGTATGTACTGTGCTTTCTATGGATCCATCATTTAGACCAGACTGTGTAGCAATGATTGCTGCATCTGCTGCTCTTATGAATGCTGGGGTTCCATTTGATGGGCCAGTAGCTGGTATTAGAATTGGTAGAATCGGTGGGGAATTTAAAGGTTTCCTATCTCCAGAAGAACGTGAGAAGTCTCCACTTGATCTCGTGGTAGCTTGTAAAGATGGCAAAGTAGTAATGGTGGAAGCTGGTGCTAATGAAGTGCCAGAAGATACTATTATCGAAGCTATGCACTGGGCAGTAGAAAATGTGCAACCGGCTCTAGATCTTCAAAGACAACTTGCTAAAACTGTAAATGCGCCAGAGCAAGAATACGAATTGGTACTTCCTGACGAAGAAGTGATTAAAGAAGTAGAAAAATGGACTGATGGTAAATTCGGTTCCAAGATCCGTGGCAATGTAATGGAGTGGGCCCATCTTCTTGATGACATGAAATATGCTATGCACGATGAATTTGCACTTTCAAAAGGGCAAGGCGAAACCGATAACGAAAAGGTTAAATGGTATGATGAAAACTTGCGCGATGTTTACGATCAGGCATTTGAACTTGCCGTTCATAAAGAAGTGCGTCGTGGAATTCTCGAAGAAGGCATAAGGCCAGACGGTAGAAAACTTACTGAAGTTCGCCCACTTTCATCTCAAGTTGGAATTTTGCCTCGTGTTCACGGCTCCTCTCTATTTACTCGTGGTGTAACTCAGGCTATGAATATTGTGACTCTTGCACCACTTTCTTATGCTCAAGACGTAGATACAATGGAAGTGACTGACGGCAAGCGTCGTTACATGCATCATTATAATGCACCTTCTTATACCGTGGGTGAACCAGGTAGACTAGGCTCTCCTGGACGTCGTGAAATTGGCCATGGTTACTTGGCTGAGAGAGCACTGCTTCCAGTTCTTCCTTCTGAAGAAGATTTTCCATATGCAATTAGAAGCGTAACTGAAATTATGTCTCAGAACGGTTCTACTTCTATGGCTGCAACTTGTTCTTCTTGTATGGCCCTGATGGATGCAGGTGTTCCTCTTAAGCGCCCAGTATCTGGTGTAGCAATGGGTCTCATGGTAGATGTGCCAAAAGGTCAGCCAATTGAAGCTTCTGATGTAGATAAGGCATATGTACTTACCGACCTTATGGATGCAGAAGATTTTGCTGGCGATATGGACTTTAAAGTAACTGGTACTACTGAAGGTATCACGGCTCTTCAAATGGATATGAAAGTGCACGGTCTTCCAGTAGAGATTCTTGAAAAGGCTATCAAGCAAAGCCACGAAGGTAGGATGTTTATTTGAAACACTTGCTTTCTGTAATTCCAGAACCAAGAAAAAAGATTTCTGAATTTGCACCTAGAATTGAAAAGATTAAGATTTCTAAAGACAAAATTGGCGCTGTGATTGGTAAAGGTGGGGAAATGATTAATAAGATTACGAGTGAAACTGGTGCTGGTGTAGATATTGCTGAGGATGGTCTCGTGACAATTTCCGGGTCTAACTCTGAGTCTATTGAAAAAGCTCTTGAATGGGTGAAGGGACTCACTGAAGAACCAGAAGTTGGCAAGATTTATAATGGTACCGTAGTTTCTATTAAAGACTTTGGCGCATTTATAAATATCTTGCCTGGTATTGATGGGATGCTTCATATTTCGCAAATTGTGGAAGGCAAAAGATTAAAGTCTGTAGAAGAAGTCTTGCACGTAGGTGATAAGGTAAAGGTACGTTTGGTAGCAATTGAAAGAGGGAAATTATCTCTTTCTATGATTGGCGTAAAATAATCACTCGTCATAATAAAAATAGTGTTGTAAATTTTACAACACTATTTTTGTGTTTTACATTTATGGTTTATGGTATAATAAAGTTATGCTTAAGGTTGTGCGTAATCTGATTTGTTGCGTATGCTTGTTATTTGCGTTCTCAATTTTGGTCTTTTCCGGTAACTCTGCCAATGCAGATACGGTAGATTATATTGTAAACGTAGCACCAAGCCTTAATATTACCCTTTCTTCTAATAATGTAGTATTAGACCTAAATCCTAATACTAAGACCAGTGACAGTAAAGACCTTAATATTAAAGTATCCACTAATAATATGACTGGATACCAACTAACTATGTCTTCTGCTGGTGATGCTACAGATCTAGTAAGAGATAATACTGCAGATGGTAAGAACGCAGTAATTCCAACATTATCTAGTGAAGCAGGTGCTACTGCAGCTTCACTCACAGACAATACTTGGGGCTACAAAAAAGATTCTGGTAACTTTATTCCATATGTATCTAACACCAAACTTCTAGAAAACAAATATGCTACCAACAAAGACGAAACTACTCTTTCTTTTGCTTCTAAGATTAATTATAATCAGGCTGCTGGGTCTTATGAGCTAGCTCTAGTACTCACTGGCGTAGCTAATCCAATGATGTATTATATGCAAGATCTAAACCCAACATTTTGTACTACTGCTCCTATGACCGTGTTAGATAATCGTGATATGCAAGAATACACCATTCAGAGACTAGCTGATGGGAACTGCTGGATGATGACCAACCTAAATTTGGGGGCTGTAGATCTCGAAACAGATCTCACTACTAGCAATACTAACTTGCAAGATACGATCACGGCGGTTACATTCAACAGTTGGAAAAAAACTGTTGGCACCCAGACACTCACCACTGCTGAATTTATTCCATTAAATACATCTAATACCAGTAACGGCTTGGACACTGATCCAGTTTCTCAGACTCCGTATGGTACCTTGTATAATTTTTGTGCTGCTTCTGCTGGCACTATCTGTTCGAATCCTAATTCATCTAATGCAACTTATGACATTTGTCCGGTGGGTTGGAGGCTTCCTACTGGTGGCTCAACTGGTGAAATTCAAAAATTATACGAACAATCTGCTTACAACACTAATACTAAAATGAGGGCTTCTATAGCAAACGGTGGTGCGGCCTTCGCTCTTGCCGGGAGTTTCGATACGACACCAGTTTATCAAGGCACGGACGCTCGCATCTGGTCGTCTACTAGGTATGATGATGATGAAATGTATGACTTATTTTTTAATATGACGCAGGGTGTTTACCCGACAAATCATAATTATAACCGTTATGGCATACCTATTCGTTGTATATTGAAGGATACTCGTACTATTTCTGATATTACTTATATGCAGGATATTAATAGTAATATAATAGCGAACACGGCGAATAACTCTACAGCTACGCTTACTGATATCCGTGATGGACAGAGATATACTGTAGCAAAGATTAACGGAAAAGTTTGGATGACCAGAAATCTTGCTATTGGATGTAATGGTGCTAATACGGCGTATGGCGACACTATCGCTCCTATAGAACTTACCCCGGCCACATCTAATGTATCTTCGAATTGGACAACTCCTGCTAGTAGCCTTTCTTCGGTCGGTGACGACTATATTAATCCACTCATAGAGTGTTCTGCCACTTATGGGGCGTGGTACAATTATGCAGCTGCTACTGCTGGGGATATTGCCGGTTCTTCTAATATTACTAGAAAAGCTAGCTACGATGTATGCCCAAGTGGGTGGAGACTGGCTACCCATTCAGAACAGACTGGTATAGTAAGTTATGCAAGTTTGTATAATGGCGTGTTGGGTGGATACTGGAAAAATAAACAAAGAACTGACACTATATATGGGTGGCAATGGTCGTCTGAGTACGGTACCAGTATGCAATATTACCTCATAAGATGGGATGGGTCTGCTTTGGATGCTGCTAATAGAAGTGGCTATCGTTCTAGTGGTAATTACGTCCGGTGCATTGCTAAATAGTGTAAATGTTGTATAATATATAATATATATGGAAAAAATCCGGAATTTTTGTATTATCGCGCATATTGATCATGGCAAATCCACCATTGCAGATAGAATGATGGAAATTACTGGGACGGTGTCTAAACGTGAGATGAAGTCGCAGCTTCTTGATTCTATGGATCTTGAGCGTGAAAAAGGTATTACTATTAAATTGGCGCCGGTAACGATGCATTGGAAAGGCTACACGTTAAATTTGATCGATACGCCGGGGCACGTGGATTTTTCTTATGAAGTATCAAGGTCGCTACAGGCTGTGGAAACGGCAGTTCTCGTAGTAGATGCTACGCAAGGGATTCAAGCACAGACTTTGGCAAATGTTTATCTTGCTTTGGAACAAGATTTGACGATTATTCCGGTGATTAATAAAATTGATCTTCCGGCAGCTGATGTAGAGGGTGTAGCTAAGCAAATTATTAATCTACTTGGTTGTAAACGCGAAGATATTATTGAAGTTTCAGGTAAGACTGGACTTAATATAGACAAGATTTTGGATAGATTAATTAATCTTGATATCAAAATTGATACTGATACAAATTGCGCGACAAAAGCACTAATCTTTGATAGCTATTTTGATGATTATCGTGGGGTGGTTTTATATGTTCGCGTGTTTGAGGGAGAGATTGACAAAAATTCTGAGATTTTGATGATGGCGGCAGAGGCTAAAGGCTTGGCGCTTGAAGTGGGAATTTTGACGCCAAAAATGACGCCAAAAGATTCTCTTAAAGCTGGTGAAATTGGTTATATTGTGACAAACCTTAAAACTACGCGTGAGGCAAAAGTTGGTGATACGGTGACGCTTACTAAAAATCCAGCTATTCAGCCTTTGCCGGGTTATAAAAATGTTTTGCCGTTTGTGTATGCTGGTTTTTTCCCAGTTTCAAATGATCAATACAAAGATTTAAAAGAGGCGATTGAGAAATTAAGCCTTTCTGATTCGGCGCTCCAATTTGCACCGGAGAATTCGCCAGTTTTGGGATTTGGCCTTAGAATTGGATTTTTAGGGCTTCTTCATATGGACATTATTAAAGAAAGATTAGAACGAGAATTTAATCTTGATTTAATTATTACTAATCCTTCTACAAATTATGAAGTTCTTCTAAATACTGGGGAATTAATTGAAATTAAATCTGCGTCGGATCTTCCGGATATGACAGAAATTGCCGAGATTCGCGAACCGTGGGTAAAAGGTGAAATTATTGTGCCACGCGAAATGATTGGGAACGTTCTTAATCTTATTAATGAGAAGCGTGGATATCAAACCAATTTAAGCTATATTGAAGAACGAGCTGTAATTGATTTTGAAGCGCCAATGGCAAATCTCTTGACGGATTTTTATGATCAATTAAAATCTGCAACTTCTGGATATGCTTCTTTTAATTACGAGCTGAATGGTTACAAGGCTGAGGATTTGGTGAGGATTGATTTTCTAGTAGCTGGCGAAAAAATGGACGCGCTTTCTGTAATGGCGCATAAAACTGAAGCAGAAGCAATTGGCCGGGAAGTAACCAAAAAATTAAAAGAAGTAATTCCAAGGCAAAACTTTGAAGTGGCATTGCAGGCTGCGATTGGGGCTAGAATTATCGCAAGGGAAACAATTGGCGCGTATAGAAAAGATGTGCTCGTCAAAATTCATACGGGTGATAGAGACAGAAAAGCCAAACTACTAGAAAAGCAGAAACGTGGTAAAGCCAGAATGAAACGTTTTGGCAAAATTGATATTCCACCAGAAGCATTCACTGTGATGTTAAAACGAAATTAACTTGCATTTTTGATTTTGCTTGTGTTATAATGGGGTAAACATAAGGGAGATTTTAATGCGTAGAAGACGTCGTGAACACGTGAGACCGATGCCGACTGAGGAAGATAAAAGAAAAGCACAGTTAAA
The DNA here is from genome assembly GCA_017510925.1 of Candidatus Saccharimonadota bacterium. Classification (GTDB taxonomy): domain Bacteria; phylum Patescibacteriota; class Saccharimonadia; order Saccharimonadales; family Saccharimonadaceae; genus Nanosyncoccus. The sequence goes on along the minus strand of JAFWLT010000001.1, from coordinate 24,716 downwards.
AGCAGCTAGTGCTGATCCTTTGGTGTGGGCGATGAAATCTGTGGATGATAAATTCCCAGATGAGCGTGAAAAAGACGAAGAAACTATCAAGGCTGAAGCTGAGATAGAGGTGAAAATGGGCGCTACTCCTGATGATGACGTGATGGACGATGATATGCTGGATGATATTGACGAAGAAGCTCCAGCTAAGCCAGAAGTAAAAGAGATCAAGGCCGAAGGCAAAACAGCTATGCCAGTAGACGAAGGCGTACTTACTGTAGATGTAGAACCAATGCGCCAGAATGTTGATAATGTAACAGCAAAAGAAGTTAATAAAATCGAAGGCAAGAAGTCCGAAATTGAAAAGGCTGAGAAAGCTGAGAGAGCCAAAAAAGCTGATGCCGAATTTAAGGAAGCCAAAAAAGTTGTAAAAGCAGAAAAATCTGTTGATCATAAAACACAAGTACAATTAACTGCTCTAGAGTCTAAGCAGAAGAAAATGACATTTGCGCTTGCTGCTCTTGTGATAGTTGCACTTGGCGCAGTAGTATTTGGCGCTGTAGCGATGGTAAATCAAAATAAAGCTACCCTAGAACTTGCTACTCAAATTGTAAACTCTTCTGATCATGAGAACCAAGTAGACGGTGAATACGTTTATCTTAAAGATTGGAATATGAAGATCAAGATTATAAGTGGTCTTGAGCATATCTCGTTTGACTATGATGAGAATGAAGATGGATATTCCAAGGTTCTAATTTGGGGTGCTAGAAAAGAAAGTGGTGCTAATTATACGCCAGATTTTGCTAAGCAATCTAAGAACGCTAACGCACTTGGTATTGTAACAAGAATTCCAAGATATGAACGTGCTGCAGCTGGCCGTCTCATTTGGTACGACGATTATTACAATTATTATTACCAAGGCCCAACAAGTGAGCCAGAAGCTTCTGAAACAGAAATGAGCTGGTGGGTAGAAAGCTATCTCCTTGTAAAAGAAATGTTGACTAACGCAGATAACTACATCAAATTCGACGATACCACAATTAGCCAACAATAATCGTGCTATAATATATTATATGAAGAAACTGAAAGTTTTGGTTTTGGTTGTCGCCGTAATTTGTGTTGGCTCTTTTGGCTTTAAAGCTTTTGCAGAAGGTGAAGAAGATCAGCCTATTATAACCGATACTCAGAGAGAAACAATTATAGATCATTGCGATGCAATGAGAGACAATCTTAAATCACTTCAGAGAGTAGATTCTAGAACCAGAGTTTATCTTGGCAGATATTATGAAACGATTTTGACGAATTTTATCACGCCACTAAACTTGAGATTAGTGGAAAATAACATTTCTAATCCAGGGCTTCTTGAGAATCAGACGAATTTTGCAAACAAAAGAACTAATTTTGTAAATAATTTCATTGTGTATCAACAGGCATTGGAAGAATTAGTAAATACAAATTGTAAAAGCGAACCAGATAAATTTTATGAAAGGCTGTTAACAGCAAGAGAAAAACGTCAAGCCGTAAATAAAGACGTGACTAAACTTAGAGCTTTGACTGATGAACAGGTGAAACTAGTGGAGAATCTAAAAGATGGACAATAACGAAGAAGCGAAAAACGTTGGTGGAAAGAAGTTGATATTACTTTGTATAATATCGATTTTTATTACACTTTGTCTTACCACGGTGTCGCTTGCGATTTATCACTATTCTGGTGATATTTATCTAGATAGATCTAGACCAGGTTATCTTCCTGATAACGAAGAAGTGGAAGACGAAGAAGAAGATGAAGAAGGTGACTATGATTTTGCAAAGACTGGACCAATCAACAAAGAGGTTCTAGAAGAATATTTGAAGAAACTCCAAATTGAGATTGATGCTTTAGACGATTATCAGAATCCGTTTGACGCAGGGGCACTTTCTGACTCACAATTTGGCTTATAGTTTTTGTTTTTAGTGTTGACATAAGCAGTTTTACCCTTTATAATGGTTAGCAAGAAAGGTCATATATATTATGATGAAAAGAGAGAAGGGGATTTTTACTAAATTATTGGCTGTGTTTGGCGCAGTTTTAGTTATTTCAGGTGTTTTTGTATTTCAGGTAGGATCTAATGCAGATGACACTACTACTCCAGGTGGTGATCCTGGCACGGGGATTGATGCAACTGGTCTTAATACAGATCCAGTCACTGACCCAACCGATCCAGCAACCGATCCAACTGATCCAACTGATCCAGCTACTGATCCGGAGCCAGAGCAAAATACTTTTGCAGTAAAATATGTAATCGCAGAAGAAAAACTTGATCAAGATACTGGTGAAGTTTATATCGACAAGACTTTGTTTAGAGAGAGCACTTATACTGGTACAGAAACTGAAAAGACTTTTGCTCTGATTGACGAAATCCCAACTGGTGATGGCGAGTTTATTTATTGGTATGATGCCAAGAACGAAAAAACTTATCTTCCAAATTCTACTGAAGCAATTGTTCTAAACACTGAAAACAAAGTTTTGGAACTTACTGCAGAATTTGATGTAGAAAGAACTTTTGCAGTTGAATATGATGCAAATGGTGGTGTAGGCGGCCCAGAGACTGATACCTGTAAATCTCGCATTAAGACTTGCGATTATAAGATTTCTGACGAAACTCCAACTAGAGAAGGTTATGAGTTTATGGGTTGGCAAAAAGTTGACGATAATTCTATGACTTATGCTCCAGGCGCAAGTGTAAGAACTCGTTCATATCTTCTAACTTTGAAACTTAAAGCTGTATGGGCAGAAATTAGAACCTATACACTTGTATTTGAAGGTAATGGTGGTAGTGGTGCTCCAACTGCACAAGAATGTAAGAGTGCAACTGGCTCTTGTAAATTTAAGGTTCCAGACACAATGCCAACCAGATCTGCTTTTGAATTTATGAACTGGCAAAAGGGTAAAGAAGTAGTAATGCCAGGTACAGAAATTACCGTGACAGAAACTTCTACTATCTTGATTGCTAACTGGAATCCAATCACGGTGTTTACTTTGGAATATGTAGTAGAAGATGTAAAGGATATTCCAGAACCACAAAGATGTGAAACCTTTATGGGTACTTGTACATTTGTAATTACCGACAAGGTACCAGAAAAAGAAGGTTATATCTTTAGAGGCTGGAGACTTGAAGGTAAAGACGATATGCTAGCTAAGGCTGGTGATCAACTAGAGGTTGGCGTGGATGGCCCACTAAATCTTAAGATTCTTGCCGTTTGGTCTAAGATTTATCCAATTCTTAACTCTGGTGAGGTTTTTGGTGTAGGTGAAAGAATTATGTTTAGAACTTCTGCAGACTACAGCAAGTTCAAAGAACTTGTAATTGACGAAGAAATAATTCCTGCAGATTACTTTAAGATTTCTGAAGGTGGAGCTACATCACTAATTATCTCAAACGCATTTTCACAAGCTTTGTCGGCTGGTGAACACGCAATTAAGATTACCTGGGAAGATGGTGAAGCTAACGGTATTATTTCAGTAAATCAAAACGAAGACGGTACCAAGAGATTTATTATTGTAGATGCAGCTGGTACTACTGATGGTATGAGCTTGATGCTTAGACCAAAAGCCGGTGCAGTTTCTAAGGAATCTACCAATGCTATCAAAGATACAGCAAAAGATAACAAAGAATCTGACTTTGACGCAGTGAAAACTTTAATAATTGCAGCCGTAGCAGTGTTTGTAATAGTCTATTTGGTAAATAAATTCTACATCCGTCGCAAGATGGAATTTATTGAAAACTTTGACTAGTTTTATGCTATAATATTGGTATTATGGAAATTAGAAAAGCTATTATTCCGGTGGCTGGCTGGGGGACACGTCGGCTTCCTATTACTAAAATTATTGAAAAATCAATGCTTCCAGTAGGTAATAGACCTCTGGTAGACTACTCGGTACAGGAGCTGATTGAGGCTGGAGTAAAAGATATATATATGGTGGTTTCCAATGTGGAGCCTTGCCAGGTGAGAGCATTTTATCAGGACAATTTGGCACTTAATCTTTATCTTCGTGAACGTGGTAAGGAAGATAAGCTAGAAAAGGCTAAGACGCTTCCTGATGATGTAACTATCCACTATGTAGCACAAGATCCATCAGCAAAATATGGTACGGCTGTACCTGTAGCTCTTGTTGTAGAAGAATATAATATTGATGAACCAGTTTTGGTGTTTATGGGCGATGATTTTATTTGGAATCCTGGTGGCAAATCTTCGGCACAGATGCTGCTTGAATCTATTAAGGGAGAAGATGAATCAGCACTTTGTGCGATTGATCATCCATACGAAGCTCTTCTAAATGGTGGCGCACTTACAATTGAAGACGAAAAAATTACTAAGATTACCGAGAAGCCAGCGCCAGAACAGGTAACTGGGCTTGCGTCTGTAAGTAAATATATTCTTTCCCCTTCCATGCTCAAGGAAATTGTAGAATATGTAAACTCTAATGATTTTGGCCCAACTGATCAGGAATACATGATTACTGATCCATTTGCTACCTATATTAAAAAAGGTGGTATTATGAGAGCTGCAAAAGTTGAAGGTGAATATCTCGATGGTGGCACTGTAGAGGGCTGGGTGCATGCAAACGATGTAGTAGCCGGTGGTAAAGATTAGCACTCTTGACTAATGAGTGCTAGTTTGATAAAATGGGGGTATTATGCAAGCTGAGTTTAGTGAGATAATGAATCGTTTATCTGAAAACGCCAAGTTTGCGCTTCAGAAGGCTGATTTTTATAGTAAAAAATATAACAATGGTTATATGGGCACAGAACATCTCTTGATGGGAATTCTGGCTCAAGACACTTGTACTGGCGCCGAGATGATTCGGCGTGAAGGTGTAACTTTAAGTGATGTAGAAAAACTTTTAAACAAAGTAGCTGTAGAGGTGCCGGGTTCGGACATGGCAATGATGTCATTATCTGAAGCAGTGGTGTTAACCCTTAGGATGGCACAAAACTTTGTAAACGAAGAGGGGCTTTCGGTAATTGGCACTGAGCATATATTATATGCAATTTTGACCCAACCAAATTCTAGAGCATCTCTCATTTTAATTGAACTTAAAGCTGACACAGAAAAGATGTTAGCCGAGATTGAAGACTTAGTAGAGAAACAAACCGAAGATGAAAAAATTAAGGCTAAAAAAGCTGAATTTGCTAAAACTTCAAATCTTAAGTTTTTGAAAAAATATGGAAAAGATTTGACGGAGGAGGCTAGAGCTGGGCATCTTGATACAGTAATTGGGCGTGAAAATGAAATTGAGCGCGTGGTGACGGTGCTTTCTCGTAGAACTAAATCTAATCCAGTTTTAATTGGTGAAGCTGGTGTTGGTAAAACTGCAATTGTAGAAGGACTTGCTTCTAGGATTGCTGAGCAGAATGTGCCAGGGAATCTGATTGGCAAACATATTTATCAGGTAGATTTGTCCAGCGTGGTGGCTGGTACTAAATTCCGTGGCGAATTTGAAGAAAGAATTAAAGGTATTATTGATGAAGCAGTAGCTGATGATTCGGTGCTTCTGTTTATTGATGAGATTCATCTTCTTTGTGGTGCTGGGAATTCGGAAGGTTCTATGGACGCTGCAAATATTTTGAAACCAGAACTTGCTAGAAATTCTTTGCACTTAATTGGCGCGACTACTCTTGATGAATATAGAAAAACGATCGAAAAAGATAAGGCGCTTTCTCGTCGTTTCCAGACAGTAATGGTAGAAGAACCTTCGCCTACAATTACGTTTAGAATTTTGAAGGGAATTAAAAAGCATTATGAAGATCATCATGGCGTGGTGATTCCGGATGAAATTTTGGAAACAGCAATTGTAATGAGTCAGCGTTATATTAATGATAGATTTATGCCGGACAAGGTGATTGATATTATTGATGAAGCTTCGGCAATTTGTAAAGTTTCAGCAGACAAAAAAGACGGTGGTAAATATAAAAAGATGAAGATTCAAAAAGCTTCACTTGAAGAAAAAATGAATGAGGCAGCTGAGGCTGAAGATTACGAAAAAGCAGCTACACTTAAGACGGAGCTTATTAGGCTCGAAAAAGAAATAAAAAAATTAGAAAAAGCTGGCGTAAAGAAATTAGAAAAAGCACCGGTTCTTACAGAAGAAAATTTAGCTACAGCAGTGTCTCTAAAGACTGGTATTCCAGTTTCTAAAGTACACGGAAGTGAAATGAAAATGCTTCTCGATCTTGAGTCTCATATTAAAGAATCTATTGTGGGGCAAGACGAAGCAGTTTCTGCTGTGTCTAAAGCAATTAGAAGGGGACGTTCTGGAATTGCAGATCCTAGGAGACCAATTGGTTCGTTTATCTTTATGGGGCCTACTGGCGTGGGCAAAACTGAGCTTGCTCGTGTAATTGCGCGCGAAGTATTTGGTGGTGAAAATGCGCTGATTAAAATTGATATGAGCGAATTTGGCGAGAAACACAATGTATCTAGACTTGTGGGTGCGCCAGCTGGTTATGTGGGCTATGAAGATGGTGGCAAACTTACAGAGGCCGTGCGCAGAAAACCATATTCTGTGATTTTGTTTGATGAAATCGAAAAAGCACACCCAGATGTATTTAATTTGCTACTCCAAATTTTGGAAGACGGAGTTCTTACGGACGGACAAGGAAATAAAGTAAAATTTAATAATACAATTGTGATTCTAACTTCTAATTTGGGCTCTGCTGATATGTATAGAGAAGGTGAGCTTGGCTTTACGGCTAAGACCAAAAAAGATAAAAAAGCGCTTGCTGAAGAATATGAGGAAAATAAATCCTATGCGATGAAGGCTCTAAAAAAGGCAATGCGCCCAGAACTAATTAATAGATTAGATTCTGTGTTAGTATTCCATGCTTTGACACGTGAAAACGTAGAAAAGATTTTTGATAATTTGATTGATGATCTTAGGAAGCGTCTATCTACTAAAGGAATCGGTTTAAAGATTTCGCCAGAAGCTAAGGATTATTTGATTTCTACAGGTTATGATCCAAAGAATGGCGCAAGGCCTCTTAGACGTAAAATTGAAGATGAAGTAGAATCGCTACTTTCTGAAGAAATTATTTCCGAAAAATTAGTAAAAGGTGATATGGTAACTTTGAAGAAAATTGGTAAAAATTTAAAATTAGTAAAGGAGTAATATGACAAAAAACTATTTAGTTCCAACAGTAGTAGAAGAAACTAATAAAGGTGAGAGAGCTTACGATATTTATTCTAGGCTTTTAAATGACAGAATCGTGTTTCTTGGTGAAGATGTAAACGCGCACACAGCAAATTTGGTAGTGGCACAGCTTCTTTACCTTGCACACGAAGATTCAAAGAAACCAATTAAACTTTATATTAATTCTCCTGGTGGTTCTGTGTATGATGGTCTTGCAATTATTGACACGATGAATTATATTGAGCCAGATGTAGAAACTATTGGTATTGGGCTTCAAGCTTCAATGGGCGCGATGCTTCTATCTTCTGGTGCTAAAGGCAAGAGATATTGTCTACCAAATGCTAGGATTATGATTCACCAACCATCTTCTGGCACAGAAGGTAAAATTACCGATCAAGAAATTATGCTTAGAGAAGGTGTATTTCTTAAAAAACGCCTTGCTGAAATTTTTGCAAAAAATACCGGAAAAAGTTTGGCGCAAGTTGAAAAAGATATGGACCGTGACAATTGGATGAGTGCAGAAGACGCCAAAAAATACGGTATTATTGACGAAATAATTAAGTAATTATTTAACTGGTTTAGTGATATTGGCACCTTTGCCGTAGTTTGGAATTACTAAAGGTTGATTTAGATTTAGTTCGTGAATGAGGGTATTGACGATGGCTGCGCCGATTCTAAGACCAGTGAAAGAGCCGGGGCCTTCGTTGAATTCTATTGCTTCTATGTCTTTAAAGTCTTTGCCGTTTTCTTGTAACTTTTCGTGAACGAAGCCAAGTAATTTTTCGGCCATATCACGGCCAAAAGTTTGCTCGTAAACTTTATCGTCTAACTTTAGAATTACAGTATCGGTGGATGTATCTAGATATAATTTCATGATATTTCTACCTCACGAGTATCATCATCATTGTATTTAATATTTACGATCATATGATTTTCTGGCAAAAGATTTTTAACGGTATCGGACCATTCTATGACTACAATATTATTAGGATCTTTGATATTTTCTTCTAAATCTTCAGCCATAATACCAGGATCATCTAGACGATAAAAATCGTAATGGATCAAATTTTTTGATTTGCCAGCATAAGACTTAGAGATAGTAAAGCTTGGGCTAGTGATATTTTCTTCTACGCCTAAACTTTTAGCTAAACCACGTACAAATGTGGTTTTGCCGGCGCCAACATCACCAATTAATTCAATCACATTAGATTTTAAATCTATGGTGTTGCCTAGCTCTATCATCTCTTGTTCAGAATTGATTTTCATTGTATAATAATTATATCATGAAAATTTATATTTCGGGTATATCTGGAACTGGTATGGGACCACTAGCTTTGATGGCTGCAAAGGCTGGAATTTCTGTTTGTGGCTCAGATCTTCATGAGGGCGCAATTTATCAAGAACTTGTTGATGCTGGCGTAGATGTAAAAATTGGTGAGCAAGATGGTGAGTTTTTGAAATCCAAAATCGAGGATGGCGTGGAGTGGTTTGTACATACTTCAGCGCTTCCTTTAGGTGCTCCAGAAATGAAAATCGCAAAAGAAGCTGGAATTAGAATTTCTAAACGTGATAATCTTACGGAATTTTTGGTAGAAAAACTTGGGCTTAAGATGGTTGGTGTAGCTGGTACACACGGCAAAACTACTACTACTTCTATGATTATTTGGACATGTATTAGACTTGGCCTTCCGGTATCGTATGTAGTGGGGACGACTTTGGGATTTGCTACTTCTGGGTCCTATAAAGATGGTGATAAATATTTTATCTATGAGGCTGACGAGTATGACCGGAATTTCTTGAAGTTTCATCCTTGGCTTGCCGTGATTGTGAGTGTAAGCTATGATCATCCGGATATTTATAAAACACCAGAAGAATATGTAGCAGCATTTGAACAATTTAAATCGCAGAGTGAAATGATAATTTCTGAATGTAATTTTGAAGATTTTAAATTGGCTGGTGAGGCTAGAAGATTTGATGCTGGTTTAGCATTTGAAGCCGTGAAAAAAATTGTTAAAAATGAGGGGCTTGAAATTTCTGATGACGAGATTATAAAAGTTCTAAATGAATTTCCTGGTGTGGGAAGAAGGTTTGAAAAATTAGCAGATGGAATTTATACGGATTATGCACATCACCCAGAAGAAATTAAAGCAACGATGGATGTGGCGCTTGATGAAATGGATATTAAAGGCAAAAAGGGTGTGGTTGTGGTATATCAGCCACATCAAAATACGCGCCAACACGAGGTGCAGGATCTTTATTATGATGCGTTTATTGGTGCTACTAGAATTTTTTGGCTACCAACTTACCTTACGCGTGAAGATGAGAGTTTGCCAATTTTAACGCCAATGGATTTTATTAATGGACTTAATAATGCAGAAGTGGCTGAGCCGGCAGAAATGAATGATGAGCTTTGGAATGAGATTTCTAAGTATAATAATGATGGCTATTTGGTGATTTTGATGACGGCAGGGCCTGCCGATGAATGGCTTAGAAAAAAAATAGCATAAAAATATAGTCAAATTATTTTAGTTATGCTAAAATGGGGGTATGAAAGTGGAGAAAGTGGGTGAGGATAGAAAAAAATGGGTAGTTTTGCTTTCTGTCCTCGGTGTAATAATTGTAGGACTTGTTGTCGCTATTGTAGTGATTTTGGTGACTCGAAATAACGAACCTCAAATAGCGCCTAGTGTTAACGATGAGTATGATGAGACGTTGTTTGCTTATTATGTTGATAATGAAGAAATTGCTGACAGAATTGTTAAAGAAAATTTAGAAGGTGAAGATCTTTTAAAAGTGATAAAAGAGAAAATCGACGCTGCTGAAAATAGAGGTGCAAGGGCTATGTTGGAGCAGGACTACTATCTCACCATGTTTGCAACTTATGGCCCGGATGACGAAACAAAAAAAGAAGAAATTATGAATGGGTTAATAAGAGCAAACGATGTGCTTCTGACGGCTAGATCAGCAGAAATGGTAGCGACCACAGCATTATCTTATCATGATTATGCTACGTATGAACAATATATTGGAATCGCGAAAGATAGAGACCCAAGTATTAAAAGTATTGATGAAATGCTTGATGAAAAGGGGATAGAATGGCGAGAATAAAGATTATTCCGGGGGTATCTTTGGTTCTCGTATTTTCTATATTGGGGGTAATTTTTGCGTTGGGTGATGCAGCCTACGCCGGGCAGTTTTATCCTGGTGGCTATGATAGGTGTATCGCAAACAGTGGTGGAAGAGGGCACCTACCTTCTATTCAGTACGCTTGTCAAAAGGCTTCATATAGAAACCAGAACGCTTGCGCTTCATGGTTGGGTTCGGCTAGCGACTCGGTTTCAACGGAAGTTTGGATTACGGTGCCAAAGGGTGCTGCTACGGCGCCACTGAGTCTTTATGGTATGTGTACGGATAGGACCGATACATCTTCAGCAATGAGAATTGAAGAAGATGGTGGTTCTATTTCTGGTTATGATAATTTTACGCGTGGAGCTCCGTGGGGGAATGTGACCACCAAGTCAGCTACTCTCGATATTGCAAGATTTAAAGCTGTAGCAGAAAAAATCCAGCGTGGTAACGCTATTATATATCACAAGAAAGTAAAAGTTGTACGTACTCACAGTGATGGGGCCAGTACTGACTATGATTGGACGGATATTTATTTGATTGAAGAGGAAGAGGAGATTATACATGGGCCGCTCTGTGAGGTTTGGATGCCTAATTCATATCGCTATTCTAATGAGAATTATGGTAGAACTTCTATCGTGGTAAAAGTTAGAAATACATCTGGTAGGTTTGGTAATACTATGTCTGGGGCTTGGCACCATGATAATCCAGAGGGCAACGATAATGGTAATCCAGATTTTATTGGGCCGATTTATGCGATGCCGACAGACTTTATTGAATGGCATAGCTGTTATTATCCAGGCGTGCAAGCTACGGCGTTTACTGATGTTTCAGATATTAATGGAACTTTCGTAAATGGTGGGGCTGAAAATTCTTGGTCTTATGAGCCATATAGGTCACTCGTATACGAAGATCAATGTATGGGGTATTCGCCAACGGTTGGTTATATGCAACTATACAAAGGTTATGAGCGATATATTGGGAAGTGGGAGAATAAATATGAAGTAGGAGCAGATCTTGGTGGCGCGGCTGGTGGTGATTATGGCCCCGGTAAGTATACTTGGCAAGCTGATTTTGAAAGAGAAGGTGGTCGTGGTATGGGTACCACCAAACGTAGTGATACTGGTAATATATTGACGCAGAATGCTTGGACTGGCTCACCAAAGGAAGCAGAAATTGAGGAAGATTTGCCAGAGCACGTAATATATGACTGGGTAGATCATTATGACTATCCGTGTGGTCCTAACGGTACTGGCCCACATACTTGTCATGACCCTAATGGTCCTGGTCCGGGTGGTGCGTATTGGGATCCGATTTGTACAAATAGATTTTCTAATGCGATTAAACCTGCTTCGGTAGATGGTGGTATAGCTAGAGATAAGGCTAGAGTAATAATTCCATATAACTTTAAAAATACTACTGGTGTAGAAATAGCTCATAATGATATATACTCTGGTGAGTATGGTATTACTGTAAATAGAGCCTGGGTGACTGTAGGTACTAAATATAATAGTTTAACAATTGCCGATTATGCTACGGTAGTGCCGTATGCAGATGTAGCATTGTTTGCTTACGTCACCGATCAGAGTGATGGTGGTGGGGCTGATGCTATATCTGGTATGGCTGGTTGCGATATGATTGATGCTAAGCAATGTGTGGAAATAATGAGAGTCTCCATGAAAGATCTTAATGCAGGTGGTAATCTGGGTGGTTCTACAGAAGACGTACCAGGAATGGCAGGGACTTATAATATCTTTGATGCAGCAGCTGGAGATTATATGTGCTTTGTGACGGCTGTGACTCCATATACTAGTGGCGCAGATGATGTAACTGGTGATTCTGCCGGTGATGGTATGTGGAAATATGGTATGCCAGATTGTCAGATTATTTCTAAAAAACCAACTTTCCAAGTTTGGGGTGATAGCCTCTATTCGGTAGGTAACGTTAACGCGTATGTTGGCGCAAAACGCAATCTTTATAGTAGTTATTTCTCTGGTAAGAGCAACCTTTGTGGCAGCGTTTGCTTTGCAATAACAGGTGGTGGCTCGATCGCTACAATCAACTTTGGTTCTTGGGTAGAAGAAAGTGTAATCTTAAGAGATGGTTTAACCTCTACAGTAGCATCTGGTGCAGCAACTGGGTTGAACACCAATTATGCTGGTGCTGGCACTACGGGCGAATTTTGTAGGGCTAGATCGCCACTGAGTTTTGCCAATAATTGTTCTAGTACTAATACAGTTGGGGCCTCTAAGATTAATAGTGAGATGATACAAAATCCACAAAAACGTCAAGAATTAATTAACTATTGGATTGGCTCTGGTACTGATAAGGGTTCTTGTGGCAGTGTTTGGGGTGGAACTTGTAGAAAACTTGAAAGTGCAAATAATAAAAATATTTACTATGTATCTGGTGGAAATTTGTTTGTGAGTGGCAATATTCCACAAAATACTACATATCTGGTGAAAGCTAGTGGCTCGGTGACGATTAATGGCGATCTTAGATACAACAATGGCGCCTATGATCATATTGGGGCAATTCCAAAAGTAATAATTTATGCGCAAAACTTCTATATTGGCTGCAACGTAAATGAAGTAGATGCAATTCTTATCACTGCGCCAGGTGGGCATACTGATACTTGTTCTGGTGGTGGTGATGTAAGTAATCCAGCTAGATCTAATCAACTTAAAGTATTTGGTACAGTAATGACGGATTACCTTACACTTGGTAGAACCTTTGGTTCAGCCGCAAACCAAGGTGGTAGGACTGACCAATTTGGTGTACCTGCAGATGGTTCGGCAGCAGAAATCTTTGACTATGATTCTACAATGTTGATGTGGGGTGAGTTTATGTCTGGCTCCGGCGAAAGTGACACGCTCAATACTACATATCAGCACGAATTAGCCCCAAGATATTAGTATGCTATAATATATAGTATATGAAAGCGAGGAGTCAATTTGTTTGTCAGCAGTGTGGTGCTACCTACACTAAATGGGTAGGGCAGTGCTCTAATTGTGGCGAATGGAATTCGCTTATCGAGCAGGCGATAGAAGATACGGCTGATAAAAAACTTACAATAGACAAGGCAAAAAGTTCTGGCAAAAAACTGGATTTTGTAAAAATAGATTCAATTATCCCTTCGGATGCTAAGGCTAGACTTTCTACCTCGTTTAGTGATCTTGATGTCGTGCTCGGTGGTGGAATTTTGAAGGGATCAGTAATGCTGCTTGCTGGGCAGCCAGGGATTGGCAAATCTACGCTCCTTATGCAAATTTGTGCTGCTGTGGCTAAGAAAAATAATGTACTTTATATTTCTGGTGAGGAATCGGCAGGGCAGGTAAAACTTCGCGCTACTAGACTTGGGGCTAAATCCGATAAACTTAATTTTGCTGCATCTACGTCTGGAAATGATATCGCAAAAACGATTGAAACTGGCGAATTTGATCTTGTGATTGTAGATTCTATTCAGACTTTGGCAATTTCAGAAATCGCTTCAGCTCCTGGTACGGTTTCGCAAGTAACAAATTGTGGAAATTTAATTATTAGAGCTGCTAAAGCTACGGATACAGCCGTAGTAATAGTGGGTCACGTAACCAAAGAGGGAACTTTGGCTGGGCCAAAGGTGCTTGAACATTTAGTGGATGTGGTGCTGAATTTTGAAGGTGATAGATATGGTGGGTTCAAAACAGTAAGGGCAGTAAAGAACCGGTTTGGTTCTACCAACGAGGTAGCAATTTTTGAGATGCTAGATAAGGGGCTTTCTGAAGTAGAAAATCCTTCGGCAGCACTTCTTTCTGAAAGAATGAACACAGATGGTTCGGTAATTCTTGCTACACTTAACGGAAACCGGCCAATTTTGGTAGAAATTCAAGCGCTGGCTACGCCATCTAATTATGGGTATCCTAAACGCACAGCGTCTGGTTTTGATCTTAATCGGTTGAATCTTTTGATTGCCGTGCTTGAAAAACGAACCAAGCTAAAATTATCTGATAAAGATATATTTATTAATGTGGTAGGGGGAATGAAGCTCAATGATTCGGCAGCCGATCTGGCTGTAGCAATTGCGATTGCTTCGGCTGTGGCAGGGCGAAAACTTGGCGAAGAATATGTGGTATTTGGTGAGGTTGGGCTTGGTGGTGAGATACGTTCGGCATTTAGAGCAGACCAAAGGATTGCTGAGGCTAAAAAACTTGGCTTTAAACACGCGATTGGGCCGGCTACTGTAAAAGATAAATTTGTAGTGCCGGTAAGAGATCTTCGTGAAACTTTAATTAGGTTTGTAAAATGAGAATTTTAGGAATTGACCCAGGAATTGGAATTTGTGGATTTGGGTTGATTGATTTTACTTCTGGGGCTTCTATGAAAGCACTAGATTTTGGGGCAGTAACTACCAAAGTAGATGCGCCACTGCCGTCTAGGCTTTTGGAACTTTATGATTCTCTTTCTCAGGTTTTCTCTGAGACTAAACCAGAAGTGGTAGCAGTAGAAAAATTATTCTTTGCAAAAAATATCACCACGGGAATTGCAGTGGCAGAAGCTCGTGGTGTAGTGCTTCTTGTAGCAGAGCAAAATAAAGTGCCGGTTTATGAATATACACCAAACGAAATTAAAAAGACTTTGACTGGCTATGGGACGGCATCTAAGAGTCAGATGCAAGAGATGGTAAAAATGGAGCTTTCGCTTGAAAAGAAGCCAAAACCAGATGATGCAGCAGATGCTCTTGCTGCAGCGATTACTTGTGGTTTCTTGTATAGAAATGGCAAAAATGATGAATATAAATTTTCTAATACGAAAGGTGATAAAATTAAATTATGATTTCTCATATTAAAGGTGTAATTGACGAAAAATTTGGAAATTCTGTAGTGGTTGATGTAAGTGGTGTTGGGTACGAAATAATGGTGCCAACGCTTGACTATGAAGATGCCAGACTTGGTGAGGAGAAAAAGTTTTTTACTTATCACGCTGTGAGGGAAAATACTGAAGAACTATACGGTTTTTCCTCTCTTACAGCTAAGAGATTATTTGAACTTTTGATATCTGTACAGGGTGTGGGGCCAAAGGCCGGGATTGCGATTTTGTCTTTGTCTGACGCTGAAGAAGTGAGAAACGCAATTGCAAATGCCGACTCGGCATTTATCTCGAAAGCTTCCGGGGTAGGTAAAAAATCTGCTGAACGCGTGATCGTAGATCTTAGGGATAAAGTAGGGGCGCCATCCAAATATGGGACTTCGGAAGTTTCTAGTGCGCCAACTTCCAAAGAACCAGATGAAGCGCTTGATGCTCTGATGGCACTTGGTTTTAGCCTTAAAGAAGCTTCGCTTGCGCTTGAAGGGGTGGACAAAAGTTTGCCTGTAGAGGAAAGAATTAAATTAGCCCTTAAAAAATAGTTGCGTTTTCTTAAAAACTGTGGTAAAATTATGTGTAATTGTATAAATAAAGGTAAATTATGAGTTTTTCTATTTTAAAACAAATTGGTGACGCTCAGAAAAAGAAGAAAGTTGTTGATGTGCGTTCTGGTGACACCGTGAGAGTGACCCAGAAAATTAAAGAAGGTGGCAAATTCCGTTTGCAGGTTTTTGAAGGTGTAGTGATCCGTGTAGATCGCAAAGAATCTCACACTGCAAGAATCGTAGTTCGCAAAGTTACTTCTGGTGTAGGCGTAGAGAAATCTTTCCTTATCCACTCACCACTAGTAGAAAAGATTGAGATTACTAAGCGCTCTAAAGTTCGTCGCAATAATCTTTCTTATCTTCGTGAACGTTCAGGTAAATCTGCTCGTCTCGCCGGTAAGGATTTTGATAGAGCTGCAGTAAATGATGTAAAGGTAGAGGAAGAAGCTCCAGCTGAAGAAGCTAAGGAAGCTCCGGTGGAGAAAGAAGAAAAAGTTGAAGAAGCTCCAAAAGCTGAAGAGAAGCCAGCTGAAACTGAAGCACCAGCTGAAGAAGATAAACCAGCTGAGGCTTAATGATCCTTGGGATTGATGAAGTTGGACGTGGCCCGCTTGCCGGGCCACTTGTTGTTGGCGCAGTAATTTTGCCAGATCCTAAACCAGAGTGGGTTTCTGAGCTAAAAGATTCTAAAAAGCTATCTGCTAAAAAGAGAGAAGCTCTATCTGAATTAATTTTAAAAGAAGCTCCTGCCTTTGGGCTTGGCTGGGTTTTTGCTTCTGAACTTGATGAAGTAGGAATTTCTGAAGCTCTAAGGCTAGCTTGCTCAAGGGCTGTGAAGTCGGTTCAAAAACTTCACGTACCTTTTTCTCAGATAGTAATTGATGGAAAAGTAAATTTTCTTTCTGGCACGAAATTGTCCGATTATGTAACTACCGTGGTAAAAGCAGATGACCTTGTGAAGGAAGTTTCGGCTGCATCGATTATTGCAAAAGTAGCCAGAGATAAATATATGTGTGAACTAGATTCTAAATATCCGGAATATGGATTTTCTAGTCACGTAGGTTATGGAACGGCTAAACATATGGCGGCGATCTCTGAATTTGGGATTTCGCCAGAGCATAGAAAGAGCTTTGAGCCGATTAAAAGTATGGTGGAATTTGAAAGGCCTGGTGCTGATGTAAGTGTTGTAAAAAATACAACATCTATAGGGAAAAAAGGTGAGGATGCTACAGCTTCTTATCTTGAGAGCAAGGGTCATTTGATTTTGGCGAGAAATTTCAAAACTAAGCTCTATGAAATTGATATTGTGTCTTCTTATGATGGAAAAATCTATTTTACTGAGGTAAAGACGCGTAAAAACCACAGTGGACTTTATGCTGTAGACAAGAAAAAGTTATCAAAAATGCAATTTGCAGCTGAGTGTTTTTTGAAATATCACAAAGAATATCGTGATCTCAATCCACTTCTTGCTGTAGCTGGGGTGAATGGTGATTTTGAAATAGAAGATTTTGTGGTTATACGTTGAATTTAAATTCTACAACGTCGCCATCTTGCATAATATAAGTTTTGCCCTCGGTACGGAGTTTACCGGCTGCTTTGACAGCTTGTTCGGAGCCGAGCTCTTTTAGATCATCGTAGTTTGCGATTTGGGCAGCGATAAAACCACGTTCGAAATCTGTATGGATAGTGCCGGCAGCCTCTGGAGCAGTGGCGCCTTTTTTGATGGTCCAAGCACGACATTCTTTTTTGCCAGCAGTAAGGAAAGACTGGAGGCCGAGAGTTTTGTAGGCAGCTTTGATGAGCTCGCCAAGGGCGTCGTCTTTTACACCATAGCTTTCTAGAAATTCTTTTCGTTCGTCTCTGTTCATACCGGACATTTCTTCTTCTAGCTTGGCGTTGACGAAGATGGCTTCGTTTGGAGCTACGAGAGATTTTAGCTTTTCTTGCAAATCTTTATCCGTAAGACCTTCTTCGTCTACGTTAAACATATAGATAACTGGTTTATCGGTAAGAAATGGAATATTTTCGTCTGACGGGTCTTTTTTTCTTTTGGCTTCGATTTTAGCCTTGGTTTCGTCATCGGCGAGTTGGAGTTCTAGGTTGATAATATCGATATCGTCTTTGGCCTGAGTTAGAATATCGGTTTCGATTTTTTCGTCGGCCCTGACGATATCGTCATTAATAAAAGCTCTTACAACGTGGCAGATGGCTTGGCACTCTCTGATGTGGGCAAGGAATTTGTTGCCGAGACCCTCACCTTTTGAAGCACCAGCAACGAGGCCGGCGATGTCAACGAATTCTACTGTGGCTGGAACGATTTTTTCGGTTTCGTACATTTTGCCAAGAACATCTAATCTTTCATCTGGCACAGGAACGATGCCGACATTTGGCTCGATGGTAGCAAAAGGATAGTTGGCAGCAAGTGCGCCAGCATTTGTGAGCGCGTTAAATAACGTCGATTTCCCGACGTTTGGAAGGCCTACGATTCCGATCTTCAAATTCATATCTGTTATTATATCATAAATTGGCTCTATGTTATAATAAAGTCATGAAAAACAAATCTTACATGACTTTGTTTGTGGCTTCTAGTGTAATTTTGATGGGGGTGGTGACGCTATTTTTGCTTAATTTTGGGACGATTAGGGATATTATGGTGGGGATTACATATCACCCAAGCGCTGAAATGAATGAAATTAGAGATAGTTTGGGGCTAACAACTAAAGGTGCGCGAATTTTTAATGCCGTTTTGCCGGAGCTTAAAGAAAAGGACGAATTTAACCAAATTTGTAGAGATGAGGAGAGCGAGAATGCAATTTTGGGATGTTATAGAGGTGATAGGGTGTATGTTTATGATATTACGGCTGATGAGTTGATTGGGGTAAGAGAAGCGACTTCGGCGCACGAGCTTTTGCACGCCGTATACCACCGGATGAATATAGATGAAAAACGGGGAATTAGGGATGCTTTGCTTAAGGTTTACGAGGACAATAAAGAATCGCTTGGGGATGAGATTGAAATTTATGCTGATGATAAAAAGGAAGAGGAACTTTATGTGCGTGTAGGTACCGAGATCACGGATTTACCAGAGGAATTAGAAAAACATTATGGGGAGATTTTTAAGGATCAGGATAGGATCGCCGGGTATTATCAGAGATACATTGCGATATTTAGAGAAATTGAAAAGAAATTATCTGAGCTTCTAGAGAAAGCGCAGGTGCTCGATGCCAATATTGCTTCTAAGACTGCCGAATATGAGGCAGAGGTAGCTAAACTTAATTCTGATATCGCTGAGTTTAATAATTGCGCAAATACGCCAAATTGCTTTACATCTAACTGGGTGTTTAATAATAGAAGAAATGGGTTGATCGCCAGAAGCGATGCTTTGTCTTCGCTTTATGATGAAATCAGCAAAATGACTACCGAATATAATGCGTTAGCATCTGAATATAATGAGAACCTGCTTCACGGGCAGGCTCTCAATATGACGATAAATTCTAGTGCAAAAGTGACTCGGCCTGAGTAATTAGCCGGCACGGTTAATGTTGGCTTTTTTGACCTCGCGAGATTTTTTGAGGGCTTCTTTGTAGATTTTTTCGAATTTGGTAATCTGGTAGAGTTTGGCGACGGCCCAGATAAGGAGAATACCTAAAACACTAGCTGTGGCCGTAATGAGAGCAATAATTTTATTTTTGATGCTCTCTTCGGATTCGGCTGGAGTAGAAGTTTTTGGAACTTCTGGGGTTTCTTCTTTAGTTTCTTCCTTTGGTTGTTCTTTTGGCTCTTCTGGAGTTTCTTCAACAGGGGTTTCTACTGGGGTTTCCTCTGGAGTCTCTGCTGGAGCTTCCTCTACAACAGGGGTAACTACTGGAGTAGCTTTTGGAGTGGTTTTTGGAGCAGTTCTTGGAGTTGCTGGAGCAGGAGTTGGCTGTGGCTCAGGGGCAGGAGCAGGAGCTGGAGCAGGGGTAGGATCTACGATCTCACCACTCCATTCGCTACCAGCGCCGGTACCAGGCTCTTCAATAGTATCATCAGCATAGACAGGGGTAGTTAAAAGGGGCAAAGCAAAAAATAATGCCACCAAAACCATCTTTAACTCACTCTTATGATTACACATAATTACTTATATTATATCACAGATTTGCAAAAAACGCAAGTATTTTGTAAAATAGAGGTAATGAAGATATTGAAGTGGAGGAGAATAGGGGTGGCCCTGGTAGCGCTTTCTGCTACTATTTTGTGGTTAGTGTTTAACCCGGCGAGCTATGATAAGTTATTTACCCCTGAAACGCCAGCTGTAGCTTCTTCTTCTGACCTTGCGATTGATGTTTTGGAAAAATTAGAGGTAAAGGGGCGAGCGCCAAAAACTGGATATTCTAGAGAGGAATTTTATAATGGCTGGCCAACAGTGGATGGGTGTTCCCTTAGACAGAGGATTATTAAGAGAGAATTTGGAGAATCGGCAGTATTAAATGGATGCGACGTAATAAAAGGGGAATTTGAGGAGCCTTACACTGGTAAATATTTGAAATTTGAATCAAAACAGGAGATTTCTAAGGGGATACAGATAGACCACGTAGTGGCGCTCTCTGATGCGTGGCAAAAAGGGGCGCAGTATATGGATAAAGAGGTGAGATATAGAATCGCAACGGATCCTTTGAATCTTTTGGCTGTGGATGGAAAGGCTAATCAGGGAAAATCTGATGGAGATGCAGCGACATGGCTTCCCTCTAATAAGAAGTTTCGATGTCAGTATGTAGCTAGACAGGTGTCGGTAAAATATAAATATAAGTTATGGGTGACAGAGGCAGAAAAAACAGCGATTTTCGATATTCTTACGACTTGTCCGGAAGAACGTGCTATAATAGAGACATAAGTGGAGGTAATATGAAAAAATATATTTGGTTAGTTATTTCTAGCGCAGTGATTTTAATTGCTGGCGCATTTTTATTGGGAAGATATGTTTTGCCAAACACTGCTCTTTCTGCTTTGCCTAAGCAAGAATTATCTGAGGGGCAAAGAGGTGAATTCGGAATTGATAAAAATGTAAATGAGAGTACGATTGATCAGTATTTGGGTAGAACTGATTCCGTTTATCGTGATATGCGTATGCTAAAGGATCCTGGAAATTATGAGGCAATCTCTGGGGATTCTTATCTTTCTGGGTTTGTAAAAGGATTTGAAGTGGTGCCACTTCCTTATATCGTGAATGTGACTGGGCTTCCAGAACCAGTGGGCGAGACTTACACTGGAAAAACTCTATTTACCAACACTAACGGGGTATATACACCAAATTATAAAGAATCTATGGCAGTCCTTGAGGCACTATTTCCAAAAGATAAATATATTTTCTTGATGTGTGGTGGGGGTGGCTATGCTGGGATGATGAAGGCAATGTTGGTGGCGCTTGGTTGGGATGAGTCTAAAATTTACAATGTAGGTGGTTATTGGTTCTATGAAGGAGCAAATAATGTAGAAGTAAAGCGTGTAAATGCCGATGGCAAGACTGTTTATGATTTTTATAAGGTACCATATCACGATATTAATCTCTATACGCTTACGGAGAATAAATGAAAAAATTAAAGGTGTGGCAGCTGGTAGTTGGGCTGGTCTTGGTAGTTTCTGGTTCAGTACTGTTTGCTATAGGAGTGAGTGGGGGCTTTGGGAGTGGCGAAAGCAAGGCAGTTCTTGATGAGGAGTACATCTGTGAGGGTTGCGAATTCTCTTATATGGATCTAGAACCGGAGGAATATGAGGAGCTGGTAACCAATAAAAAATCTTTTATAGTAATGATAGATCAGGGAGGGTGCTCTACGGCAAATACGCTAAAAGGGTTTGTAAAGGATTTTGCTACAGATAAGGGGATTAAGGTTTATAAGATGATGTATGGTGATATGAGAAAAACATCTATGTACGATTTTGTAAAGTACTATCCTTCTGTGGCTGTTGTCTCTGATGGTAAGGTGATAGGGTGGTTGAAGGCCGATTCGGATGAAGATTCGGATGCATATAATCAATATGAAGCGTTTGAAACTTGGGTAAATCAGTACTTAAAGTAGCCTCAAAGCCTGTGGAAAACTCCATTATAAATTAGTGTTGACAAGGCGCTTATTCTTAACTATAATAGGAGTTGTTAAAGGTTATACATTTAACATAAATATAAATTAATTCTGCTAAAAAGTAGCAGGAGGAGAAAAAACAAAATGAAAAAATCAATAATCGCAGCTGGTGCAGCTTCTGTCGCTCTTGCTGCTATGCCAGTTGTAGGCGCATTTGCAGCGTTTTCTGGTGGTCCATTCGTGGATATTATCCAAACCACTATCGGCGAATCTTGTACTTTCGCTCGTGGTTCACAAGCAGCACATACTGCATCTGTAGCAGATTATCACCAAACTGGTGAGCTTTGGACTATTGACACGGACGCTAGCGTAAGTCCTTCAGCAGCAACTCCTGGTACGGATACTCTTGACCCTGTAACCGTAACTCCAGCTGCAGCTGCAACTGGTACTGAAACCGTTCTCGGTCACTCCAAATTCTATGTAATTTGTAACGATACCGATGGTTATGAAGTGACTGTTGCTACTACTTCGTTAGCAAACGGTAATGCTTCCCAGGCTGCTGCTCACCCTTGGGATTATACTAGTACCATCACTGCTCCAGCATCTGCAACTGCATCTTACTGGAGAATCACTCCTAGCGATGCTGACATTGCTGGCGGTACTACCTCTAACTACTCTGATATTGCAAACGATATCATCAGCAAGAAGACTTCCGCTGAAGATGGTCACGACTTTAGCGTAACCTACTCTGCCTTTGCTATCACTGGGCAAGATTCTGGTACCTATAAAGCAACTGCAACTTACACTGCTGCACAGCTCTAATAGTTAAAATATTAAAAATACGGTCTTGGGGTGGGACCGTATTTTTGATATAATAGGTATTAAGAAAGGATTTTATGGAGGAGAATACAATTAAGACTAAGAAAAATTCTAAGAGAAATTGGTATATTTTGATACTAGTAGTTGGAATTATTTTACTTATAATTTTTATTATTTGGCTTTTAATGAAGGGGGACGTAAAAACTACTGGCGAATATCCAAACGATACTTCTCCACAATCTCTAGAATGTGCTAAAAAGAATGTTGCTTACAGTTTTTTCCATAGAGATGATCCATCTAGTGCAGAGGTGAAAATCACTGCCGTTTTCGCAGATAGTAAACTTGACTCGATCTCTCTTGTCCATAGAACTAAATATAACGATGAACAGACTGCTCGTTTAATGTCTGATAGCCATGAAGGTAATATGAATATCAGCCTTCAAGAGAAAGGGATATATCCATATTCCCTCGGAGCGACTTATTCTCAAGATAAAAATGTAGCTCAAATGTTGCTTTATGCTAAGGCAGCTGAGCTTGATGAAACTACGATTAAATATTTTATGTTAGATAGTGTACCAGAGAATTTAACTGGGTATAAGAGAGGATATTTGGCTCAAGGTTTTGACTGCGAGATCAAAAGGTAATAAAATAGTAGTCTAAAAGGAGGAGAAAATGAGACTAAAATTAAATAATTTTAAGAGATGGGCAATGACAGTTATCGGTATATTAACCTTGGGAGTTGCTCAGGTTCTTGGTACGACAAGCGCTTACGGGCTTGGTTTTACTATGTCTCCACCGAATCAAAAGATTATTTTGAATGCTGGCCAAAAATATACGGGTGACTTTACGATTTCTAATGGAGTTGAGAATGCTACTGATTTTGACTATACAGTAGAAGTTAAGCCTTTTTATGTCGATGAAAACTATCATATATATTATGAAGAGACTGAGGGCTTAAATCAAATTGTAAACTGGATCACTACTAGTAAAACTTCGGGGACTCTCGCCGTTAACGATGTTGAGAAGATTAGTTTTACTATAGATGTACCAAAAGATGCTCCAGCTGGTGGCCAATATGCAGCTATCGTGGTGACTTCAGTATCTGATGAAAGAAATGGTGGTGCTAGTGGCGATACTGGTGTGGCAATGAATGAAAACATTGCAATGGCTCATATTATCTATGCCGAGATCGCTGGTACTACTAAACGTGGTGGTGAGATGATTGACGTAAATGTGCCAACTTTTCTATTTGACGGCAACATTACAGCAGAATCTACTATTAAAAATACTGGTAATGTCCATGGTAGTGCTACTTATAAATTCCAGGTATTCCCACTATTTTCTAGTGAAGAAGTTTACACAAACGAAGAAAATCCGGACGTAAAAACTATTCTGCCAAATCGTACCTTTACCTATAAATCTTCTTGGGATCAGACCCCAGCCATTGGTATCTTTAATGTAAAATACACTGTAGAATTTGAAGGGGTAACTACAGAGGTAACTAAGCTTGTAATCAAATGTCCTCTCTGGCTACTCTTTATCATTATCTTTGTAATTGTTGCTATTGTTACTTGGTTGGTGATGCGTGCTAGAAATCGTAAAAATTCCTTAAAAAAAGGTGTTGACATCGCCTAAAAAGTGCGCTATAATAGAGGAAGTTTAAAGTAAGTTGCGTTTTTTGCAACCTCTACCAAAAAGTGATGAAAGCGAGGATAATTTGAGGTTGTTTTAAACGGCCGAAAAATCTATCTTGAAGACTCTCTGATTAACAAGTTGAAATTAACGATGAAAAGATTTTTAGACGTAGCATCGCAATCGAACGTCGATTGCTAGTTATGTCAATGCATAAAAAGGTAATTAAGGGCACTGATAGTGGATGCCTTGACAATCAACACCGATGAAGGACGTAGGACTCTGCGATAAGCCTCGGGGATCTGAGAACGAGAAATGATCCGGGGATTTCCGAATGGGGAAACCTAATGTGGGTTATACCACATTGTCGCTACCTGAACACATAGGGTAGAGGAAGGGAACTGACCGAACTGAATCATCTTAGTAGGTCCAGGAATAGAAAATAACCAATGATTCCGAAAGTAGTGGCGAGCGAAATTGGAACAGCCTAAACCTTAAGATAACCATACGGTTTAACGGCCAGAGTTATTAAAGGGGTTGCGAAAT
>JAFWLT010000007.1 GCA_017510925.1 Candidatus Saccharimonadota bacterium | reverse complement strand
TACTTATACTCAATCCTCCTTTACAGCAGATAAATGGGGCTACAAAATAAACTCCAATACATCAATTCCATCCACTATCACCAGTGGTTACGTACCATTTGTTTCTGGTAACACCTTAATGGAAAGTGATACAGCTGTAAATCACGACGAAGCCGAACTTTCCCTCGCGGCTAAGATTGACTACCTCCAAGCCTCAGGCTCTTACTCTACTACACTTAACTTTAATATTGTGGCGCATCCATTGGTGGACTATATACAAGATTTCACCCCTACTATGTGTAGGACTCTTGCCTCTGCTAGTGACTATACCGTAGTAGATAAGCGTGATGGCAACGATTATACTGTTCGTTGGATCAATGGTAACTGTTGGATGACTGAAGACCTGAGATTTATTGGCAAAACCAATGACCCGGCCGGTACCATGACGTTAGATTCTACTACTTCTAACGTAGATAGTGTTTATACTGTCGCTAACCCACAAACTATTTCTTATGCAGACGTAACCACGAGCGCCAGTTATGATGCAGCTAGAATTCATGTGGGTGTAAATGGTAGTGGTGATTCTACGGTCTGGTACAATTTTGCTGCAGTTAGCGCTATGACTATAACTGGCAGTTCAAATACAGCTGACGCTGTCTACGACATTTGTCCTAAAGGTTGGCGTTTGCCAAATAGCTCGGAGCAAACGAGTGTTACTAGTTATAGTGGCGCTTATTCTCCTACTACTGGTGGTTTTTATAGTGGCACTTCAATGATTCTTCCTGGAGAGGGCTACTGGTGGGCGTCTACATATGGTGGCACAATAGATCGTTATTTCATGAGATGGACTGGTTCTAGTCTAACCACTAGTTACGATGGCCATCGGAACAATAGCGTTTATACACGCTGTATTATGCAACCACAAACCATGCAAAGCTTCACTAATACAGATGCAGGTGCGATGGGCACTAACGAAGTTAGAACTTTAAGAGACGCTCGCGATAATCAGGAATATACTGTAACCAAACTTAGTGACGGTAATGTTTGGATGACTAGGAACTTAGCTATTGGTTGTAACGGTGTCGGCAGCACTTATGGTGATACTATTACTAGCAAAAATCTCACGCCTTCAGATTCTAATATTGCTTCTAATTGGTCTACGCCAACAGCTAGTTTAACCAGTGGCAATACTTATGATGAGGCGCGTATGGCTTGTAACACTACTTATGGGGCGTGGTATAATTATGCGGCAGTTTCTGCCGGCACTATTCTTGGCTCGTCTAATTCCGATGCTCAGGTATACGATATTTGCCCTAAGGGCTGGAGACTCCCCACTAATATTGAGCAATCTAATATTTTGAGCTATACTTCCAACTTTTTGGCTGTCACTGGTGGGCGCTATAGAGAAGGAGGGCGTATTAACACGAGTTATGGATATTGGTGGGCAGCTACGCCGAGTGATATTACTGGTGTCACTGTCTATCGTTACGTTTTGCAATATTACAATAATAGTTTGAGCATTAATGATAGTAATCGTTACAGTGGCAACTATATTCGTTGTCTCAAAGACGACCCACGTACGATTGCTGATATTTCTACTATGCAGGAAATTAGCTCACAGATTGTAGCCAAGATGAATGATGGCGATACTGCTACACTTGAAGATTCCCGTGATGGTCAAGAATATACCGTCGCTAAAATTAATGGTAATCTCTGGATGACCAGAAACCTAGCAATTGGGTGTAATGGTTTAGGATCTACCTATGGCAGCACTATCATCCCAATAGAACTTACACCGGATAATACCAATATTTCATTTAACTACACCACCCCCACTACAGTCGCAGATTCTGGGTATGACGTCATTATACCGAGAATGTCCTGTAGTGGTACTTACGGTGCGTGGTATAATATCGTTGCAACTAGCGCCGGAACCATTACTGGTCAAAGCCCGACTAATTATACGTTTTGGGCCACAGAAAATATTTGCCCAGCTGGCTGGACCCTACCAAACATCACTCAGGCAAACGGCATTTCGTCGTCGACTCCATACTATAATCTATATTTACCTACGCTAGGGGGGTTTTATTACAATGGGAGCTATGACAGGGAGACTGTAGCAGGCTATTGGTGGGTCAACACAACTACTATAAGAAACTGCTTAGGCTACAATAGTGGGGCTACTTATGTTACTTCGTCGTGCTCTAATACGCTTGATGGTGCCATCTATGTCCGCTGCGTCGCTAAATAAATTATCTAAACATTGCAGCTATAGTAGCTTCAATAAATTTATCTGGATTGTATAAATTTAGTGCCATAATATTGCAGGCTAAATCCCCACTCCAAATCGTGAGTGGCGAGTATTTAGTCTGGATTAAAGGTACCACGGCTACCTTACCATTTTTACAAATCAAAATTTGTCCATCGTGGAATAACACAGCTTGTACTGGATAACTTAAAGTAAATTTATGAAAAGCCTCAGCTACCTGCATTAAAGATTGTGAAGGCTGTAGAATTTTTGGGTAGAGTATTGTTTTAAAAATCTTTTGCCATTGGACCAAAGAGCCAAAAATTATTAAATTCTCACGCATTAGAAGCTTTTCTAGCTTCCCTTCTACGGCAAGATCTACAGCGTCGCGCGTCAAGATTACTGGCTTCTTAGAATCAGTAAGAGCAGTGCCAAAAATTTTAGCCGTGATGGCGTTTTTAGACATATCACCAACCATCATCGAGAAATCTACGTTATCGATCACGGTTTTAATTTCGTCGGCCTCAGAAAAAGAACCGGTGTCGGTAGTTTTTAGAAATACCAAATTATCAAGTGGTGGGAGTTTGGATTTCAAAACATCCGGAAGTGCCACTTTTACTTCTTTTAATGGGAATTCGGAAGCAATAAATTCTGCCGTCTTCATAGGAGTTTTAAAGGTTTGCCCGTTACCACCAATCACAGCTACTACACCCTGTTTTTGCTCTGCTGGGATATTCCAGTATAAATCTTTGTATGGGTTTTTGGTGATTTTTTCGAGATATTCCATCACTCCTCCTCTAGATTTAAATTAATAGAAATCGGACAGTGGTCCGAGCCAAAAATACTTTCATAAATTTCTGCGTCTTTTAAATCTTTTTTAAGGCTATTAGATACAAAGAAATAATCAATACGCCAACCTACGTTATTGGCTCTAGCATCGCCCCAATGACTCCACCAAGTATAGCGTTCAGAATCAGGATAAAGATCTCTAAATGTATCTACAAATCCAGCATTAATGAGGTTAGAAATTCCCTTTCTCTCTTCATCCGTAAACCCAGCATTATGGTGATTGGCGCTTGGTCTTGCAAGGTCAATTTCTTCGTGTGCTGCGTTAAAATCCCCACAAGTTACTACTGGTTTAGTTTTTTCTAGCTCCTTTAATAGCTTCAAAAATTCTGGATCCCAATCATCAAATCTTAGTTTCAGTCGTGATAAATCTGGCTTAGAATTTGGCGTGTAAACATTTACAAGATAAAATTTTTCAAATTCTACTACCTGCACGCGACCCTCTTTATTTAAATCGCCATAACCATCGGCAAAATCAAAATTAATATCGTCTATTATTTTTACCGGTTTAATTTTGGTAAAAATTGCCGTGCCAGAATAACCTGGTTTTTCTGCTGAATTCCAAATTTCTTCATATTCAGGAAAATCTACTTCTGCTTGGCCTTGCTTTGCCTTAGTCTCTTGTAGACATAAAATATCTGGCTGATATTCAGCGACAAAATTCTGCAAAGCTCCTTTTCTTAAAACTGCCCTAATCCCATTTACATTCCAAGAAAAGATTTTCATTAAAATCTTCCCCTTTCGATATCGCGTTTTTTGATAGTTTCGCGTTTATCGTATTTTTTCTTACCTTTGCCTACGGCAATTACGAGTTTAATGTGTCTGTCGCCACCAAGTAGTTTTACCGGCACTATGGTAGAGCCATCTACCTTTGCACGAGCTAGTGCTGCGATTTGTTTTTTAGTGGCAAGTAATCTAATATTAGAAGTTTGTTCAGCGCCAAGTGTTAATCCATAAAGCCAAAGTTCATTATCTCTAATTGTCACATAAGAACCTTTTAACTGTACGTGATGATCGCGAATTAAACGCACCTGTGGGCCAGAAAGCGACATACCACAAACAAGTTCTTCGCCGAGCTGATAATCATAATGAGCCCGTCGATTTACGGTAACCGAATCTGACACCTTTTTCTTTTTCATATCTTAATTATACTACTTTTACAGAGGCTTTGCCAAGCAGAGCTTCTAGCTCATCCAAAAGATCCGAACAAACATCCATTCTAAACGGCATTTTGAGCGCTTTTTTCTCGCCGTTTTCTACTACACATAAAACTACTTCTTGCATTCCAGAAAAATCATCAGCCAGTTCACGAATCTTAGAAAGTGTCTCTACGTCATCTAGATTCTTAATCAAAAGAAACAGTTTTTGTTTCCTAGGATCCTTTGGGATAGACTTTAAAACCTTTGGCGCTTCTATGGTAGTAGATTTCTTTTTGCGCCAAAATTCCTTCCCTTCATTTTCGGCAACTTTCCACGGCATTGCTAGTTTGGTGCCGGTAGCTTTGTAATTTTCTAGAACCCCATCCGAAATAATTTCTACTACATCGGCGATAATTTTGACGTCGGTGCCAATTGTGCCGTCACGATTTTTGGCATCGATTTTGCCCTGTACCCTTACTACACTATCAATCTCTAACTTGCCACCACACGTAGCAAAAACTCTTGGGAATATAATTACTTCTACTTCCCGAGTCTTATTCTCTACCGTCACAAAAGCCATTTTGTCACCTTTTGAAGTGAGAATCGTCCTAATATTAGTGACGATTCCGCCGATTACGGCTACTTTGTCTTGGTTTTCTGGGCAAACTACACCCATTGGATGAGTTTGCTCATCAAAATATAAATCATATTTATCAAGCGGGTGTGCCGAAAGATAAAGTCCCATCAAATCACGTTCCCAAAGAAGCTGCTCTTTTTCCGAACTCTGCACTGGCGCGGGTTTAATCTCTGGCTCGGCAATTTTACCCGCATCACCCATCATTGAAAATAGATCCATTTGCCCAGTTTTGCCGTCTTTTTGCACTTTTGCTCCATATGCTTGGATAGCCTCAAGATTAAATAAAAGATCGGATCTAGAATAACCAAAACTATCAAACGCACCAGTTTTAATAGCAGATTCCCAAGCTTTTTTATTAAACTTAGTAGAATCTATACGCTTAGCAAAATCAAAGACATCTTTAAATGGCCCATTTTTATCTCTTTCTGGAATCACGATTTCTTCAATCAGAGATTTGCCGATATTTTTAACACCAGAAAGTCCAAAACGGATAGTTTTCTCGCCTTTGACGATACCAAAATCGCCATAACTTTGATTAATATCAGGCCCGAGGACTCTCAAGCCCATTTTCTTACATTCGGTAATTTCTGGTGCGAGTTTTTCTGTCCAACGCATATCAGAAGTCATTAAGGCCGCCATGAAAGCATCCGGATAATGCGCTTTTAAGTATGCCGTCCAATAAGCAACCAACGCATAACACGCAGCGTGGGACTTATTAAAACAATAGTTTGCAAATTCCAGAAGCTGACCCCAGAACTTTTCAGCAATTTCTTCCGTAGCTCCACCTACTTCCACCGCGCCTTTAATAAATTCTGGTTTTACTTTTTTCATTAAGTCAACTTTTTTCTTACCTACGGCTTTTCTTAAAGTATCTGCCTGGCCACCAGTAAATCCACACCATTCCTTGGAGATCTGCATGAACTGCTCTTGGTAGATCATAATCCCATAGGTACTTTTAAGAGAATTCTCTAGGCCAGGGTGAAGATAGGTAATTGGCTCTTCACCGTGTTTCCTTCTAATAAACGAATCAATAAATTGCATTGGCCCCGGGCGATACAAAGCCACCATAGCGATGATATCTTCAAACGAAGATGCTTTAAGATCTCGTAGGTATCTCTTCATGCCGGCAGATTCTAGCTGGAATACACCGGTGGTTTCTGCTCTTTGGAACAGTTTATAAGTTTCCTGGTCGTCTAAAGGAAGCTGAGACATATCGATATCTACGCCGTACACCTTCCTAATCATTCTAAGCGCGTTGTTAATTACAGAAAGGTTAGAGAGCCCCAAAAAATCCATTTTAAGAAGCCCGAGTTCTTCCACTTGTGTCATTGGAAATTGTGCTGCAATTGGGCCTTTTTGCGAAACTTCTAGTGGCAAGAATTTGACAAGGTCGTCTGGCGCAATAATCACACCACAGGCGTGTACGCCGTGGTTTCTAATAGTTCCTTCTAGCCTAGAGGCATAATCAATTACTTCTTTTGAAGTTGGGTTAGTTTCGTATTCTTGTTTTAAATCCGGAACTTCTTTGATGGCGTCAGCAAGGTGGACGTGATGTCCTTGCACTGGATCTGGTACCATCTTAGCTAGTCTGTCAGCTTCTGCATATGGCACTTCTAGAACTCTCGCTACATCACGCACAGCGTTTTTAGCCATCATTTTACCGAATGTCACAATATTAGAAACTCTGCCAGCACCATATTTTTGGGTACAATATTCGATCACTTCGTCGCGCCTTGTATCCTGAATATCTGTATCGATATCTGGCATAGAAATACGGTCTGGGTTCAAAAATCTTTCGAAGAGAAGATCATACTTTAGTGGATCTAGATCAGTAATTCTAAGCGCATAGGCGAGGATCGAACCAGCTGCGCTACCTCTTCCTGGCCCGTACACAATTCTCTGCGATTTGCCCCAGTTAATAAAATCTTGCACAATCAAGAAATAGCCGTTGTAGCCCATTTTATCTACTACGGAAAGCTCGTAATCGATGCGTGGTAAAATCTTATGCAAATCATCTCGATCTTCATCAATTTTCTCCAGCATTTCACGGCATTTTTTTACCGGGAGATTTTCTACTTCGTCCAGTTTTTTGCCCCCGTAACGATAGATTAAGCCTCTAAACACCAATTTATCAAGATAGGATTTTTCGTCCTCGCCGTCTGGTACCGGGAATTTTGGAATTAATATTCGTCCTAACTCTAGGTCTACGTTGCAGCGATCGGCGATTTTCTTGGTGTTAAGAACTGCTTCTGGGCAAGTATCTTGCCAGTGTTCGATAATCTCTTCAGACGAGATTACGTGTAGATCAAAATCCTTGAGAGTCATCCGATTTTTATCAGAAAGATTGGCAGCCGTACCAACGCAAAGCAACACCTCGTGTGCATCCTGATCTTCGTGCTTCAAATAGTGCGCGTCACAAGTTACCACTAGTGGCAAGCCTAGATCTTTTGCGTGCGCCATTAGCCAATCGTTTACTTTCTTTTGTTCCAAAGAATGTGTAGAGGATTTTGGATGCCCATGATCCTGCATTTCTAGATAAAAACGATCTTTAAAAACGTTTTTGTACCAGTCAATCAGCTTCAAAGCACGCTTATCGTCATCGGCTCTAATTGCCTCGGAGATTTCTGACCCCATACAACCAGAAAGGCAGATAATTCCCTCGTTGTATTTTTCTAGCATTTCGTGATCGGTGCGTGGTTTATAGTATTTGCCGTTGATTTCGGCATCGCTCATAATTCGGCACAGATTTTCAAAACCCTGATTATTCATAGCAAGCAGCGTAATATGAAAACGTCTTTTGTCGTGCTCTGGGTCTTTATCTGTACGTTTTCTAGCTGCTACGTAGGCCTCTAGGCCAAGTATTGGTTTGATATCAGCAGCATTACAAGTTTCATATAGTTCTACTAGCCCACTCATGGTACCGTGGTCAGTTACAGCCACGGCTTCCATACCGTCATTTTTGACAAAATCTACGAGTTCTGGAATCTTAGTAAGCCCATCAAGAAGCGAATAGTGCGTATGGTTATGCAAATGCACAAAATCACTTCTCTTTAGCTTCATACTAAGTCTCTACCTCCTGGTTTAGAAAATATCTCTGCGAATTATTTTTTGGTTGCCGCTTTTTTAGTAGCTGGTTTCTTCTCTTTTTCAGCTTTTTCAGCTTCTTTTTCTGCCATTTTGGCAGCTTTTTCTAATTCTTCTTCTTCCTTTTTCTCTTCTGCTTCAGCTTCGCGAGCCTTTTTAGAAATAAAGATACCGGCAGCTGCACCAGCGATTGCGCCTAATGTAGCGCCAAGGAGAAACTTTCCTTTGCCACCTTTTTTCTCTTCAGTTTTCTTTGCAGTCTTTTTCTCAGCCATTTTACTTTTCCTCCTTCTTTACTTTTTCTTTCATTTTTGGCTCGACATATTTGTCTACAAAAGTTTGTACTACGCCACCAATAGAGGTCATCCCACGAACGTTGGATACCACGCCATTGGCGTTTTCGGCAATGTCTTGGCTCTTAATTACTACGCGTTTAGCCTCATCGGCGATACCGAGAAGTTTTACCATTAAGATAATGCCAATCACCAAGAAGATGAATAGCGTTACCGATAATATTACAACTAATATCCATTCTGCTACGTTCATTTTTAATTCTCCTTCTTATAATTATAGCATACATCGGTGATTTCATTGGCATCCACGCTGCCAGTTTCTAGTACATATTCTAGAAGTGTCATAAAGTAGTTTTTTGGATCACCAGTAGTCATCCAACGGCCATTACTCTTTGCCACTACTACATCACCAGTTTCAGCAAGCTTAGTGATAGCATCTACTGTCCAAAGCTCACCATCAAGCCCGGTATTAGAAGGCAAAAGATAGTCAAATACCTCTGGTGTCAAAAGATATCTACCATAGCTAGCAAGATTACTCGGGCTAAGATCTGGGGTCTTTGGCTTTTCTACAATATGAGAGAGCGTTCCATTTTCTTTGAGGGCCACCATACCGTATTTACTCCAGACTGCCTCTGGCATTTCTTGAGCAGCGATTACTGCCTTGGCGTTTTCATTCTGAAGATAAGTTTCAATCAAAGTTTTGGTATCAGAATTACCAAAAATTAAATCATCGCTATAAAGCACTACAAAAGCGTCTTCATTTTGTACAAATTCGCGAGCCGAGACAATCGGTGAGCCATTACCATAAGGAAGGCTCTTATCTTGTTCTATTACAGTAATTTTTGGGAAATTCAAGACTTCTTTTACCGGCTCAAAACGATCAGATTTTCCCTGTTTTTCTAGTAAGGCTTCTACGTTTTTAGCTTCGTCGTGGAAATAATTATCATAAATGTTCTTAGCCATCGTATCTGGGGTGGCCACGATAATAATTTCTTCAATTCCGGCTGCTACACATTCTTCTACACAGAGTTGCATAGCTGGCTTTGCCCCGATCGGCACCATAGCCTTAGGGATAGTTTTAGTAATTGGTAGATATCTACTAGCAAAACCTGCATCAGTGATAATCGCTTTTTTTACAGTTTTCATAGTTCTCCTTAAAACCTAATTATAGCATATTTTAAGCAGAAAAAAGGCCCAGAAACATAGAATCTGGGCCAGGCGTAAACTGCAAGTGGAATGGTGTTAGCGATAAACTTTGTCTCCATTTCTTCCGTAATGGTCGGTTATCGGTATTACACCTTCTTTGTTAAGTGAGAATTTATAGATACTCTCTCCGTCACGACCATTGCCGTAGAAGTTCGGATGGACTATGATGTTGGCAAATTGCCGGTCGATCTGAAGAAGCTGATCTTCCATAGATTCGTCTACTGCGTAGAAGACGCCCCTGTTGCAAAATCTGACCTTAGAGAGATCAAACTCGCGAGGAACTAATTCCACTAAATCTCCACTTGTTCCATAGGCATACATCAAAATACCTGTGCAATTGATGATCTTGTCTACGGCTGTTGCAGTAACTGCCTTTCTTGCTAAATTACCTCTAGTACTCATAATGAAAACCACACCCCTTTCTTGAGTAAAAGACTGAATAACCTTATTATATCACACTTATGCTAAAAAGTCAATAGGTTTATGCTATTTTTTAGAAGTAGCCTTCTTTGCTGTTTTCTTGCGTGCCTGGCTTCTTGCTACCTTATCTTCAATGTTCTGAGAACGGTTGTGTACCCCATAAATTAGGCTAGTAACACCTACGATTAACATATAAGCCCCAAAGAAGCGAATAAAGGTCATAATTTCGAATTCGCCAGCATTTAAGATGACAATACCCATTACACAGCCGAGCACCCCTGTGAGTACTCTGATGAAGCGATCGGTAGGATCAACAGTAGAGAGGAACCCGTGAAATACATCAATTAAGCCGGATACGATGGTATAAACAGCGATAATGATAAGGCTATTTACGATGTTATTTCTAGCGAAGAATAGAAGCATCAAGGCTGCGGCGATATCAATTAAAGCATCAATTACAGAGTTAATCCAACCGTGTTTTTTGACAGACGCATAAAGTGCGCTTACAGAATCTACTATACCCATTAAAAGCAAGAATACTGAAACTACCGAAATTACAATCTCAAAATCCGTCATCACGCCAAATAGTGCCATAAACCCGAAGGTGGCAGCCATTAAGCCTCTGATTATAAATACAAACCAATGTTTGTCGATGTATCTTCTATTGATATGTGCCATAAAATTAGTGCCCTTTTTAAATGCTTATGGTTATATTATACCACAATCTTATACGTGGCGCACTTTTTTTCTGACTTTTTCTACTAGTTCTGTCAGCTTATACGCAGCTGGTTTCAAGATCATATCGTGCGCTGGGGTGTACTTTAATTCTTCGCACCCAAATGAACGTTTGAATTCCGAAACCCCATAGAATCTATGTGAAGTCTCATCCACGCCTACGATCCCCCAAAGATTATAGCGAATGCAGCCACGTTTTCTGGCTTCTTCCATCGCTGCAAGATGAAGTAGTGGCGCAGCAGAATATTTAGTTCCAAGCTGAGATGAAACGCCATAATGATAGCTAGCCTCTGGCCCATAAAAAATCATAAAATTTTGCGCCAAAATTTCCCCATCTTTTTTGGCTGTGTAGATTAATACTTCCCCACCTTCTTTAAAGGCTTCAAATTGACGAGTTAAAAAACTAGAAGAAAACGCTACATATTTTTGTCTTTCGGCGTGCAGTTTTTCTAGTTTGCAAAATTCTTCAATTTCTTTCTTATCATCAGATGCCGTAATCTCAATTTCATTCTTTTGGGCTTTACGTAATTTTCTTCTAAAGCCTTGTGAAGCTCCAGCCAAAATTTCTTCCTCAGATTTATTAAGATTAAGAATTCCAGCATATTCTACCGAAAGATACATTGGCGCTTTTTTGAGCCCTAAATCTTTCATCAATTTAAGTGATTTGTCAGAAAGTTCAAGTTGTGGGCGCACTCTCACAAACACACAACCAGCTTTACTACCTTCTTCACGAATATCATCAAACACGGCTTTTACTAATTTACGATTACTAAAATCAATCAAAGGTCCACCGGCAATCGCCATAAATTTGCCACGTTTGGCTGTTTCTACTACGCCAGCATAGGCGCCGATAATTTTATCATCATCAAGCACTAATTTACGGACTACTTTTTTGCCACGCGCAATATGAAATTCATAAAAATCCCAGCTCTGTAAGAAATTAGCTTCAGGAAGCGCTGAAACATATGAATCCCACTGTTCTTTAGATTCTGCTACGATTATATTCATAGGCGCCTCTTTTTCTTACGCATAGTTTCAAATGCAAAATCTGCAGCATAGCGCATTTTAGAAATTACGAGATCGTGTGCTGGTACAAATTCTACTACTTCTCCACCAAAACCAGTTTTAAAAGTAGTTACACCAGCATAACGGTGGTTTGGTTGGTTTTCCGGCGCGATTCCCCAAAGATTAAATCTAGCATAACCCTCAGCTTTTAGGTCTTTCATTGCCTGCCAGAGTAGCGCATAGGCCCCAGGCATCTTGCGATTTAGAAGTGTAGATGCTGCTTCATAATAATCTGCCTCGAGCCCGTTTTTGATAATTAACCCATAAGCTACTGGTTCATTTTCTAAGCTAGCTTTATAAATTACGATATTTTTGCCAAAAGCTTCTTTTTCGGCGAGCAGAGTTTTTAGTGATGGTGGTACAAAATTCTGTCTCTTTGCTGTTTCGGCCTGCACTTTTTGAAATTCTTCAAAAATTTTCTCATCGTTAGAGCAAGAAACAGAAATTCCTACTTTATCAGCTCGCCTTACTTCATATCTAGTTTGACGACGCATATTAGCAAGAAGTTCTTCTTCGGACTTAGATAAATCAATCATTACAGTGTGCTCGGCAGCCAGGTGCATTGGTGATTTTTTGAGTCCTAACTTTTCTAGCATTTTTAGATTTTTATCATTTGCATCAAGTTGTGGACGCATCCTTACGAACACGCATTTTTCATTTTTCGCTGTTTCAGTAATTTTGGCCAGTACTTCTTTTACTAGTTTATCGTTAGACCAATCTACTAAAGGCCCACACGGAATTTCCATATATCTTCCCCGTTTGGCATTTCTGATAATCATCAGAACGTAGGCCTTCCCCTCAAAATCCTCTGCATATACTTTGCAACCCAAAATTTCATTCATTTTGGCATATTCTGGCGATTGCAAAAAGTTTGCTTCAGGATATTTTTTAATGACGTCTTCCCATTTAGTCATAATCCCTCCCAATTAAATATGGTTTTATAATCTCGATAGCTTTTTCTAGCTCTTCTGGTGTGTAATACAAAGGAAAATTAATAATTTCTTTGGTGACTTTTACAGAAACAGGACAAGTTTTTTCTGGGAATTTAATCTCTTTGTAATATCTTGCTGGTGAAACTGGTTTTTCGTACCAAAATGCGTCAAAATAATATCCAGCTTGTCTAAGTTTTGCTAATACTTTGTCACGATTTTTTACTAAGTAGAATTCGCGCAACTTTCCTTCCCCACGGTGATGGAATTTTTTGAATTGAAGAAGAGCTAACCTAGCCTGGAATTTAGATAATCTTCTTTCAAAATTGAGTCTATTGTCTGCCGAACGTTCTACCCAGTGGATTTTGATCAAAGCACGCATCATAATTCCACCAAGATGGATGCCATTTAATCCCTTACATATAGAACAAAATGCCGGATAAAAACGTGCTCTCAAATGGTCTGATAATTTTGGAGCTTTAAATGGCGCTTCAATTTCGTGTACAGGAGTTTCTCTTAAAATCACTGCGCCACCAGAAATCGCATTAATAGCTTTGTCTTTACCAAACGAAAGCGCAGCAGCTACACCTACAGTGCCTATTTCTCTGCCATCTGGATATCTCACTCCAGCTGAGTGCGCTAAATCTTCAATAATAGTTAATCCGTGTTTTTTAGCAAATTTCTCAACAGCTTCTATATCTACCGGGTTACCAAGTGAATTTTGGATGATAATCCCCTTAATGCGATTGGCGTGGACAGCTGCGCCTTTCCAGGGCTCTTCGAGGGTTTTTACATCAAAATTTAAAGTTTTTTCATTGATATCCACGAATACTGGTGCCATTCCGGCTTCCATAATAGCTTCATACACTGCATAGCAAGTAAATGCGTTCACAATTACTTTATCGCCAGGTTCAAGATAAGCTCTAAGCGCCATCGCTAGTGCCGAACGGCCATTTTTGGTTAAAATTGCCTCGCCCTGATATCTTCCAGCTAAATATTCCGAAAGCGCCCTCAAATCTCCTGAGGTTCCCCTAGAAAAAAGGCAATCTTTTGCCTTTGGCCCATTTTCATTTAAGCCTAGGTAGTATCTTTTCACTTCTTTTCCCCCTTATTCTGTAGCTTCTTTACCAAATTGTAAAGCGCGCGTGCCAAACCTTCTGGATCAGAAATATATGGTGCGTGGGTCCAATTAGCATAAAACTTTAGTTCGGCGTGTGGTAATTTTTCGTAGATCGTGGTAGCTTGGCGTGGTGGCGTAGTAGTGTCCTTCTTGCCCCAAAGAATAAAGGTAGGAGTAGCTACACTCTCTAATTTTAGGTTTTTATCGGAATCTAGCATATTTACTAGAGTTTTCTTCATATTTTCTGGTGCTTTAGAATAGTCTGTGGTGCCAGTAAATTTATGAAATGCCTTATCCACTACTGGGATTTTCTTGAGAGGCTTACCAATTTTAGCAAGACCTGCCACTACTTTTTTCTTGGCAGAAACTTCATAAACTCCAGCAGAGTCCAAAAGAATCAAATTAGATAACTTACCAGGCTTATTAGAACAGAGATTAAGAAGAATTCGGCCACCATTGGAATGACCAAGTGCAATTGCTCCATCTGGAATTTCTCTGTCTGCCCACTTTACATAATCTTCAATTTCGAATACCTTCTTGGATGGCTCAGTCAAGCCTGGCACGTGCAACATTTTTATTTTAAGACCTTGTTCTTTTAGAATTGCCAAAGTGCGATTCCAAGGCTCTACTGTATAAGTCCACCCGTGAATGATATATAAATCGTACGGGTCTTTCATTAGTCTAACCCCCAATTTTTACGTCTTTGTACGGAACCACGATCTCTACGGCATAGCTTCTTGGCATCTTTTGGATCAGCTAGGAGTTTTTCGATAATCCATTCTAGATATTGGCTACCCTTAAAGATTAGAGTTTCATTACCCTTGGTATGTTTCTCTATAAAGGCGAGAGCTTTCTTAGGGTCGGTGGTGGCAGCAGCCGATACCCCAAGCTTTTTAAGCTCTGGCGCTGTCCATTTTTTGGTTCTTCTACCTACTAAAATCACTAAATCTGGTTCGGCGTCAGCAATCAGCTTGGCTAGTTTCTTGTGTTCTTCTTCCTCTAGAGAACCCTGATCTACGATGTCGCCAATTACAAACCATTTTTTCTCGGCGTGCATTCGTTTTGCCATATCGAGCACCGACGCCATTGAGATCATATGTGCATTATAGCTACTATCTACGATATTAATGCCCTTAACTCCCTTAAAGTAAGAGCTTCTGCCTGGCATTTGTTTTACTTCTGAAAAATCTGGGTTAAACGGCAATTTGAGATACTTCATTAAATCTTGTAAAACAAATAGATGAAATGCTAGGTCTCTCACTTCTGGATGATTAAAGTGGAAAGTGGTATCACCATAAGTAAAGTCGGTAGAATCTGGATATACCACATATTTTTTAAGCAAAGATTTCTTGATTGGCACTACCTTAGCCTTAATTCCCTCGGTGGCCTTTACCATCGCTTTAGACTCGGCATCGATATACACCAACTTTTGAGTATTTTCTGGCAAATTAGCGAATTCTGAGGTGATTGCAGATTTAAGATCTTTAAACTCGCCCTCTTCTACTACGCCTTCAAATTGTACAGCGTGTGAAAGCCCTACTGATACCCAAATAGTTACTTCTGGTTTTAGCCATTCAGCGAGGAATTCTGCTTCGTGTGGGCGCTCACCGTCGATCTCTACCACATAAAACGGTTCTTTGTGTTTATAGTAGAGAGATTTGATTGGCGCAGCGATAATCAGCCAGATCCATTTAAGTTTGGTGGATTTAACACCTTTAAGACCCAAAAGATCAAATGGCACGCCAAAGGCTGAATTAGCATCGTGGGAATAATGAGCTTTTTTGCCTATTTCGTGTTCGAGAAGGTTTAACATTGTAGTTTTGCCGGCCGAACCAGTTACAGCGATAATGCGTGGATGCCAACGTTTTAGAGACTTATTCGCGAGACGGCGAAAATAACCCGCCAACTTAAAATAAAATCGCTTCTTGAATTTCGCGAAACTCATACATCTTATTATACTCTATCTTGATTTTTCGTGCAAAGTGTGGTATTATAGGTCCATATCAAACTAATTATCCATCTCTAAAAACTTACCGGTTGCCATCTAAGAGCGAACCTAAGGTTATAGAGAAGAAAGGAAAACAAATGGCAGAAGCCAAAAAATCTGAAGGTCTAACCATCCGTATTAGACTCAAAGCTTATGATCATCGTGTAATTGATCAAAGCGCACGCCAAATCGTAGATACAGCTATCAGAACTGGCGCTAAGGTATCAGGTCCTATTCCTCTACCTACCAAAAGAAGCACCTTTACCGTAGTAAAGTCCCCACACGTATACAAAACCGGTGGTGAAGCTTTCGAAATGAAGGTCCACAAGCGTCTTATTGATATCTTGAACGCTACCCCAAAGACTATCGAGAGCCTTCAAAACCTCTCCCTCCCTGCAGGTGTAGACGCAGAAATCAAGATGTAATTAAAAAAACTTACAAAAAAATAACTCCCTTTCGGGAGTTATTTTGTGGGTTATCAATTACTTGATAACTTTGGTGATCACACCAGAACCAACAGTTTTACCACCTTCACGGATAGCGAAACGGTCTTGATCGTTCATAGCTACTGGAGCGAGGAGTTTAACCTTGAAGGTTACCTGATCGCCAGGCATTACGATTTCTTTGTCTGCTGGAAGCTCTACTTCACCGGTTACGTCAGTAGTACGGAAGTAGAATTGTGGCTTGTAACCCTTAGAGAATGGAGTGTGGCGACCACCTTCCTCTTTCTTAAGGATGTAAACCTGTGCTTCAAATTCGGTGTGTGGGGTAATGGTGCCTGGTTTGGCAATTACCTGACCACGTTCGATTTGGTCACGTTCGATACCACGAAGGAGAAGACCAGCGTTATCGCCAGCTTGACCTTGATCAAGAGTCTTGTGGAAGGCTTCGATACCAGTAACCACAGACTTTTGAGTGTCACGAAGACCTACGATTTCAACTTCGTCGTTGAGTTTTACAACACCTTGCTCGATACGACCAGTAGCAACAGTACCACGGCCTTTGATTGAGAAGACGTCTTCGATTGGCATTAGGAATGGTTTGTCGAGATCGTGTTCTGGAATGTCAAAGTATTCATCCATAGCATGGACGAGTTCCATAATAGCGTCTTCATTTTCCTTGTCGCCTTCGAGAG
>JAFWLT010000006.1 GCA_017510925.1 Candidatus Saccharimonadota bacterium | reverse complement strand
TTTTCCTGATCCATCGAAGAACACTAAATGTGTTCTACGATGATAATTGCACAACTAAATTGTTAAACAGTCTCTAAAGTTATCTTAAGACTAGTAAAAATATAATCCTAACTCGCAGCTTTAGACTAATACCAGTTTACTCTATCCGATCAGATTTGTCAAGAGTTTTTTTCATCTTTTTTTCGTCTAATTGGAATAAACCACCACAAAATCAAGAAAATCCCTGAAAAAATGAAAATTACCAGCCACCAAGGAAATTCGTGCTTCTCTTTTTTGCCGGCAGCAAGTGGTATTTCTACGGTTTCTTTTGGCGTTTCGTTTACGGGGGTTTCTGGCACAGAATTCTGCGCCACCTCTGTAGTGCTTGTTGGCACTCTCATAACGCTAGTGCTAATTTTCTCTGTTATAACTGGTTTTAGCTCCTTTATTTCTGGGGTGGGAGAAGCTGCCGGAATGGACGTAGCTACTGGAGTGAATTCTGAGGTGGCTTCTGGCACTGGCGCTTGTTTTATCTCTGTTGGGTAATATTCGATACCTCCTGTTTTGCCAACTATGATGCTACATTCATAGCCCTCTTTGCCTTCTATATCAGATAAGCAACTTCTAAAATCTCGCTGCCCCACTACGGTAGACATCTCGCTGATAGCATAGTAATATAGTGGTTTAGTTTTTAGGATTTCAAAAGTTTCTCTAGGGATAGAAATCTCCACTTCTTTGTTGGCTGAGAGCCAATTTTCACCCGGCTTAGCTACGCGATCGAAAATCCTATGAAATTCAGGGTCGGTAGGATCAAAATAGTCGTATTTGGTTGGCCCATTCTCCCACCAAAAGAGGTGGAGGTCTTTAAAGACGTCCTTTTCTTCTACCCAGGGCATCCACTGGGTAGCTGATTCATCGTTAAACAACACCCTGGCAGTAGAATTACTAGGGTTTAGAGCCGTAACCAAAAAATAATATTCGATAAGCTCTTCTTTTGGCGTTTCTTCTAGTGTCCAATATTCCTTCCCATCTATGGTGAGAGCTTGAGCTGGTGGCGCGCCAGCTAGTAGCGCTAATAATATTAAAGTTGATATTGAAATTAGTTTTCTTGGCATTTTATACTCCTTTTTAAAATTAGTTTATAAAA
The DNA here is from genome assembly GCA_017510925.1 of Candidatus Saccharimonadota bacterium. GTDB lineage: Bacteria > Patescibacteriota > Saccharimonadia > Saccharimonadales > Saccharimonadaceae > Nanosyncoccus. The sequence goes on along the minus strand of JAFWLT010000006.1, from coordinate 188,789 downwards.
AAGTACTCCCAGCCACGGCACTCTTGTAGCATAGGTAAAATTAGAAATCAACCCCCCACCCTGCGTTTATGCTTAATATGAAAAAATCGCGACTAATCGCGATTTTTTCTTTTAGAAGTCTACGCTTACTTTTCGGCTTTTTCGACTGGGGCTTCTTCGGTATTTTCTTCTTCTGGAAGTACGATACCAATAGATGCAACAGTGTCACCTTCGCTCATCTTCATAATGCGAACGCCCTGGGTAGCACGGCCAAGAGTTGGGATCTCCTTGACAGCTACTCTAATGGCCTGACCTTTGGTGGATGCCATAATTACTTCCTTGGCTAGGGGATCCAGAGTATGAACTGCTACAATTGGGCCAGTTTTATCTGTAACAGATGCCACTTTGATGCCTACGCCACCACGACGGTGTGGTGGGAAATTAGATACCAAACAGAGTTTGCCATAGCCATTAGCAGAGACAGCAATAAGTTTTTGTTCGGCGTCAGTAATGACATCCATACCCACAATTTCATCCTTTGGACGAAGCCTCATACCTCTTACACCCATAGCTGCACGGCCCATAGCACGAACTTCTTTTTCGTTAAATCTGGTGGCTTGGCCAGCAGAAGTAGAAATCACTATATCGTTTTCGCCGGTGGTTTCTTTAACCCAGCGAAGCTCGTCACCATTATCTAGTTTAATGGCAATAAGACCGTTGGAGCGTACATTGAAGAAATCTTTGATGGCGGATTTCTTAATAGTACCCTTCTTGGTAGCCATAAAGAGGAAGCCGTTACCATCGGAATTGTCACCCTGTTTAATAATAGCCGTAATCTTCTCTTCTGGATGCATATTTAAGAGGTTGACAGCAGCAGTACCCTTGGCTGCTAGAGAAGCCTGTGGCACTTCGTAAGCTTTTAGTCTGAATAGTCTACCTTGATTAGTAAAGAATAATAGATAGTCATGGGAATTAGTAGTGACGATCTGGGCAATCACATCTTCTTCCTTGGTAGTCATACCACGCTTACCTTTACCACCTCTGTTTTGCCTTCTGAAGTCATTCTGTGGTACGCGTTTGATGTAATTCTCGGTAGTAAGAAGGATAACACTTTCCTCTTCCGGGATAAGTTCCTCTTCGGAGAATTTGCCAAGCTCGTGATTGATAATCTTAGAACGACGCTCGTCACCGTATTTATCTTTGAGCGCGAGGAGCTCTTCTTTTACTACTCTTAAGATCTCTTTTTCATCGGCCAAAATAGCTTCAAGCTTCTTGATAAGTTCGTGAAGTTCCTTTAATTCTTCTTCAATTTTATCTCTTTCTAGACCTTGGAGACGGCGAAGTTGCATCTGAAGGATAGCGTTGGCTTGAATTTCAGAAAGACCAAAGCGTTTCATGAGCTGTTTATCGGCGTCATCATAGGCGGCGCGAATAACCTTGATTACCTCATCGATATTATCAAGAGCGATTTTTAAGCCTTCCAAGATGTGGGCACGCTCTTTGGCTTTCTTGAGGTCAAACTCGGTTCTTCTTCTGATTACTACCTGACGATGTTTAACAAATTCGCCTAAGATTTCTTTGAGACCAAGAACACGTGGCTGAATACCGTCTACAAGTGCTAGGACATTGTAATGGAAATTAGTTTGAAGATCAGTTAATTTATACAACTGGTTCAAAATTTTCTTCGGGAAAGCATCTTTTTTGAGCTCAATTACCACGCGAGTTTTACCACGGGCAGATTCGTTTCTAGCATCAGCGATGTGATCTAACTTCTTAGCAAGAGCGAGGTCACGAATTTTCTCGATGAGGCCTTCTTTAGAAACGCCATATGGCATCTCGGTGATTACGATGTTGTAACGACCGTTTTTGCGTTCTTCGATATTAGCTACGCCTCTGATGGTAACAGAACCTTTACCAGTGGCGTAAGCTTCCTTCATTGGTGCGCCACCGTAAACCTCGGCACCGGTTGGAAAATCTGGGCCTTTGACGTATTTCATTAAACCTTCGAGACTAATTTCTGGATCATCGATAAGAGCTACAGTAGCGTCTACTAATTCCCCAAGGTTATGTGGTGGGATGTTAGTGGCCATACCTACGGCGATACCCATCTGGCCATTCAAGAGAATATTAGGGAGGGCTGCAGGAAGAACTACTGGTTCTTTCTCTGTACCGTCGAAGTTATCTCTAAAATCTACGGTGTCTTTTTCGATGTCGGCAAGAAGCTCGGCGCCAACTTTGTCCATTCTGGCCTCGGTATAACGGGAGGCAGCTGGTTCATCACCATCGGCAGAACCGAAGTTACCTTGACCTTCTACGAGGGTATAGCGCATCTTCCAAGGCTGAGCCAAATTCACCATAGCGTCATAAATGGACGAATCGCCGTGTGGGTGATATTTACCCATTACTTCACCGACGATACGGGCAGATTTGACGGTTGGGTGTGGAGCCTTCCAGCCATTTTTGTTCATGGCATATAATATACGGCGATTTACTGGCTTTAGACCATCGCGAACATCAGGGAGAGCACGGTCGATAATCACGGACATGGAGTACTTGAGGAAGTAATCTTCCATGGTATGTTCGACTGGTTTGATTTCTACACCTTCTGGTATGATTTTTTCTTCTTGAATTTTGTTGTCGTCTTCCATAGTTCCTCCTTAAAAGTCCAAATCGTCCAAGTTAACTGATGCAGCGCCGGCTTGGATGAAGTTCTTTCTGAGCTCGACCTGATCGCCCATTAGCTTCGTAAATACTGCGTCGGCTTTTTCGGCGTCTTCTACGTGAACCTGTACCAAGACACGATTTTCTGGATCCATAGTGGTTTCCCAGAGCTGCTTGGCGTCCATCTCACCAAGACCCTTAAAGCGTTGTTGTGCTGTGTAGCCTGCTTGCTTGAATCTTTCTTGAGTTTCATCAATCTTGGTGCCGGCTTTCTTTCTCTCTTCGATCTTCTCAGTGAGTTTGTTTTCTAGCGCAACCTCATCGTAGAGATAGTCGATCTTACGGGTTTGACCAGTACCTTTAATTAGCCCAAATAGAGGTGGTTTAGCTAGGTATACGTGACCAGCCTCAATAACATCTGGCATATAACGGAAGAAGAAGGTCATCAGAAGTGTAGCGATATGAAGACCGTCGACGTCGGCATCTGTCATAAAGATGATCTTGTCATATCTGAGGCCATCTAGGTTGAATTGGTCGCCGATACCTACACCAAGACCCTTGATCAGGGATACAAGCTCGGCGTTTGCGAGCATCTTATCTAGACGAGCACGCTCGGTGTTGAGCACTTTACCTCTTAGAGGCAAGATGGCTTGAATCTGTGGGTTTCTACCTTCCTTAGCAGAACCGGCTGCAGAGTTACCCTCTACAATAAAGAGTTCACATTCTGAGCGATCTCTAGAGGAACAATCGGCTAGTTTGCTTGGGAGGTTGAGGCCTTCAAAGGCACCCTTTCTGATTACGTTATCGCGGGCAGCACGAGCAGCTTTTCTGGCTCTCGCTGCCAAAGTGGCTTTTCCTACGATCTTCTTAGCGATGGCTGGATTTTCTTCTAGGTAATAACCGAAGTATTCGCTCATTACCTTGTCTACATAACCTCTGATTTCTGGGTTACCTAATTTGTTTTTGGTCTGACCTTCAAACTGTGGATCTGGGAGTTTAACCAAAATTACAGCAGTAAGACCTTCTTTGATATCATCACCGGTAAGGTTTTCTTCTTTCTCTTTTAGTAAACCATTTTTTCTGGCGTAATCATTAATAGTACGGTTGAGACCAGTCCTAAAACCTACTACGTGCATACCACCATCTGGAGTAAGAACGTTATTTGCGAATGGTTTCATAATTTCGGCGAAGGTATCATTGTACTGGAGTGCGATTTCGATCATCGCGTCGTTTACCTGTTTTTCTACGTAGAAAATGTCGTCTGATAGAAGCTCTTTGCCCTGGTTGAGACGCTTAACGTAGCTCTTGATACCACCTTCGAAGTAGAAAGATTCGGAAGCACCAGTGCGCTCGTCTTTAACGGTGATCAATATACCTTTAGTAAGATATGCCTGGTGGCGCGCATAAGAAGAAACCCAGTTGTAATCAAAAGTAGTAGTTTCTTTAAAGATTGACGGATCTGGGTAAAAAGTAATAGAGGTACCGTGCTCTTTTGGGGAGCCCTGGGTGACTTTGAGTTCCATAGTAGGTTTACCGACGTCAAACTCAATGTGGTGAGTCTTGCCGTCTCTGTAAACTTCGGCTACCATATGGGTGGAAAGTGCGTTTACTACAGATGAACCCACACCATGAAGACCGGATGAAACCTTATAGCCACCGTCGCCAAACTTACCACCGGCGTGAAGCACGGTGAGTACTGTTTCTAGAGTGGATTTTTTAGTCTTTGGGTGGATATCTACAGGAATACCACGCCCGTTATCGTCTATCCTGACGCCACCGTCATTTAATATGGTGATGTCAATTTTATTGGCGAAACCGGCGATAGCCTCATCGATGGAGTTGTCGGCGATTTCTTTAATGAGATGGTGGAGACCGTCATAACCGGTGGAACCGATGTACATACCTGGACGAAGTCGGACAGGTTCTAGGCCTTCGAGCACGCGAATCTCAGATGAATCATAGGCTTCTTTTGCCGCCATTTTGTACCTCTTCTTTAATAGTCTTATCTATTATACACCTATAAAAACAAAAAATCAAGCGTGGGAAGCTTAAGCTTTTAGAGTAAGCTATTGATTTTTAAGGGAAAAAGTGGTATAATTATAGGTGATGCTCAGAGCAAGGGAGGTGGTGAGTTTGAGCAAGATTTTTAAGATTTCTGGGAATTTTACAAGAAACGGTAAGTGGGCTACACCTGATCCAGCTTGGGTAGGTGAAATTGTGATGGCAAATTCTGTATTTTCTGGCTATTGTGAAGATTCTCACGGGAGAACTCGGTATATCACAGGTGTAGTTAATTGGGACGGCGACGAGATTTCTGGGCTGACATTTTATCAATTGTCGAATAGCTCTAATCGAGTGCCATTTATGTATACTATTACTAATGGCAATGGTCGCTGGAAAAGATTAATTGAACGTCGTAAGTCTTTGTATTTCGAAGATTGTGGCGTAGCACGGACCGTAATTGAAGAGCAACCCTATTCTACAGAGGAGAGAAATCATATATTATCTCGCTTCATCGAAGTTGACGCCTCCATCTCGTGGAATAACCTGCTTCTAAAAAATGTGTGCACTGCACAAAACGATACTAAAAACCTAGGAGTTCTAAAAAGGCCAGTTTAATTCTGGCCTTTTTTATTTTGGCTGCTGGGAGGTCTTTTTCAGCCAACTGTCCAAGAACCCATCTTCAGCTTCAACGTCGCTCGTAGGGGCATTTACGGCCGAATTAGAGCCTGTTTTTGATTCTACTTGTGCTTTACTTGCTTCTTTTTCGGCATTTGCAGCATTCCAGCGTTCCTGGATTTCTTTTTCTACCTCTGTTCTGGTTTTAGCAAACTTAGTAGCAGAGAGGAGTTTAAGATTATCCATCAACTCATTATTTGGATTCCCCATCGGGGCTGGGAGATTCATAGTAAAGGCAGTAGATGGCATATCGAACATCATTACCTTGGCCACGGCAGCGTGGTTTGGCGTCTTAGTAAGATCTTCGGCTGTAAAAGTAGGGCTAAAGGCCTTAACCATCAAATCTGCATCTGTAACGCCAATACGACCACAAATGATAGTACCCACGTTACCAAGAAGTGCTTCCCTGATTTTGTCGGTAAGCTGAGTCATAAACTGGTTGGCCACAATCAAGTTGAGACGATACTTTCTGGCCTCCGAGAGAATAGACTCAAAGGAATCTGTAGCGAAGTTTTGGAACTCGTCTACGTAGAGACAGAAGTCCTGACGCTGATCTTCTGGGATATCTTGCCTGCTCATAGCGGCCTGTTGGAATTTCATCACGAAGATCATACCAAGGAGATTGGCATTAATATCGCCTAAGCGCCCCTTAGAGAGGTTTACGAGGAAGATCTTTTTGTTGTCCATAATTTCTCTAATGTTAAAGCCGGACTTCACCTGGCCGAGAGTATTTCTCATAATGGTGTTAGAGAGGAATGGACCCCATTTAGAAGCAAACCAAGTAATGACTTCGCCAGCATCAGATGACTTTTGTGAAGCTGGGAACTCTTTGGTCCAATAATCGTAAACGGCTTTATCTGTTACGTATTTGAGTTTGGACTTCACAAACTCTGGATCGGTGAAACATTGAGGAATATCAATAAAGGTAGCTCCCTTAGGGTCGGACATCAAGAGCAGAGCTGCATTTCTAAACATATGCTGACCACGTGGGCCAAAGAAACCCTGATTTTGAGGGTCAAATAGGCTCTGAAGCATAGAAATCCCCTCTTGAACGATGAAGTCCTTTTGATCTTCAGAGGTATATTCAAACATATTCATACCTACTGGATGCTCAATATCAGCTGGATCGAAGTAGATCACATCATCTACCCTCTCCTCTGGGACACGCTTCAAGATGGCTTCTACGGCATCACCGTGTGGATCGATAAAGGCAAAGCCTTTGCCATCACACATATCCTGGAAAGCCAAGTTCTCGAGGAATACGGATTTACCCATACCAGTTTGACCAATTACATACATATGGCGACGACGGTCGTTTTCACCGAGGTAAATTGGCTTTTTGACTCCTCTAAATTCATTGGTGCCGAGGAAGAGGCCTTCGGTAGCAAGTTTGGCTGGGCCGTCTACTTGTTTTACGAGTTGACGCTCTACAGATGAGCTTGGGATAGAATCTTGCTCTGGAAGATGGAAAATACTAGCTAGCTCTACACTGTTTAGGACGTTGTTTACTGTCTTGATTGGGAAGAACCTAAAGGTATAATCCACGGCGAGCTTTTTTGGATCTTTCATAGTATTGACCTTAAAGCCATTGAATTCGGTAGTATTAAACTGAGAGAAGCTACTCAAAATGCCACCTAGGATCGCCTCTGAGCGTGGTTTAGTGTCGGAGCTTGCTACTATCCTAATTAAGGTTTCAAACACTGGGTAACGCATTTTATTACTGATAGCAGTAACTTCATCCTGTTTTATAGGCTGAGTAGTCTCGGTAACCTCGGATTTTTCGTGCATTTCTGGCACCTCCCAAGGGGCCTTCAAGATATCTAGTGCAATTGTACCGATTCCAGCACCACCTACGGTCTTGGTGGTAGTTTTGCTTTTGCTAAGATTTTCTATGTAGTGTTTGGCGTTTTCTGTCCAATTTTTGTGTGCAGGCCGGAAAAGAATTTGTACAGACGCGCCCTCGTCCTGTTTGACAGCACTAAGCGCATTCAAAATGGCCATTGAAGCATCGCGCCTAGTTTCTTCGTAGGTGGCAATAGGTAGAACTGAGTCTTTGTTTAAAATAAGTTCGGCTCCAGCGATGGTATCTACCGTACCCCTTGGCGCAAAGATGTTTTCTTCCCTTTTTTCCTCTATTCTGGCAGTTGGATAGGCAGATTGGATAGCCTGTTTAACTGTCTCTGTTAATACGGCTGGTACAATAGCATAATATCTGATAAAGCCATCTTTGGCGATGATTTCGAAGGAGAAATGACGTTGACCATAGAGTTTAGTCTTGAACCCTTTAGTAATAGTGGAAGCCAAGATAGAATACATTACTTGAGATTTAGAGATGGCTTCGAGAGCTACATCTCTCTTATCCCTGCCACCACCTTCAATATCATCGGTGGATGGTGGGAGGTGAATCAAGAGTGGCACCATCTTAAGCCCACGTTCATACCTCTTAGATTTACGAAGTTTGCTGATTTTGGCGCTAAAAATTATGGCTAGCAAGATTAGAATTGAGCCAATTAAGATTAAGATAACCACCCAGGTAGGCATATTAAGAGGCCTCCCCTTCGCCGAGTTTACGGCCATATGAGTTCTGGAGGTTAGTCTCCATCATCCCTGGTTTTTCGTCTGTACCTCTGATTTCATCGTAAAAATTACTGAGATTACCGGTTTGGTTTAGCTCGCTAATGATGTTATCTATCTCTGGGACGGTGGATTTTTCAAGTTTGTCACCGGTGGTCCTGATGTTTGTAGGGTTATATTTCTGAGGTGCTGATTCTTGAACCTGGGCTGGGGCTGGCTGATTTATAGGGGTAACCTGCCCGAGTTCATAGGTATTTTCCTGAGCTGCAGGAGTCTGACTGTCTGGAGTTGAAGCGTTCTCAGCAGAATAAAGACCGGCATCTTCGGTGGTAGCGATCTTTTGGCCTGCGAGTTGCCCTAGGTTTGCCATCTGTTCTGGTGTGGCTATTTGCTCTGGGGCTGGCATACCTACTGGCGCAGAAATTTCTAGAGATTGTTGCCAATTTTCCTCATTCAAGCTACTCCCCATATCTGGGTTTCCACTAAAAATAGCATCGTGATGACCATTGTCCATATCTCTATTCTAACAGGCTTATGCTTTTTTGTAAACCAAAAATTCGGCTAAAATTAAGAAAATCGCGATAAGACTAAGTGTCCAGAGGTTGATGGCGCCAAATGATCTGGCCATCATAATCATAATTGGGCCAAATGCCATTACAGCGGCTGAGAGATAATCTTTTCTTTTCATATCTTCTCTCTTATAGGCTAGGCGATTGAAGACTTCTAACGCTACCGAGAAAACGCTGAAAATCGTAACATAAAGTGTTGTAAAAAAAACTAAAACACCTAACGGACCGATGGCCGTAGGTGATGTTAGAGTAAGCATTCCGACTAGGACGAGGACCCCGACGATCCCGGCTGCTTTGATGATTCGGTTAATAGACATAACCTTATTGTAGCATACTTTTCTAAAATAGTTTAGTCCCCCAAGTCCCTTCCCCCTAAGTTTGTGCGAGTTATATATGTGTGAGGTTTTTATGGGAAAAGTGGAAGGTTATCCGGTGCCTAAAATCTTAACTATTGACCACAACCCGTCCACTTTTTCCGCTTTGACCGCTTCACGCAGAGGTGAAGCATATGGTCCTTATTAGTTTTTTCCTTCGCTCTGGTTTATGTTGTTCTAATGTGCTAACGGAGGATTTGCTAATGCGCTCTTACGCCTACCTTGGCGGAGCTTTAGGTAATTCCTAGAATGTAATTTATGGCTAGAAACTACCTTTTGGTCCGCCAAGGTTTTATTTGGGTCTATCTCTCATTGTCATTTTTTGTCCTTTTTTTAGTTTTTGTTTTAGTCATCACGACTATTTTTAGTGTAGCATAAGCTTTAAAAAAATGCAATAGATTTGTTCAATTTTCTTGTTGTATTTTTTACAACGTTTATACTGTTTTACCTCTGTCTTGTATTTTTTACATTGTGTTGTGATTTTTACAACAATATACGATTGAATGCTGTTTTTTGCTGCCCTTTTCGTTGTAATTTGAGGCCGCTTGTGGTATAATTTACAACAGTTGGGGCTGACAAAGCTTAGACGGACTGTTAACAGATTTGATGCGTGTCGATTAAATACCGTAAGTATTGAATAAGTGCTAAAAACACTAAGCTCGCGCATGTTGCTTACATGCCAGCTTATGCCTAATTATTTCTAGGCTGGTCTGTGCGTAAGATCCCGTAGCGTACAGATTATCATACTACGAGAATAAGGCTATTTAAGTGGCGAAATTTAGCTCGAAAATTAGCTACGGCGCTAGAAAGTTTCGTTTTCTGCTCCTTTCTAGATTTTGCTAAGACAAAACAGAAGACTATGCACGTAGATTCAGGTCCCCGTGACGGTTCGGACCCGGAGGCAGTATCCGGCAGCTCCACCATTCATTAGTTTCCATAAAAAACAGCCAAATTTTGGCTATTTTTTTGTGCTAATTTTCTTAGAAAAAGGTGAAGGTCGGCTAACTGCGAGGAAACCGACCTTCATAAGTAGAGTGTGGAGTTATTTTGGCTATATTGTTTGTTTTTGGCTTTTGAATAATTTTTTTATTCAAAAGCTACCTCTATTATATCGTTAAAAAATGCTTATGTCAATACATTTTTGAATAAATTTTTATGTTTTTTTCGTGGAGTTTTCCACAGGCATTTTTGTTAAGATTTCGGCATTTTTTATGCTATTTTTCGGGCCGCGTCCGGCCGACGCTAATTCTCGCACTGCCACGCTCCGAAATGCCCACAAAAAACACAAAATAAATACCATAAGCGTAGGGTGGGAGGTTGAAATTCGCTTTCACCTGTGCTAAAAGAGGCGCATGATCTCTAAAATATATTCAGCGATCCCCTATGGCTTTTTGGCAAAGCCAGTAGTGGTGGAGGGTGATCTAAACAGGGGGCTGCCAGCGTTTAATATCGTTGGTATGGCCAATAAAACTATTTCTGAGGCGCGTGACAGGGTGAGAAGCGCCATAGTAAACTCAGGGTTTTCCTTCCCTGATAAGAAGGTAACTATCAACCTGGCGCCGGCAGACCTCAATAAAGACGGGTCTTATCTAGATCTGCCGATCGCATTATCGGTGTTGGTGCTATCTAAACAGCTACTAAAAACAGATGTAGAGGGGCGAGTATTTGTAGGTGAGCTTTCTCTGGATGGCAGAGTGCGCCCGGTAAAAGGCATCATTAACATCGTAGAGGAGGCAAAAAATGCTGGAGTAAAGGAAGCATTTGTCCCTTACAAAAACCTCTCGCAGGCTACCCTTATATCTGGTATCACGATTTATGGCGTAGAAAGCCTACAAGCGCTTTTCTTGCACCTTAAAAACCAAACCGTATTGCCTAGCATAAGCGAGATAAAAAGCGCTTCCTCGGCCTCTCCTGAGCCCTCAGGACCAATTTTGGACCATATTCGGGGCCAAGAAACAGCCAAACGGGCGATGGCGATTGCGATTGCCGGGCATCACAACATCCTAATTTCTGGACCACCAGGGGCAGGCAAAACATTGCTCTCTAAGGCTGCAGCAAATCTTTTGCCGGGACTTACCCCTGATGAGAAGCTCGATATTACCAAGATTTATTCCCTGGCTGGGATTTCTAAAGATGAAATTATAGAGGTAAGACCATTTAGGGCGCCACATCATACAGCGAGCGCTACCTCTATTATTGGTGGTGGTGCAGGAGCAATGCCAGGGGAAATTTCACTGGCTCATAAGGGTATTTTGTTTTTAGATGAAATACCGGAATTCCAGAGGCCGGTTCTTGAGGCGCTTAGGCAACCTCTGGAGGATAAGGTGGTAACGGTGTCTAGGGCGAATGCTAAATCTACCTATCCGGCAGATTTTATGCTGGTGGCTACGATGAATCCCTGCCCTTGTGGGTATCTGGGTGACCCGACTCACGAGTGCAAATGCACAGAACAACAGATACAGGCTTATCAAAAGAAACTCTCCGGACCCCTGTTTGATCGCATCGATATGTGCATAAATGTGGAACGAGTAGAAAATAAAGACCTCAAAATAGCCCTCAAAAACAGGGGCGAACATAGTGTTGTAAAAAATACTATTACAGGGGCGTTAAAAAGGCAGGCTAACAGATACGGAAGGGCCGGAATTTACAATGCTTCCCTATCTTCCTACGAAGTATCTAAGCTCCTCAAAATGACGCCGGAGGCTGAACAGATCCTCTCTAGTGCCTCAAATAAACTCCAGCTTTCTGCCAGGGCGTATTTCAAGACTATCAAGGTGGCGCGCACAATTGCCGACCTAGAAGGCGCTGAGCTTATTGAATCTCCACACATCGCTGAAGCACTCACCTATAGAAGGCGAGAATTCTCTTGCATTTTTTAAGCGTTTTTGCTATAATGGTAACAGGTTAATTCAAGAGTAGAAAGGACACCATCAAAAACTCACCCAAACAACATATTCGTATCAATGGAGAAATTCGTTATCCAGAGGTGCGTGTAATTGGTGCCAGCGGTGAGCAGCTTGGTATTATGTCAAGCCGTGATGCCCAGATGCTTGCGAAGGAACAGGGAGTAGACTTAGTGGAGATTGCCGCTAATGCTAATCCTCCGGTCGTTAAAATTATTGACTGGGGTAAATACCAGTATCAAAAGATGAAAGAAGAAGCCAAAAATCGCAAAAAGGCTCGCGAAAAACAATCTGAGCTTAAGCAGATGAAGATTGGTCTCAAGATTTCTGAAAACGACCTTAACATTAAAGTCCGTAAGATGCGTGGTTTCCTAGATGACGGTGACCGTGTAAAGGTAATGATTGTCTTTAAGGGCCGTGAAATGGCTCACAGAGAAATCGGTAAAGAACTACTTGATAAAGTTGTTTCCCTTCTCGGCGAAGACGCCACTATGGAAGGCACACCTCAAATGAACGGACGCAACTTATCGGTGCAAGTACGAAGAAAGTAATTCCTACTTTTTATAGGCTGCCGATACGCACGTTAGATAATAACTTAAACGAAAGGAATACATTATGCCGAAATTGAAGACGCATAAAGGTACTGCCAAGCGGGTAAAGATTACCGGCTCAGGCAAAATTGTCCGTGAACGGGCATTTGGCAACCATATTCTTGCCAAGAAATCTAAAGCCAGGAAGCGCAATATGAAGACTGACGCTACTATAAATGGCAAAATTAAGAAAAATATTAAGACAGCATTAGGAGTTTAGTATGAGAGTAAAAAGAGGCGTAGCAGCACATGCTAAACACAAGAAGATTTTGAACAAAACCAAGGGGATGCAGCACTATCGTCGCCGTAGCTTCCGTCTAGGTAAGCAAGGCGTGATCAAGGCTCTCCGTTATAGCTACAGAGATCGTCGCAACAAAAAGCGTGATCTAAGAGCTCTTTGGATTACTAGAATTAACAACGCAGCAAGAGAAAATGGCATTTCCTACTCCCAACTTATCGCTGGGATGAAAGCCAAGAATGTTAACGTAGATCGTAAGATCCTCGCTGATCTCGCTGTAAATAACCCAGAAGCATTTAAGGCCATTGTTGCCGCAGTGAAGGAGAAATAAGATGGCGATTTGTGAAATCAGTGGTAAAGGCAAGATGTACGGTCACAATGTGTCTTTCTCCCAAAGACATACTCGTAAGGTTTTCAAACCAAACGTAACTAAGCGTACTCTTATCATCAACGGCCAGAAAGTAAAATGCAATGTTTCTACTTCTGCTCTTAGAACGTTGAAGAAAAAAGGCTTAGTTACTTCTCCAAAAGAAGCAGCTGAGAAAGCCTAAGCTAAACAAGCAAAAAACCACCCGATAAGGGTGGTTTTTTGATAATGAGCCTGCAGTAAGCCGGGTTCTGTAATCTCCGAAGAGATTGATGGCCATCTATCTAGACGTTACATTGCTATAACGTTCAAGCGGTGAGCGTGCGTCCTCGAGCAGAGGCTGATAGCACTCCTTGCAACAGGTAGGGTTTGCCTCTGTGACGTATCGCTACATCACACTGTGAGCTCTTACCTCACTCTTTTCACCCTTACCGGCGAACCGGCGGTATAAGTTTCTGTGGTACTTTCCCTATCCTTACGGACGGTCGCTGTTAGCGACTACCCTGCTTTTTGTTGCCCGGACTTTCCTCCTGACAAGTCAGGCGGCCATCTTTTGGGCTCCGAATAATTTTATTATTTTTTGAGAATTCTGTCAATAGCTAGGTTTGCTTCTTTGTCTGCAGCCGAATTTTCTGATCTAGGCACATAAGTGAAGGAGACAGAGTCAAAACTACCAAGAAGCCCCTGAATATCGTTAAATATAGGGATAATATCGGCATTTTTAGGTTTTAGTATACCGTTTAACTGATTAACAAGCATCAAATTGTCAGAGATAAATTGAACTGATTTGATTCTTAGCTCGATAGCTCTCTCGATTCCCTTTTTCATAGCAAAATATTCGGCTGATCTAGCAGTAGTAAAACCAATGAATTCTCCGTTTCTCTCTACAATATTGCCAGAAACATCCTTAATGACATAGCCGATACCTGATGGACCTGGGTTGCCACGAGAAGCGCCATCTACATTAATAGTGGCAGCACTGGCCGTCTCACGGTGAGACTGCCTCAAAACCATTCCCTTGTCATCCTCTATATCTAGCACAGCGTGAGAGGCATTGCCTAAATGAATAGTAGTAAAGTCATTAGTAAATTTATATGCTGAGTAACGATCTCTTGGAGTTGGTTTATCATTTGTAGTCACTTCGTATACAATATATAGATTGTCTAATCGGCTGGAACCTTCTAGAGCCACAAAGGTGATGACATCCTTTAGTTTAATAGATACAGCAGCGATACCCACATCTTCCTCTAAAGTTCTCATCATCGCCTCTTCTGGCTGCTCACCAAATTTGATCTTACCGGTAGGAAGCTCCCAAAAAACCGGCATTTCAGACCGGCCAGTTAAGCGCTTTAAAACGAGGACTTTGTCCCCGTCTTTTAAGATTGCGACTACACGAATTCTTTGTTTCATCTTCCACCCTTTGAGGGGCCCTTACCAACCTGTTTTCCCCGTAATATATACAAGGTGGGTAAAATCTTATGCGAATAGACCACGGTCTATAGCCACGAAATCCCTTAAACATGATTATTCAGGAAAATCATGCCGCCGGCAAGGGCCTAACTTAATTATACCACAATTAGGCGCCAACTAATAGGTAAAAGAAATGGATGATCCCCGTCATACCACCTATCATTAAGCCAGAGAATACATTTCCAAATATAAGGATAAGAGCATAAACTATGATAATACCGTAGACTTCCATTTTTCTGAGAATGTCTCTGACAAAGTCTGGGGCGATGGCATATAGTATCCTAGAGCCATCTAGAGGTGGGATCGGGATAAGGTTAAAAAGTAAGAAGCCGAGATTGAGGTAGACCAGCTCCATAAAGATAAAAAAGCCGATACTGTCTGGGTTGCTCCTCAAAATTCCGGAGAAGTAACCAATCAAAAACGAAATAAGAGCAATCAGAAAATTAGTGAATGGCCCAGCAAAAGCTACAAGTGCCATTCCCCATTCCCTGCCTTTGAGATTATGGGAGTTGATCGGCACAGGTTTAGCACCACCAAAGACTGGAGCTTTTAAGATAAAAAGTACCACTGGCACCAAGATGGACATATATGGGTCTATGTGTTTGATCGGATTTAAGGTGAGCCGGCCAGCGTCCTTGGCTGTCCTATCACCGAGCCAATAGGCTACTAACCCGTGCGCAAGTTCGTGTAAAATCACCGAAAAAACTGCGATAACAAGAACGATAACAATCTGTAAGAAATTGGTATTAAAATCCATTATGACAAGACCACCACTTCCTTAACGGCTGGAAGGGAGTCTAGAGATTTGACCTTGAGTTTCTTCTCGGTCCTTGCTGTAAGCTTAAGATCTGTCACCATCCCATCCACATTACCCATAGCAACTACTATTTTTGGCTCTAGTTCACGTACGGCACGGACAGATGAAGTACAGAGGATATCAGCCACGAGATCATCGAGGTTTTCTTCGATACCACCGATGATACCAATATGAATACCACCTACCTCAGCATCATAAATGGTTTTGCCAGATTCGGTAGCAATACCACGGATGGTGGCGTCGCCGATCTCGAATTCACCAGGGCCGGTAATCTCGCCTACGGCAAGACCAGCATCGATAGTAAAATCTGCAATATTAAAATTGATTGTAGATTTTTTGGTAATAAGAGTGATTACATCTTGGTTTTTGCTTTCTATTTCAAACATTTATTTCTCCTTTCCGTTAATAAGACCTTCTGGGTCGATGATTTCAATGATTTCCATTTCTAAGACATCTTCGACAAAGCGATCGTGAACGCTTTTTCTGTAGGTGAAATCTTCTGGGGACATAATCGCGTAGTTGATGGTTTTTCCCTGTTTTTTCTCGATTACTTCGGCCCAACGAGTGAGCTTTTTGGTCCTATCATTGCCAATGATGAGGAGGTCTAGACCGTCTTGGCCTGGTAAGCGATTAGTAACCACGAGACCAGCAAGATATTTTTGGACTGGACGAGTGTATTCACTCCAGGTACTTTCTTTAATATCATGTTCACGGCTTGAATCAATTTTTTTGGAAAAGATTTCAATCATTGGACGATAGAATGGATGTTTGCTATTAGCTGAGTAATAAACTTTGTTATCAAAAGACTCGTTTTTAATAATACCGATACTTTCTAGGTTAGATAATTCTCTTCTGACTGAGTTGATCTGCTCGTCGATTACTCTGGTCATTTCACGGATATAAAAAGATTTAGTCGGGCTACTGAAAAAAAGTTGAAGTAGTTTGGCTCTAGTTTTGGAACCAAATAATTTTTCTACGGGCGTATTACTCTCTTTACTCATTCTGTATATAATTCTATCACAAATGGTTCAATTTGTTCAAGCGAAAGCCAAATGATGTCGGGGTTTCTTTTAAACCAAGTGAGTTGGCGTTTGGCCAAATGCCAGTCTTCATAAAAACTTTTTGATTTGGCTTCGTCTAAAGTCATTTCGCCATTCATATATTTATATGCATATTCATATATGTCGCTCTTCATAGCTTGGCTGCCCCAGCCATATTTTTGAACAAGTTTTTTGGTTTCGTTGAATAAGTCTTCTGTATACATTTGGTCTATGCGTTTTTTAAGCCTCTCTCGCAATTCCTCTGTTCCCCACTTGATTCCAATCAGGTTATATTCGCCTTTTATCTCTGTTCTGTCTGAACAACTTTTTTGTTCAAAGTCGCCAATTTTTTGTCCAGTCGGGCCTTTAAAATGGTAGTCATAAATAAGCGCATCAATGTAAAGCCCGGTGCCACCAACAATAATTGGAAGCTTTCCACGCGCTTTGATGTCTTTGATTTTGGCCTCTGCGTAAGCCTTCCAGTCGGCTACGGTAAATCTTTCGCCGGGTTCAACTAGGTCTAGGCCATAATGAACAATGCCGTCTTGCTCTTCCCTCGATGGTTTGGCAGTGCCAATATCCATACCTTTGTAAATAGCGCGTGAATCAGCAGAAATAATCTCACCATTTAACCTTTTGGCAAGCTTAATCGCTACGCCAGTTTTGCCAGAACCAGTAGGACCAAGAATGATTAGAGTTCGCATAGGTATTTTGCGAGTTTATCTAGTTTGACCTTCTCTTCTTTATCTTTGAGACGGACGGATACTTCACCTGCTTCGGCGTCTTTAGGGCCAACAATAAGGACTGCTGGGATCTTCATATCGGTGGCGCGCTTAATCTTCTTGCCAAGTGAATCCCCAGATTCGTCTACAGTGTATCTGAGCTCGTTGTATTTGAGTGGTTTGTCTAGTACGACACCATCTAGGATGTCGGTAATTTTCTTAACGTAGTCGCCTACTTTGTCGTTGACGGTGAGGATACGTACCTGTTCTGGAGCACACCAGAATGGGAACCAACCACCAGTATGTTCAATAAATACAGAGAGGAATCTCTCGATAGAGCCAAGAGTGGCGTGGTGAATCATAACTGGGCGTTCTTTTTCGCCTTTGGCATTGATAAATTCTAGGCCAAAGCGCTCTGGTTGAACAAAGTCTAGTTGGATAGTAGCAAGTTGGTGCTCGCGACCGATTGCATCTTCGGCCATAAAGTCAATTTTTGGGCCGTAGAAGGCAGCTTCACCCTCTTGTTCGAAATAGTCTAGGCCATTATCAATAGCAGCTTGTTTGATCTGGTTTTGAGCCATTTCCCAAAGCTTTTTATCGCCTAGATATTTGTCTTCGTCGGAGCGATAAGATAACCTCGCACGGAGATTTTGCATACCCACGGTAGTATAAAGCTCTTTAACAATGCCTACTAGGCGCTTTACTTCGTCTTTGATCTGGTCTTTGGTACAGAAGACGTGAGAATCATCCTGAGTGAGCGAACGAACGCGAGAGAGGCCACCAAGTTCCCCAGTCTTTTCGTCGCGATAATCAGTAGTAGCTTCCATATAGCGTACTGGCATTTCTTTGTAAGTACGAGGGCGAGAAGCAAAAATCTGAGCGTGATGTGGGCAGTTCATTGGCTTCATAGCAAAATCTTCACCGTTCACCTGGGAGTGCACCATAAAGAGCTCATCGCCGAATTTTGCGTAGTGGCCAGAGGTTTTATAGAGATCGGTCTTAGTGATATGTGGAGTCCAAACCTTCTTAAACCCTTCTTTGCCACGCAGACTCAAAGAGTAGTTAGCCATTAATTCCCTAAGCTCGGTACCACGTGGGGTGAAGAGTGGAAGACCAGCGCCAACTAGGTCTGAGAAACAGAATAGATCTAGCTCTTTGCCTAGTTTACGGTGATCGCGTTCCTTGGCTTCTTCCTGGCGTTTAAGGTAGGCGTCTAGCTCTTCTTGAGTGAGGAAGGCTACGCCATAGATACGAGTTAGCATATTGCGTTTCTCGTCGCCACGCCAGTAGGCGCCAGCGATGCGAGCGAGCTTAAATGCGCCAATATCGTTGGTATTTTCTACGTGTGGGCCTTTACAGAGATCGGTAAAGATATCGCCAAGGTCATAAAAGCTGATTTCTTCTTTTTCTGGGAGCTCCTCAATAAGCTCGGTTTTGTAGTCTTGTTTGTTATCTTTAGCCCAGTTAAGAGCATCTGTTTTAGAAGAAAGGCGTTTTGTCATAGGGAGATTTTTTGCAACGATCTCGTGCATTTTTTTCTCGATTTTAGCGAGATCGGCATCTGTAACCTTGGTCTTGCCAAAGTCAATATCGTAATAAAAACCATCATCTACAGATGGGCCAATGCCAAACTTGGCGTGTGGGTACAAATCCTTCACTGCAGCTGCTAGCACGTGGCTTAAGGTATGACGCATAGCATCAAGATTAATTTCTTTGTTCATTTTTTCCCTTTCTCTAATTAGTTTAATTATATCACAAACAGAGAAAACCTGTATAAAATTAGGAGATAATGGACATTTGTCCGATATCTCAAATTTTTAAAGAAAAAAATAAGTTGTTTTATGCTAGAATCGCCCTAGTGGAGGAAGAAAGGTTTATTTTTTTTAAATGTTAAAAATTGCAGTTTTTGATAGTGGGTATGGTGGAGACCTCTTTGCTGATAGACTAGAAGAAGAGCTACCGATTGCAAATGTTATTAGAGTAATTGATTGGCGAAATGCCGAAATTTTTCTTAAAAACCCACGAGCAGCTAGAAAGCAAGCCATGGAGGCGCTCAGGCCATATATTGAGCGTGTTGATCTAATTATTTTGGCAAATTATTTACTTACGGCTACTAGTCTAAAATATTTTAAACGCAAATACAAAAAACAGAAATTTTGTGGGCTTGCACTTCCCTGCCCGAACAACCAATCAAAACGTCCTACTGTGGCGCTAACTACTAAGGCACTGGCGAAAACTCTTAATTACCACAATTATTTATTTCGGCTAAAACGACACGTAGATACTATGTGCCTAGATGATTGGCCAGCTTTGATTGACGATGGTGAGCTAGATGAGGTAGATATCAAGGCAAGGTTTGATGAGTTCTTTTTGAAGTATAACTATAAACCAGGCGAAATAATCCTTGCTTGTAGTCAGTTTAACGACATCGTGCCAGAACTTAGAAACGTGGTTTCCAACAATATTAAGATCCACGATGGCTTTGATAAGGCAATTAGGGATGCTTGTAAAATGCTAAACATCAGGGGTGGAATTGGCAAAAAATGCAAATAAAAAAAGACGCCTTATGCGTCTGGTGGGTCGCGAGGGGCTCGAACCCCCGACCTTCTCGGTGTAAACGAGACGCTCTAGCCAACTGAGCTAGCGACCCAATAGTTCTATTATATCAGTTAAATGCAAATTTGTCTATACCTGTTGACCTCTTAACCAATCTGTGTTATAATATATATGTAGGGTAATTTTCTAGTAGAAACGTAGTTTAAAATTTTTTTAAGGAGGACTTTTGTATGAAATGTTTTAAACACCTCTGTGCTAAACTGTTTCTTGGTATCCTCTTTGGCGTGATGGGCTTTGGCCTTGAAGTGCACGCTGCTGAGACACCAGAGGTAGAAACAGAGTCTGTGGGGGAGGCTGCAGTAGCTCCAGATGAAACAGCACTACTTACAGAAGCACGAGCACAGGACGTAGACAGGCTTAGTCGGATAATCCAAACAGAAGGTGGAACTTTCGACGACAAAGTCTGCGTGGGGCTGACGGTACTACATCGGGTAGATAGCCCTCAGTTTCCAAACACTGTAGAAGAAAACATCAATGCGCCTTCACAATATGCAGAACCAGCCAAAGGCGAGGTCTTACCAGAAAACCTTTTGGCAGCAGAATATGCTATGCAACTATGGGAAAGTGGTGTGTCATATTCCGTTCTGCCAAGTGAGTTCCTGTATTTTGCAGGAAATGGTAAGAGAAACCGATTTCACGATACCAACGGCAATCATTACGATGCGCCCGATATCATTCAATTATTTACACCCTACGTACCAACACAGGAGGGCCCCGACGGGGCCCTTTTTTCATGGTTATTTAGCGATACAACGAAGATAAAGCCCGAGCCCAAATAAACCGTCTGATCCTGCAGGATTTAGGTTGTTATTGTTTTGCCCAATCTCACGATATATATAACGACGGTTCGAAGCATTATAGGCAGTTGAGAACCACCAAATTCCACGCACTCTAGGGTCGATGCTACCATTATGATAGTTGCTACCTAGCGAAGGATTAAATAGTGTTGTATAGGTGGCATTGTTGGCAATAGTGCTCCCTTCTGTATATGATGGGATTTTCCATCCCCTCGGACATATACTTTCGGTAGCTTCTGCCGAAGTAGAACCAGTGATGGTCCCTGCCGTGGTAGCCGGATAGTTATACCAAGCACCATATTCGTTCGAGCATTCCATGCGTGAGATGGTATTTTCAGTATCACTTCCTAATTTGAGGCTGTCTGTAGGCATTGTATAGGATGATAGGGAGTAAAAATCTGATTGTTCTGCATTGATTCTTTTAGCGTTCATATTCGATCCATAGGTAGAGCCCGTACCATCACAACCAATAGCCAAATTTCTAGTCATCCAGATCCTACCGTTAATCTTCGCCACAGTATATTCTTGGCCATCACGAGCATCAGTAAGGGTGGCTGTAGTCCCATTAGTGGTGTTTGCCACTACTTGTGGGCTAATATTTTGCATGGTTGTGACGTCTGAGATAGTGCGAGTGTCTTTTAAAATACAGCGAACAGCCATGCCCCAAGAACGATGGTCATAAGTAGCGCCAGAGAAAGTACTATTAGTATCATCAACTCTATAGTTATACACGCGTGTAGATGTTCCGGTACCAGTTTCCCTTGTAGAAGTCCAATATATCCCATATTTGCCCGTATGCTGACTATAGTCATAAGATGTATTATAGAAAGCACCAGAAAGGTCAAGCGCTACACCTCCGTCTGCTACTGACGCTCGCATCTTAGCATAAGAGTTGTAATTAGGTTGATTGTAAAGGTTTGCAGGTTCGCCATTAGCACCACCAGTTGGAAGCCTCCAACCTGCAGGGCAAATATCATAAGTGGCATTAGAAGTATAAGAATTAGCACAGATGCTTCCCCCAGAAGCTACACAATAATTATATAGCACCCCATAATTAGTTCCGGAAACACTATCTGTGCCGGATATAGGAATAAATTCTCCTGACGAAAGACTGGCAGAAACTGTGCTAAAAGTTTTTCTCCAACTATTAAACGTGGCTGCAGAAACTGGCGTGACGATGTTGGTGTTGCTAGAATTTAGTTCTTGAGTGATATTCGTTGCGCCCAAGTTCATATCGGTTACCATCCAACAATTCCCGTCAGCGAGTCTTTGAATAGTGTATATTTGGTCATCACGTTCATCTATAACTTCTCTTGGTGCAGCAGTACAAAGAGCAGGATCTAGGTTTTGTATACTTGGCGCTGTTGGATTTACTACCAGATTAAAACTAAAGGTAGTAGAATAGGTACCTTCTTCTTGCATATAGTCAATCTTAGTAGCGAATCTAAGGGTGGTAGAGTCTTCGTTAGTATAGGTAGAGTTCTCAAGTACAGTATCTCCGGATGTGAATGGGAAGTAGTTGTTAGAAAGACCATTCTTATAGCCCCATTTGTTTACAATGAAGTCTGAGTCTGTATAGCCACCAGTTTTAGCTGGAAGGGTTTCTAGTACTATGTTAGAGTCTTCTGTGTTTACTAGGTTGGTGTTATCATCTGCTGTAGTAACAGTCATGATATAGCCAGTTTCGTTATTAGTGCTAATTGATATTGGTAAGTCTTTGTAGCCAAAAGTAGTAGTGGCTGGATTTAGATTTAGGTTTAGATCTGCTGTAGGGAGAGTGAGAGTGAGAGATGGATTAATGCCTACACTAGCATTAAGGTTTGCTGCGTGGGTTGGAGCTCCTAGAAACAAAAATGCGAGAACAAGAAGTAAACATACGCAAGATAATAGATTACGCACGACCTTAAGCATAAGTTTATTATAGCACGAAACTATCTATTTTTTAACTACTTTTTTGGTGACGTCGAACTTTTCCATATACTTGCCTAGCATCAGGCGAGTCTGGGCATAAAATGCAGCAATAGACTGGTACAAAATAGAGGTAATCGGCATCAATACCCATTGAAGCACCATTAAAATAGTCTTCCCTTTTCTGTATTTAGCTGGGCGTGGTGGTAACATTCTAAGTGAAACTAGGATCGTAATAATAAGGCCGACCGACGCAAAAGTTTCTACGATGCTTACTACATTTGGCAAATTGTATCCCACCATGGTATGCGCAGATAAATTCATCAACATTGGCACCCAACCCCCAAATGCTACAATTGGCGCTAAAATTGCGAGAGTCACATGGCCATCTAAAAGTCTCCAGAATTTTGGAAAGAGTTGCCAAAATGGCACTGGGCGTTCGGACTTTTTACAGAACAATTTAGTGCCAACATATGCCACATCAGAAGCGCCATAATACCAACGACGTACCTGAATAAATTGGGCTTTGACAGTTTTTAGAAAAGTCTCATCCAGAACTGCATCTTGATAAATTGGTATACGAATAGGTAGCACCGTGTAATCACCACCAAAGAAGAAAAGACTACGCCAAAATTGGTGGCCATCTTCTACAATGGTGCGTTTGCTCCAAAAATCCATAGCCTCCAAAGCTTGGAGTGGCTGTGAATGCGAAGCAAAGTTTCTGAGCACGTGTGGGCGCATGGTAGTAATCACGTTAAAAAATGAATTGGATACAGCAATCACGCGCGTAGGTGCTGGGGCATCCCAAATATTATTCATAAAAAGAGATACTGGCTGATAACTCATACGTTGTCTGGATGGGTGCGTAATAAATTCATATGCTACATTGTCTAGATATTTTGGATGAACATGGTTATCGCTATCTAGTGAAGTAACGATGGCATTTTCTTTGTTTAAATGATGTTTTTCAAAATATTCTGCCACAAAATAGCCGGCGTAAGTAAGATTTGGCCCCTTACCTACAACCTCGCCAGAAATGCCATCTGGATGTTCTACCAAAAGAAAATCTTTGAAGACGCCTTTGAACTCTTGGTGGAGTTTTTTGGCAGTTTCTTTCATAGCTTCCCCACCACGTTCTTCATAAGCTAATGCCACAATAATGCGATCATTTGGAAAAGTAGAATTTTTGATAGCCTCGATAGATGGCTTTAGAACATCTATGCTTTCGTCATAAGCAGTGACGATCATAACATGAAGAGTTTTTGCTGGGTCTGGATATTCGCCTGGCATAGCCGCCATTAGCTTAAGGTTTTCTAGGTGTGCGGTAAAATGATAGCTTTTGCCATTATCGTCACGGAGCCTTTCATAAGCTTCATGTGGATGTTCTAGATCTTCTAGACGTGCTCGCCAATCTACTCGCTCAGCACGCTTGATAACGTTATAGCCCTGCACTGTACGGTAAGCCACACTGATGGCTTTTACCAAAGTAGTGGCAATCATAATAAAAAGATAGATTGCGCCTAGCACTGGGTCTATTAATGATAAGACGAACAAAAGGACAATGGCACCGTAAGAAATTAACCCTGGTAAAATCTCAAAAAACCGGTACTTAGCCGTGCGTTTCCCCCTTGGAATTTCTAGGTTTTTACGCATATTTTATTGCCACCCTTTAGCCTTCCTGGACAAGCCGGCTTAGAACGATAAACGCCCCAACAATCAAGACGGTGGTCGTGATTAAGAAAAACTTGGTCATACCAGCACCACGTTTATGGAAGATTCTCACAGCAATAAAATTATGCATAATACCAAATAAAATTGCTAAAAGTGGAAAGGCGATGAGATCCGTCCAGGAGCCATCGCGATAGCCACCAATATCTCCGTAGCCAATTTTGATAACTGAGCTAGCTGGGTTAATTTTGATAAAACTAAAAATGAGTAGCGCTAGGCTAGCTAGAAAATTTAAAATCATCATTACGAGCATAAGGCGCTCGTTTTTATAAATAGTTTTGATATCTTCTTTTAGATCTTTCATTTTGTTCCCTTGTGGAGCCGATGGCAGGGCTTGAACCTGTGACCTGCTCGTTACGAATGAGCTGCTCTACCAACTGAGCTACATCGGCATCTTTTCCCCACTTTATATAACCATTATATCATTTTTTATTAATACTGTTTAGACTATGTAAAATCTTGGAACGAGCATGTGGAGTAATAATTTTATCTAGCCAGCTTGATTTTGGAATTTGGTTTTTGGAAGTTAGAATTTCTACCACATCACCGTGCTGAAGTTTGGTATTTAAATTAGACATTTTACCATTGATTTTGACGCCCATTACGTGGTCACCGATCTCTGAGTGAAGTCGGTAAGCGAAATCTAGAGGGAGAGCGCCCTTTGGTAAATCCAAAATATCGCCTTTTGGCGTGTAAACAAAAATACGATCGGCAAAAAGATTGAGTTTTAGCTTTTTTAGATCTACTTTTTTACCTTCCCGAAGTTTAGCTGCAGTCATTTGAAGCTCTTGAATCCACAAAAGGTTGGTAGGAAGATGTTCAATCTTCCCTTTTTTGTAGTTTTCGGTAACTTTTTGCTCATTGTAATAGAAGCTGGCTGCAAGCCCGTGCTCGGCAA
The DNA here is from genome assembly GCA_017510925.1 of Candidatus Saccharimonadota bacterium. Classification (GTDB taxonomy): domain Bacteria; phylum Patescibacteriota; class Saccharimonadia; order Saccharimonadales; family Saccharimonadaceae; genus Nanosyncoccus. The sequence goes on along the minus strand of JAFWLT010000006.1, from coordinate 163,859 downwards.
AGTCGTGCATTTCTTTGGTGCGAATTTGGAATTCTACGATGTGTTTGTCTTTAGTAATAACGGTAGTGTGGATAGATTGATACCCATTTTGCTTTGGCATGGCAATATAATCTTTGATGCGACCATCCATCGGCATATAGAGCGAATGAACGATGCCAAGAACCAGGTAGCAGGTAGTAACGTCTTCTACAATAATTCTAAGTGCAGTGAGATCGTAAATTTCGTTGATGTTTTGATCGTGTTTAGCGAGTTTTCTGTGAAGTGAATAAACTGACTTCACGCGGCCAGAGAGAGTGAATTTAATTTTTTCTCTTTTTAAGGCTGCGCTAACTTCATCTTCAATCTTTTTGAGCGATTTTGCTGCAGTTTTATTGTATTTTTCAATCAAATCTTTAAGATAGGCGTAGCGTTTAGGGTCTACATATTTGAAGGAAAGGTCGGCCATTTCTACACGTAGAAGACCCATGTTTAATCTGTCGGCAAGTGGTGCAAAAACTTCAAGAGACTCTTTGGCGATTTTCTTTTGCTTGTCTGGTGGAAGAGCGCTTAGAGTTCGTAAATTATGTAGACGGTCGGCAAGTTTAATAATGAGAACTCTGATGTCGTCACCTAGGGCAATCATTAGTCGAAGGAAATTGTCTTTGGTTTCTGGAAGATAGGTGTCTATATCTCTCATACCGTTTCTAGCAGTAGAAAGTTTGGTGACGCCATCTACCAAAAAAGCCACAGACTCACCAAATTCATCCTCAATGTCTTTGAGCGTGAGATCAGTATCCTCCACAGTATCGTGAAGAATGCCAGCAATGATAGTATCTTCATCCATCCCCCATTCTTCAAGAATTTTTTTGACAGCCAAAGGGTGGATGATATAAGGTTCGCCGGTTTTTCTGAGTTGGCCTTCGTGGGCTTTGGTCGCAACTTCTACGGCTTTCTTAACTCTGTCTGAGTCTTTGCTCATATTTTTATTTTAGCTTGTCGATGAGGTTTTGTAAATCAGTAGTGTTTTTACATTTAAAGGTGAGTGAACGACCAGAAATTTTGACCACGGTGCCATATTTAGCGCTTAGCGTGTCTTCGTCTTTGTGATAGATGTCACGCTTGATGAGAGCTGCGCTGGATTTTTTCTTGTGATCCTGGAAATATCTTTCTACTTTTCTAGCAGTCCAGCCTTCTTCGATAATTTTTGGTAGGACTTTTTTGATGGTTTCTTCGTCACGATTAACGAGTGGGCGCATTACGCCTTCTGTAAGTTTCTCTTTAACCATGGTGCGTTTGACATCTTCTGGGAGGTTTAAGAGTCTCAAGGTGTTTTGGACGGTTGTTTCTGATTTCCCTACCTTAGCGGCAATATCTTCATCTGATAGGTTGAACTGATTTTTGAGCTTGGCATAGGCCGTAGCAAGCTCGATTGGGTTAAGATCTTCTCTTTGAGCGTTTTCAATAATAGAGAGCTCGAGGCGATTTTGGGAATCTAGGCTTCTCACTATAGCTGGGATCTTATCTAAGCCGGCAATCTTGGAAGCACGCCAGCGGCGCTCGCCGGCGACGATTTTATACTTACCATCTTCTTTGGTGACGACGATTGGCTGGAGCACACCGTGCTCTTTGATCGAGGCGGCGAGCGCCTCCATAGCTTCGGGAGCAAAATCACGACGTGGCTGCTCTTCGTCTGGGAAAATATCATCAATTTTGATCTTTAAAAGCTCGGATTCTTTTTTGTCTTCTGAGGCTGTAAGGTCAAATTCCTCGTCTACAAGATCGGTAGGAATTAATGCGTCAAAACCACGGCCTAAACCTTTCATTTGATTCTCCCTTCTACTTCTCTGGCGAGGTCTTTGTAAGCTTTAGCGCCACGAGAGAATTTATCATAATCGCCAACTGGCACACCGTGAGATGGGGCCTCAGCTACGCGCACATTTCTAGGGATAGTAGTCTTAAAGGTAAGATCTTTGAAATATTTCTTGATCTCAGTGAAGACCTGAGACGATAAGCTGGTTCTCTTGTCGTACATAGTAGCAACTACGCCTAAGAGTTTTAGATGTGGATTAGCCTGTTTTTTGACTAGTTTCATAGTTTCTAGAAGCTGTGCTACGCCTTCAAGCGCATAAAACTCAGTCTGCACTGGGAGCAAGAGATAATCAGCAGCAATCATACCATTAACGGTGAGTAAGCTAAGTGATGGTGGAAGGTCGATGATAACAAAATCGTACTGATCTTTTACCCTGTTAATAGCGTCACGAAGGCGAACAAATTTTTTACTCAGGCCAGCAATTTCTACTTCTGCATTAGCAAGTTCTGGGGTGGCTGGAGACAAATCGTAGTTTTTATACTTGGTGTGGCGAATGGAATCTTCCATGTCGGCATTACCAAGAAGAACCTCTGTCATGGTAACGCCAAGTTTGGCCTTGTCGTTTTTGTCTAGGCCAAGACCAGAGGTGGCATTGCCTTGAGGATCAAAATCTACTAGTAAAACTCTCTTCTTATCTTTAGCTAAATAAAAACTTAGATTTACAGCCGTAGTAGTTTTGCCGACACCACCCTTTTGGTTAGTTACACAGATTACCTTCGCACTCATAATACTTATCATTATAACACAACAACAAAAAAATAGCACCTTACGGTGCTATTTTTTACTTAATACTGGTGATTTCAATCTCACTGTACTTTTGGCGATGGCCAGTTTCGGTGTGAACACGCTTCTTTGAATGATAGCGAATTACGCGAACTTTGTCGCCCTTTACCTCTGGTGTTTTCACCTTGGCTGAAACCTTTACGCCTTTAACTGTAGGAGTACCAACGGTGGTTTTGTCGCCGTCGATTACGAGTAAAGCATCAGTTTCGAGCTCTTTAGTGCCTGCCGGGAGGAGGTCCACCCGTAGGGTCTCTTTTTCCTCAACGAGATATTGTTTCCCGCCTACGAGGATAACTGCTTTTTTCATTGTTAATCCTTTACTTTATATAGGTGTAATTATAGCACAGATAAGAGAAAAGATCAAGACTTAAGTAGCTGACTGAGCTCGGTTAGGGTTTCTTCATAAATTGGATCGTCTTCTTCTAGATTTTCGAGTTTTTCCTGGAGTTCTTTTACTCTTAGTTTTTTGGTTTCTTTTTGATAACGATCTAGAGTGAGCTTGGCTTCTTTGTCGAAATCTTTGATATCTTTGTAATTGGTATCAAAAACTAATTCTAGCTCTGAAAGCCTGGTTTTTTCGGTAGGGATTTCTAGAGGAACTTCTAGGCTGGCCTTACCAAAGATTTTGAGAGCCAGGAGATTGTCTTCTAACTTCTTGACGTGATTTGGCATAGCAGTGGTTTTAGGCTTTTTGAGAAATCTTTTGGCCTTAGATTTTTCTAGTTCTTCATCTAGGCGAGTACCTTTTTCGTGCAGGACTTCTCTTGAGACGCCTAGAATCTTGGCAATTTTATCCTCATAAGTGGCGTATTCAATTTCGTCGTGAATATAGCTTAGGAGCTTGAGAGCGATGTCAGAAAACTTCTTCTTATCTGGGGCTAAGGAGAGGTTTAGCTTCTCGGCATATTTATCAAGGAGCCAATCTACAGCTGGAATGCGTTCTTCTACGGCTTGCTTCCAGAGGGCAGGGTCCTTCTGTATTAATTCATCCGGGTCTTTGGCCCCGTGATAATTAGAGATAATAGTAAGATCTATGCCAAGATTCCCAGCAAGTTCTACGGCGCGCTCGGTAGCTTTAACACCGGCCTCGTCACCGTCGTATGCCAAACGAATATCAGAAGTTAAACGCGAAAGGATCTTGAGGTGTTGCTCGGTCATCGCAGTACCCGATGTCGCCACAGCCTCTTTGACGCCAGCCTGGTGCGAAGAAATCACATCCATATTCCCTTCTACTATCACTACAAAGTTGCTACGACGAATAGACTCTTTGGCCTGATAAAGCCCAAAGATATATTTAGACTTATTGAACAACACGGTTTCTGGAGTATTGAGGTATTTTGGCTCGCCCTTACCCAAAATGCGAGCAGTATAGCCGATCACTTCCCCGTTTGTGTCAATAAATGGAATCATCATTCGATCTTTGAACAAATCTTTTTTGAAACGATTTAAAGGACCGGCAGCGTCCAAATCTTCTATAGAAAATCCACGTTTTTTTAGCGCGTCTAAAAGCGCTGTACCAGAGGCCGGGGAGTAGCCAATTTTGAACTCGGCGACAGTAGCACGATTTAAGTGTCGCTGATAAAAAACGTACTCACAGACTTCGCGATTTTTCACTAGACAGGCTTGATAGTACTTAGTAGCAAGTTCGAGAGATTTTTTGATACGGAGTTTTTTCTCGGCAAATTTTTTGTCGTCTCCCTTGCCACCGTATTTTGCAAGATCTACGCCAGCTTCACGCGCAAGTTTTTCTAGAGCTTCTTTGAAGGTAATCCCTTCTACTTCCATTACAAAGGTAAAGATATCGCCACCTTTATTGGCTGAGAAATCGTGCCAAATACCCTTCTCTGGAGAAACCATAAAACTAGGGGTCTTATCTACACCCCAAGGCGAACGGCCTTTAAGACTACGGCCGGCACGCTTCAACTCCACATAGCGGCCCACTACATCTTCTACGGGAAGTCGAGATTTTATTTCCTCCTTCGCGTCATACATATGCTATAATAGTATTATATCATATGGACAGTCAGGACTATCTGGATCAAATTTCAAGAGCTGCCAGACCTCCAAAACAAAAAAAGGGTGGTCTTGGTGATATTTTAAGCTCTAAATGGCTAAAATGGGGGCTTGCTGCATTTGGCCTTTTGATCGCGATCATCGTCCTTGGCTCTATGCTCGGAAATAAAGAAGACTTACAAGAAAAGTGTATTGACCTCAAGCTTAGACTTGATGGCACCTCAGAGGCAATCACAGAATACCAAGGTAGCATTAAATCATCTTTGCTTCGTTCCCTTTCTGCATCTCTTAAGGGTGTATTTACAAACACTTCTTCTAGTCTCAATACTTTTATGGCTGCAAAATATGGCTATGAAGCTGGCCGAGAAAAAGACACCGTAAAGGAAGCAGCCGAATTACAACGCGACGAATTAATGAACGAACTGTTTGAAGCCAAAATTAATGGGCTTCTAGACAGAGTATTCGCGCATAAAATGGCCTTTGAAATCTTTAGTACAATGAGCGACGTAACTAGCATTGCTAATGCTTCCGATGATCAAACCCTCAAGTCTGCTCTCGCTACATCTTACGATAGTCTGAATAATCTTTATGCACAATTTAATGATTTTTCAGAGACAAAAGCAAAATAAATTCTAAATAGGAGTTATTTATGGGAGAAAAGACTGACAAAGTCAAAGAAAAAGTTTCAGCTGTACGCGAGAAAAATTCTGGATTCAGAAAAGAATTTATTGAATTTATTAATCGTGGCTCAGTAGTAGATCTAGCCGTAGGTGTAGCTGTAGGTGGTGCATTTACAGCAATTGTTAATTCTTTGGTGAACGATATGATTATGCCAATTGTGGGCCTCATCGGTGGTGGTGTGAATTTCCGTGATCTTAAACTCGTAATTCCAAATTTCTTTGGTGGTAACACTGAAGCTGTGATCGCTTACGGTAATTTCATCCAGAATGTGGTGGAGTTCCTAATTATCGCTTGGGTGATCTTTATGATCATTAAAGCAATGAATCGCATCAATCGCAAAAAAGATGCAAAAGACGCAAAAGACGCAAAAGACGCAAAGAAAAAATAAACCCGTTAAAGCACGGTCATTGGCCGTGCTTTTTGGTGTCGATATGGTATAATAAGGTTATGGTAAAGAAGTCTACAAAATCAAGCAAAAAGAAAAACAATAAAAAGTTCCCTGCTGGGCTAATTATAGAGATTTTAATTGTGCTAGCGTCGATCGCTGGCGTAATAGCATTATTTATTATTAATGCTAACAAAAAAGCAGATTATATTGTAGAAACTAATGCATTCTTTGCACCGTTTGAATTTTACGAAGGACGTCAAATAAAAGGTGTAGATGTAGAAATTATTGATCGCGTTGCTAAGAAAATGAATAAAAAGATCGATATCAAAGACGTAGAGTTTGATGTGATTATCGATAACGTGGAAGCTGGTAAAATTGCTGATGCCGGTGCGGCAGGGCTCACTATTACCCCGGCTCGAAGCGCAAAAGTAAACTTCTCCATCCCTTACTATACATCTGTACAATATGTAATTTTCGATAAAAATGCTGCGCCAGAAACCAGAGACGGTCACGTAGTATGGAACGCTCTGGCTGGGGCTAAAGTTGGTTCACAGACTGGAAGTACCGGTTATCTCTTTGCTTCTGACGAAGCAGAATCTGGTGTACTTGCTGGCACCAATACTGAAGTAAAAGGCTTTGACTCTCACCAACTTGCTGCTGATGCAATTTCGGCGCATATTATAAATTATGCAATTGCCGACGAACTTCCAGCTAAAATGATCGTAGACAAGAATCCTAATCTTGGGGCTTTGCCACTATATTATATGGGGGCTACTGTGGCTGATGATGAACCAGCAGAAGAATCTTATGCAATTGCCGTGAACAAAGACAAGACAGAGCTTCTTGAGGCCTTTAATGAGGTTCTAGCAGAAATGCTGACCCGTGACGCCGAGGGCAAAACCGAGATCGATAGATTAGTTCTAAAATATATGGGGTTCTAATATTGGAGGTGCTGGGTGGAAAATTTCTTTGATAAAGTCGTAGAGCTATTTACCACACCAGAGTATCTTGATTCCCTCCTCCACGGTTTTTTGCTAACAATTGAAATTGCGTTTTTTGCAGTTTTGATCGGATTTATTTTGGGACTCATCATTGCGCTAATCGAGACCGGCAAATCTAAATGGATGACGCCAATTAGATTTATCTGCCGAGTGTATATAACCGTAATACGAGGCACGCCAATGGCGTTGCAACTCTTTATTATGTTCTTTGTAATCTTTGCAATCAGAGACTTCCCTCAGGTAGTAACAGCGATTTTGGCCTTTGCCTTCAACTCAGCTGCATATTGTTCAGAAATTATCAGAGGTGGTATTTTATCTGTCGAGCTGGTCAAACGGAAGCCGGCCTAGCCTTAGGACTCTCGCCACTTACAGTATTTTCTAAGATTGTCTTTCCCCAAGCGATCAAAAATATTATTCCTTCGCTTGGCAACGAAATAATTACGGTGATCAAGGAAACTGCGATCGTAAGTATGGTGGGTATGTACGATCTTAATATGGCAGCTAAAGATATCGGCTCGGGTCAAAATATGGCGAGCTATGTAGTGCCAATGTTTGTGGCAGCTTTGTTCTACTTGGCCGTAGTGTATTTAATTACGTTCATCATAAAACGTATAGAAAAACATATGAGGAGGAGCGATGCCAGAGCGTAAGAATGTAATCTCGGTACGAGGATTAAAGAAAGCCTTTGGCGAAAATAAAGTACTTACTGGTATTGATTTTGATCTTTATGAGGGTGAAAAAGTGGTGATACTTGGCCCGTCCGGCTCTGGTAAATCTACTTTTCTTAGATGTATCAACAGGCTAGAAGAACCAACGGCTGGTAAGGTTTCTTTTGAGGACACGCTAATTGACGATAAAAATATCCAGGAAATGCGCGCCAAGATTGGTATGGTGTTTCAGCATTTTAACCTGATCAATAATCTTACCGTAATGGAAAATTTGACCTTGGCACCAGTGAAGTTAAAGAAGTTTAGTTTGGATGAGGCAGAAGCAAAAGCTAAAAAGCTACTTAAACATATCGGTCTGATCGAAAAGGCTGATGCCTTCCCTGCTTCTCTTTCTGGTGGTCAGAAACAACGCGTAGCGATCGTGAGAGCTTTGATGATGGAGCCTTCTGTCCTTCTCTTTGACGAACCAACTTCTGCGCTTGATCCAGAATCTATCGGTGATGTCTTAGACCTCATTCACGAAGTAGTAGACAATGGAATGACTACCATTATCGTAACACACGAGATGAACTTCGCTAAAGAAATTGCTTCTAGAATTGTGTTTATCGATAAGGGGCGCATTATAGAAGAAGGTGCGCCAGACAAGTTCTTCTCTCATCCAAAAACTCCTAGGGTAAAAGAGTTTCTCGAAAAAGTGTTGTAAAACCGTGATATAATATATATCAATATAACAGGAGAAAAGATGAAAGTATTATGCGTTAATGCTGGTTCTTCTTCTTTGAAGTTTCAGCTTTATGATATGCCAGCAGAAATATCTATTATCGGTGGCTACGTTGAAAAGATTGGAGCAAAAGACTCTTTTTATACCATCAAGTTTGAAGGTAAAAAGACCGAAGTAAAGAAACTCATCAAAGATCACGCTGAAGCCGTAAAAGTTATGCTAGAAGAGCTAATCAACTACGGTGCAGTAAAAGATTTACAAGAGATCCGTGCTGTTGGGCATCGCGCAGTTCACGGTGGTGAAAAGTACGCTAAATCAGTGGTGATTGATGACGAAGTGATGAAAGATATTAAGGAATTTGGTAAGTTCGCACCACTTCACTTCCCTGGCAATCTCGCTGCTATCAAAGCTATGCAAAAGGCACTTCCTAACGCTACCCAGGTAGCAGTGTTTGATACAGCATTCCATCAGACAATTCCAAAAATTCAGTATATGTATCCTGTGCCAATGGAATGGTATGAAAAATACGGCGTGAGAAAATATGGTTTCCACGGAACCTCTCACAAATATATCACCGAAGAAATGCAGAAAAAACTCGGCAAAGAAAATATCAATTTGATTATTTGTCACGTTGGTTCTGGCGCTTCAATTACTGCCGTAAAAGATGGTAAAAGCTATGATACTACGATGGGTCTTACCCCACTCGATGGTTTGATGATGGGCACCCGTTCCGGCTCAATTGACCCTTCTATCATTAAATATATGATCGACGAAGCTGGTATGACCTACGACAAAATTGATGATGCACTCAATAAGGAATCTGGTCTCAAAGGCGTTTGTGGATTTAATGATAACCGTGACGTAGAGCAAGCAATCGCTAACGGCGACGAAAATGCTAGACTCGCGCTTGATATGTACGTAGACCGTATCGACCGCTACATCGCTGAGTATTACTTGGAACTTGGTGGTGAGGTAGATGCCATCGTGTTTACAGCTGGTGTGCTCGAAAACGGTGCTGAAACTCGTGAATCTATCATCAATGGCCTAGCTCCACTTGGAATTAAGCTCAATAAAGAAGTAAATGATGCAATCGCTAGCTTCAAAGAAATTACTAGTGGCATCATCACCACAGAAGACTCTACAGTACCAGTATACGTTGAACCAACCAATGAAGAGGTGATGATTGTTCGCGACGCATACAAGCTCTGCAAGTAGTGCTATAATGTAACTATGTACGTGTCAGATTTAATCGAAGATTTTCTTGAGCACCTAGAAATTGAGCGTGGACGCTCACAAAAGACAGTCGAAAACTACAGATTATATCTTGAACGATTTTTGGATATTGCATTAGAAATCACCGGTAAGGATGAGCTTAAAGCCTCTGATATCGATAAGGAACTCCTAAGAAAATACCGATTGAAGCTGAATCGCTATGGATCTTCTAACGGTGGCGATGATCTTAAGGCTATCACTCAGGCATATCATTTGATAGCTTTAAGAGGGTTTTTGAAGTATCTGACTAAACGCGAAATTAAATCGCTTGATCCTTCCCTCGTGGAGCTGCCTAAAGTGGTGCGAAAACAAGTAACGTTTCTACATTATGATGAGGTGGAGGAAATGTTGGACCAGATTGATCTTTCTACGGAATCTGGGCTACGTGACCGAGCAATTATTGAACTTCTCTACTCTGGGGGCCTACGTGTTTCTGAGCTTGTTAATTTAAATCGCGATTCTATTAATTTGGCCAAAAAAGAGTTTATGGTGAGAGGTAAAGGTTCTAAAGACCGACCAATCTTTATTTCTGATGCCTGCGCTGACAGGCTAGCAGATTATCTAGATGCTAGAACGGATTCTTTGCCAGCGCTGTTTTTAAACAACTCTAGAAATTTGCAGGCCGTAGATACTTCTGGCGATTATCGTCGCATTACAGCACGCTCAGTTGAACGTATCGTAGAAAAATACGCCCGGATGGCTGGAATTACCAAGCACGTTTCACCACACACCCTGAGGCATTCTTTTGCTACGGATTTATTGATGAATGGTGCCGATATTCGTGCTGTACAATCACTCCTCGGTCACGCTGATATTTCTACTACACAAATCTATACACACGTAACGGACGCGCATCTTAAAGAAGTACATAAAAAGTTTCATTCTGATACTAAATAATTAGTAGACGATCACAGCTGGGTCATACAATCTAACAACAGTAGAGATAGTGGAAGCTCGATCGGTGTTTGGTGGCATCCAACAGGAGTGAATATAAAAATCGTAGTGAGCAGCTTCGCTCTGGACGGTATTACCACCATCTTTAACGATTTTGCTTTCGCCTTTAACTACGGTGATAAAGATACCTTCGACGCGCTTGATGTCTAGATACTCACTGGTGGTCTGGCTATAGAGGTCATCACCATCTGCTCCTGAGCCGATAATATCGCCATAGATAATCCTAGGGTAAGTAGCAGCTTGGTAAAAGATGCCTTTCGTATCTGAAGGTTTACTAGCCACGATAATCTTATTTGGATCAGCACTGGATAATTGACGTGTATTGATAATAAATGGGTTAGGACCGGTCTTAGACGTGTCTAGGAGCCCGGTTCCAGTATATATACTGGAGCAAGTTTCTGGGTTAAAATCTAGAACTGCCGTGGAAGAATCTTCTGGAACAGCGCGAGCAGTAATAGCTGTCCAAAGTTTGCCATAGACGTTGTCGGTGACTTTTTTGGACTGAGTGCCAGAAACATAAGAATCGTGAATGAATCTAAGTGCCTCTGCCTGGCCGTCTAATTCTTCCCTAGTGACGGTAGTCTCTAGGGCCGACTGAGCACCAGTAAGGCTAGCTGAAACTACTGAGACAACAGTAATAGCCACTAAGGAAAAAATCCCGATAGCAAGTGCTACTTCAATTAACGTGTCTCCTTTTAGCTTATGCATATTCTTATTATATCACACTAAGAAGCATCGGTGCCAACACATATACTATTACAAAAGATAATACCAAAAATGGGCCAAAATAGATTTGGTGGTTTTTCTTATTTTTTACTAGTGGATACATAATCAAACAAGCCGAAAAGTTAGCGACAAATAGTGCAAATGCAGCTAGCCAAGGGTGCCCGAGCGCCAAGCCTATGCTACCAGCCAAAATCCAATCGCCGTCACCAACCCATTTCCCTTTGGATATGAGATAAATACCAAGGTAGATTCCACCAAAGAGTGCGCCAGATAAAAATGGCATCACGGAAAAATTGTTAATCGCGCTTGGAATAATTGACGAAACTGCCAATATCACAGATATAATAAGGCCTATTGTTGGTAATTTGCCAGTGAGGCCATCGTAGGTGGCAAGAAATAGAAGAGAAAGAGTAAAAATTGTGATCAGAATAAAGGTAATCCAGTTAGTGATGGTTGCAGTTTCTACATTGATGGTTGTACCGATAGCAAGAAGAGCTAGACCAGAGGCAAGCTCGGAAATAATTTCGGCGTAGCCGATCTTTTTATGGCAATTTCTGCATTTGCCTCTTAAAACGCACCAAGAAATAACTGGGATATTGTCATACCAACTTAGCTTCTTTTTGCAGTGGAGACAAATAGAACGACGAGATTTGATCTTCCCTTCTCGGCGAACTTGGCAGCAGAAAAAGGATCCAAAGACTGCGCCGATAATGAACATTAAGATGAGAAATAGAATCTGCATATACTTATTTTACCATAAAAAATCACCCCTTTTCGGGGTGATTTAATGGCTTTAGTAGGATTATCGGTTGCTACCACTATCCTGGCAGAATATGGAGCCACCTTCTAGGTAGCCATAAACTGCGAAGGCACGAGCTGCAGTATCGGCTGCTGGTTGTGGATCACCATTAGCGTCTACGCCGGAACAGTTAGCTTTGATAACCACGAATACTTGGGAACCAGTAGTAGAAGTGGTACCATCAGAACGAGAAGAGTTATTGCCATCTTCGGCAATAGCGTCGGTAGGGGCTTTTTGACCACCACTTTCCCAGTCACTATAAGATATAGCTGTAACTTCGTATGGGTTACCGTTTGGATCTTCACCGGTGCTGTTTACCCAGCGAGAGTTTTTGAGTACGGTAGGATTACCACTCTTAAGTAAGTTGCCAAGTTTACCGTTGTTGGATGCCATATAAGAGTTTACGGCAGTTACAAGCATAGAGTAATCATCACGGCGCTGAGTGTTTCTTTGAGAACGCTGAAGTGCTGGAAGTGCGATAAATACCATCAAGAAGATAAGACCGGCGATTGCAAGCACAAGCACGACCTCGATGATGGTGAACCCACGTTTATCTTTGATATTATTTTTATTGACCATAATGATATAATCCTTTCTCTAATATCTTTCCTTTATGATAACAAAGTTTATAGAAAAAAACAATAGCATTTTAGGTATTGTAACAGTAACGACCACCACGTTCCATCACCTGGATAGCAGCAACGTTGCGATTGCTATTGGTTTTGACGGCAGTATTACCATCGCAAGTAGCACCAACAGCTACATAGATGGTAAAATCTACCCCACTGGCAACATCTATATTGTAGCGACTATTAAGATCACCGAAATCAGACTTGTAGGCACAATCTTCACCGACATTTATACTAGTACCAGAACCAGACAAACAATCTACAATATAAAATTCGTATTCATTCCCTGATGCATCGGAAAAGTCTGCATCGATATAATCTCTGACAAAATTTTCCCAGCTAAGGTCTTTGGATGTAGAAGCTCTAGCAGCAGACCAAGTGAACCTTTCTGGTCCACTACCATTTAAGGTTGGCAAAGAACCACGACTATTATTGGTTTGATAGGTTTTGAGATCAGAGATAAACTCCATCACACGTGCTTTTCTATCGGCATCGCGTTGAGAAGCCCAAAGCGATGGAAGTGCGATAAACGCCATCATAAAAATGACGCCAGCAATACCCAAAACTAAAACAACTTCGATAAAAGTAAAACCTTGCTTATGCTTATTCATACTATAAGTATAATTCTTTGGGGTAAAAATTGCAAGATTTACGTGCCAACAGAGTTCACGAGCGAGTAAATTGGAAGCAAAGTACCACCTACTACTACACCAATGAGGCCGGCCATCACCACCATCAAGATTGGTTCAATCATAGTAGAAATATTTTCGATTTGTTCATATAGCTCATCTTCGTAAACTTTGGCGGCCTTACCAATCATCTCATCGATCTTACCAGATTCCTCACCAATACCAGTCATTTGTGGTACGAGTGGAAGCATATATTCCCTGTCCGTTAAAGCCTCAGAAAGGCTTTTACCACCTTTAATAAGCTCAATAGCTTTACTATATTCGGCCTCTACCACGGAGTTAGAAACAGATTGAATGGCAATAGTAACCGAATCAACCATTGGCACACCACTAGACAGAAGCATTTCGGCAGTACGAGCAAAACGTGATACGTAGAGCTTCCTAAACAGACCACCAAAGAGTGGTACGTGGATCTTAAAGCTATCAGCGATTTTCTTGCCCATTGGAGTACGTTTGACAAAGATAACTGCACCAGCAATACCACCTACTAAGACCAGTAGGATTAACCACCAGAAGTTGACGGTGAAGTCAGTAAGATTTACAAGGCCCTGTGTCAGCCCTGGAAGCTCTTCGCCCATATCTTCGTAAAGGTCACGAACCTGTGGCACCACAGCGAACATCATAAAGAGGAGCACAGCAATAATTACTACCAAAATGATAGCTGGGTAAACGAGAGCACCACGAATTTTACCAAGCATAGCTGCGTCTTTTTCTTCCTGATCAGCCAAACGTTTGAGTGCAATATCTAGAGTACCAGATTTTTCACCAGCCTGAATAAGTGCGAGATAAACACCGTTAAACACCTGTGGATGGGCCGAGAAAGCTTCGTAAAGGCTTTTACCAGATTCGGTAGCTGCCAAGATTTCTTCGCCAACAGCCTGCATACCTTTGTTTTCAGTTTGTTCGGTAACGGTTCTAAGTGATGCAGAAAGTGGCAGACCAGCGCCGATCAAAGTAGCGAGCTGGCGCGTAAACATAATGTGGTCTTTGGTAGTGATGCGATTATTGAACTTGGTGAATGGGTTAGTGGTTCCCTCTTCTGTGATGGATTCTGGGATTAAATCTTGTTGAACCAAAAGACGACCGGCAAGACGTTCGTTATCGGCCTGAATACTACCTTTAACTTGTTTTCCGGTAGCTTTTTCTTTGGCACGATAATCATAGCGTTTCATTACTAGCCCCTTGCATACCTGTTAAGTTCGTTAATATCAATAGCATAGTCACAGGCAGATTCATAGGAAATTACACCAGATTGAACGAGACGTGCAAGATCGTGGTCCATAGTCTGCATACCTTGAGCAGCGCCAGTTTGAATAACGTTATCAAGCTGATAAGTCTTACCTTCACGAATAAGTGAACGCACGGCAGAGTTGGCAGTCATAATTTCGGCTGCTACTACTCGGCCACCGCCGATAGCAGGAACGAGTCTTTGTGCACAAATGGCTTGGAGCATATTGGAAAGCTGTGAACGAATTTGTGGTTGCTGATGAGCTGGGAAAACGTCGATCATACGATCCACCGATTGGGCAGCTGAATTGGTATGAAGAGTAGCGAAAACGAGGTGGCCGGTTTCTGCGATAGTAATGGCTGCCTGAATAGTTTCTAGGTCGCGCATCTCACCAATCAATACTACGTCTGGGTCCTCACGAAGTACCGAACGAAGTGCTGCCGAAAAGCTAAATGTATCGTAATGTACTTCCCTTTGTACGATTACTGAGCGTTTGGAAGTGTGGGTAAATTCAATCGGATCTTCAATAGTGATAATATGAACAGCTTTTTCTTGATTGATTTTGTCGATTAATGCAGCAAGTGTGGTGGATTTACCTGAACCAGTTGGTCCAGTGACAAGCACCAACCCACGTGGGTAATCGGCAAACGAGTTTACGATACTTGGCATACCAAGCTCGCCAATTGGACGAATCTGATTAGGGATAAGACGGAAAGAAGCTGCCATTTTACCACGTTCGTGGAAAGCGTTTACGCGAAAACGTGCCACGTCGCCGAATGCAAATGAATAGTCAAATTCTTTATCTTTTAGATAGATTTTCTTTTGCTCTTCATCCAAAGTTGCAAAGATGGTTTCTTCTAGCATAGCAGAATTCATAGGTGGGAGACCGGCAATTGGCACGAGCGCACCATCAACACGAAGAATTGGAGGCATACCATATTGAAGGTGGAGATCCGAAGCATTACGACGGATACACTCTTCTAGAAGAAGTTCGATTCTTAGATTATTATTTGTTGCCCCATTATTTTGCATAACTTTATTTTACCATAACCTTTTTACTATTACGAGAGATCCGATGCCACACGGTTGACCTCCTCAATTGATGTAATGCCAGCGAGAACCTTAAGGATCCCATCTTGGCGCATAGTGACTGTGCCCTTCTCACGAGCGAGGCGCATAATTTCAGCTGCAGTGGAGTGGTTTACAATCATCTTCTGAATATCTTCGTCTACAATAATAGTTTCATAAATACCGGCACGGCCAGAGTAACCACCTGGTGTTTCTTTGGTATCACGACCTTTGGCAAGCATATAATAATCTTCATTTCTAACTGGCAATCCTGGGTAACCTAGATCTTCACTAACCTCATCTACTTCCCCACTGGTCTTTGGTAGTAAATCACCTACAATAGAGTTGATACTATCGGTTTCTAGCTCAGAAGATTTATAAAGATCACGTTTTTCGGTGACACGACGGACCAAGCGCTGACCAATTACCACGTTAAGTGTAGATGCAAGCAAGAACGGTTCGATGCCCATATCAAGAAGACGAGGGAGAATACCTGCAGCCGAGTTGGTGTGAAGTGTAGAGAATACCAAGTGGCCCGTAAGAGCTGCCTGCACGGCTAGCTGTGCAGTTTCGGAGTCACGAATCTCACCTACCATTACTACGTCAGGGTCTTGACGAAGAATAGACCTTAGCCCTGAGGCAAAAGTAAGCCCGGCGTCCACGTTCACCTGAATTTGGTTAATGCCGTCCATCTTATACTCTACTGGATCCTCCAAGGTAACAATGTTAATTTCTTCAGATTTGATTTCTTGGATGAGCGCATAAAGAGTAGTAGACTTACCAGAACCCGTAGGACCAGAGGTTAGGATCATACCGTTTGGTTTTTTGATACCGTCAAGAACGTCCCTCAAAGCACGGCCGGCCATACCCATCTGGTGGATATCCATAGACACACCTTTTTTATCCAAAAGACGAATCACCACTTGTTCGCCCCAAGTTACTGGCGAGGTCGCAATACGAAGGTCTACTTCCTTATCTTCTACGAGTACAGTAAACTGACCATCCTGCGGGATACGATGCTCATCGATTTTGAGGTTGGCTAAAATTTTTATACGTGACACAAGAGCTGGAGCCACCACTTTTGGAAGTTCCATAATTTTTCTAAGCACACCATCGATACGGCACCGAATGATAAGGGCGTCTTCGAGTGGCTCGATGTGAATATCAGAAGATTTGGTTTTTACGGCGTAACTCAAAATAGTTGTAAGAGCTTTTGAAATTGGTGAGTCCTGAACAATTGTTTTAACATCGCCACTTTGAGCTTTTTCGGCGACCTCTTCATTAGTATCTTTAACTGCTTGTTTAACCGTAGTAAAGTCACCATGGTTTTTCTCAAGCATTTCTTTGATACCACGCTCAGATGACATCCATACGCGAACCGGCTGGTTGATGAGATTAGAAATATAGTCGGTAGCCTGAACGTTGGTAACATCGGCCATAGCGATGTTGAGCATACCATCTTTTTCACCAAGTGGGACAACCATAAAACGAGATTGGGTTTCGTATGGAATTTTAATCAAAATGTCTTGGTCGATTGTGATATTTCTAAGCTCTACATATGGCACGCCGATAATAAGTGCCGTGGCGTGTGAAACCATATCGCCAGAAATAGCGTGTTCGTTGATAAGCTTGTCTAGAATTGGGCCACCATCTCCAGAATTTCTAGCATTTGCAGCCAAGGTAGGGTCAACTAGACCTTCGGCAAGAAGTAAGTCTAGGATTCTAGTTTCGGCTTCTTTGGTTAAAACGGCCATTAGTTCCCCCCATCTAAGCAGCTGCCGTTAGCATCATAATTAGTACAGTCAACATAGACTTCTACAGTAGGGTTGACTGCTCTATAGTTGAAAATCTCAGGGTTTGGCTCGGCCACGGTATTATCTACTGCAGTAGTAAGGGTTTTAATCACGACCGGAGCAGGGTCTTTCAAGAAAACCCCACCAACTAAGAAATAGGCGATAATTATTCCGACAATGGCAGTGATAATTGCAGTAGCAAGATCCTTTTTCATTATTTTCTACCTCCTATGCTAATAGATTTGTCGGTAACCATCAGCGTGGATGGTGTCATATAATAGGCTGAGGCTGTAGCAGTAAGATCAATAGAACCATTACTGCTCCAGTTGATAGTTGCACGATCGATATTAAAATTGCGAATGGAACGCTCTAAGTTATTAAGAAGACGGTGGACAGTGTCCGTGCTACCTTCAAGAGCTAAACGAACTGAAATGGTATAAAGATTGACACCAAATGGAGCACCGTCAATTTCATCGGTAGGACTAAGTGATTGGAGTCTAGCGTCAGAGATATTAAAGATTTTATCTACGCTAGCAAGCAATGCCTCTTCGTTTTTATAGGCTGGTAATGCGTCTGGGATCACGCGAAGTGATGAACAAGTTTTGATAAGGCCAATAGCGGCTGCAACTTCTTCTTCACTTTCAGCATTGCTATATCTTTCTTCAAGCTCTTGATATGTATAATTCTTGCCTGTATCAGGATTATTACAGCCAGCATCACTTTCGTTTGGGACAGAAGCCAAAGCTTCGTTGGAAGCGATATTGTTAAGAATATTAGAACGGAGAGTATTAGGCACAGCAGATACATTAACATTGTTTGGTGAACATTTTTGGAGTTCGCTATCGCTATAAACTTGGCCAGATGGTCTACTACAGATACCAATATTCTTAATAACATCCGAAAAACTGGTGATGGATTGATCTTGAGCTACGATAACGTTGGCGCTAAAGGATATTTTATTGATCGAGTGAACGATCACTGCGATGGCAGCGCCTAGAAATAGTGAGGCCCCCAAAACTGCAAGCACCATATATTGCTGAGCTTGAGAAATCTGAGTGCGTTTGTCGCCTTTTTCTTCTTTTTTGGCAATTACCATAACTCCTCCTGTTCTTCTCTGCTTTCTTCTTCAGTGGTTGGGTTCGTAGTGTCGTTGTTGCTATTATCGTTATTATTACTGTTGTTGTCGCTACTATTGCTGCTTGTGTCGCTAGTTGGCGTGGTAATACATTCAGTATCGTTTTGAGCACAGTCGGTAGCGCGTTCGGCAAAGATGCTTTGAATCTGCGCGTAAGAATCTGTCACGTTGCGACGGCCAGCTGGTGGAAGTGCCAACATATGATGATTGTTAAAATTAAAGACTTCTGGAGCAAAAGTAATTACGGCCGAAAAGCGCAAAACTAATTCTTCTGCAGCGTTACGGCCATTTGAAGAATCTTCAATAGAGATACCAGCAGAACCATCTTCGTTATTTGGGACAAGCAAGCAAGATTCGTTTGTAGTACTCCAGGTAATAGCGCCGTTTTCCTTTTCTGTGCCACTGTAAGTGATACAAGAGCTATTAAAATGTGGAATGTTATGGATTGCGCCATTTAAATCCATATACGGTTCATCATCAGATGGGTTAGATTTGTACCAGTCAACATATTGTGGAGTACGCCAAATTCTAACTACGTTTTGGCCATTGTATTCTTCGGTTTGATAGCCAGTTTTCTCGGCAATAGTTTGGGCTGGCGCTGGTTGTTCTTGAATGGTAGTAGCCTCTTTCAGAAGTTCGCTATCGCTGGTTAGACGTTCAACTTTGAAGAGTGTGTCCTCTTCTACCTCTTCCTCTTCTTCCTCCTCGCTTTCTTCAGCAGATGGGTTGCAACCTTCGCCCTCAATTAGCCAATAAGCAAAGTAACCTCTTTCTGGGTCTCTAAAGGTTGAGCCATCAATATTGGACTCAACAATACAATAGGCTGGGATAGGCTGATCGTTTTTGTCTACGTATTCGCCATAATCGTAGCGAAGATATTGCATAGATTTTTTGAAGGCGTCTAGTACTTTGTAATCAATCTTCGGATCAGTACCGGCGTTAGCCTGAGCTTCAAAGTTAAAGGTTGGGGATTCGTCAGCAAGGCTAACGGAAAGTTCAGAAATATTAATATAATCATCACCGGTTGGGATAATAGCAGAAAGAATATTGAAAGTTCTAGACATCATCTTTTTGTTTTCTGTAATAATATTGATATTTTTAAGCTGATCCCTGATAGTAAGGAAATCGGAAAGATCAGAATAATCTGTAATTTTCTTTTGAAGAGCGTCGATAGTGTTTTGTTTAGCGTTGATAAAGCCCTGTTGACCACCGGCGATGGAGAGGAAAATCAACATCACAATGAGGCTAGATGCAGCCACAACAATACAAAGGAAAAACACAAAGTTACGGAATTTGAGAGTTTGGATAAACTCATTTTTGATATCCGGAACTAGGTTAATTTCTTTAGCCATTAGTCGTTGCTCCTTTCTGACAAACCAATTACTACAGCAAATTCAGATGCTACTGGAAGAAGCGCATGCTGTTGTTCTGGAGTAGTACGGACTAGTTGCCACGGATTACCCTTCATAGTAGGAATATTGGTCTTTGCCTCAATGTATTCTGGGAAAAGTGGGATCATACTGGCATAGCCAGAAAGTACAATGCCACCAACTTTACCATTCAAATATTTAGTCTGGAAGAAACGTACGGATTTAGCAAGTTCAGACGCATAGGTATCTAGTGACGGGCTTAGAATCTTGAAGACTTGGCCTTCTACCTTGTCTTCTGCCAAGCCAAATTTAAGAATAAATTGACGGGCTTGATCTTCCCTCACGCCGAGGCCATTAGTAACTGCGCTTACTAATTGGCCAAAACCACCAGGAATAGAACGTACCAAACGTGGTTGACCCTGATAGGTAATTACGAGGTCTGTAGATTTTTCACCAAAGTCTACGATGAGATTTGCGTCAATTGCGCCCGGAATAGCCAAGCTTCTAGCCATAGCAAGTGGCTCTGGCTCCATAGCAATTACATTAAGACCAGTTTTTTCTATGGTCTCTAGAATATCTTCAGCATATTCCCTGGCAACGGAGCTCACCAATACTTCTGTTTTCATTGGGTCGTTAGGGCTTGGGCCCAAAATCACATAGTCTGCTTTAGCATCAGACATCGGCATTGGGACGTATTTATCTATCTCATATTGAAAAACTTTGTTCAATTCTTTTTCTGGCAAAGTATCCACTTCTACGATAGAAGTAAAAGTTTTGGATGCAGGAAGGCCTACAGCTACAGATTTGGTCTTGATACCAGCCTGTTCTACGGCGCCCATAATGGCTTCGCCAAGATGTTTTCTACCGAGTTCGGTAGTATCAGCAGTAAGTTTTTGTTCGATCGGAACGTAAGCATAGCGAAGTAAAGCCCAGCCGCTTCTATCATCACCGGCAAGCTGAATAATACGCATCGAGTTTGTGCCGATATCTAACGAGAAGAAATCGCCCACGCCATGCAATAAATTCATAGCTTAATTATATATGGTTATGCTTTATTTTGCAAGGCGTAAATGATAAAATCTTTCGATGTTTCCGTGCTTGCCGTGAAGCTCGTTATCTTTTTTGTTTATGATAATAAAATCGTTGAACTTGAGCCATTGTTCAAATTTTTTGATCACGTTTCTTCTGATGGTTTCATTCTTGATAATGCCATCTTTTAAATCTTTATCATCGGCCTCAAATTGAGGCTTTAGCATCACGAGAAAGTCGGTATTTTTCCCTGCTAAATGGCCTTTGGCATATTTTAGAACTTTGGTTAAAGAAATGAATGATACATCTGCCAACACAACATCAGGGTCACAAACAAAATCAAAGATATCGGTCTTTTCATATAATTCCACTCTAGGATCACTTCTTAGTGGTTCTTTCATTTGGCCTGTGCCTTTTTCTACGGCAATGACCTTCTTTGCTCCGTTGTCTAGAGCGTACTGGGTGAAACCACCGGTGGAAGAGCCGATATCTAAAACTATTTTATCCTTGAATACAAAATTAAAGGCGCTAGCTGCACCTTTAATTTTGAAGTAGCCTCTATTTTTTACGCTCTCTGTATTCATAGGTTTCCGTATCTACCGAAACGGTGTCACCTTCTTTGATGAAGGCTGGAACCTTAATCACTACGCCAGTCTCTAGTTTTGCATCTTTCATTACGGAGCTGGTAGTATCACCTTTAACTACTGATTCAGTGTAGGTAACTTTGAGCCAGAGATTCTTTGGAAGTTGGAGATTGATTGGAGTACCATTATAGAATTGGATTTCCATTTCGTCGCCTTCCTTCATAAAATCTTCTGATTCGCCAACCATATCTTTGGCTAATTCATATTGCTCAAAAGATTCTGGGTCCATAAAGTAAAACTTTTCATCATCTTTGTAGAGATATTGCACTTTTCTGGTAGTGACTTCGGCAGGCTCGATTTTTTCTTGGCCTTTGAAAGTCTTTGGAAGAAGTGCGCCAGTGATCAAATTTTTTACTTTGACGTTAACGATAGAGCCACCACGACCCATAACTTTTTGTGAGTATTCTACCACCTTATACGGCTGGCCGTCTAAAGTGATAAGAGTGTTTTTCTTTAGATCTGTTGGTCCGTACATTTTTACTCCTTTTAGTTATTAGAAACGAATGGCAAAAGTGCTAAATGACGTGCACGCTTGATAGCTACAGCCGATTGGCGCTGTTGCTTAGCAGACAAACCAGTTTTTGATACTGGCTCGATTCTACCGTAAGCATCGACATAGCGGCCAAGAGTCTTGGCGTCGCGATAGTCGAAATAGAGATTCTTGTCGTTCTTAAATTTTTTCATTTATACTATCCTTCCTTTTATTAGAATGGGATTTCTGATAAATCCACTTCGCCTTCTGGGATATCGGTTGGGATATCTACAGGAGCATCTTCGGCTGGAGCGCTTGCAGAACTGTAGCTGCCACCATCGCGAGATGCAGGGTTAGAACCGATAAAGTTAAAATCTTCGGCTACAACTTCGGTGCGAGAACGCTTAACGCCGTCCTTGCCTTCGAAGCTTCTTTGGGAGAGACGACCCGATACGAGCACGCTGCTACCTTTTTTAGCATAGTTTGAGATAACTTCACCGAGTTTGCCCCAAGCAACACAGTCAATGTAAGACACATCTTCTTTGTTTTCGCCATCAGCACCTTTAAAAGTACGGTTAACGGCTACTGAAAATGAGCAAACATTGGTACCACTAGTAGTGGTTCTAAGTTCTGGATCTCTTGTGAGATTGCCAGTAATGATTGCTTTGCTAAAACCGCGCATAAATTATTCCTCCTTTGATTCTTTTTCTTCCTGAGAATCATCGGCTTCGTTTGCTTTTGATTCTAGGTATTTGGCTCTTCTTGGATCAGCTTTGACGAGAAGATAACGAATTACTTCATCGGTGATTTCAAGAGTGCTTGAAATCTTGGCTGGAGCTTCTGCAGGAAGCTCTACATCCATAAAGTAGTAGATAGCATATTCGTTGCCATTGATTGGATAAGCAAGACGCTTTTTGCCATCTGGTTCTTCTTTGGTAATTTTACCACCAGCTGATTTGATCAACTTTTTGACCTTGTCTAGAGCTGGATCTAGATTCATCTCGAGATCGGGATGAAAGAGTAAAGAAAGTTCGTATTCTTTCATATGACTCCTTTGGTTAAAGCAAACGCAGGTGGGCTCGTTCCTCACGCTCCCAGTGGCTCGTTTGCTGAGCTAATATTATGTATTTATTATAGCACAGATTTTTGTTGTTGACAAGAGATGGAATAGATAGTATAAATGAACGCCACCCGAGGCCTTTGTAGCATAGCAAAATTTGAAAATCAACCCCCTACCACCTGCTTATGGTTAAACAAAAATCTGCGAGGTGATTCTCGCAGATTTTTTGTTTAGTTCCCTACGCCATTGGTGTGGTTGGTGGGGTTTGCTCTGGGCTTTGTGGCTCGGTTGGAGCTTGTGGAGCCTGTGGAGCGATTGGATTTACTGGTGCCGAGAAACCAGTTGGCTCAGTTGGAGCTTGTGGAACTACTGGAGCTTCTGGCTCTGCTGGAGCTGCTGGGGCTTCTGGAGCCTGTGGTTCTGCTGGAGCAATTGGGTTTACAGGCGCAACTGGATTTACTGGTGCACTTGGAGCTTCTGGAGCGATTGGTTCAGCGCCACCTTCTGGGCCACTTACTGCGCTCTTTACAGTTTTGAGTGCACGACGAGTGCGATAGAAGTAGAAGCCACCGGCACCGATGCCAAGGATAATAATTACTGCCATTACGATCTCGATTGGACCGGTTTTAACAATTTCCTTTGGAGTTTCTGGTGGAGGAGTTGGGGTACAATCTTCCCCTTCGATCACAATTTTAACACTTGAAGTTTTGTTGCCATCCGTGGTTGATACGGTTACTTCGTTAGTTAGTTCGCCAGCACATTTTTCATCGCTGTTAACTTTGGCTTTGTAGGTTACTTCTGCCCAACCACTACCACCGGCATAATCGCCGATATTCATACCATTTTCGGAAATGATATCATCATTTACGGCTTTGCCTTCGGTGAGGTTATTATTGTAAAGCATTGCGCTACCTGGAATATAAGTAAGACCTTCTGGAATATTGTCTTTTACTACTACATTCATTTGGTCCATAGTGCCAGTGTTGTCGTAACGAACCTTGAAGGTGATTTCGTCACCAGCCTTGAAGGTATTTGCCTCGCCTACGATAGATTTTTGAATGCTGAAGCCTGGTTGATCAGCGAAGATTTGATAAGTGATATAACCGGCATATTGGTTACAGCCAGGAAGGATACCTGAGAATTGGTTGTAGCCAAGGAGGGCACCTTCACCAAATAGATAATCCGGGCCAACATTTTTACCGTTAAGTTCACCACCGTTGTGAATAATAGCAGTGCCTGGAACATAGCGAAGATAGAGATCTTCTGATGGCATCATATAGGCACCATCCCAAACTTCTAGTGGGTCGGTATCTGATGCGAAGATTTTACCAGTAACGGTAGCTTTTTCGCCTTTTTTGACAGTAGCTGGGAAGCTGGATTTAACGGCTGCACCATCGGCGATACCGACAGCAGTTTTACCAACTTCGTGGCCGTCAGCGTTGTTGTGATAGTAAATATACACTTCATAAGTGTGACCAGCTTCGAGGGTCACTTCGTCGCCGTAAGTATCGTGATCATTAATTTCACGGATACGTACGAAATCACGCTCATCGCCAATACCAGGGTTATCGGTAATGGAGTTGAACGTAGCATAAGTAGCTGGGTTGTCCCAGGTAAATGTCTTACGCTCTGGCCCCCACGGGGTCTCTACTGGTTCTGCTGCATTAGCTCCGGCAACATTTGCAAGTGGCAAAATTGCGAGAAACGCAGCTGCTAATAGTTTTCTAATTTGGAGTTTTTTCATTTAGAAATTCCCTTCTGCAACTGCAGCTTCTTCGGCCGCGTTGCTGTTATTATCGCCACCCACTTCATTATTTTGTTGAGCTTGTTCTTGAGCTTGGTTGCCACCGGCATCGGCAGCTTCACCAGCCGAAATGGATTCTTCGTCGTGGTAAGCGTTCTCACCAGCCATGTTGCCATCGCTTTGATCTTCGCCACCTTCTAAACGTTCGCCGCTGTTGTCGGCGCCTCCGGCAACGATACCACTATCAGCGAAACCATTGTCTTCACTTACACCATTATATTCGCTAGGTGTACCTGGTGCAGCTTGATTATCGTCTACGTAGCCTTGATTGCCATCATTAATATTGCTAATGTCTGGCACTGCTGGGTTATCTACGATAGTTTGTTTGTAATCGTCACCAGTGTGTGGGTCACCGGACTTACCCCATTTCTTTGGTGGTGGGGTTGGCGTTGGCTCTGGTTCTGGCTCTGGATCTGGAACGATGGTTGGGCCACCACCAGTGATTATGACCGTCATTGGGCCACCACCAGTAATAGCTTTTTCGGTAGCTTCTGGAAGACCTTTGAAACGAGTTGGGTTTTTGCCTTCCTTCTCTACTACCTGCGTACAGGCTTCCTTGATCATTTCGCTATCGATGATGTTACCTTTTTCGTCTCTCCAAGTAAGTTCATAGGCTTTGGAGCCTTTTTCGTTGGTGGTACATTTTATAAGTTGCATAGTCTCGTGGTTGACTTCCACATCTTTTTCGTTGGCTTCTTTAGAACCAATGATTCTACTATCACCATCTTTCACGCCCATATAGGCGTTGTCGTATTTGCCGTTCAAGGTGACTTCTTTGATTTCGGCTTTGTTGATGATGCTTTCGAATTCTTCTCTCAAAAGATCGTACTCTTCAGCAGAAAGGTTTTCAAGTTTTTCGTCGATCTCGGCCATACTTAGACCTTGATATCCTTCTGGGCGTATCTCGTCGCTCATACCGGAAATACAGTCGGCCATAGATTCAACTTGGTTGGAAGCCACGTCTTTGATAGCTTCCTTTACATCGCCATCGTGTAGTTCCACGACTTTCTGGAAATCGGCAAATGCATATGGGCCAGTCTTACCTTCGGATAGCCACATACCTTCTTCGCCGTAGCCGTCAACAATACCTCTGGCTTCTTCTTTTTCAACAGTGTCTTCAATGTCGTCAACAACATCTTCTGTTTCTATGATGCTTTCTACCACTGGAGCAGTTGGTTCTGGAGCTGGAGTTTTGTCGGACTTGCTACTGTATTTACCAGCCATAAAGATAGAACCAGCAATGATACCACCAACAGCAAGAGTGGTAGCAGCTGCTATAGCAATATGAGTAAGGCTAATTTTGGCACCTTTGCTATGATAAAGAGTGTTGGCCACCTCTGCTGGAGTTGGCTCTTCTTCCTCTGCATCGGCTTCTTTTAAGTCGTAGCCCATTTCTCTTAGTTCTGCTTCTAGCTCTTTGGCTCTAGCTTCTAGTCGCTCATATTCTTCGGCATCGTCTAAAGCTTCGTGACCACGAGGTTGATTCTCGGCACGGAATTTTTCGGCTTCTTCTGGTGAAAGACCGTTATCTTCTGGCGTAATATCAACTGGGTTTACTGCATTGGGGTTACTCATTTTTCGCCTCCTTTTTCAAAATCGTTTTTAAACTCTATCATGGCATTTGCAACGATTTTCTCTAGATCGATACCTTGCTCTTTGAAGAAACCTTCAAATACATCCGGATCGTCTGGATTTTCTTTTAGAAGTTTATTTAGTTTGCCACCTTGCTCAGGTGTGAGTTCAGCCAAAATGGCTTTTAGAATTTGATGATCGAGTTTTTCGGTCATCTTCTTTTTGACGTCGGCGCTCACTCCTGGCGACAAAGTTTCCACAAAGTCACCTAGGACTGCTTCGTCCACGAGATATGTATTCATGATGTATGTACCTTTCTTGTTTATAAGATTATCATAACCTTAATATAAAAGTCAAGTTTTGAAAATTTGAGTATTTAAAAAACCGAACGTGATGTTCGGTTTTTTAATGGCTAGTGTTTGTTTTTATCTGTTAATGTTACATCGGTTTCCTTTCTTTTTATTTTTATGTGGCGGCTTTTAGACTACACATAGTACAGATAGTATAATATGATATACGATGCTGTAATATAAGGGGTCTATTCGATAAAGTGCGAGTTCCATAGTTGGTCCTTTTAGTTAGATCTAAAACCCATTAGGCGGCGACTTGGTCTTTTATGATCTCAAGAGTGGTAATACCAATTTTCTTAGCTTTAATTCTATCAATTTTGCGTTGTGTCTCTTTGGTTACCACTTTGTCAGGATTGATATATTCTCCTTCCTTCTTTTCGCTCCCACCGTAGATTGCAAATTCTACGTCGATGTCATCTTTCCAGTCTGAGTCTTGGACTTTGCCATCATCTGGGATGTTAAATGTTGATATTTTGTTTGGGTTTGCCGCCATTTCTTGCTCCTTTTTGTTTTTTATGTTTTTATTTTTGTTTGTTTGGTCTTGTTAGAATGTTTGTTTTATTTTCTAACTTAATTTGAGTATAGCACACTTTGCTCAAAAAGTCAATAGTGTTTATGCTAAAAATCAAAAATAACAGGGGTAAAAATGTATAAATTTATTATGCTTTTTCTAGTGAGATGGTGATGTTATCGCCACCAATTTTGGCGATTTCGTCGTGAGTATAGTTGCCGTGGTCGATTGTGTCTGCCAAAACTTCGGCTTTTACTAAGTCTACATAAGCTTCTGGAATGTCTGCAGAGACAGAGAGCTTGATATGATCATCCATGTTGAGATCGGCGTGTTTTCTGGCAGATTGGATAGCGCGAATAAGATCACGTGCGTAGCCCTCTTCCCTCAGTTCCTTAGTGAGTGTCTTGTCTAACTTTAGTTCACTACCCTGTTCTACTTTTTTGACGTTAACTTCTTCTCTGATGATCTGCTCGTAGAAGTCGTCCAGTTTGTCGCCTGAGTAAATAAGTGATGCAAGTGGCTGACGAACTTTGATCTGATCTTCGGTGTCGGACTTTTGCATCCTTAGGCTCAAAGCGTCTGTAATGATCTGGCGAGTGCGAGCCATATTATCTAACACTTCTTGATTAATCTCACCAGCTTCTGGCCACATTTCTAGGTGGATAGACTTGCTCTCACCAGTAAGCTTCTGGTAGAGCTCCTCGGCTAAGAATGGGGTAAATGGAGCCATCAGATGTGCTGTATATATTAATATATAGTAGAGCGTGCTATAGGCAGCCATCTTGTCTTTTTCGTCTTCGTTCTTAGAGAAACGGCGACGAGAACGGCGTACAAACCAGTTGGAAAGATCGTCTATAAATGGCAAAACGGTTTCTAGGGCAGCTGGGAGGTTGTAGGCTGCCATATTCTCAGTAATGTGGTTTCTAAGCTCATAGGCTCTAGAGATAATCCATTGGTCTAAGATGTTATCAGAATTGATATCTTTAAGGTCGTTGCTATCTATACCGTCAATCTCAGCATAGGTGGTAAAGAAATCATAGACATTCCAAAGCATCGCAAGCTTACGGTTGACGTCGGAGACATCTTTGTCTAACATAGCGAAATCTTCGCCGGACATTACTGGGCTGGATAATAGCAAGAATCTGTAGGCGTCGGCTGAGTACTGATCCATTAATACATTTGGATCGGTATAGTTGCCAAGGGATTTGCTCATCTTGCGACCGTCGTTCCCTGCCAAGGTACCGGTGGTGATTACATTCTTGTAAGCATTCTTATGACCCTTCTTAACCTTATCGCCAAAGGCGCCAATCTCGGCTAAGGCAGTGTTTACAGTGTGGACATAGTAGAACCACGCACGCACCTGGCCTACATACTCTACGATAAAATCGGCTGGGTAGTTGTGCTCGAACTTCTCTTTATTCTCAAATGGGTAGTGGAGCTGGGCAAATGGCATAGAGCCAGATTCAAACCAACAATCTAGAACTTTTTCGATACGAGTAAAGTGCTCGCCATCAATATCAAAGGTGATTTCATCTACCCACGGACGGTGATAATCTTCGAGAGTTTTACCAGAGAGCTCTTCTAGCTCTTTGTAACTACCAACAACTTTGATAGAACCTTTGTCGCCCTTCCATACTGGCATAGCAGTAGCCCAGAAACGATCACGTGAGAGATTCCAATCTGGAGCAGCTTCGATATTCTTGGCAAAACGACCGTGTTTGAGATAAGCTGGGAACCAGTTGATGTTCTCGTTTTCTGCTAGCATTAATTCCTTCTGACCCTCTACGTCGAAGAACCAAGATGGGAAAGCGCGATACATAATGCGCTCTTTAGAACGTGGGTTGAATGGATATTCGTGCTGAATATATTCAATCTTATAGATGATTCCCTTGTCTTCTAGACATTTGGCAATAAACTTATTGGCAGCCCAAATTTGGATGCCATGTTCGTCGGTGTCTCTTACGCCTAATTCGTGAAGCTTATTGGCATATTCTTCTATATAGTAGCCGTTTTCGTCTAGAGTATCTACAAAGTCAATCTCGCCTTCGTGCTTCTTGTAGAGTTCGTAATCGTCTTCACCATAGGCTGGAGCAATGTGTACAATGCCGGTACCTTCTTCTTCCCCTACAAAATCAGCAGTAAATACTTTGCACTTGGTGTCATCTAAGGATGTATATTCTAGACCTTCTAGCTCTTTGCCTTTGATAATTTTCTCTGGTGTAGCTGATTCAAAAATTTGTTCAGCACGTTTTGTTGCTACTACGAGCTTTTCGCCATCTATATTATATATACCGTATTCTAGCTTAGAACTGACGGCTAGCGCACGGTTGGCCATCAAAGTCCAAGGGGTGGTGGTCCAAGCTAGGAAGGTAAAATCTTTGCCTTTGAATTTGACATAGGCAGAAGGGTCGGTAACGGTTTGGTAGGCGTCGTTGTCCATGGTAACTTCAGCCTTGGAGACAGGTGTGGCAAATTTAGTATCATACATCAAAACCTTACGACCTTCGTAGATTTTGCCGGCTTCGTAGAGCTTCTTAAAGGCCCACCAAACGGATTCCATAAAATCTTTGTTCATAGTGCGATATGGGTTATCAAAATCTACCCAGCGACCACAACGATCGATAGTGCTGCGCCATTCTTCTGAATTAGCGACCATAGACTCGCGAGCTTTGGTGATGTAATCTTCTAGGCTCCACTTGGTGCCAATTTCTCTTCTATCAGTAATGCCGAGCTGTTTCTCTACAAAGTTTTCAGCCGGAAGGCCATGGCAATCCCAACCCCAACGGCGTTCTACCCTGTAGCCTTGCATAGTCCAGTAGCGTGGGACGGCGTCTTTAACAATAGAGCTAAGAAGTGTACCGTGATGAGGCATACCAGTAATAAACGGTGGCCCGTCATAAAAAACGTATGATTTATCTACTGGTCTCTCTTCAATGGATTTTTCAAAAGTTTTGTCTTTTTTCCACCAATCTATGAGAGCTTTCTCGTATTCTATCGCCTTTCGGCGTTCTCCCGCTCTATACTTCATAGGTATAATTATATCATATTTTAGCACCTATGCCTATTGACAAAGTGGCAACCATCTAGGATAGAGTTTGCTTTTCAAAAAACCAAATTACTCCAACCACGCTAATCTTATAGCATAGGGAAAATAAGAAATCAACCCCCACCTTTATTTGGCGATACAACGGACGTAGAAACCAAAATGCCTACCATCGTTGCTATAATAAACGAGCGAAGCGTTATTATAATAGTATATCGTGTAACGCTTAGTGGCGTCAGAGGCTGTAGATGACCACCAATCTGCATAACCAGCAGTTGTTTTATTTGAATAAATTGGTTTTGTAACTGGGGCGTAAGATGATGGACTAGAGCCGATTAAAGTAGCCAGATTTGATTGTTCTGGCCCGGTCGGCAACCTCCAACCTTTTGGACAAATATCTTCTGTCGCGTTAGTGTTATTTGAAGCACCTGTAATCGTTCCGGCTGTAACTGCTGCGTAATTGTACCAAGCTCCTCTCGTAGAATCGCACTCCATACCTGGAGTAATGAGGCTGTCACCTAGAGTTGAAAGGTTTGTAGCGGTGGAAGTATCCCAGGTAGAAGAAATGTTTGTATCTGCGCTAGTAAGGGTTCTGGCAATTCTACTGCCGCCATAGGAGGCAGCGGTACCGTTACACCCGATTGCTAGGTCTTTAGTCATCCAAACATTACCATCACCAAGCTTTTTTACAGTATATTCTTGGCCGTCACGAGAATCAGTGAGGGTACGACTAGCGTTAGTAACCATGGTAGTTTTAGCGTCTGTGTTACCAAAGTCTTGCATTGTCTCTTTAAGGATACACCGAACTGGGTAACCGTCCCTACGGGAGCTGTAGTTAGCTGAATAGATATACGATGAATTGAAAGTCAAAAGGTGAGCTTCCGATGACGAGAGAGAAGAAGATGACCAATAGTTTCCGTGCGAACCTCCATTACGAAATGTACTACCACTGTAGCCACCAGCAAGCAAGAAATTAGGAGTAGTACCAGGACCTGCATTATTTAAAAATACTGCAGAATTCTGATAATGTTGGGACTCTAGATTAGCACCATAGGCTGTAGCTAACTTATAAAGATCTCCGGTTTTCCAGTTAGGGCTAGTATAAGCTGGAGCATTGCTGGTAGTAGCAGTTGGTAATCTCCAGCCCTTAGGACAGACAGAGTAGGCTGCATTATAACCACTACCGGTAACAGCAGTACCACTTGCGTCTTTGCCACCAGCAGTAGCAGCAAGCCAAGAGTAGTAGGAGTTACATGGCTGAGTGCTAGTACAGTCTGCTTGGTTAGTAGTTTCATTGCCAGTGTTATAGACATACGGTACAGTATCAGACGAGAAGCCCGTAGCAGACGAAGCTGGAAGAGCATAATAGTTATCTGTTGGCACATCAGAAGTATCGGCATTAAGTGTGGTACCACCAGCAAGGTTGAGATCTGATGTCATCCAACACTGACCATCTGCGAGGCGAGTAACAGTATATTCTTTGTTGTCACGTTTGTCTATTACGGTAGTTGGGGTAGAAGTACATAAGCTTGGGCTCATGTCTTGCATGTAAGTTACGGTTGGATTTACCACCAAATTAAAGCTAAAGGTAGTAGAATAGGTACCTTCTTCTTGCATGTAGTCTATTTTGGAAGCGAATCTAAGGGTGGTAGAGTCTTCGTTGGTGTAGGTAGAGTTCTCTAGGACGGTGGCTCCGGAAGTGAATGGGAAGTAGTTGTTAGAAAGACCATTCTTATAGCCCCATTTGTTTACTACAAAGGTAGAGTCTGTATAGCCTCCTGCTAGTGTTGGGAGGGTTTCTAGTACTACACTAGAATCTGATGTGTTTACTAGGTTGGTATTATCATCTGCTGTGGTAACAGTCATGATATAGCCAGTTTCGTTGTTAGTACTAATACTAATTGGTAGGTCTTTATAACCAAAGGTAGTAGTGGCTGGGTTTAGACTTAGATTTAGATCTGATGTAGGGAGAGTGAGGGTTAGTGATGGATTAATACCTACACTAGCGTTTAGGTCTGCTGCATGGGTTGGAGTCCCTAAGAATAAGAATGCAAAAACAAGAATAATACATACGCAAGGAAATAGATTACGTACACACCTTAACATAAGCTTATTATAGCATTATTTTCTGAGAATTAGGAGCTTTTCTTTAATTTCTTTTGGTACACGATAAGAATCGCGAATTTTAGAAATAGATTTATTCTGCGTCCAAGCTGGGAGGATTTTTGCGTTCAGAAAACCGTAAGTCTCGTCTGGATATTTGATAAAGCATTCTGATGCCAACCAAGCCACGGCCATTTTTATGTAGTATTCTTCCCTATCCTTAACGCTGGCGATACGATCAAAAATCACGGCGAGATAATCCGGCGTGATGTAATAGCCTTTAAGGCACACTAGCGCCATTCTCACCGTAAATTCGCGTGAAGATTTAATAAACTCGTCAATCACATTCAAAAAGTCTTCGCGATTTTTCTTGGTGGATTTAATTGAGCTCGCCACCATATCAGTAGTGGCCCAGTTATCTATCTTCGCCACATAGGCTGGTAAACGTTTTTTCATTTCTTCGTAAGGTAAGCTCGCAATAATAAAACCTTGGATGGTGAGCTCTTCATAACTTAGGGGTTCTGAGTTTAGGAATTCTTCCCCTTCCCCACTTTGTATAATTTCTTTGGCGAGATTTCTTAAGTCTGGCGTGCGCACGCCAAGAAACGGATAATCAGTAAAAATGCCTTTGATTGCAAAAGCACGGTAATCATCATCTACTAGATGGGTTAATTTATTTTGTATGGACGTCGAGCTGGTCATGTGGAATGGTAATTCTATTTTCTTCTAGTACTTCTATAATAGAATGGAGACAATTTCTGCGAGCCTGGAGACGATTAATTGGTTCGCAAGTTACTACTACTTGGTAATTTAAAGACGAGTCGTTGATTGCCGTGAGACCTTGGTAGTCGGCAGAAGTAACTAGCTCGGTTTTTTGAAGTTTTTTAACGATTTCTTTCATAACTTCATCAGCTTTTTCAACTTTGAGATTTAGTGGTAGTGGAACTGGAATATAAATATAGCCGGTATCTACTTCTACTTTATCAATATTGCGGTTGGCGATAGAGACGATATTCATAGTGTTAATATCTTGGATTCTGGTAGTCCTGAGAGTGATGGACAAAACTTCGCCAAGGTTGTCGCCAAATTTGATGATGTCGCCAATTTCGTAGTAATTGCCGGTGATAATTTCTACGCCACGGATAATATCCTTTAAGGCGTCCTGAAGAGCAAAGCCAATAATGATCGATGCGATGCCTACGCTAGCCAAGATAGATGCTACGTTGATGCCAAAGAATTGGAGAATGATTAGCACTATAATTACCACCAAGATTGTACAGACCAAACTTTTTACCATCCGGCCGTAAGTTTTTCGTCTTTTTTCGGAAATACGCTTGTTGAAATTTGGTTTTTTGAAATCCATAATTTAATTATAGCATAAGAACTTAAGCGTTTTTATAGTAGGAAATTTCGTCGAAAAGTGGGAGTGGTAGGCCACGCCAGGTACTGACAGACTCGCCATTGGGACCAAGCGCCATCACGGTAGGATATTGGGTAACATCATAAGCTTCACAAAAAGCTGGGTCTTCGTTTGGATCAATTACTTCTATTTCTCCTCCGGTACGACGATGGAAATCTTCTAGCCAATCTGAGACGGTTCTAGAATAATCATATCCTTCTTTGTAGACACAGACGACTCTCATTTTTTCTTGTTCTTCTGCTCTTTTAGAATGTTTTCAAAATCTTCTAGGGTTTTGAATTCACGAAATACTGAAGCAAATCTTACGTAGGCGACCTCATTAACATCGGCAAGAACGTCTAGCACGGCTTCGCCAATCTGCTTTGAAGTAATCTGATCTGTACCAAGGCCATAAAGCATGTCTGTAGCACGGTTAACTACTTCTTCTACTTCTAATTCGGAATTGAAGAATTTGCCGACACTGCGCTTGACTGCCATCAGGAGCTTGTCTCTATCGTAAACTTCTTTGTTGCCACTACGTTTTAACACAGTGAGGTTAGGAAGTTCGATGCGTTCGTAAGTAGTAAACCGGTGGCCATCTGATGATTCTCGCCTACGGCGAATCATCGTGCCATCAACAGTTTCGCGGCTTTCTAGAACTTTGCTATCTCCGATTCGAAATTGTTCCATTTGCCCACGCCTTTCTATATATTATAGTTAATCTTTTTTCTTCTTACGGAAACGTTCACGAAGTGAAGGTGGTACATCCATTTCGTCGTCGTCTGAAGCTGACGTAGCTTCTTCGGTTTCGTTTTTGATGGAATCCCACATATTGGATTTTGCTGGAGTTGCAAATTCTTTGCTGGATGTAGCTGGCTTTTCTTCTTCTTTTGGAGTAGAAGGAGCAGCTTCTTCTTCGATTTCAGCGATTGGCTCGCCACCAGAGTAGTATTCTGAATCAAAACCGGTAGCAACCACGGTAACGATGATTTCGTCTTCGAGTTCTGGGCGGATAGATGCACCAAAGATAATGTTGGCATCTGGAGAAACAGCGCCAGTGATAACTTCGGCAGCTTCTTGGATTTCGCTCATAGACATATCGTAGCCACCAGCCACGGAGAAGAGAACGCCACGTGCACCATCGATTTTGACCTCGATGAGTGGAGACTCTACAGCTTGCTGAGCAGCCATTACAGCACGGTTTTCGCCAGAAGCACGGCCAATGCCCATAAGAGCAGAACCAGCGTTCTTCATAATAGCCTTAACATCGGCAAAGTCTAGGTTGATCAAAGAGTGCTCAGTAATGAGCTCTGAGATACCTTGAACGCCTTGACGAAGTACATCATCAGCGATTTTGAAAGTTTCAAGAAGAGGAGTGCGAGGATCGATAGTTTGAAGTAGTCTATCGTTTGGGATAGTGATAAGTGCATCTACGTTGCGAGAGAGCTTATCGATAGCTACATCTGCGTTAGCACGGCGCTTAGCACCTTCGAATGTGAATGGTTTAGTAGCCACACCTACGGTGAGAATATCTCTCTTGTGAGCTTCTTCGGCTACAATTGGGCCAGCACCAGAACCAGTACCACCACCGGCACCGATAGTAATAAATACCATATCTGCGCCGTCTAGGGCTTTACCGATTTCTTCTCTGCCCTCTTCGGCAGCTTCGCGACCTTTTTCTGGATCGCCACCGGCACCTAGGCCTTTACCAATGTGAACTTTGGCGTCTGCTGTGGAATGATATAGAGCTTGCGCATCTGTATTGATAGCTACAAATTCTACGCCGGAAAGCCCCACTTCTTTCATGCGCTCTATAGCTGAACCACCGGCGCCACCAACACCCACAACTTTAATACTTGCTTTGTTTTCCACCACCTCTGAAGGTTTAACTTCTGGCATAATAATCCTCGCTCTTTTTTATATACTTATAAAAATAATACTACGATTTACCAGATTTTTCAAGGGGAAAATTTGGGGTTAGAATTTGGAAAAGATCTTTTTGAAGAGGCCAGGACCTTGTTTTTTGGCTTTCTTAGCCTTTTTCTGAGGTTTGCCTGGGGTAGCCATATAGGCTTGGTCTTCGGCAGCCATAATAGCAAGACCAACAGCAGCGGCAAATTCTGGGCGTTCTACAGCTTCTGATACACCAGCAAGATCTTGAGGAATACCAATTCTTACGGAAGCTTCTAGAGCCTTTTTGGCGAAGAGTTCAATATCTCTCATACGAGCACCACCACCAGTGAGAACAATACCCTCTGGTAAGCGTTGATCATATTTAGCAGATTTTAGTTTCTTCCTGATTTCGCCAAAGATTTCTTCGAGTCTAGCTTTTACTACTACATCTACTTCTTTTCTTTCGAAGTTTCTTTCGTGCCCTTTTTCCTTGCCGATCTTAATAACTGGGGATTTTTCACTATTGAAGTCACCAGTGACGAAACGGGTTTTGATTTCTTCAGCCATATCTGGATCGATGGCAAGCAAAATTGCAAGATCATTAGTGATGTTGTTGGAACCAGCTGGGACCACACCGACATATTGGAGATCACCTTCTTCGTAAACGGCAATGGAAGTGGTGGCAGCGCCCATATCTATAACGGCGACGCCATTTTCTTTTTGCTTCTCAGTGAGGACAGCCTTAGCAGCGGCTACAGCAGAAGGAACTAACCTAACGGCAGTGACTTCGGCGTGCTCGGTAGCTTTTCTCAAATTTTCACAGTTTGGAGTAAGTGCAGAAATTACATTGGCGCGCATTTCTAGCCTTGCACCACTCATCCCAAGTGGGTCTTTGATGCCGGCTTGGCCATCAATAGCATATTCTAATGGAACTACATCGAGAACATCACGGTTAGCTGGAATACGACCAGTAACAGCTACGTCTTCTACACGATCTAGATCATTTTCGTCGATTTCGTGTTCGGTAGTAGCAGCAACGGCAATCATACCCTCAGTTTTGGTAGATAAAATTTGAGAGCCATTGATAGAAACATAGGCCGAGCGAACGTCATAATCGCCCATACGTTCAGCCTCCCCTAGCATAATATCAATAGAACGAGCTGGGCCGTTTAGATTAGCTGGGACACCTTTTCGCATACCGGCATTTTTGCCCTCGTTGTAGCCATAGACAGCAAATTTGCCGTCTTTGAGCGTGCCAATTACAGCACGGACATTTTCTGTACCAACATCGAGACCGGTAACAAAATTAGGTTTTGCATCCATATTTTTAGTATAACATATTATTCTGGTAATGTTAAGATTTCGTAGCCGTCTTCTGTAACGAGTATGGTGTGTTCGCAGTGACAAGCAATAGAACCATCTTTCATTTTGACGGTCCAGTTGTCGTCTTTATCAGTATAATTGGCAGGCTTACCAAGGCAAGACATTGGCTCAATACAGATAGTATCGCCAACTTGCAATTTATAGCCGTGGCCCTTTTTGCCATAGTTTGGTACTTCTGGAGATTCGTGCATTTCTTTATCTATACCGTGGCCAACGTAGTTTTCTATTACGCCAAGGTGGCCTTTTCTTAAAACTTTTTCTACGGCTTCAGAAATATCGCCGATGTGAGCACCTGGCTTTACCTGTTCGATGCCTTCATACATGGAGGATTCGGTAATCTTAATCATATTTTTAACAGCATTCGAACCTTTGTTCCCTACTAACATTGTGAAAGCAGAGTCGGTAAAGAAACCTTTATAATATATATCTAGATCAAAACTGACTTTATCACCTTCTTCTAGCTCGATGTCTTTTGGCGCACCGTGAACGAGCTCGTCATTAACAGAAATACAGATAGCGCCTGGGAACTCATCATCTAGCATATCATAAGCAACTTTTGCACCTCTTTTCACGATTTCTTTTCTAACCCACGCATCAATTTCTGTGCCAGTCATACCAGGCTTAACATAGTTCTTGAGATCTCTTAAGAGTGTGCCTAAAATTTTGCCACCTTCACGCATGGCAGTAATTTTTTCTTGTAATTCTTTGTCTGTGCTATTAGTAACGTTTAACATCTTATTCTCCGTAACTTTTTTCGATTTCTTCTCCATTTACATCATTTTCTTGTTTGGTAGCTTCTGGGTCTAATTCTTTAACAGCTTTGATTAACCTATCTGTGACAGCTTCTACTTCTCCTACACCGTCTATTCTTAATACTGGGATGTTATTATTCTCTAGCTGTTCTAGGATTGGTGTAATATTTTGTTCAAAGATTTCCCAGCGACGATCGATGGCATCTTTACTTTTGTCATCTTCTCTGCCACGAAGTTCTAGCCTTTGATATAGCTCTTCTTTTGGAACTTCCAAAATGATAGCGCCAGAGATGTCGTCTTTCATATGGCCCATTAGCCACTTGGCTTGATATTCGGTTCTTGGATAGCCGTCCAAAATTACATTGAAACCTTCGGCAGTAGCTTTCTCTATTTGTTCGGTCATTAGACTGATGACGTCGTCGTCTGGGATAAGACCACCTGCATTAGTGGTATCGTTATACCTGCCTGTGTCCCTGATGACTTGCCCCACTGAAAAAGTGCGCCAACCAAAATACTCAGATAAGGCGTTGGCCTGAGTGCCCTTGCCGGAGCCGGCTAAACCAAATAGAATTATCATAATACCTATATTGTAACACAAAAAATCCCCCCTGTGGGGGGATTTTCTTTATCTTAATCCGAGTTTGATACGTTCGGTTTTTTCGGCCTTGCGAGCTTCGCGAATGATAGCTTTAGCTCTTCTCTCACGCTTAGAGATTGGCTTAGAAAAACGCATCTGGGATTTCTTGAGTGGCATAATGCCGCCCTGAAGAACTTTACGATTAAAACGACGAATAATGTTCTCGTTTGCCTCGCCCTGATCTTTTCTTGTAACTTTTACTGACATATTACAGAGTATTATAGCACAGGATGTAAAATTTAGCAAGAGGTAACACGGCAACAAAAAATGGCGGATCCGACGAGACTCGAACTCGCGACCTCTGCCGTGACAGGGCAGCGCTCTAACCAACTGAGCTACGAATCCAACCTACTATATATTATATAGTATTTTACCGAAATTGGCAACAGGTTTTATTAAACACCTGGTATAGTGAACGTGTCTGGAGTAGATGGAGCAGGTGCCGCTGGGGCTGCTGGTGCACTCATATCTGGGGTAGATGGTAGTGGCATAGACTGGTTCATATCTACTGGTGGAGTTGGTGGTGGTGGAAGAACTGAGCCATCATTTTGACCATAATTGATTTCTGGCATACCACTCATTTCTGGAGCACCCGTAACTTCTGGAGCGCTGGTGGCAGCTGGATTTACTGGTGGAAGACTACTTTCCATTGGTGCGCTGCTACCTGCAGCTGGTTCATTTAGAGCATCTTCTAGCATTTGACTATATTTATTACTGGAAAAATCACTAAGTGGTGATGGAGCCGGAGCTGCTGCTGGAGTCTCCATAGTTGGAATATTTGGAACAGGATTGTCTAGAGACGGAGCATTGAGTTGCACTGGTGATGGTGCTGGGGTTTCTACGGTCTCTGGGGTAACATTTGATAAGCTAGCTTCGGTGGCTTTAAGCTCGTCCATAAGACCTGGATCTTCTGGCTTAGGCTCTTCGGCTGGCTTTTCTTCTTCTTTTGGTTCTTCTTTTGGCTCTTCGGCTGGTTTTTCTTCTTCCTTTGGCTCTTCTTTAGGTTCTTCAACTGGTTCTTCAGCTGGCTTTTCTTCTTCTTTTTCTTCCTCGGTGTCTATCTCTTTTGGTTCTACTTGTTCTTCATCGCCGTGAGCAATTAGGAGTGCAGTGGCGTCGTTTGGATCTACTCTGCCTTTGACTTCTTTAGTAGGCTTGAATGAGAATGAAATATTGCTACCCTCTTCCCCTTCTTCACCTTCCTTTTTAGGTTTGAGGTCTGAGAATGAGAAGAACTGGTTGTCTACATCATCGGTGATATTTTCGGCGACAGTTTCTGGGCTAGCACCAAAGTCAATGAGTTGAGAAGCGATCTGCATAGTAGTAGAGAAAGTGTTGGCGTGAGCAAAACGATCAGTGGAAGCAACGATACCGGTAAGAAGTGCTGTGGCTTCTTCTGGCTCCAACGTAACGTCGCCAGAGGCGTTACAAAGCAAATCTGCAACCATTTCTGATACAGAGCTTGCGCGCTTGTTGTTCCATTCGATTTCGCCAAACTTGCCTGGGTTGCCGGTAGTGATATTGATCACGGTGGCGTCTTGCATAATAGTACCGTACTCACGAAGAGCAGGGTCTAGGTCTATACCCTTGTTGACATTGAGTGACAAAACTAAATCTACATTGTAATCACCATAAGAGAATGTGAGATCTTCTTGAGTGATACGAGTTCTGTATGGGGTGATCAAAACTTTTACTTCTTCCCCATCTAATTTGTAGCGAAGATGATCGGCTTTTTCTTTATTCAAAGATACAACAAAATCTTGCAAAACATCAGCGCTGTTTTCAAAATACTCAGCTGGAGTTAGAAATTCCAAAGCTTTTGGTGCTTCGCCAGAATAAATTGCAATAGCGTGTTTACCAAGACGATCAAGAAAACGAGTAAGTGTAATTGCAGCAGAAAGTTCGTCTACTGATGGGTCAGAAGACGTAGCGATGAGAATATTTCTAGAATTGGCAATTTTTTCGGCAACTTGGCTCATTACGGCGTGGACGTTTTTGAGATATTCCTCGACTTCTTCTGGAGTCATTTCTAGAATATCCTGCTCTTCTTCCTCTTCTTCCGGCTCTTCTTCTACTGGTTGGTCTGGGTTGTAAGCAGGAAGATCTGGGTCTATATAAGCACTAGGGGTTGCATATTCGATATCAGAAAGGTCTGGCATAACAGCAGAATTTTCCAAAGCTTCATTTGCGGCTTGCTCTGCGCTTTGGTCTAAAGTTTGATTTTCATCCGTTGTTATATTTTGCCCATCGTCCGACATTTTAACCTTTCTTTTTTAATTATATTAGCATAAGTTTTTTGAAATTGCAAGAATATTGTGAGTTATTTTCCCCTTTACTTTTTGGGGTGTTTGGGGTATAATAATTAGAAGTTATTAATTTTTAATGTAAGGATAGATTAATGCCGATTATCAAATCCGCAAAGAAAGCAGCTCGCCAGGCGACTAAACGCACTGCTCACAACGTTGAGATCAAAAAAGACATCAAAGCTGCAGTAAAAGCTTTTAAAGCTAAACCAACTGCCAAGAGTCTTGCCAAAGCTCAATCTGAGTATGACAAAGCTGTAAAGAAAGATCTTCTTAAGAAGAACACTGCTTCACGTCGCAAAGCTCAGCTTTCTGCCTATGCAAAAGCCAAAAAAGTTAAATTAGCTTAATTCTTGATTTTAAGTAAAAACGACTCCACTAAAAGCCAGGGGTCGATTTTACTGCTTTTTAATTCTATATCTAATTTAGATAGCTCTTTTAATATTCTTGGGTTAAATTCTTTGAGAGCTTGAGAAATCAAGAGGCCAGTAAATCTAATTGGGTCTTCGTCTGGCTCTATTTTTCTTAGCTCTTCTACTGCCCTTTTTCCATCTCTTTTGGCGATGTTATATATATTGTATACTGCGCTAAAATCGGTTTTTGGTGGAAGTTTGAACTCTTTGATTTCTATTTTGTTTTTGATTTCTTTGTAAGTAGCAGTCCTTTTGTCTAGCTTGGCTTCTAAAATAATTATGTCGTGTGGGGTGTCTAAATAATTCATAAGTTCTTTGTATATGTTATTGTTCGCCGTAAAATCTCTGAGCAAAATTCGGCGATGGGCATCAAAAATGGTGGTGCCTTTAAAAATCTTTGGAAGATCTTTTGGTGTGAGATCGGCACAGTCTATTACTTCGTAGTTTTCACCTAGAAGTTTTTTGATTTCTTGGTTTGCTCTTATGCGATCATCGCCAGTAAAAATTTTGATCATTCCCTCTCCTTTTGACAGTTTGGGCAAATATGAGTACCTCTTCCTGCCACTCTAATTTTTACTATCTTTGCACCACAGCGTGGGCATTCTTGATTCGTTCTATTAAACACCTGGGCAAATTTGTCTAGATAGTCGCCTTTGGTCCCATCGGCTTTTTTATAATCTTTTAAAGTTGAGCCCCCGGATTCTATAGATTTTTCCATCACATATTTAGCTGCTTCTAGTAAATCTTCTGCCTGTTTTTTGGTGAGTTTATTGGCTTTGGTCTTTGGGTGAATTTTGGCTTTAAATAAAGCCTCATCAGCGTAAATATTGCCAAGGCCTGCGATAATAGTTTGATCTAGAATGGTGGCTTTAATTGAAGTAGTATGTTTTTGCAATTTTTCGTAAAATTCTTCTTCTTTCATTTGCCAAGGTTCTTTGGCTAACTTTTTGATAAATGGGTCGTTTTCTACTTCTGTAGTGTCTAAAACTTTGATAAACCCAAATTTTCGTTGATCGTTAAAATAAAGTGTGCCGTTTTCTAGCTCAAAAATTACACGAGTTTGCTTGTTGGGGAGCTCAGCCACAAAGTTTTCGCTTGGGTGGCCGGCAGCATAACGTTCTTTGCCATCATAAATCAATTGACCAGTCATTCTGAGATGAATCATCAAAGATTTGCCGTTATCTAAATCTATAATTAATGCTTTGCCAAAGCGTCTGATGTCTTTGACTTTGGCTATCTCAGGCTTACCCTGAAAAGACTTAGCGCACAAAATCGTAGTCTTTTTGATCTTGTCTTTTACAATAAATTTTGATAACCCACGCCTGATAGTTTCTACTTCTGGAAGCTCTGGCATAACTACTCTTATTATACAACAAAAAAATAAATCTTGGGGGTTACGCGAGGCTTTCGCCTCGCTCCACCTCTGCGCGCAAAAATCATAGATTTTTGCTTGATGCCCCAAGATTTATTTTTTTATTGTGCGTAAGCGATGTTGTGGTCCATCGCTTGAGTTTCTAACATCACTAAGCGAGTAGCGTCGTCTACGGCAGAGTTAACAGAGTGTTTAACACGAGCTGCCTCTTCTGCTTTTTTAGCATCGTTCCAGCGATCTAGAGTACCTACGAGATAGCCAGTAATACGGCGAAGTCTCTCAAATTTGCCTTCGTCAAAATATTCGGCGTGAGCTTCAAAGTATTCTTTGGCAGCTTTTTTGGTGCCGTGTTTTTCAATTAATTTGATGCCGGCTTCTACAAGACAAGAAACGTGCATCGTTTCGTATTGGTCAAATTCTTTAAGTGCGTCTTTGATTTCCTTTTCGGAAACTTTGGCGTACTTATTTAAAGATTTAGCATAACGTGCGAGACTGAAATTTTCAGCGTCGTTAGGATTTTTGTAAATTATTTTTTTCATTGACATTTCCTTTTTGGCTTAAAATTTAGTGTTATAAGTATACCTAATATTTATTATAAGCACTATATATGGTGGTGTCAAGGACTTTTTGCACACTAAATGTGGATTTTACAACACTCCCCAGTTTCTGCCACTAGTGACGTCGACTGCGAGTTTAACTTTGAGCTCTGGAGCTACAGACTCCATTTCTTTCTTTAAGATTTGGCCAATTTCTTCGGCGTCTTTTTCGTCACATTCTACAATCAAAGAGTCGTGAACTTGCATAATCAAATTGGCGTTTTTTGGCAGTTTTTTATCAATATTAATCATTGCACGCTTCATTAGATCAGCTTCTGTTCCCTGGATCGGCATATTTTGAGCAGCGCGCTCAGCAGCTTGGCGAATAATGAAGTTAGATGACTTTACATCTGGGGTTGGACGGCGACGGCCGAAGTAGGTCTCAACAAATCCTTCGGTCCTGGCTTTTTCTAGAGTCTTTTTCATAAAGTTCATAATAGGGCTTCTAAGTTTGTAGTAATTCTCCATAAAATTCTTGGCATCGTAATAGCTCATCTTGGTGGCTTCAGCCAGGCCATTAATGCTCATACCATAAATAATGCCGAAGTTAATAGCCTTAGCTGCACGACGTTGGGCCTTGGTAACCTCTGCTATTGGGATATTAAAGGCTTCTGATGCAGTCTTGGTATGGATATCGACACCATCGTTGAAATCTTTGATTAATTCTTTGTCGTCAGCTAGAACTGCAGCTAACCTTAATTCGAATTGAGAATAGTCAGCAGAAACTAGAGTGCGACCTTCCCCAGCAATAAAGCCAGTCCTGATTCTCTTCCCTTCTTCGGTCCTGACTGGGATATTTTGGAGATTTGGATCTTTACTGCTTA
Source organism: Candidatus Saccharimonadota bacterium (assembly GCA_017510925.1). GTDB lineage: Bacteria > Patescibacteriota > Saccharimonadia > Saccharimonadales > Saccharimonadaceae > Nanosyncoccus. The sequence continues at coordinate 119,932 of JAFWLT010000006.1, read as the reverse complement.
ATCTCCCAGTAGACGTAACGTTTTGAGTAAAGGTGGTATGAATCCTATCCTCTTTGTCTGCCAAGTTTGGCATCGGGATGATGTAGGTATTTAAGAGCTTGGAAGCTTCACGATATTTGATAATTTCTAACACCACGGGATGAGCATTTTTTAGTTTGTCTAATTCTTTTGCACCGGTTGAGTAACCACGTGAGGTCTTCTTGACGCCCTTTACTGGTAGGCTTAAGTCTGTAAATAACACCTCTGACAGCTGAATTGGAGAGTTTACATTGAAAGTTTTTTTGGCGAGCGTATAAATTTTTTGTTCAAGATTTTTTACTTCTTCCTCGTATTCTACGCGAAGCTTAGCAAAATATTGACGATCTAAGAGCATCCCCTTTTCTTCCATTTTGTAAAGCACAGGAATGAGAGGAAGGTCGAAGTCTGCGTATATATTATATAGTCTTGGGAGCTTTTGGAATTTTGCTACTTGATCTTTATATTCTTGGGCTGGATCGATCAGAGGTGGAAGCTCTCTTGCGAGTGGGTCTAGCAAAAAGGCTGCCTGAGAAAGATCCCAGAATTTAGCGCCCTGCTCAATCTTCTCTGCAATAGTCTTATCATTATGCATCAAAGATTTAATGTCGTTATTAACAATTATATTTTTATCAATTTTAATATCTATATTATTTACTGTTTCTTTTTTAATTTCAAAATTATCATCTATTTTCCTGATTAAGGAGTTAAATTGGAGTTTCTTTAAGCCGGCGATTACGTTGTCTTTGTTGAATTTGAAGTCTGGGATGTCCTTGAGATTGATCGGGGCGTCGAACATAATTTTGGCAAGTTTTTTAGAAAGGTAAGCCGAGTCTCTCCCTGCTTCGAGCTTGGTTTTAGTAGAGCCAGTGATTTTGTCTAGATTATTATATACCCCATCTAAATCTCCATAATCATTCAAAAGTTTGGCGGCAGTCTTTTCACCAATGCCAGGCACACCCGGGATGTTGTCCGAGGAGTCGCCTTTTAGAGATTTGAGGTCCAGGAACTGAGATTTTTTGATGCCGTATTTTTCTTCTATTTCTTTAATATCGATCTGTTCAATATTGGAAAAACCTTTTAGTATTCTCCACATGTGAGTGTTTTCATCTACAATTTGGAGCATATCGAGATCTGATGAAATAATATAAGTCTCGTAGTCTCCTGCTTCGTCAGCTTGCTCGGATAAGGTGCCAATAATGTCGTCGGCTTCATAATCATTTAGTTCCACAAAACTCCAGCCAAGATTTTTTACAAGTTCTTCTAGAAGTGGAATTTGCGCGTAAAAATCTTCGCCTGGTTTAATACGGCCGGCTTTGTAATCTTTGAAAAGAGCCTTTCTTTTGGAAGTAGAAGTCTTGGAATCCCAAGCCACTACTACCTTGGTAGGGTTCAACTTTTTGACAATTTCCATAGAGATAGCAGCAAATCCATAAACGCCGCCAGTAGGCGTGCCATCTGGAAGGCTCAAAGCTCCCATGGCATAGTAGCCACGATAAAATACCGATTTTCCGTCAATTAAAACTAAACGGTTCATATTTATAGTATAGCACAGAGGTGATTAGATTTCGATCAAATCGTATTTGGTAGAGCCAAGGCCAAGAGCTTCGGCATAAGGTAAGATGGCACGACCTTCGCGAGTGTCAATACGTTCTTTCAAGTCTTCTGCTCCTTTGTCTTTTGAAGCCCAGATAGCATCGATAAATGCCTGGTCGTTAGCGACTGGATCTAGTGAAGCGAAAATACCGATGTCGCTCATCACCGGGTCGCCTTGTTTGGAATCGCAATCACAATCTAGAGAAAGTGCATTGGCTACTGTAATATATATAATAGGTTTGTTTTCTTCTTTTAAGTAATCAGAAACGGCAGTGGCAGCCTCGGCCATGGATTCAATAAAATCGATTTGTTTGTGCTTAGAAATCCAACAGAGCTTAGGACTTTTGGTTTTGCCGGCAGAGTGAATATAGGCTTTGCCGTTTCTTGAGGCAATACCGATGGATTGATTTTTGAGATTGGCACCAAAGCCGCCCATGGCATGGCCTTTGCCATGGGCTAGATTAACAATGGCATCATAGTTTTTGAAATTCTCACCGATAAGATCATATTTTAGGTGCTTGCTGTTTTTTGGTGCAGGGATTTCAAATTCGCCTTCGGCGTCCATAATGTCAACATCAGCATAGCTAGTGAAGCCGTGTTTTTGGCGACTTCGATATGATCCTCAGCGGTGTTTCTGGCGCCTGGGTAGGCAGTGTTACATTCGATGATCGTGCCGTTTAGAGATTTTACAAATGGACCGATAAGCTCAGGCTTGAGGTAGCCCTTGGCTCCGTCTTCGCCGGTAGAAACTTTAACTCCAACTTTGTTTTTGCCACCGTTTGTAATGTCTAGATTCAGGGCCTTGTAAACTTTTTCTAAACTTTCTGGCGAAATATCTTTAGTAAAATAAACCTTTGATGACATTTTTACTCCTTTGTTAAATTATATCACGAGGGAGTTGGCAATAGTTAGCTATCGGATTTACGACGGTTACAATCACGGCAGAGCATCTGGCAGTTTTCGGCGATGGTTTTGCCACCTTGACTCCATGGAGTGATGTGGTCGGCTTCCATTTCGGTGATTTCAAAATGTTCTTTACATTTTGCGCAGATGCCATTTTGACGTTCATAGGCCTCGCGTTTCATGTTGTCGGTAAAAGCGCGAATGCTAAGATTTCTTTCATCACCGTTTAGTAGGTATTCGTAGATTCCCTTTTTACTAGTGACATCTTCGTCTTGCATGAGTGCTTTGATTTGATTTTCTAGGTCCGTAGCATTGTAAGAATTGTTGTGGTATTTGTTATAGAATTCGCCCCATTCTAGGCCTTTCATCTCTTTGCGCTCTTTTGGAAAAATAGTCTTTACCCAGCTAATTACGGTTTGGAAATATTGCCAAAGTTCGGAGGCATTGGCGTCATGCTGGTGCTTGGACATATATTCTTCTATATTGTCGCTTGAAATCCATTTTAGAGCTGATTCTAGATACTCTTGCCTAATTGGTGAACCACCCATATATTTATCTGCAAGACCATAGGCTGGGCAGTTGGATTTGCTGAAATATCCCTTGGCATCGGTGAGCCATGGGCCAGAATAAACTGCATTTCTAAGCTCTTGGTCGGTCAATTTTTCGCCAGCGATGTTAATAGTCTTAAACCATTCAAGGCGCTCACTCTCTGTGCCCTCACAAATATAGATATACAAATCATAGTTCTCAATTTTTTCACGTTCGTCAGCAGTTAGGCTATCAAAATAGTATATATTGCCATTATCTTTGATTGAAAAGTTCCCTTGAAGATATTCACAAAAAGATATTGTACGCTGTTGGCCATCAAGAACCTCATACTCTAAATCGCCTTCTTTTTCTTCCTTCTTCGCCCAGTACATTACATTAAGTGGAAAACCTTTACGAATTGTATCTATGACGGCGTCACGCTGTTTTTCTTTATAAACAAAGTTACGCTGATATTTCGGGCGAATGTCTAATTTCCCCCCATAACCAATAACCCCTTCCTCGTCGGAATCCTTATACCCAGCGAAGACATCTTTTACTTTAATTTTGTGGAGTTCGATTTTCATTTTGATCCTTTCGTTTAATTATTATTCTTGCATATATTTCCTTACCATCGATTTTAAACCTGCGGCCGTAATTCGGGTTATCATTAATATATCTATCGATCCCAAGTATATCAAACTGATCTGGGTTGTATTTGTTAAGAAAAGTAATAGGTACCCCCATTGGTTTATAATATCTATCTGGAATCTCAGCAATCTTGTCTACGTTTATAGCGTCATAATTGTCATATTTTGGATATTCTTCTGGGGTGTACTCTTTATATGGCGTTATTTTTTCGTGCCTTTTGGGAATATCAAGATTCGTATACCAAAGTTTATTGCCAAATTTTTTATTACTTTTATTCGGTTGAATAAATTCTTTCACACAATTGTGACCAAACCATATTTTGTTGTCTTTTATTAACGGGAAAAAGTTTTTATATGTTACCCAATTTAAATCTCCGATTATAAGAAACTTTTTGTTATATTTTATCAACAACGGTATAAAATATTCTCTCGCGATCGAAAATGGTGGATTAGTAACTACAATATCCGCTTCCTTTAACAACTCGACGCACTCTTTGCTACGAAAGTCGCCATCTCCTTGTAGTGGTTCCATCTTATTTTTCATATTTTTAATTAGGAGTTTAATATCATATAAATCCACGGCTCCATCGCCATTTTCATCATAGACTTCGGTTATTTCTACCTTATAGGCTTTTCTCTTATTTAGGTTTTTAAAGAGTGGTAAGTCGCTAAATTCTTCGCCAACAATTGGTGAACCAGTATAACTAGTACAAATTATTTTTTTTAATTCTAAGCGATTAAAATTCATTGCAAAGTATTTAAAAAAGTTGCTTTCATATGGGTCATCACAATTACAAAATATTACTTTATTTTTGAAATGCTCTTTATAATATTTTAATTCATCTTCAATATCGACAAGCCTAGTATAGAATTCATCGTTTTTTACTATGCTAGCCTTGTGGAAATTCGCATTGCTTCCCATGTTCTGTTGCTTTCTCGCAACAGAAAGGTGCAAAATGGACGCATGCTACAAAACCAAAATCGGACGCTGTAGATAGCGTCCAAACTACTTATACAACAGAACATAGTGCCTATTGCCTACAGCGCCCGATTCTAAGCACTATAGACAACAGATATATTCTGCTGTTTTCTGTTGCGTTAAATTATAGTTTGGACAACTATAATTATACCACAGATAGGGCTACTTTAAAATCAGCTCTTTGTTCTTGGCCATTTTGACGATGATATCTTTGATGGTTTTGACAATTTGTTTGTCGGTGATTTCGTGAATGACGGCGATTCTCTTCCCTGCATCTTTTGACGAGCTGCCACAATGGTAAAATTTTTCACCATCGACGATGATAAACCTATCATGCACAGCATTGTTAGTTCTGATAAATTTAATTTCTAAATCTTTGCGATCCTTTTTGAAGTCTTTTACATCGCTAGCATATAAGCAATTGCCAATATTGTCACTAAAAAATATCACTTCTATATTTGACTTGGCAGCTTGGAGAAGGCGAAGAGTCTTGATGCTGATGTAATTATCTATAATATATATACGTTTTTTGGCTTTTCTAAAAATATCCTGGTAAGTTTCTTTGGCCCTTGCTGGCTCGCCATTTAGAATCAAGAACTCTTTGGTCTCAGCAACTTTGGCGAAATCTAAAAGAATGGGAGAGATTTCGGATTTTTTGACTACACCGGTCATTTCACTGGCGATTTGTTTGATTTCGGTTTTGATCTCGGTAATGTCTTTGGTGTTGTCTATGACTTTGGAAACAACGGATTGGTGGCTGATAATGTAGTCTTTCATGGCTCGAAACGTACGAATAAGCGCTCTGCTTTGTTTAGTCGCTAAATCTCCTTTTAATACGGTCATCAACATATAAATTCCCGATTCAGTAAAAGCGTATGGCAACCTTCTATCTCCACCACGACCATCTATTTTTGCTGTCAAATTTTTTGATAGCAAAACTATAGACATATCTTTTTCTGCAAGACGAAACATAAAATCTTCGCCTTCAAATTTTTCTTTATTATTCTTCACTTGTTGGTTAAACGCACTGGTAGTGTAACCATAAAGTTCTGCTAAATCATAATCTAACATCACTTTTTGTCCACGGATGGTATAGATTTTGTCTGCAATATTTTTTGGCATAATACTCCCTATTTTAAATTAGAGTATTATAGGCATACCTAACAGAAAAGTTCAACCCCCCACCTGCTACTTATAATTAAATTAGAGTTGATTTAGATTGATTTCGGGGAAATTGCTGCGAATGTGTTCGGCGTAGCCGGCGTCGATATGCTTCCAGGCAGTTTTCATACGAGGGACCTCGGAGGTATCTATGAATTGAGCGAGGAAGGCTTTTTCAAACTCTTCTGGAACTGGGCGAGAAAGCATCCGGGCTGTATCCATTTGTGGGTTACCAGTACCAGCAAAACAAAAGTCAATCACGCCAATGACTTTGTCGTTTTCATCGAGCAAAATATTGCCGAGATTTAAATCGCCGTGGACCAACTTGTTCTCTTCTGTCTTTTTGATATAATCGTGGTCTTTGTCGATATGTTTTTTGTAGTGTTCGTGGTCGAGCTCATACAAAAACTCCGAGAGTGGCATTTTGACTTCTTCTGGAGCTTTAGAAATATCAATGTTAGAAAGTTCTTTGATAAACTTAGCCGTGTCATATGCTACGCCAGTAAGTGCTGTGTGCGAAAGATGGTAAATGCGATCACCAAGAGTGTAGCCCTCGATTTTTTTGTGCACAGAATACGGACGTTTTTTGTCGTCGTAGTACAACTTCATTTGTGGAGTATAGTAACTAGTTTTGCCATCTACGAAGTTGCAAACAGCAGCATCTTTGACAATCATTCTAGCCCAGAATGGATTTCTTGGAAAACGGAAAAAATACGAACCTTTGTCGGTAGTCACCTCTATTACAATATTGGTCCAGCCCGTTAAAATGTGCTCGGTTTTTAGAACCTTTTTATCGGGCATAGTTTTTTCAATAATCTTGTCTAACGGATCATCAGTCGTAAAAAAATTACGCATAGATACATTATACCATATGATATAATAGATACCATGGATAATGTAAAAATCTTAGCAATCGTGGGGATGAGTGGGAGTGGTAAATCTGTAATCGTAGATCATTTGACCGAGAAAGGATACCCAAAGGTATATTTTGGTGGGATGATTTATAAAGAGATGGAAAAACGTGGCATTCCTCGCACTGAAGACGGCGAGTCTGAAAAGAAATTCCGTGAAGAAATCCGTGAAAAAGAAGGCAAAGATTGGGTAGTTCGCCAGGTAATTGCTGAGGTTAAAGATCTAATCGCTGCTGGACAAAAAAGAATCGTGCTCGACGGCGTTTATTCTTGGACAGAATATTGTACACTTAAACACGAATTCCCAAAGGCTCTTACATTCCTCGCTGTAGTGGTAGACAAGCGTCTTCGCTACGAACGTGTGGCTGTTCGCCCTGGTAGGGCTTTTGATGCAGCCGCTATTCGCGAACGCGACCGTTCTGAGATCGAAAACCTAGAAAAAGGTGGCCCGATTGTAGCAGCAGATTATTACGTTCTTAATAATGGCACTATTGAAGAGCTCGAAGAAGCTACTGACAAAGTGTTGAAAGAAATTGAATTTTAGCTTTCCTTCTTTCCTCGTCATTTTGAGGAGGGAGCTCGGTTTTTTCTGAGTAGGTTTTGAAGATTTCTAGGCCGTCTTTTACTGGGCCATTATAAATTGGATCTAAATCGTACACACTCCACAAAATTAGGTGAAGATTACCATCATTTTCGGCATAAAAATCTAGTGCAGCTTTGGTGGCACGGATAAATTCTTGCTCTGTCTCTTTGCTGTGACGCCAAGAGCGACCACCTAGAAAATGTTCAGTAACTGTTGGGCTAGTAGCGATCATAAGTAGCATAGAATTGTAATTATTTGCTTTTAGCATATTAAGAAGAATGTCCTCGATTTCTGGCGCGAGCAAAGTAACATCTAAAATGATATCATAGCCCTGCTTAGTAAGCGCATTGATGGTCAAAAACATCATAATAGTAGAGAATTCGTCGGTCTTTTTGCGAAGGTTTTCTTCCCCGTATGCTTCTTCTATTTCTTTCTTATATGGATGATATTCTACAAAACGACGAGCTGCCACAAGCACAGGGTTTAAACGTGATCCTTCACAATATTTTTCTACGGCTGGAAGGATTTGAGAAGTTTTGCCAGAGCCAGAAAGACCGGCTATACGAATAAGGTTTCTTTTCTTAGTTTTTTCAGGGGTAAAATCTCTGATAATTTGGTTTAGGATGGCTGGGTATTCTTCTAATTTTACTTGCCACTCCTCTTTGACGTCGCTTGGCCAATGGGCCTGCATATAGGATATGACTTGTTTTAGTCTTTCTGAATCACTTTCAGACATTGGTTACCTTTCTTGACCTCAATCTTCTTCACGTTTTCGAATGTTTTATACTCGCCTTCGGCTTGAAGCTCTACGGTAGCTGGAGCTTTAAATTCTAGAATATCGCCCTTGGTTTCGTCACCTGGAGTTCTATGTAAAATTGATCTCGTCATTAACACAAACAATCTTGGGAAACTGATGGTTTTTAAAGCCTTACTTCTAAAAATTTCTGGCTTTTTGAAATCGTATCTGCCCTTCATTACACGACACATAGATTTGCCACTAAGGGCTGCATAGTCTGAGGCTTTCTTAACCGTGGCCTTGCCGTTAATAGTAAATTCCGGAAGGAAGATTTTCTTCTTGCGATTTTTGAAATACCATTTAGCGAGGGCGATGTAGGAGCGCCAAGAGGATTTGTGCCCTTTTTGCATATATTTTCTGAACTTTGGTTCGTCAAAAAGCTCTACGGCCTCGGCAGTCATACCAATGGTGACGTAGCAAGTAGCATAGCGCCAAAACTCACCGTCTACAGAAATGCTTAGTGGGTATAGCTTGATTGGTTTTGAGTCAAGGTTTAGGTCGCTAAGTTTCATAGTGCCAAGGGTCCTGGCAAGGTCATTGAAGTTGCCATATGGGAGAACGGCTAAAGTTGCGTCCTTTTTTGACTCCATAATGGCATTAGCCGTGATAGCTGCAGTGGCATCGCCACCTACGGCCAAGAGCAAATCTTTGTCCTTGATAATTTCTTTTAGATTTTTGACGTTGTTTTCAAAACCGATTTTCTTGATGGTATATTCAGCTAGTTTATAATCCTTAAAAATGTTTTCACGATCGTCTAGAATGTCTTTTTTGACACGACGGTAATTGGATGAATTTGGATTATATACAATGACTAAACGCATTTTGCTCCTAATTGAAGTTAGGTAGAAGCCAGTTGAGAATAGCGTAGCTTGCAGCGTACAAAGCAAGGCCAAGGATAATCTCGAAGAGGCGACGTTTGGCTTTTCTGGTTTTTTCTTCGCTGCCACCGGCAGTCATATACTGAATACCAACCCATACGATGCCGATAATACCAGCGATACCAATGAGCACGGAAAAAATGTTTACAACCAATATAATTACACCCCTAACGTCGGTGTCGGAATTTAGGATGGCTGTCTCAGCAGCAAATCTGATTAGAAAATTTTGCATTTTTTCCTCCTATCTTAAATACTCGTGTAGTTTTTTGGTTTCTTTGTTCTTGCGAAGCTTTGATAAGGCTTTTGCCTCAATCTGGCGAATACGTTCACGGGTGACATCGAATTCGGCGCCAACTTCTTCTAGTGTGTGTGGGCGACCACCACCGATACCAAAACGAAGTCTGATGATCTTTTGTTCCCTGTCTGTGAGAGTGGAAATAATTTCTGAGAGTTGTTCCTTTAAGATCTGGTTGGCTGCAGAATCTTCTGGAGAAATACGTTCTTCGTCTTCTACAAAATCGCCAAGGACAGAATCTTCGTCATCGCCATCACGGCCTACAGAAGCGTCTAGTGAAGCGATGTCCTGCTTAATGCGCATTACATAATCTACCTTTTCTGGTTCCATATGGAGTTCGTTAGCGATTTCTTCGATGGTTGGCTCACGGTTTAGATCTGTAGTGAGCTTACGAGTAGTTCTCAATACCTTATTGATAGTCTCTACCATATGTACTGGGATACGGATGGTACGAGCCTGGTCAGCAATAGCACGAGTAATAGCCTGGCGCACCCACCAAGTGGCATAGGTAGAAAACTTAAAGCCTTTGCTCGGATCGAATTTTTCTACGGCACGCAAAAGCCCGGTGTTGCCCTCTTGGATGAGGTCTAGGAAATCTAGGCCACGACCACCATAACGTTTAGCAATAGAAACAACTAGTCTCATATTAGATTCGACCATCTTGTCTTTGGCTTTTTTGTCGCCTTTAACAATGCGCTGAGCAAGGTCGGCCTCTTCTTCTGGAGTAAGAAGTGGGATTTTGCCAATTTCTCTTAAATACAATCTCACGGAGTCGTCTGCAAAAGCGTCTACGTTCTCTGGCGTGATGGCAAGGTCTTCATCGGAAAGTTCTTCCTCGTTCTCTATATCGCCTTCGCCAGGTTCCTCAAAATCTAGCATAACATCTTTTGCATTCAAAATATCATCTTTTTCGTCCATTGGTATTATTATACCATAGATTTTAATCTTCTAGAAGTTTTCTGACAAGAGAGGTAATAAGCTCTTTCTCAGATGGATTAGACTCAGCAATAAGAAGCGCCAACGCCGTAAGAGCGCGATCTGAAATTTTGGTTTCACCGTTCTTTGTGAGGTTTTCACCGTTCATCGTGAGGAAGACGATAAAAAGAAGCGAACCGATACGTTTGTTACCGTCATAAAACGGATGGTCCTTAATAACAAAATATAAAAGATGAGCAGCTTTTTCGGCAGTAGTTTTATAAAGATCTTTCCCGTTATAGCTCTGATAAATGCTTTCAATTGAACCTTTAAAAGCGTCGTTTCTAGGCTTACCGAAGAGGTCGCTGCCGTTCACGGACTTTTTGAGACCGTCAATTACCTCTATACAAAAATCTGGAGTAAGCCTCTTTTCTTTTTTGGAGCTTTTATTATTTATCCCAGAAAGATCAATATACCCATCATCGTACTCTTGTAAAGTTTTGAAGCTGGTGGAATATTTGGAAATCACCTCGAGAACGCCGTTGGCTTCACCGGCATCAAGGGCTTGGCGAGTAATCAAGCGTCTGACAACGCCCATCATATTTTCTACTTCTCTTAATCTCTTGGAGTCTATAGATTTGAGCCTTCTCTCGTTGATAGCTACGCCTTTAGTAAGATAATTATGGAGAACCTTTGTAGACCAGACACGAAAATCGGTAGCTTTCTTAGAATTAACGCGATAACCGACAGAGATAATAGCGTCAAGGTTGTACATATTTACCTCACGACGAACCTGACGAGTACCTTCTTGACGAACTACGAAAGATTTTTTCGCGGTTCGATTTTCATCTAATTCGCCATCGGCATATACATTTTTTAGGTGAATTTCTATACTTCTTCTAGTTACATCAAAAATGGTTGCTATCTGATCTATACTTGCCCAAATCGTTTCTTCTTCAACATCTATGTCAAAAATCACTTCGCCTTTGTTGATTTTGTAGATTTCTAGCTGTTTTTCCATATTCTCATTATATCACAACTTACACGAAAAACGCATAGGTTGAACTATTACTGGCTGGCAAGTTCATCGAACTCTTCCATTGAGGAGACGAGAATATCGCGTGGTTTAGTGCCATTAACTGGGCCAATAGCATTGATACTTTCTAGCCAATAACCGAGACCAGCAACGTAGCCGTGTCCTTTACCTAAGTGAGCCTGGAGAAGTGAAGTAGAGAATTTGCCGTTATTAATACATATTTCTACGGCTTTTCTTACTAGTGGGTCCTGTGGGTCATAGCGACGGCTAAATTCGCCACCTTCGCCACCTCCACCACCTTTGATGTTGACAGCTTGGGCGGTAACCTCTTCGTTGTATTGAGGTGGACGTTGAGCGCGAAGGAAATCGGTAACTTTCTTAATGTCACCATCTGGTGTCCAGGCACCCTGGATACGTTCTGGGCCGTTTGAGGTTTGCTCGCTTGATAAGAGCATATCGCCCTGACCAAGGAGTTTCTCGGCGCCGGAGGTATCGAGAATGATACGAGAGTCCATAGAGCTTAATACACGGAAAGCAATACGAGACGGGATGTTGCCCTTAATAAGACCGGTAATCACTTTAACGATAGGCTTCTGGGTAGCAAGTACTAAATGCATACCAGCAGCACGACCGAGCTGAGCAATACGAACAATCAAAGGTTCTAGTTCTTTCCCTGCCTGCATCATAAGATCGGACATTTCGTCGATCACGATTACGATGTATGGCATCTTGCCGTTTTCGCCGTCTTTCTTTTCTTCGTCGGACTTTGAAGCCATTTTTTCGTTGTAATCAGAGATGGTTTTGACGCCTTGCTCTTCCATAATAGTGTAGCGACGGTCCATTTCGGAAGCTGCCCACTTCATAGCAGAAAGAGCTTTGGTGGTATCGTTGATGATTGGCGTTAATAGATGTGGGATATCCTTATAAACAGCCATCTCCACGCGCTTTGGGTCTACGATAATAAGACGCATATCTGATGGAGAGTTGCGATAAAGAAGTGACATAATGATTGTATTAGTCATTACAGATTTACCCGAACCAGTAGTACCAGCAATGAGGAGGTGGCGCATATCGGTGAGGTCTGAAAGAATTGGCTTACCAGAAATGTTTTTACCTACAGCAAAAGTAAGTGGGTCGTGAGCGTGTTTCCATTCGTCGGACTCTATTAGGCCACGGAGAGATACGCCCTCAGCGCGAATGTTTGGCACTTCTACGCCAATGAGTTGAGTACCTGGAATCGGTGCTTCGATACGAACGGTCTTAGCAGACAATTTGTAGGCAAGCTCTTTGTCACGGGCCGCAATCTTAGAAAGGTTGACGCCACCTGGAGCCTTCAATGTATATTGCGTGACGCGAGGGCCAACATTCGCGCCCTTCATTTCTACATCAATACCAAATTCCGAGAAGGTGTCTTTAATGATGATGGCATTCTGCTGGATATTGCCAGCATCTGCCGGTGATTGCTTTTTGGTAAGAAGGTCGATTGGTGGCATTTTCCAATCTGGATCGTCCACAGCCACAAGTGCAGTTGGGGTTTTTTCTTCTTTCTTCTCTTCTTTTTCTGGCTCTGGTTCGCGAATTTTGCGTTTTAGGAACCCACCTTTTTTAACTTTGAGAGCTGGAGCTTTAACTTCGGAAGTGCCGGAATTCACTTTAATCTCTAGATGGCCTTTTTCGTCGTCTTCCTCGTTTTCGTCTTCTCTTACTTTCTTTTCTCTTTTGGCAATGTTTTTGGTATTTCTAAAGAGCGCTAGTGGCGAAAGCTGGAGAATAAATGCTAGAGTAATAAAAATCAAAAGAATGTAAATAACAATTACAAAGCCTTGGTCTAAGACTTGGAGCATTACGCCATTAAGCCAGCCACCTACCACGCCACCATTTTGCCAAATGGCACCGATGCCAGCAATCCATAGAAGCATTAAAAGACTAAAAATATAAACTGGTACAGCCACACGATTATTGTCTGAACGGAAAATTTTAACGGCAAGGTAAACCAAAATCATTGGGATAGCGTAGGTAGCAATGCCGATCCCTTCTAAAATAACTTTGTGAGTGGCATTTAAGAAAGACCCACCGTGATCAAACCAAGTAATTACAAAAAATAGTGATAATGCAATCATCAAAACGGCGAAGATCTGGTGCCAAAAACCACCAGGAAGTTCGTAGTCGCTATTTACTTCTCTTTCGGCTGCTTTTTTAGCAGCTTTGGAGCGTGTAGACTTAGCGCTTTTTGTGGTTCTTTTGGTGTTTCTTCTTCGTCTCGATGCAGGCATAGTATATATAATATATAGCACACTATTAGAGAAGGCGCAAGCGCGATAGGGGCGTACTTTTAAAAAAACAGTTTTTGTGGTAAAATATAGGATATTGGACCGTCGCCAAGCGGTAAGGCACTGGGTTTTGGTCCCAGCATTCGCAGGTTCGAATCCTGCCGGTCCAGCCATTTTTTTTGTCGTGAAAATAGGGCGCTACGTTGTAGCGCCCTCTGGGGTTGATGCGTAGTGAGTTTAGAGTGATCAGTCGTTTCCGTATTCGGTATAGCTTCTGCCACCCTTGCTCGTGTGGACATCTCTGATGGAGCCATCGGGATATTCGTCCCAGGAAAGACGCCTGTTTTCGTCTTTCGAATAAACTGTGTTGTGAATGTGATCACCTTGCCAATGGGAGTTCATCCCCCCACCGTTGTCCAAAATGCTCTCGGTAGCTCTTTCAACATCCACCTTTCCGGGATTGCTGTATTTACTCATACTCTTACCCTCCTATAATAAAGTGCGTTGTTAACACCAACATTTATATTTTACAATAAATTTTTGTTTGTGTCAATCTATAATCTAACTTTAGGCGTCTATAGAAATACGAGGATAAATATTTAATTTGTATGGGTCGGTAGGTTGTTTGCCGGCCTGGATCTCATAGTAAGCTGCAGCTGCGACCATAGCGCCGTTGTCGCCAGATAGTTTTGGCTCTGGGAAAACGGCACCCTCGGCTTTTTCTCGCAACTTTTGGTTGGCACTAACGCCACCAGCAAATACGAGTGATTTAGCATCAGGATGTTGCTTTTTTGCCTCTGATAATTTTTCTAGCAAAATATCAATAGCAGTTTTTTCGAATGATGCAGCAAAGTCAGCGACCTGCTTATCTGACAAATGATTTTTAAGATCGTGAGATGGGTGAGAGATCGGAAGACCTAGTTCCTTTTGGACAGCTCTAAGAACTGCAGTTTTGAGCCCAGAAAATGAAAAATCCAAACCGTCGATCTTAGGATGAGGAAGTTTATATTTGTTTTCGTCGCCATTTTTTGCAGCTTTAGCGATGGATGGACCACCAGGGTATGGGAGCCCTAGAATTTTGGCTACTTTGTCAAAGCACTCACCGATGGCGTCGTCTCTAGTGGTACCAATAATGTCAAATTTATCGTGCTCTGGCATATAAAGAATCTGGGTGTGGCCACCGGAAATCACCATAGCGAGTAGGGGGAATGAAATGGCGCTCCTATCTCCTAACCAGTTCGCATAGACGTGAGATTTTAGGTGGTGGACGGCATAGAGAGGTTTATCGTGAAGGATTGCCAAAGTGCGAGCAGTAAGGGTACCAATTAAGAGAGAGCCAAGAAGCCCTGGGGCGTAAGTAACAGCGATAGCATCGATATCGTCCCAAGTACATTTAGCATCCTTCATGGCTTTTTCTACTACTGGCATCATTACTTCTAGGTGAGATCTGGCTGCAACTTCTGGGATCACGCCACCGTACTCAGCAAAAATATCAATCTGAGAGACAACGACATTGGAAAGGATTTTTTTCCCATTCTCCACAACAGCAGCTGCTGTTTCGTCACAACTAGTTTCGATTCCTAGAATCTTCATTCCCCTATTATACCATATTTTTTAGTTTTATTCCACAGGGAAAATATATCACCAGACGAATATTTAAGCGTGGTGATAATGGGAACCTTTGCTAATTTCTTGAGCCCGATAAGTTTGTTCTGCCACGATAGTTCTAGCTAACATATGTGGAAAGACTAAATCTGAAAAACTCCAAATAAAGTCAGCTTTTGCTCTTACTTCTTCGGAAAATCCGTAGGCGCCACCAATCAAAATTACCACGTTTTTGCTGTTTAAAAATGCCTCTTGTAGTAGTTTTGAATATGCTTCGGATGATATATTTTTGCCACGTTCATCGCAAACAATCACAAAGTCGTGGCCTGTAAATGGCCAGTCTGATAATTTTTTGTTTAGTTTTTCTTCTTCAACATATTCCCATTCTAGTTTGTAGGGTTTTACTAATCTTTTTTCGTACTCCCTGATAGCTTCTTCAGCCCAAGAAATGTGTTTTTTGCCACCGACAATAATCTTAATCATACCTTATATTGTACCACAGATGAAAAAGGCCGTGGAGATCCACGGCCTTGGTAGGTATTTATTTCGGGATGATGTGATATTTGTCACACGCTACTCCATAGCGTTCGTGGCAGAGTTTTCGCCATTCATCGGTCATCTCACTCGGGTAGTCAATCTTGTCTATGAGAAGATATTCTCCTTCGGCAGTTCGGTCGGCGTCTTTCTCACTGAGATACCAACCGATGATAGTACCGTCTCTGTCCTTCTCCAAGCACCAAGTACCTCCACGTTCGATCCGAAGTTTGGCATTATAAACAACTGGTTTACCCCTCTCGGAATAGACAAAAGAATGGCCATTCAGCCGGAAAACAGCAATGCACGGCTCAGTGATGTTGCGCCAGTACAAACCTTTTTCAATGATGCTTTCGATATTGATATCTGGCACGGAACCATAGCCAATCTGCTCGCAGCCACCAACAAATTCTCTCCAACTCTTGTAATCTTTGACAAATCTAAAAACTAGGCCTTCCCTCAGGCGTCTTTTGTTTTTTGACTTGGTCTTTAGAGATTTTTTCTCAGCATCGTGTATAATCTGAGTCTTGGTGACGGCTTTGCCATCCAAAAAATAGATTTTTTGCAAAATCAACCCCCCTTTCTTGTTAAACTACAAATACCTACTAGTACAAGTGTAGTACAAACTCAACTTTTAACCAAGCATAAGGGCTACCAAGCCAAAGTAAATTCAAAGAAATTTTGAATAAATGGGATAAAGAGCGCACAAAGGAAAATGGCGATAATGACAGCAATAAGAGCTGCACGAAAGAGATTGAGTGGGCGTGAGACCTTATAGATCAAAATCATATCAATAGAAAAGACGATGATGGCAGAGAGAGTGGTGAGTTTTTCTCTACTGAAATTATTAGTGGTAGCAATGATAGAAAGAATAACCATAGCTGTGGCCACTGCAATGCCCGTAGGGACAGAATAATGTTTGATGTTGTAGGTGAATTTGTCTTTGATCCTGGCTGTATTTTTTTCTAGTGCTAAAACTAGGCCCGGAAAACCAATGCAGGCGAAGCTAAGTAAGCTCATTTCTATCGGGCTAAACGGATAGCTTAGAGGCGCTAGGACAAAAATCACGGCCAGCGTGGTGGCGTAGACGGTTTTAGCCAAGAAAAGGCTAGTGGAACGTTCTAGGTTGTTGATAGACTGACGCCCTTCATCGATGATAGACGGAACACGGTCAAAATCAGAATCTAGAAGTACTAATTTTGCCGAGCGACGGGCAGCATCGGAGCCCTCGCCGATGGCAATAGAACAGTCAGCTTCTTTCATAGCAAGAATGTCATTGACACCATCACCAGTCATAGCGACGGTGCTGCCCATCTTTTTGAGGGCCTTTATCAAAGACTTCTTTTGCTCTGGTTTAACCCGGGTAAAAATAGAATAATTTTTGACGAGTTTGTCGTAATTTAGGTCTTTGACGGTAGAAAGATCTACACCATCTAGATCCTTAATCCCAACTGCCTCAGCGATAGTTTTGACCGTTTCTAGATCGTCGCCAGAAATAACTTTTGGTGTGATGTCGTTATCATAAAAATACTGGATAATTTGTGGCGCGTTCTTTCTGATTTCGTCCTTTAATCTAATACAACCTAGATATTCTTTATTTTTTACTACGGCTATCACGCGATAATCACCGGCATAGGACTTTACCTGTTTGATTACTTCCTTGTCATCCGTGAGGAATTCAATGGCGCCCATGAGATATTCGGCGTCTTTAGTCTTAAAACCAGAACATTTACGATCTGAGCTAAAGGGGACAACATCCACAATGCCCTTTATTTCGCCAAAATTGGCGTTTTTTGGCATGGCTTTCTTCAAAGCGCTAGTGGTTGCGTTTTCGGCCATTTGAGTGCTCAGAATGGCGTTTAGAGGCCTTAGAAGCGATTTTTCGGCTGGGGGTCCTTCCGTGGTAGCTTTTTTAAACGTATCGCCATTTGGCAAGATGAAATCGTGAACCACCATATTACCAGAGGTGAGGGTGCCAGTTTTATCTAAACAAATGGTATCTACGCGAGCAAGAGTCTCGATAGAATAGAGGTCTTGGACAAGAACTTTGCGTTTGGATAGCCTGATGGTAGCAAGAGCAAGGACCGAGCTAGTTAAAAGAATTAGGCCCTCTGGGATCATATTAATGAGAGCTGCTACGGTGCTAGTTACGGCCGTGGCAGTTTCGGACTCAGTCCTAAATCTAGACCAAAGGAGCAGTGCCCCCACTGGAATAAGAGTGTAAGAGATGTATTTGACGATCTTGTTCATAAGGGTGAATAGCTTGGAGTCGGCAGTTTTTAAATGATGGGCTTCTTTTTCTAGCTTGGTGATAGTATTTTCTTCCCCTACTTTTTCCACCTTTGCTTTAGCCGTGCCAGCCACTACAAAGCTACCAGAGATCAGCTCGTCGCCTGGGTGCTTTTCGATGCTATCCTGTTCGCCCGTGATAAAGGATTCGTTAACTTCTAGGACACCCTCTTCTAGTACGCTATCATACAAAATTTGGTCGCCTAGACTTAAAACCACAATATCGCCTTTTTCTATTTCTTCGGCTAAAATTTGGATGGTTTTACCCTCTCTAATCACCGTAGGTTTTTGCTCGGTGATAAGGCGCATTTTTTTGACAATTTTGTAGGCTCTAACTTCGTTGATAATACTAATCAAGGTGTTAGCGATGGCAATAAAAATAAAGAGCATATTTTTGAAACTCCCCACAAAGGCCACCATCAGAGCCAAAATCAGGTTAACGAGATTAAAGAGCGTAAAAGTATTTTTTAAAACGATGTGCAAAATGGGGTGATTCTTGGAAAAATTCTGCATTATTTACCCCTGTTTTTGAGCTTTTTCAGGAATTTTTGAGCTTGATAGAATTTTTGATCGATTGGGAGCTCATAGGTCCCGATCATCTCAATGACTTGGCCACCAAAACCTTTCTTGAATTCATAAACGCCATCTGGATGAGCGTCGTCCGGGAGGCCGTGAATACCATAAAAATTGTAGCGCTTGAACTTGTGCTCAGCAGCATATTTGATCATATACCATTGGAGTTCGTATTGAGCGTTGTAGTCTTTCATATACTTTTCATCGCTACCGGAGAAGAGATAGACTACTTCGTCTCCATAGAGCATAAACATTGCTGCTGACATAGGGATATTATCTGCTTCTGCTACTAGGAATAATGCTTCGCCACGAGGGACGAAGAGATCGTACATTTGTTCGTAATATTTCAAAGGTTTGTCTTCAAACTCGCGACGTTTAGAAGTAGACTCAGTAATTTCTTTAAAAATGCCAAGTTCCTCTTTTTTCAGTTCGCGAACAGTGACACCCATTTTTTCGGCTTTTCTGATATGACCTCTGGTGTTGCTCTTGAAATCTGCCATCAATTCTTCGGGAGTTTTGCCATTTAAGTCTAGAGCATACATGTATTTTGGCTGGGAAGCGTCTTTAAGTTCGATGAAACCGAGGCTCCTTAAATTCTTAGTAGCATCTTTATGATTGAAACCATTTGGCACTGCGTCGCCGTGACGGTCTCTTTCTACGGTTTCGTAATACGGACTGATATGAAGCACGTAGCCGTTGTGAGACTTGATGTATTTCTTGAGAGATCTCATAAAGAAATCAGTGAGTGGCTGATCTTCTAGGTCTAAAAGTGGGCCACCAGGAGCGATAAAGATAGATTTACCGAGAAAATATGGTTTAGCTACGAGCATAGAGGCAGCTTTAATTTCGCTGCCGTGTTTGGCTGCAAGATAGTATGCCGTCCAGCCGTTTGATTCCCTGTATTTTGCAATTTCCGGAGTCTGCATAAAGCATTTGTAGGGGCTGCTTTTGGCAAAATTTCTAAATTCTTCCTCGGTGATTTCCTCAAAAGTCATATCATTCTCCTAATTTTTCTAAGCAAATTATAAGTCTTGTATTTGGCTGGTTTTAGAATAATATCGTAAGTACCAGCAAAATCTACTTCGCGACCATCAAAAGTCTTCTTAAAATTGGTAAATCCAGCCCACGGATGCGTACTTGGAGCACCTTCTGGCGCAATACCCCAGAAATCAAACAGCTCTAGACCTTTTTCCCTAGCATCTTCAATCAGCTGAATCGTGAGAATACCGGTGGCGTGGAGCTTTCTTCCCTCGTCGGTCTGAGCGCCCTGGAGATTATAACGAGTTTTACCGTGGTCAAATACTAAGCCGGCAGCGATAATATTTCCTTCTTGCTTTACAAGATATAGTGTAGCAAATGGCTGGCTGAGCTCAGTTTTAAGATAGTCCTCTGAGAACGTGCTGATATTTTTCTCTTTGGCTAGGGCTCTTTGAAGATCTAGGAGATACTTAATATCATCTGGGTTTTTGGAAGTTTCAATTGTAATTCCATTTTTCTCCCTGTTTCTATAGTACCTAAGTAGTCTAGATGGAAGTTTGGCCTTGTATTCTTCTTCGGCGCCAGTAAGATCTAGCACCCAAGTTTCTTTAGGGTTCAAATCGTGAGATTTCTTGGTATTTTTTGGAAAATTCTTGATAAAACTTGGATTTCTTGGCTCAATACGGATAAAAACAGCGTTCTCTTCCCTGGCTAATTCCTGAAGATCCTGTAACGCAGCTTTAAAATCTTTGGCAGCTTCAGCCACAGGGCCATAAGGTAAATAGAGGTAGCAACCTCCAGGAATATGTTTTTTGATGGCTAGATATTGATAGCCTTCTTCTTCCCTGTAAAAGCTAGGCTCTTTAAGGTCTTGCTGTAACTGCTCCCATTCCTTACTTTGCGTAATTGGAATTTCCATAAACTCAATTATATCACATAAATAAGCACGTGAATTATGTTGACTGCTTAAGCATTATATTGCATTACGCTTATGAATGCAAAAACTCCGGCTTTTTCCCTAGTCGGTAGACGTAACTCTCTAATGCTCCCAACTTTGGCAGGGTTGCCAAGTTGATACTTCAATTTTAGCTTAGGCATTTTGGTTTGTCAAGTTGGTTGCTAGCCAAACTGGTTGCTAGCATAACAGGTTTAGGGTCTAAAAATTCTTATGTTAACTGTGAAAAAAAGTGTGGTTTTCCTGTGTAAAATTCCGGCTAGCAAATATGGTACAATTAAGGTATGGCCTATATTCGGAAATTCAAAACTACTTCGGGGGCGACAGGAGTACAAGTCTGCTACAAAGAGGGAAGCAAAGTGACACGGACCGTTCACGTGGGTTCGGCTTCCACCGAAAAGGGAATCGAAAAACTTCTAAAAGAAGCACAGGGAATTATTGACGCAGGGAAGAACCCCCTGTTTGATCTTGATAAATACAACAAAAAATGACCCCGGGCATAATGCCTGGGGCCCAGGGAAATTAAATAGCAAAAGCTTTTAATGAAAGTTGACTGCACGTCGATCGAATTGCAGATTTTTTAACTCTGCCGAGATCATATTAAACAAATGTATGGCCTCTTTGGACTGTGCTTTGTTTTTCTTGCTGGTAGGATTTTCTACAGCAATTAAGATTGAATAGAGCATAGACTGCATACTAATTAGCCTTTCTTCGGGTAATGTCTGGCTAATGGGCGTTCCGTAAGTCTCAAATTTTTCTACAGCTGTTTTATATTCATCTCTGATTTTTGCTAATTCTTTCCCTGTACTTAAGTTGCTGCTTACCATTCTCATTCCGGTCACCTCCCAATATGGATTTTGCGTATGGCAAACTACTTATATTTTACCATATTTTGCCACTTATTGCAAGCTATCTGCCCAAAATAACATCGACGAAATCGGTGATGACCTTGATATCTTCTGAAACTTTTTTCGACTCGACTTTTTCGTCGATTGGTCGAGTAAATTTGGCTGGCTCAAAGGCGTCTTTACCATCGTCTAGAGCTACAATTAATTTGTTATCATAAAATCCCAGGAGGAGCTTGTAGTCATAGCGCAAAGCAATATCCTCAATTCTAGCAATTACATCTGGCGCCAAAAGATAAAAAGACTCAAAACCGTCGTCGCCATAGATTCTAAAATTATGGTTAAAGTCGGTGGACTCGGTTTCGAGTTTTCTCATTTTACGGTTTTTTAATTTGCCTGGAACCTGATAGAGTCTGAATTTTTTGCCGACCACTTCTAGCCTATACTCAAATTTTTTAGGGAATTCAAACATCATATAGCGCCCCTTAAACAGGGTGGTGTCGTAGGTGTTTCCTTTGTCATCGGTATGAGTTTGAATGATGTGTACATCGGCCTGGGCAAAAGCAATATTCTTGTATTTGGCGATTACGGTATCGTTAGAAGAAAATTTGTTGGCGAGGCGCATCATACCACTTTCTCTGATAACATTAGGGCTAAAGCCTTTTTGGTGGTCGTAGAGAAGATTAGAAAAGATCTTTTTGAGATTCTGCTCAACAAAATATCCCTTATAGGCCTTACGGTAGGCGACTTTTTCTTTGTTGGTCATAAAAACAGTGACGATGACCCCGATGCTGATAGCCATAACGGCCATAGGTAGAGCAAGGAAAGGGCCAAAGATAAAAAGGGAAGTACCGGCAAGGACAACCAACCCAATAGTGATGAAAAGGCCTTTTTGGAATTTTTCTAGGTAGGTCTTTCTGGCTGTTTCTACGTCTTGAAATGTCATAGTCTAAATAAGTGTTAGTTCGAGTTTGAGACGATCGATCAGAGCTTGTTTCTCTTTAATTTGGTCCTTTGTCTCTTTGACCAAATATTCTGGAGCTTTTGCTACGTAATTTGGGTTCATCATTCTGGCATTAAGAGCGTCCAGCTCACGGCCAACAGAAAGGATTTTTTCAGTAAGAGAATCTTTGTAGGCTGCGACAACCTGTTCTGGGACATCCAAGTAGAGTTCGTGATTGGCTAGAGCTAGTCTTAGGCCACGAGGTTTGCCCCCTAGGGCGTTAATGTCTGGAACCTTGGTGAGAGCCTTGATTAAGAGCAAGTTATCCTCTACAAGGCTGTCTTTATCGTACATAAGGGCATATTTGTTGGCGTTATTGGTGCCTGGGAGGGCCTGTAAGGTGGTTCTCACTTCAGATACTATAGTTCTTATGTTTTCGAACTGCTCGGCCGTTATAGGGTCAAATTTGAGCTTCTCTGGCCATCTTTCGTCTACTATAAACTTGTCAGTCCAGCTGAGGTTTTGCCAAATTGTCTCAGTAACAAATGGGGCAAAAGGATGGAGAATAATCAAGAGATGCTCTAGGGTAGTCTTTAAGAGTGGGATGTTTCTGTAGATCTTTTGGGATTCTAGGAACCAGTCGGCGTATTTGTCCCAGATAGTCTGGTATAAAGTTTCTACAGCTTCGGAGAAACGGTAGTCTTTCATATCTTTTTCGACCTGCTTTTTGCATTCGTTAATTTCGCGGCAGATCCAGTCTTCACCCATATTGTCTGTAGAGTATAGAGTCAGAGATGATTCATCCTCGACACGCTCGGCTCGGCCCGTCGTTACGGGCGAGCCTTCGCTCTTCTGCTCTTCGTTAGTCGCAGAGGGTCTCGAATGGACATCTTCTGACTCTTCATCCACCATAGACTGGATGAGGCGAGAAATGTTCCAGAGTTTGTTGCAGAGGTTGCGGCCGGAGACGACAGAATTCTCAGAGAAAGCTTGGTTCATACCAGCAGAACGACCTCTTAAAATGCCTAAACGGAAAGCATCAGAGCCATATTTAGCTACAAGGTCCATTGGGTTGATCACGTTGCCCTTGGATTTACTCATCTTTTGGCCGTGTTCATCTAGCACTAACCCGTGGAGATAAACTTCTTTAAATGGCACTTCGCCAGTGACGTAAATCCCCATCATAATCATACGAGCTACCCAGGCAAAGAGAATGTCAGCGCCGGTTTCCATCACATTAAGAGGGTAGTATGGGGTAGGATTTTCTTCGGACCAGTCGGTACAAACAATTGGCCAATGGGAAGAAGAGAACCAGGTGTCAAAGGTATCTTCGTCTCTTACGTAAGTGGCGCCGGATCTTTCTATCTGCTTAAGATTGGTGCGGCGGTCAAAAATCCAATCTGGTTCATCGGTAGCTTCTTTGGTAATTTTCTTAAACATTGGGATAGCAATACCCCAAGGAATTTGACGAGAGATATTCCAGTCTTTGAGATTTCCAAGATAATTGATAAGAACGCGCTTTTTGCTCTCTGGGTGAAATTTGATTTCGTCTCTCTCTAGATGTTCTATGGCCATTTTGGCAAGCTTTTCTACGTCGATAAACCATTGCTCTTTGAGCATTGGCTCAAGCACGGTGCCACACTTGTAACAGTGGGCTACAGAGTGAACAATCTTCTTTTCGCCAACCAAAATGCCTTGATCTTTGAGGTCTTTTAGGACTTGTTTTCTACATTCTTCAGTGGTGAGACCTTCATATTTCTCTGGAACGTTAATCATATGGCCGTCTTCGGAGATCACTTGAAGACGTGGTAAATTGTGGCGCTCGCCCACTTCAAAATCGTCGAAATCGTGAGCCGGAGTAATTTTGACGGCGCCAGTACCATATTCTGGATCGGCGTGTTCGTCAGCAATCACTGGGATTTCTCTATCTGTAAGTGGTAAGTGAACGGTCTTGCCAATTAAATCTTTGTAGCGTGCATCTTCTGGGTTAACAGCAACGGCAGCATCACCAAAAAGCGTTTCTGGCCTGGTAGTTGAAACTACGATATCATCATAGGCGATATCCCAGAGAGTACCCTTTTCGTCTTTGTGCTCTACCTCAATATCGGCAAAGGCAGTTTGGTGCTTCGGGCAGTAGTTAACAAGCTTTTCGCCCCTGTAAATAAAGCCGTCATTCCACATTTTTTCAAAGGTGGTATAAACACGATCAATCACGTTTTCATCCAAAGTAAAGGTGAGATCATCCCAAGAACAAGAGGCGCCAAGAGCACGAAGTTGAAGCTCCATATTGCCACGTTGCATCTGAACAAAATCCCAAACTCTAGCATAAAGCTCGTCTCTAGAATACTCAAAACGGGTATGGCCGTCTTTTTCTAGAGTCTTTTCGTAGACTACCCAAGTTTCGAAACCAGCGTGATCTGCCCCAGGGACATACCAGGTGGATTCACCCCTTAAACGATGGTAACGAGTAAGAGAGTCCTCAA
Source organism: Candidatus Saccharimonadota bacterium (assembly GCA_017510925.1). Lineage (GTDB taxonomy): Bacteria > Patescibacteriota > Saccharimonadia > Saccharimonadales > Saccharimonadaceae > Nanosyncoccus. The sequence continues at coordinate 95,214 of JAFWLT010000006.1, read as the reverse complement.
GAGCTACAGTGAGGCCGTGGCCAATGTGCAAATTGCCATTGGCGTTTGGTGGCGGCATCACAATAGAGTAATACTGGCCATTTTTTTCAAACCTATCGTCCGTGCCATCACTGTTGTTGTCGATAGGCACGGTAGGAATAGATGGTTTGAAAACGCCGGCAGATTCCCACGCAGCGTAAATATCAGATTCGTATAAGTTTGGTTCGTAGCTAGATGCAAATTTCATAATTACTCTGATTATACCACTTTTTAGGGCAATGAAAAAGCCCCTTACAGGGGCTTTTAGGTTAGTGAGGTTAATAGCGACCGTATTCGTCGGGTTGCCACCATTTGAAAAACGGCCGGTCTATAGTTTCGAGTCCACAAGTTAAAAATTGAACAGCAATTTGGACCAATCTCTGATCAAAATCGTGCTCCTTCACCAGATGGCGCAAATGATTACCACAAGCGTCAATCAGGTTGTAGTAGTGAATTTCTTTGGCAAGGGCAAGATCTCCTTCGGTAAAATATTGGCGATTCCCCATAATGTAGCCGTCACTACTCAGTTTGATAAGCTCGGCTATAAAGTCCAACTTATCGGCAAGTTTGATGCTTTGGCCAAGAAAGGTATTAGACTTCTCAAATTCACGATGAGTAGTTTTTAACTTCAGATACGTTTCTTCGGGCAGAGAAAAATAGTGTTCCTGAACTGCTTGCCATTCGGGATCTTTTTTGTCTTCGTGCTCCGTGCGCCCGTCATCAACAACATCACCAACGGCAAGTTCGCCGATATCGTGATTTAAGGCAACCTTCAAAGCAGAATATTTGTCTATCCCTTCAAAATACGCAGGCCATAAATCCATCATATCTGAAAAAAGCATACCTACGCGACCGGAGTGAGTTAAAGTAGATTCAACGTGATATTTGTCTATTGTTGATTTGGCTTCATTGCCAAAACCATAGATCCTGGCTACTAAAAAGCCTTGTCTGTAAACTCTATCTAAATCGTCGTATTTACTCCAGTTATCCCATAAAATTTGTGCAGCACTCATAATATCCACCTCACTTTTTAAGATACTCTCACCAACCTCCACGATTATAGCATACACCCCTATTAAATAAAAGCGTAACCTCTTGACAGTTTGCCATAAGTATGATAGAATGGAGTTATGTAGTATAGTCGGGGGTGAGATTCCCCTAGTTCATTATCAAGGAGGTCGTAAAATGGACGACAGCAGAGTTTTTGACAGCAATGTGCTAAATGAAGACGACGAATGGGGTGGCGTCGACTTTATGAATCTGGAGGCGCCATCAAAGTGGCGCTACGACGAAAAAAGTGGAAGGCTTCATATGCTTTTTCAGGATGGTAAAACACACCGTCTGATATGCTCCAGCGCACAAATGGAAAAAGAAAAAGAGTTTTATAGAATTGCCACTTTGGCATCATCACAGCAGGTTCTGCTTTGGTATACAAATGAAACTTCAAAACTCGATGCTTCTATGAAGCGCAACTAAAACTGAATATCGACTCCTAGAAACGCCCCTTTCGGGGCGTTTTTAATGTCTATTTGTAAGCTAATTTTTGTTGAATTTCTTTAAATTCCGATTCGGTAGGCTCGAGGGTTTTGCCGTATTGCCAATTTTCGTCTAGTGGCATCAAATGAACGTGGGCGTGAGGAACGTCGGTACCGACTACTTTCCAAAGAATACGTGACCCCAAAACTTCTTCCATATGTTTTGAAAGTTTTTTGACGGTAGCCATTAGTGCTTCGTAATCTTCGTCTGGCAAATCATAGATTTTGTCCACTTCGTTTTTTGGGATAACGAGAGTGTGGCCCATAGTTTCTGGGTGAATATCCAGAAATGCATAGGTTTTTGCATCTTCATAAATTTTATAGCAAGGGATTTCGCCTGCGATAATTTTGGAGAAAATACTACTCATTTTTTGGATTCCTTTCCTGCGAATTTTTTAACAAAATACAGATAAACGCCGGCAAAAATGGCAGCAAAAATGATGCCACCAATGCAGTCTGAAATCCAGTGCTTGTTGGCGATCACGCGACCAACTGGCACCAACACCACAAAAGCTAGCATCACAAGATCTAGAAAAACTAGAAGGGATTTTTGTTTGATGTATTTTGGCAGGGCAATGGCAGTGCAAAAGAAAACTGTAGCCGCAATCATAGTGTGAGTAGAAGGGAAGCTAGGCTCACCGGAACCGTCTGGACGAACATTCCAAATAAAGACGTGGTCAAAGAGAAAATAAGTGATAACAAGTAGCACCAACGGGATAAGAAGAAACAAAAGAGTCTTATCAACTTTTTTGATGGATTTACGAGTGATCCATTGACAAACCCCCATTACTGCAAAAATGCCAACAGTGGCAAGTGCAGAGTAAACCATAATGTCTGTTGCTTTATCCCAATTCATAATTTCATTATAACACGGATTGATCATATGGGTATTTTATGGTATAATTCGACTACGTTCTTTTACAATCTGAGGGAAGTATTTAGAGGAGGTGGTAATTTATGCGATCTATTGAAGGGATCATCAGAGAGGCAAGTGTGGACGACTACAAAATTTATTTCGAATGGAAAGACGAAATAGGTTGGAGGTCTTCAGAACCACGACGGTTCAAGTGGGTTTTAGAAAACCCTAAAATTAGCCTCGAAACAAAGCAGCTACTAATTGAAGAAGTCGATAGGGAGGGACGAAAACTAAAAGAGGAAAAAGACTATTTACTTGGACTAGGCGAGATTGAACCAAAAACTCACGAAATCCGTGTCGAAGGTCTCACGAGCGCACTCCGTTATGAGCGCAAAAGAGAGTACTGGCGTAGTTTTGTCTTTGGGATGATTATGCTGGTAGCCCTTGGGGTTGCATCGTTACTTTGCATTTTTTATCCCGACACACTTCTTACAAAAGTTTGGAGGTTACTAGCACTCATCTGTGCCTGCTTAGCCTCTGTCGCTTTTACTGATGCTTGGACAGCTCTAAAGGACGCCAAAAAAGAAGTTTGCGAAAACGAAGCTCAAATGATGGAAGATTCTTTTGTTGGTCAAGCAGTTCGTGTACAACTCTCCTGCGTCGAGGAACAAGAGATAAATCTTTTGGATTTTACGGATGCAATAATGGAGAGTGGTATGAAACCCTCAGAATAAGGGGTAGCGCTAGGCTTTTTGCCTAGCGCTTTTTTTATAAAAAATCTCCCCTTTTTATACAGGTTATGGTAAAATAGAAGTATGCGAGTGTGGAGGGAGTTCCCTTGATAAGGGGACGAAAATTCATTTCCTGTTTACTCATCGCATTTTCCAGCTTGATATTCACTTGTCAGGCAGTTTTTGCTGAGGAAATAGAGGTAGAGATCTCTCCAAGCACAGTTGAAATTAGCACACTTCCAAATAAATTTGCTACTACAGACCAAACGATATCTGTTTCTACTACTAGCCCTACTGGCTATATTGTGAACTTTTCTACTGCTGGCGCAACTACCTCTCTAGTAAACCAAAGCAATCCGTCGCTTACAATACCTACCTTCACTCTCCCTAGTGGTAGCGCTGTACTCCCGGGTAACAACACTGGCTATGGGTATGGGTATAGTACAGATAATGGGGCTTTCTATCATCCTGTTCCTTCACCGTCTAGCAGTGACGCAATTTTCACCACTGTTGCTCCTGGTTCGAATGTCCATACGCTAACCTATGGAGTCTATCCAAGCGACAACACTGCTGCCGGAACCTACACCAATAGTTTTGTGATCACTGTAGTAGCTAATACCACTGGGCCTTGCCCAACTGGAAATATCTGTTATCACGGCAATGGCGATGATGGTACCGGCACTATGGAAAATCAGCAGGCGAGCTCTAATTCCTCTGCCACCCTTATTGCCCCGAACTTCTCTCGCCCAGGTTATGGCTTTGTAGGTTGGAACACGGAATCTGATGGCTCTGGCACAACTTATGGACCAAATGAAACTATCACCACTGGGGATCTTTCGGGACTAGGGATGGATTTGTATGCAAAATGGATTCCAGCAGTAGACATCATCCAAAACTGGACTGGTTGCGAAGCTATGAATGTTGGCGATGTGACGGCACTGAGGGATATGCGTGACAACGAAGTTTACACTGTAGCAAAACTTGGTGATGGACATTGTTGGATGACAGAAAACCTACGGCTTAATCCTTCTACAGCTACGATATCGAAGTCCAACACTAACTCCCCAACTGATGACTTCGTGTTGAGAGCTCCGTCATCTTCTACTACGAGCACAATGTGTAACAGCAACAACAGTAGCTGTACCGATAACATAATTTTCAACTCTAATAATACCAACCGAAATCTCGTAGCAAATTACAATACAAACGGCAGTGCATTTTCTTGGTATAGCTATGGCGTTGACTATAACTGGTACACCGCTACAGCCGGTAATGGCACTTACAGTACTCAGGGGAACAGTGTACAAGGGGATATCTGCCCAGCTGGTTGGCATTTACCAACTGGGAACAAAAATGGCGATTTTGCAATTCTGAATAGAGATATCAACAACAATAGTAGTTCAAAGGACGCGAATTTCCGTAAATACCCAAATAACTTCCTCTGGTCTGGGGATTACAACACTAACGCTACTAGTGGTAGAGGTATGCAAGGGCGTTATTGGTCGGCCACACCAGATTCAGAAACGACTGCTTATCGTCTTGGCAATTCGGCCACCACGCTTACTATAGCAAATACCTACAACAAGTGGGCAGCATTTACAGTTAGATGTATAGTGAAGGCTGACAATACCTCGCTAGTGGGGAACGTTCATTACGAGGCAAATGGGGGTTCTGGCACTATGACCGACGATGATAGCGTCAATTTCTTCATAACGCAAGCTCAGGCAAATGGATTCACCCCACCTGGAAACCGCATATTTATTGAGTGGAATACCAGCGCAGATGGAAGTGGGACCTCGGTTCTAGCAGGAGACTTGGTGGGGGATGCGGCTAGTGCATTAGGGCTACTTCCTGGTGATACGTTAACACTTTATGCCATCTGGGGCGAAGAGAGTACTTTGGTGTACGACGTTAATGGTGGGATGGGCAGCATAAGTCCAGTAACCAACAGAAGTGCTAGTGGCACTTTCAGCTTTATTGTGTCGGCGGCAGTTCCAACTAGATTGGATTATGCTTTTGTGGGTTGGAGCACCAGCCCAACTAGCCAAACAGCAGATTATCATGCTGGAGATACGTTTACCACCACCAATACCACAAACACCCTGTACGCCGTATGGACTGTTGATGCCTGTTCTGCTAATAGTGTATGCTATAGAGCTAACGGAGCAGAGCTGGGAACTTCACTAACTCTTCCTGTAGGCTCTAGTGGTGCAGTAAATCTTAGAGGTAGCGACTACGAGCGAGCTGGTTATGGATTTACGGGGTGGAATACTGAGCCAGACGGTAGTGGTACGCAATACGGGCCACAACAAAATATAACAATTACAGATGATTTGTCCAGCGAAGGAAAGCCACTCTATGCAAATTGGTTAGCGTCAAGTGGGGACATGCAGACTTGGTCATCTTGCAATGAGCTCTCTATTGGTGACGTTGTTGCGCTTACGGATAATCGTGACGGCAATACATATACTATCGCAAAGCTCCAAGACGGCAATTGTTGGATGGCAGAAAATCTGCGTCTTGATCCTTCTAAAGTTACATTCACGACAGCCAACACCAACTCGCCAACACCAGATTTCATAGTTGCAGCTCCTAATTCTGCAACATCTACTAGCCTTTGTAACCAAGACACCCCTGGTTGTGTCAACCAAGTCGCCTTTGATTCCAACAATATTAATCGTAAATTATCTGCCAACCCAACCTCAAATGATAGTAAGAGTTCTTGGTATGGCTACGGGGTTTGGTACAACTGGTATACCGCCACAGCGGGGAATGGGGTAAGAGAGACGCTCACTGGTAGCGTTTCTGGCGACATCTGTCCAGCTGGTTGGCGACTTCCTACTGGTGGGCCAAATAGTGAATTTGTAGCGCTAAACAGTGCTATAAATAATGGCCAAACTAGGTCAGATGCAAACTTCAAAAAATATCCAAACAACTTCGTGTATTCTGGCGACCACAATGCGACGGCCGATGGTGGGCGAGGAACTTACAACCGTTATTGGAGTGCTAGCGCACTAGATATCGACAAATCCTACCGGTTTGGCATGACTAGTTCTTCGGTGACCCCGGCAAATACTTGGAATAAATGGGATGCGTTTGCTGTAAGATGTATCAAGATCTAATATAGTAATTACAAAAATCAAAAAAAACGAGAGCAGGCTCTCGAATTTTCAGAATGGTACACCCGACACGATTTGAACGTGCGACCTTTTGCTCCGCAAGCAAACGCTCTATCCAGCTGAGCTACGGGTGCAAATGTGGATGTAATTTAAAAACATCCACCTAGAAATTAAATGAGCATCACCAAAAAGGTGACGCTACTATTATAACACATTATTTTATTTTTTACTATGTTTGTGCGACTTTTTGAAGAAGTTACGATGAGCCGTAAAGCCATATTTGCCGGTGATAGGGTCTTTAAAAATTGGGGTTTTTAACGGAAGTAAAGTAAGCGTCATATAGGCGCCAAAGAAACAGAAAACACCGACGGATGAGAGGTAAATTGCCCAATGTGGGAAAGCCGGAAGATTAATAATACCAAAGAAGGTAAACTGGGCAAGAATAATAGCAACAAGAAAGGTAATAATATCTACAGGGAGAATTGGTTTTTTGGTAGTCCTAGTATAGGAGTAAAAGACAAACGGGATAAAGAAGGTGAGAACTAAGAGACTAGCTAATTTGGCTGTAAAATAGTTTGGGTTTTCACCATATAAAAAGCCGTCTACTAGGCCCCAAAGAAGGGTAGGAGTAACGGCGATTTTAATGTGTTCCCAGGTGGATTCGTTGATGGCTGTAAAGATACCTAGGGCTTTTGGGCCTTTTAAAAGATCATAAAGAAAGTGAGCCAAACAACCGATAGAGAAGATTACAACAATACTAATCCAAGTGAATAAGATTTGATCCATAGTTTTATTATAGCACGCGAATTGAGTAATAGGGGTTTATATGATAGAATAAGAGGTGGAAGCGTGGCCGAGTGGTTGAAGGCGCACGACTCGAAATCGTGTGGGCCGAAAGGTCTCGGAGGTTCGAATCCTCTCGCTTCCGCCATTTTTTAGTGGTCTGTTTGACTTTTTTAACCATATGTGGTATAATTATAATAGTACTTTAAGGCTTTGTTTAGAAAGGGGGTAAGGAGATGATGGAAGTCGTAGACTGGATTTTGGCTTTAATTGGTGGAACGGGACTTGTCTTTATAGTAGGTTTATTTGTGGTAATTGGGTTTTGGTATCTCTATTATATGACTTCTTGGGATTTCTAAACATCAAAAAGGCGACGTCTTCTGGCGTCGCCATTTTTTATTTCTCTCTGTAAGTAAGCCCACGTACAGTACTCTGGGCAACTTGGCTCATCAGAGCGATCTCGTGAGTGGTAAAGTCTTTATCTGACCAATCTTTTGGCATATCACCAAAACCTTGTTTCTTGAGGGCTTTTCTAACGGCTCTACTATATTTGCCAGAGGCCAAAGTGGTAAGTTCGGAATAATCGGCGGCTCTTGATTTACCAAAATCGAGAACTTCGGAGCCAGATGGCGTTTTTTGGCCATACATTTCAATCGTTGGGCTAGTAGTGCGACGGGAAGGATCGAATCCAAATCTTGAGAGTTCTTTCATAGTTTCTTCAACCATCTTTTTGTGCTCTCTCTTCTCAAAGAAACCGGTTGGTTCTTTGTAGCCTGGTTCGTGCCATTTATCATAACGCTTTTTTAGAGCTTCATATCTAACACGTTCTCTAATAACAAGTTCGTTGGCATTTTGTGGGGTAACGTTTTCTTTGGCATATTCCATAGCATTAAACTCTGCTTTGGCGAGAGCTTCGGTTGCAGCACCACGAGAGATAGCGGCTTCTTCGGTGTTGCCTACCATCATTGCTTCTTTACCGGCTGGGACAATTTTTTGGGCTTCAAGATCATCTTTGGCTTTTATTTGACTTTCGGCACCCTCAGTATCACCCATATGGTAGAGGGTCTCAATGTTTTTCTTGATAGCATCGGCTTTTTCGGCATTGTCTCTAGTGTCTAAGCCTTGTCTGTAAGTTTCTTGTCTTTTGGCAGCATCTACGTAAGCCTGTTCTCTTAAGGCTCTATCTGCCGAATCTTCTTTGGCTGCGCCACCTTGGAATTCTACGCTGCCTAGACTATCCCATTCAGCGCTTCCCGCACCAACCTCTTCGCTATTTTTTAGACTTTCTGTCATAATTACCTCTCTTTGCTATTTTTATTATATCACATTTAGCTTTTGTTTATCTTGCCAGTTTCGTCTAAATGAGCATTAATGCTCCAAGAATTAATATCGTCAATAATTTGCTGCTTCTTGGCGCCGTCTTCTAAGAGAATAGTTTGATAATTTCTTTGCAAAGCAGGGAGGATATAATATTCCATAACTCCATCTTGATCCATTTTGATCTGAAAAAGAGCAGTATCTGTCTCTAAATTATTAAAGAGGAAGTTGCCAAGATTATATATAATAGGCTTTCCTTGATAAATTTCTACCCCCTGAAGATTGTGAGCGTGATGGCCAACTACGGCAGCAGCCCCGGCATTAATATAAGCTCTGGCCGAATCCATCTGGGCTTTTTCGAGATCGTGAGAATTTTCGCGCCCGAAATGGATAATTGGAATAACAAAATCCACCTGATCCTTCAAACTTTTTATTAGTTCAATCATATCGGTAGGATCGTAGCACCAAAAAGTGCCAGGAGTCGTTTCTGTGGCCTCGGGTGTCATCACATTTTTCTCGGCACGAGTAGCAGCTACAAAAGCAAATTTATAATCACCAATGGTGACAAAATACGGTTTTTTGGCTTCTTCTATGTTTCTGCCGGCCCCAATATGAGGAATTTGGTACTCCTCAAAAGCGTCTAACATATCTAGAAAAGCGTCTTTGCCGTAGTCATAAACGTGGTTGTTGGCAAGGTCGGCTAAGTCCACACCCATTTCGTGATAAATCGCCAGCCTCTCTGGTTTAGCCCGAAAAGTATACATCTTGCCCTGAAGTGGATTACCCCGATTTGACACCGTAAATTCAGAATTTACAGTAAGAAAATCACTATTTTTCATAGTTTCTAGCATTGTATCACCAAGAATCCCAAGAATACCACCTCGCTCATCGTATTTAGGCGCAATGTGCCAGTTGTCTGCCAGGGAAATATCGCCGGTGAAAGTAAGGGTATAGATTCTAGGTTCTTTTGGCTTTTCTTTTGGCTCTTGGACTTCAGTGATATCTTCTTCGGGTTCTTCAGGAGCAGAGCCTGGTTTTAAAATGATTAACAAAATAGCCGTAGCAGCAAATACCACGGCAAATAAGATCGCAATAACAACGGGGAAGAATTTCTTGGAAATCTTCATATTACCAGTATACCATTGATGATTTTATCAGACAAAAAAATATGGGCCCAGCTATGCTGGGCCCGATGTACAAAGCTTATTAGGCGTTGCCATTGAGGTAGTTTGCAATTGCGATCGTCAGATAATGGAGTGATTGTGCTGAGCTGGTGTATTCGTTGGGTACGCCAACGGCGAGACAATCTGCACCGTACCGGGCAGCCTCGATAGTACCCATGTCAGAAGTTACCAGAAATTCCATAAATGCCGGATTGTTTTTCAAACTACAGACTTTTTCTAACTGCACAGGGTCGATACTATCCAACCAATCCTTCGCAGTCATATGTGTTTTCATTGCCATACGACTCACCTCCCTTTTTGCCAATGAAAAACTAAAGCTTCTCTGTAATTATAGCACGTTCAGAGGAAAAATCAAGCTGTTAATCGTTGGTGGTGATATTGATGGCGCCAATGCCACCTTTGATCTCTACTTTTTTCGAACCTTCACCACGAGTAGAATGATCTGGAATAGATTTGCCATTTAAGGTAATTTCGCCGATGCCTTTTTCGGTGCTAATTGTGTAGTCCTCAGCCTTGGACTTGAGCCCTACAGAAACTTCACCGATGCCAGTAGAAATATTGGCGTTTTCTACTTCTAGGCTTTCTATCTTAGTCTCGCCAATACCGAGAGCCATTTCTAGATCCTTTGTACGGAGATTCTCTACATAGATAGACCCGACTCCACCACTGATGCCAACCTTAGAAAATTCCATATCTTCTGGAATATAGACAATCACTTCACGGTCATTAAATCTCTCAAAAATGTGACGGCCTTTTTCGGTGATGATGAGGTTGTGATCGTCCTGGACCACTTCTACCTTCTCATTTTTGGTGTCTACAGAAAGCTTGTCACCTTTTTTGACTTCTAGATTAGAAATTGAAAGAGCAATTTCTAGGCAGAAATTTTCTTCGTTGTCTACGCACTTAGTGGCCACAGTAGAATTATCGCCGACTAATTTGCCGGCCGTAACGATGCCGAGTACACCATAGACAATCCCGGAGAAAATCGCCACGGTCAGAAAGATGGCAAAAGCCATCGCTAAATATTTAATGGTTCTCTGAGCCGTATTCATTTATTTTACCTCGATACCACCAAACATCGCTGTACCGTTTACATATACGGTAGGAGCTTTGGCTTTTGATGTACGTTTTTTCTTATTAGAAACGCCACCAAAGAAAGAATTGGATTTAGTTTCTACAACTACGTTTTCTGGTACGAGGATATCTACACCACCAAAGATAGCTGTGGCGTTGATAATTACATCTTCTTTGATTTTTGCATCTCTTAGATCTAGTTTGAGGCCACCAAAGACAGCGCTAACATTTTTGCCTTTGAATTCTTTGCCGGAAAGGTCAATGTTGATACCACTAAAGACAGCACCAGATTCATCATCTTTATTGAATTTTTCGTTGAGCTTTTCTACGGCTTTATCGAATTTTTGGCTGAATAGACTCTTAACAATAATAGAAATACCGATCAAAACGATGATGGCTGGAAGAAGTAATTTCCAAAGGGAACTAAAGCTGATTACGTCTTGGCAGGCAAGCAGAAGACATACGCCTACAATAATACCAATGAGATTGCCAAGCCATTCTTTAATATCAGTGATAAGGCCAATAGTACATGGGACGATAATAAATAACGTCCACCAACCTTTAAAGAATAGGTCTACATTAAACCAGCCGAGGGCATTGCCACCAAGGACTACGCCTACAGCAATCAATACTAAACCCCACATTACTGCTGAAATTTTTTTCATTATGACTCCTTATTTATAAGTACTATTTTAGCACAGATTTGAGGTTTGGGATCAGATTTCTGATAGCGCGATAGAGAATATAAATAGCAATGGCGATAGACAAAATTGGATCTATTAAATGAATACCAGTAAGCTTCATGGTAATAGCACCAATAAGAACTGCAATCCAAGAAAAAGTGTCTTCTAGCATATGAAGATTAACGGTTTTTTGGTTAAAAGATTTACCCTCTCTGGTAGCAAGGGCAGCAAGCAGATTAAATAACACACCCAGCACGGCAAAAAGCATCATACCTTCGTAGTTGACTTCAGCTGGATCCTCAATACGTTCGATAGCTTCAATGATAAGATGTGCTGAGCCTACAATCAAAAAACCAGAAACAATGAAGCCACCAATAAGTGAATATTTTTCGCTCTTTTTTCTTTCAAAAAGGTAAGCGATGCCAGTAGAAACAGCATCGGCAAAGCTGTGTAGGGAATCAGAAGTAATAGCAGCCGAATTAGTAATAAGACCACCGATAAGTTCTAGGCCGGAAAAAACCAGATTTAATACTAGGGCCATCAAAATACTTTTGGCTGATGAGCCATAATGGTGATGGTCGTGATGATCGTGATGTTTTTCCATTGTGCCTCTATTTTATCACATCTTTTCTCTTATGTTTTGTATTTTAATAGTTTGGTGATAGAATAAAAGTATGGAAAAAGAGAGTGTAAATAAGAGTAAAAACAAAAAAGGTGGGATGAGCGCAAGAAAGCAAAAAATCAAAGCTAAACTTCTTAAATCTTATTACGGTAATCCAATTAAAGATATGAAGTTAATTGCCATTACTGGCACAACTGGTAAGACTGTCGTGGCCCACTATGCGCACGAGATTCTAAAAGCTACTGGTGAACAAGTGGCAGTACTTGCGTCAGACCAACCATTTAAAATGGGGATGCTACATAAGTTTCTTTCTGATGCGTGGAAGGCTGGGGCAAATTACGTAATTGTGACCGTACCAGCAGAAGGGCTTAGAAACAATGTGTTTTATGGGCTCCCAGTAGAAGTAGCTGCAATGACCAACTTTGTAACGGCTGGTCTTGAAGATATGACCCCAGAAGAATACATCGACACCGAAAAAACTCTCTTTGATATGAAGCCAAACATGGTGGTCTTAAACCATGACGATCTTAACTACAGCACTTTCTCTGATTTTAAAGGCGTAAAGAAAACTTTAGACTTTGGTATGACTGGCACAGGGGTAAAGATTCTCAACTCCAAGCTTTATGCTAAAGGCACCGAAGCTACACTCTCTATCCACTCAGAAATCGTTACTGCTGCATCATTTATCCCAGGTGAGACTACTGTTTCTTATATGGCTTGTGCTGTAGCAATTGGCGTAGCACTTGGTATCGAGATGGATAAGATTCTCGACGGTATTGCTAATTACGAAGGATAGTTTATTTAGCGACACAACGAATATAGAAGCCGTGACTCAATGTGAGATAGTCATAGGCAAGAGCAGAGGATTGATAATATATACCGTCACGACTTCCACTACCAGCAGAAGACACCGTAGAAGCCCACCAGTATCCCTTGTTAGTATTAACATTTGCGCCATTCATATACATACCACCATCTAATAACCCCCATAATGAAAGGTCTGATGATAGCGCAGTCATTAGTGCAGTTTGTTCGGATTTAATAGGTAATCTCCAACCTTTCGGACAAACGTCGTAAGTTCCTGCCGTAGTACTTGCCCCAGTAATAGTGCCGGCAGAGGCAGCAGGATAATTATAATATGCACCGTAAGTGTTTGAACACTCCATACGTGGGTCAGTATTACTGTCGGTTGAAATAGTTAAACTATTAGTCGGTGTAGTCCAGCTGGTGCGAATGTTGGAATCTGCAGGATCCAAAGTTGTGGGAGTTATAGTAGAACCGTTGCAACCAAGAGCGAGATTTGTAGTCATATGAAGTTTACCATCGATTTTCGCCACAGTGTAGCTATGGTTGTCACGAGTGTCTTTGAGCGACTTAGTAGTGCCATTAGCCGTATTAGCTACGATTTGTGCGTTAATATCTTGCATATTTCGAATATCGCTAATTGTACGGGTATCTTTAAGAATGCAACGTATAGGAAGCCCGGTGAATTTACTAAAACCTTCTTCTACGCTTGCACTAGTAGTGCTGGACAAAAATGACATAGCCCGTTGCGCGTTATAGCCAGTACTAACCCAATAGTTCCCATTTTGACCAATATATATTCCTCCTGCATTCTGATATGCACCGGATAACAAAATCCCTGGCGCAAATGCCCCACCAATATTCTCCGTGGCAGAGGTTGGGTTAACAAAGAGAGCAGTGGCTGGGGTATAGTTATCTATTAGGCCCTGGTACTGTGTTGAAGTAGGGAGCTTCCACCCAGCTGGACAAATACTGTAGTCTACATTGCCAGAAGAAACACTGGTGGTACCGGAACTTGCCGTGGCAGTATACCAGTTATAGTAACAGCCGTAGGCTTCTGTACAATAATATTGAGGATTATTATTTTGGAAGTTAACGCCACTAACAGTAGTGTAAGTAAATTTACCGTCACTGAGTTTATTATTTAATGTAAAACCACCACTTTGAACATCTGAGTCTGCTGTGGTGAGGGCGACTGTAGTGGTATCTTGGCCAAGTCTCAAGTTGTTTAGCATCCAACAGTTACCATCTTGTAGGCGTTGAATATAATACGTCCTGTTGTCACGTTCGTCCAAAACTTCTCTTGGTGTAGCAGTACAAAGAGTTGGGTCTAGGTTTTGCATTGTCTTGTAGGTTGGGTTTACAACTAAGTTAAAGCTAAATGTGGTACTGTAGGTACCTTCTTCTTGCATATAGTCTATTTTGGTAGCGAATCTAAGGGTGGTAGAGTCTTCGTTGGTGTAGGTAGAGTTTTCTAGGACAGTGGCTCCGGAAGTGAATGGGAAGTAGTTGTTAGAAAGGCCATTCTTATAGCCCCATTTGTTTACTACAAAGGTAGAATCTGTATAGCCTCCTGCTAGTGTTGGAAGGGTTTCTAGTACTACATTAGAGTCTGATGTATTTACTAGGTTGGTATTATCATCTGCTGTAGTAACAGTCATAATATAGCCAGTTTCATTGTTAGTACTAATTGATATTGGCAAGTCTTTGTAGCCAAAGGTAGTAGTGGCTGGGTTTAGACTTAGGTTTAGGTCTGCTGTAGGAAGAGTGAGGGTTAGTGATGGATTAATGCCTACACTAGCATTTAGGTCTGCTGCATGGGTTGGAGCCCCTAGAAACAAAAATGCGAGAACAAGAAGTAAACATACGCAAGAAATTAGATTACGCACGACCTTAAGCATAAGTTTATTATAGCACAGAACTACTGGCGCAACAATTTTTTGGCAACTTTAATGTCTTCAAAATCATGAGGACCGTCGGCTCTTAAAATAGTTTTTTCGTGGCCTTTGCCAAGGATCAAAACTACGTCACCAGGCTTGGCTTTTTCAAAGGCTAGTTTAATAGCTTTTTCACGGTCTAATTCTTTAAATAAATCTTCATCCATTACTTTGCCATGTTTTTTGGCTCCTTCAATAAAGCCTTCAGCAATTTTTTCTGGGTCTTCGTCTCTAGAATCGTCTTCTGTAATAATAACTATATCAGAATTCTTTGCGAGGATAGCACCCCTAATTGGACGAGTAGATGAATCGCGTCTGCCAGCACCACCATGTACGGAAATCACTCTACCTTTGTGATCTTTAATAGAATCGAAGACTTTTTCTAATGCATCTGGAGCGTGGGCATAGTCTACGATCACGGTAAAAGGCTGGCCTTCATCAATAATATTCATGCGACCCTCTACAGAGTCTAGGGTTTTAATACCATCTTCTATTTGCTTATTTGTAAGGCCTAGTTTTTTACCAGCAAGAGCAGCGGCTAGGGAATTATAGACGTTAAATTCGCCGGGGATTTTGGTCTCAATATTCATATCACCACATGAATATTTTACACCGTTTACGCTTAATTTTATGTCTTTGGCCTGGTTTTGACCATTTTTTATACCATAAGTGATATATTCTCTCGAGAGCTTTTCGTAATATTTGCACGCTGGGTCATCGGCATTTAATATAGAAAATTTAGCCTTTTTAAATAGTTTGCCTTTGGCAGCGCGATACTTCTCAATAGTTTTATGATAGTCTAAGTGTTCATGAGTAAGATTAGTAAAAATCGCAATTTCCACCGGAATACCAAGCGTTCTAAATTCGGCAAGTGCGTGGGAAGTAACTTCTAAAACTAGATACTCAGCTCCTTGGTCTTTGATGGTTTTAATGCGTTTATTTAAAGTGAACGCATCTACAGTAGTCATGTGGCCAAGTTCTGGTTCTAACTCTTCTACGCCCCAGGCTACAGTAGTCATAAGACCGGTTTTTAATCCAGCGTGATTTAGCATGTGCCAAAGCATAAAACAGGTGGTGGTTTTGCCATTCGTGCCAGTAACGCCAATAACGTGGAGTTTTTTGCCTGGCCAACCATTTTTGGTGCCAGCCACTACCGACTGCGCAAAATGATAGGGAAGTACAGCGTCGTTATAAAAAGGAAGTTTTTCTAGAGTGGTTTTTAGACTCATTGATAGTGCCTCAAGGATTCAATTGGTTTTTTGGTGGCAGCTTTGAGAGCTGGATAAGTACCAAAGAGAATACCTACGGCAATAGTAGTAACAAAGGTGATAGCAATGATTTCCCAGCTAATAAATGGACTGAACGGAGTAAAGACTGAAACTAGAAAAGCAAGCAAATACCCTAAGAAAATACCGAGAATACAGCCAAGTCCCGAGAGAATTAAAGCTTCAAACATAAATTGCATCATAATATTATGGGCAGAAGCCCCAACAGCTTTTCTAATACCAATTTCGTGAGTACGCTCAGCGACGGACACTAGCATAATATTCATTACGCCAATACCACCTACCACCAATGAAACACCAGCCACGAGCGCGAGCATGCCAGAAATAATATTTAAGAGATTGCTGGCTGGGTGAGCAATAGCATCACCATAAGCTACGGAGAAGTTGGTGTCGCCAAAGCGATTTTCTTTAAGAGTTTTTTCGATATTGTTTGCAACCGGCTCCAAAATACTGGTATTTAAAATACGCACATTGATCTGTTGGATCTGGATAGATTCCATTAGACTTTGCATGGTATTAATATCCATAAAGAGCACATTGTTAAAGTCTACGTTGTCAAAATTGACGCCTTCTTCAATTTCATCCAAAACCCCCACTACGATAAAACGCTGCCCAAGAAAGCTGAGAGTTCTACCGATAGGGTTGGAAGATTTATAAAGATGAAGTGCCAAATTGTGACCAATCACCACGGCGCTATCGGTGTTTTTATCATTTAGGAAAACACCATATTTAAGAGCAAGTGGTTCAATCACGTTGAAGTCTGGAGTGGTACCCATAATGGTAGCTGATGGAATAACGTTGTCTTCATTTTTTAGCGTATTAGTAGAGATAGCAATTGGAGCTACAGCCGTGACACCTTCTACAGAAGAGATTGAAGAAACATCTACTAGAGAAAGGCTACTCTTTTCAAAGGTATTAGCCATAGTGAGTTCTTCTACAAAACTAGTGACGGTATCCTTGCTACGAGATGGACGAACCACTACAAGATCGGCGCCAATTTCTTTGACTTCGCCTTTGATTAGGCTAGAAATACTGCCGGTAAGACTTAAAATCAAAACAATACTGGCGATACCAATGGCGATACCAAGACAGGTGAGGAAAGACCGGGTGCGATTTTGTTTAATGGACGCCCTAGCCAATCTGTAATGGGTTTTAAAAAGCATCGACATTGAAACGTCCTTTCTTTAGAGCTCTACGATTAAAGCGCTTTCTGGTTTTGGCAGCAATTGGGCGAGGAAGATCGTGATCTTCTACAGTTTTAACGTCGGTATGAATTTGGCCATCTAGCATATTAATTACACGTGTAGCATAAACGGTGAGCGCTGGGTTGTGGGTTACCATTATAATAGTGTTACCCTCTTCATGAATAGCTTTAAGCTCGTCCATCACGATATTGGAAGAACGAGAATCTAGGTTACCGGTAGGCTCATCTGCCAAAATAATTTCTGGATCAGAGACAATAGCACGAGCAATGGCTACGCGTTGTTTTTGGCCACCAGAGAGTTGGCTTGGACGATAATATTCTTTTTCACTAAGATGGAACCTGCCCAGAGCGTTTGATGCTGCTTTTAATCTGACCGTGCGTGGGCGATTAACATAAACTAATGGAAGAGCCACGTTTTCTATGACGGTGAGATTTTGAATAAGATTAAAATCTTGAAAAATAAAACCAATTTTACGGGCTCTTAGTCTAGCCTGGCGAGAAGATGATATATCAGAAACGTCTTCGCCGTTTAGAATATATTCACCTTCGGTAGGGCGATCTAAAAGCCCGATAATATTGAGAAGGGTGGTCTTACCACAGCCGGATGGCCCCATAATCATAATGAACTCGCCTCTTTTTACTTCTAGATCGAAATCTTTAAGTGCAAATGAGGTAGTATCACCATAGCCAAAACGCTTGGTAAGACCAGTTAACTTAATTACTACGTTATCGTCCATTTCCCCACAACTTCTGAACGATTATTTTTTCTTAGCAGTTTCTTTCTTAGCTGGTTTTTCAGCCTTTTTCTCAGCTTTTTCTGGTTGACCAAGGACAACTTTGTCGAGAGCTTTGACGTTCTTGAGATAAGGAAGAACGATGGTAGCAACACCAGCAAGACCAATTAGCCAAATACCAAAGCTAGCGTTTGCTACGCCACTAGTACTAGCCTTAACATAGATGAAGGCAATTACGGCAATAGCAACGAGAGCAATACCTGCAAAGAGAGGGAGTTTCTCGATGTTTTTAATCTTAATAATATTTTTGATTTGCTTTTCTTTAAGAACATTAAGAAGAATGCTTGCTACACCACAGACGAGGGTAAGAATTGCCAAAATAATTGGTAGCGGCTCGCCCATCTGGAACGGATTTAACCTTACAGAGATAAAGAAGGTTACTGCAGCCCAAGGCAAAAATGCGCCAAGAACAGCGATTGCACCAGCAATGGTAAGCAATAGTTTTTTTAGTGTCATAAAGATAACTCCTTTTATTTAATTAGTTTCATTATAACAAATTATATGGGAAAATACAATGCATAAAAATGGCGGAAAGGACAGGATAGGGATGTCGCGCTTCGCGCTCCATTCGAACCTTGGGCTCGCATCCTGTCTTCTTCTGACGAAGAATATTTAAAAAATGACCTAAAGGTCATTTTCCAAATATTCCTGGCGGAAAGGACAGGATTCGAACCTGCGGTAGAGTTGCCCCTACACACGCTTTCCAAGCGTGCTCCTTAAACCACTCGGACACCTTTCCGTGTAAACCTATAATAGCATATTTTAAGAGAAAAGAAAACCCTATCTGGCGCGATGGTTATGAAATTTTACAAGAAGTGAAGCAATGCCAAAAGTGATACTTGAAATAATAATAAACACCGGAAGAATAGCAATATAATGACCCCCGAAAGTGAAATGATAAAAATCTGGCCAATTCTTTAGAATAATCACGTTTAGAATATATGGCGCTGCGTAGGCGACGGGAGGAATAAGCGCAAAGAAACAATCTGGCCGAGCAAATTTAATACCTGGTGTAAGGTAGACGAAAGCTGCTGCCGAAAGAAATGGATTAAAGAAATGAAAGAAAAACATTGGACCAAGCAGCATATCAAAGTAGTTGCGCCCACCGATTGCCCGTATTGGAGCAAGAAAGAAAATCACAGTAAGGGCTGTAAGCATTGCAGCAGAAGACGCTACCAAATACCAAACTAGTGCAGCTCTAGGAATCGGTTTGTTTAGTTTAAGACTTCTGATACTCAAAATCAGGTTGACTAGTGCGACAAGCCCCAGTAAAATATTGCTTTGAACTGTGAAAGTAATAATATACATCCAACCATACGTAGTACCAGTGTCTACTTGTCCAGCAACAGTGCCAAAACGGAGCGTAATATAAGTGACAATGATGGTAGTGACCACCAAAAATGCATTTATAATAGTAAACCAGAGCGTGCGTTTTTTCGGTAAATCTTCTTTCATAGTGACAAAACCGTTAAGTTTTCTATATGTGGAGTGTGAGGGAAGAAATTAAAAGTTTTAATTTCTTCGATGCGATATTTTTCTAGCAAAATTTTAACATCGCGAGCCTGTGTAGCAGGATTGCAAGAAAGATAAATGATCTTTTTTGGTTTTATTTCTAATAGCTTGTCTATTAATTTTTTGTCGCAGCCGGCACGTGGCGGGTCTATAATTACGGTTTGATCTGGTTCGATGTACTCCAAAACTTCTTCTGATTTAGCTAGTTCTGTAAGAATATTGCCATTTCGGACACGTGTCCGGTCGGCCCGTCGCCACGGGCGACCGGCACTAATTCTCGCACTGCCGTGCTCCGAAATGTCCTCAATGACAACATTCTTACATAACTCTCCAAAAGCAGATTTGTCTACTTCAACTAGAGTAAGGTTTTTGTCTCTCGCGACGGAGAGGCCAATGGTGCCGACACCAGCATAAAGATCCAGAACGTTTTCTGTAACAATGTGTTTTTTAATTTCTGATAATGCCATTTCGTAAACCGGTAAATTAATTTGGAAAAAACCGTTTGGCGAGTAAGAATATTCTTTGCCCAAAATTTCATCTTTTAAATTATTAAAAACTGGGTGAGGCTGATGATTCTCGTATAACCCACCAGAAACTTCGCCGTTTTGGTTACAGCGAAGGAGGAGCGACTGATATTTGCGAGCTTCTTCGCCCTTATTATTTAAATCGTCAATGATTTCTAAAGCTTTTTTAAAGATTTCTGGGCGTTCCAAAGAAGAGTTAGTGATAGAAATTTTTCTGTGTGAACCACGGGCGTGAAAGGCTGGAAAAATTTTAGCTTTCTCTAAATCATAATAAAGAGCGTATTCCATTTTGTTGCGATATTGATAATCTTTGCCGTCTGTAATGACTTCTGGAGGCTCTATATTGATATTATGCTCTCTAAAAATTTCTTGAACGAGAAGTGATTTTTGCTCTAATTCATAATTATAATCTAGAATTTGCCAGGGGGAAGTAGAGAGAAAACATTCGTCCTTGGGCTCTACGCGATATTTAGAAGGGCTAGAAATAGAAGTAGCAATAGCTTCAGCATAGGAAGATTTGTTTTTGGTAATTTCATATTCTAAGATGATTTCACCAGGTAGAGCATTCCAGAAAAAAATTTTCTTGCCATCAGAATTAGTGCCAAGAGCTTGCCCACCCGGAATAAATTTTTCTACCTTAATCACTAGCCATATTATACCATATATTGTATAATATATATAGTATGTCTGCCGAGGAAGTATTAAAGGCAAGCGAAAGGTCTGCGCTAGACAGTGAAGCTGGGAAACAGTTTGTTTCTCGTGTAACTGGTAGAGTTGACGGTAGAAAGCATCACAAATCCCTTGGGGCTTTGGGGTTAATTATTTTGATGGTAATAGTGCTAGCTATCTTGATGTCGTTTGGGAATTTTATTCCGGCAGCAATTTCTGAAAGATTAATTGAGGCTACGGATGTACAGTATGCCGACGCCGTAGAAAGTAAAATGTTGGTGTTTGAACAGGCGCTCGAAAGTGGAGACATCCCAGCCAACACAAAGAAGCGCTTAGAAGGCCAAGGCGTAGAAGTAAACGGTTCTACTCTCACTTTTAAGGGCGAGATTATCACGGCAGGTAATTTTATAAATAAAGTCCATTCTAACGCAGCTCTTTATAAAGCCTTCACGGCTGCTACCTATGATAGAGCAGCATATTTCTACGACGAGCCAGCCGAAGAAGTGTTTAGAAAAATTGGCACTACTAGAGATAATTACACCAAAGGGTCTGAGTTTGACCAAGTAATGAATCGGCTTGTGGGCAAGGGTAGCGATGTAAGTGTAAGTAATGTTGGTTTAGTAGAAAAAGAGAATGAAAAAGGTGAGAAATATCAAGACTACGAGATAATCGGCGAGACTGGACGCTCTGGCTCTAATGCAGAAGAATTTGTAAAAACCGTGGCTGAAAGCAATATAGACGAAGACGAATTTTCGGCAACAATGAATGCTGCTACTGAGCTTAATAATGCCGATATTATTACCAAAGAACAAAAATCAGCAATTTTCTTTATGGCCTTTATGGAAAACATCCGCAAAATGAAAGCTGGTGATGGTAGCGAGGCTAAGATTAACGAAGCTATGAATTACCTCTTCAAAGAAACCGAGTCTAGTATTACTGATGTAAAAACCGGTGAGACGATCACTACGCGTGGTAGTATGCTTCAGTCGCCAAGTCTTTATGCGATTTTGTCAGGTGAAAGAATTGACGTAAATAAAGTAACTAATTACGCTTCGGATAGAGTTTTAAAGTCTGTAGAGAATCAAACAGGAACAGGCAATGTAAGCAATAAATTTAGAGAGGAAAACGTCACTTCTACTAGCACTAAAACCAAAGGTACGGTTGGTAGATTTTTATGGGGTGGGGAAGAAACTGCTAGTTTTGAGGCGATGACAAATAGTATACCAATCCTAAATAGTTCGTTGGTGGATAATAGTTTTGATACGATTGGTGGCATTTATGGTGGGGAAATGTTAGTGGAAGGGGCAGTAAATGTAGGGAAGATGCTCGCCAAAGCTAGTGGTGGCACAGCTGGTGACGGTGATGCAGTAAAATCCTATGCCAGATTAGGATCAGAAATCGCTGAATTAGACAGGGAAGTGGATAGAATGAATCGTAGCCCGTTTGATGTTAGTTCACCAAATACTTTCATTGGTTCCATCGTTCATAAATTTGCTTCGGGGCTCAAAAATGGTTTTTCTAGCATTTTTTCTTCGGTAAAAGCAGAAGACGAAGGCACTTTATATCTTTCTAATTTTGGTACAGACTGTGAAACTATTAATTCAATTGGCGCAGTTGGTTCAGCAGCCTGTTCAGAAGTAACAACTTTTGACACCTCCACGCTTGATGATCCGTTTAATAATGAAGGGTTTACGGCATTTGTAGAAGAAAACACAGAACTTGAAAACGGCAAAAGAACCGTAAAGCCAGATTCAGATCTCGCCAACTTTATTAAATATAATAACGAAAGATTAACCCCGGTAGGCATAATGGATGGGGGAATTCTAGAAGCTATCCAGGGAGACTCCTCTTCTATTCCGTTCGTTTCTAGTATTATTTCAATGATTAAAACCTGGCTTGGAGCATCAGACGAAGATAAAGCAATTGCTACTGGTAAAGTATTTGTAAACTCCAGCTCAAATCCAGATTGGGAAAAATATAAGTACGCTCAACGATATGTGTCCTTAGCACGCGCTACAGACGCTCTCAGGCAGTATGATGGTGACGAAACGGCATATACTAACATTAAATACTTTGAAGGCCCAGAAAACCCAGTTGTGGCGTTTCTTAACGACTATTACGCGAGTTTGTAAACTTTTCTACGCTTGTAATAATAACTTGGTGATTTTTAAAATTATTAATTAGGCATTTTCTTCTTTTATTATCTAATTCTGAAAACACATCATCTAGGAGAATAATTGGTTTTTTACCTAATTCTTCGGCAATTATTTTGGCTTCAATAAATTTAAGGGCTAAAATAATAGAGCGAGTTTCACCACGCGAGGCAGAACCATCAGCTTTTGTTTGATTAAAAATAAATTCAAAATCATCCCGGTGAACACCAAAACTTGTGTGGCCTAATATTCGGTCTTTTTCGTAGTTTTTTTCTAGAAAATTTAGATATTCATTTTCGGTGAAATTATTAATATCGGTGATATATTTAATTTCTACATTATCTCCATTTTCAGCGATAGAGCGATAAGTTTCGGTTAAAGTTTGGTTGATTTCTTTAATAAATTTTTGTCTTAAACTATTTAAAATTACACCGTTTTTAGCTAGTAAAACGTTCCAAGGGAAGATAGAGGCCTGGCTAATAAATTCATCTTTTAAAAGTTTATTTCTTTGAACGAGAGCTTTATTATATTTATTTAGAGCACTATTATACTCTGGGCTCAAAATAGAGAAGAAGCGATCAAAATAATCACGATGACGTGATGGTGCACCAGTAATAAGGTTTAAGTCGCTTGGTAAAAATAGGATAATTGGATATTTGTATTTAGGTGAAAGTCGCCTAGTTTTTTTGTCTTCAACTTTAAATGTTTTAGATTTTTTATCGTAACTTGCGAGGACTTTTTCTCCGGTATCATACTCTAATTCTATTAAATAATATTCAGTGTCTCTTTTAATAATATCTGGGTCAGTGGCACGAAAACTTTTACCTTGAGTTAAGATATAAATTGCTTCAAGAACCGAAGTTTTACCACAGCCGTTTTCACCTAAAATTAAGGTAGTAGTTGGTTTACAATTTAAAGAATAACTCTTGTGGTTTCTAAAGTTAGTGAGTTTAATAGTTTTAATTATCATTTAGATGCTTACCGGCATCAAGATGTGAATATAATCATCTGAGCCTTTATTTTTTAGAATCATCGGCACAGCCATATTAGTAATTTTATCTACACTCTCCGAAAAACCAATTATTATGTCTTCACCATCCATCACATTTAGAGCATCTAACAAGTATTTAGAGGTAATAGAAATTTTGCCGTCTTTTTCTACTTTAGTCTCAATAATAGAATCATTCTCACCAAATTCATTAGCGATAGAATGAATAGAGAAGGTGTTTGGGGTTTTAGTTTCACAAGTAATTACATCATTTGCCCCGTGTCTCGCAAAGAGGCTAGCTAGTTTTGTAATACGAACCAATTCTTCGCGGCTAGCTTCCAGTTCTATATTTGATTCTTTTGGAATAAAATTATCAATATTTGGATATTCGGCGTCGATCAATTTAGAAACAATCTCAATTTCACCTAAACGGAAGCGAACTAAGTCTTCGTTGAAGGAAATTTCAATTTCCTCCATCTCGTCATTAATAGATCTTAAAACCTCTTGAATAGTAACAGCTGGAATAGTAACTTTAATTTCACTCTGAACATTTTTTACTAATTTTTTCTTAGCCACTCTATAACCATCCGTCGCTACAGTATAAAGAACCTTATTATTGGTATAAAAATGAATACCAGTAAGAGCTGGGCGATTAAAGTCGTTAGAGCTTGCAACTACTACTTGCTCCATACCTTTCTTAAATTCCTCTGTGCTCATTTTAAATACAACGGCTTTTTTCTCATCAATTTCTGGAAGTTCTGGAAAATCATCTGCTGGTGTACCATTAATAGTCGATGAATATTTATCAGCTTTAATGGTAACTTTATTATCTTTAACAGATATATTAGTTTTGGTCTCTTTTGGTAAAACAGAAACAAAATCAGCAAGAAGTTTAGCAGGAACAGTGATAACACCGTCTTTAGAAGAGGAAACTGGTAGAAAATCTATAATTGCCATATCTAAATTAGTAGTAACTAAAGATACTTGTTTATTTTTTACTTTAATTAATACGTTATTTAAAACTGGTAAAGTAACTTTACTAGTGGCGATACGGCTGACATTATTTAGAGCTTTTGATAGTTTTTCTGCCAGAACTTCAATTTCCATTTTAAACCTTTCTTATATTATTAATTTTAAAAATATCGTAGTGGTAGTAGTAGGTGCTGTGAAATTGTGAATAAGCCTTGGGGTGGCTCTGAGTGAGGAAAGTGTTGAAAAGTTGGTGAGAAATGGTGTTAAAAAGTTGTGAAAAGTTGGTGGTTTTACACACGTTTTTTGTGAGTGTTATGAAATTCACAATTTTTTGCACTGGATTTACACTGAGATTTTCACAAAGTTTTTCACAGAAACTAATCATAAATTTTCCCCTTAATTTCAGCGATTTGGTCGCGAAGAGCGAAGTTTAATTTAAGGTCTTGGCGAACCTTCCTAATACCGTGAATAACGGTGCTATGATCTTTTACACCAACTTCTAGGGCAATCTTTGGGGTGCTGAGATGGAGTTCCTCGGAAAGCATATACATAGCTACCTGACGAGCGTTTTTAATATGGGCAACTCTAGATTTACTTTTTAGTTCTGCTGTGGTGAGATTAAAGCTTTTTGCCACCTTATCTACAACACGTTTTGGAGTGGTAGGTTTTAATTTGGATTCGTGAACTACATTAACGGATCCATTATTAATAAGTTCGAGAGGGGTAAGGCCACGAACGTCAGACATTAATAATATAGTAGATAATTCTGATTCTAGGTCGCGAATATTGGTGTTTACGTTTTCGGCGATATATTCAATAGCTTCGTCTTCAATCTCGGCGCCAGTAAGGTTAGCTTTGGACCTTAGAATTGCGCACTTGTCTTCAAATTTTGGAAGTTGAAGATCGAAAGCACCAGCCCAAGTAAGGCGGTTGGCCATACGTTCATCTACAGTTTTAATTTCTGATGGAAGGCGATCTGAGGTTACAATAATTTGCTTATTGGACTGATGGAGGTTATTAAAGATATTAAAGAATTCTTCTTGGGATTTTTCCTTATTTACGATGAATTGAAAATCATCAATAATAAGAACATCTAGGGAACGGAATTTATTACTAAATTCTTTACCCTTACCTTTCATAACGGAATCTACAAAGTCTGCGTAAAAATCAGCGATTGGGGTATAGAGAATTTTGTAGTCTGGATGTTTTCTTAAGATTTCATTACCAATAGCTTGGACTAAGTGGGTTTTACCAAGACCAGAACCACCATAAAGGAAGAATGGGTTATAGCTGGTGCCAGGTTTGTCGATAATGCTTTTGGCTGCTGCAACAGCAAGGTCATTATTGGACCCAACTACGAAATTATCCAGAGTATATTTACTGTTAAGTCCGGTGTTTTGATTCTTGGGGTTTTTCTTGATAGTAGGAAGAGTGTCTCTGATTTGAGTAGGGCCAGCAGTTACTTCGCGTGGGCGAACTTTAGATTTAACTTTGGCTTGAATCTCAAAATTAATATCTTTGACTTCTACGCCAGCATTAATAAGGGCTTCTTTTATAGTATCTAGGAATTTAGATTGGAGCTGTTTGATAAAGAAGGAGTTTTTAACACCAATTACAACGTGACCATCTTCTGTATGAAGAAGGGTGGTATCTTGGAACCAGGTAGAGAAGTTGCCGGCAGAAATTTTTTGCTCAATCTCAGCCAAGGCGTTTTCCCACACGTTGTACATTTTTAGACCTCCTTTTGGAGACTATTATAGCAAAGGTTGAAAAAGTTTTCCACAGGTTTTGAGGAGAAAATTTTATTTTTTAATATGTAAAATTCAAAACAGGGGTGGAGATTTCCACATATTTTAGACCTTACCTATTAGCTATGTGGAAAAGTCTTTGAAAAATGTGGAAAAGTATGCTATACTATAACAAGAATTTGAAAAATAATAAAGTATAGGAAAACATTATGCCAAAAAGGACTTATCAGCCACACAAGAAGCAACGCAAGGTTGAACACGGCTTTATGAAAAGAAATGCTACTGTAAATGGTCGCAAAGTTTTGAAGCGCCGTCGCATTAAAGGTCGTGCAAGACTCGCTATATAGTATAATATATATAGAATGCTTAGCAAAAAATACCGATTTCACTCCCGTGGGGGAGTGAAATATGTTTATCAAAAAGGGAAGACAATTAGAAAATCTAAGATGTCTTTGGTTTTTTGTGATAATACAAAGGGATTTACCAGGGTAGCCGTAGTGGTCTCTAAGAAGGTGTGTAAAACTGCAGTAAGTCGCAATAGGATCCGTCGGCGAGTATATGAAGCACTGCGACAAAACTTTGAGTATGTGCCTTTGAAACGTGATTATATATTTGTAATTTATTCAGCTGATATTTTAACAATGCCGTATAGTGAACTTGTGAAATTGCTCGGAGAGCTGGTCGCTGAGAGTAAAGTATGATATAATACATACTAATGGACAAGAAGAGTGTGAAAAAATATATTATCTGGGCAATTATTATTGCCTTTGTGGCTGGCTCGATTGCCACTGGTAGCCCATTTAACTTAATTGATCTTATTATTGTTCGTCCAATCGTAAACATTCAGTTTATGATCTTTAACCTCGTGCACGACTTTGGTCTTGCAATTGTAATTCTTGCTATTTTAGTAAAGCTAGTGATGTGGCCACTTACTAAGAAGCAATTGATCCAGACTAGATTAATGCAGAAGATTCAGCCAGAGCTAGTAAAGATTCGCAAAAACTGCAACGGGAATAAGCAGCTAGAGTCTCTTCAGACGATGGACCTTTATAAAAGATATAATGTAAAACCATTTGCATCTATTTTAGTACTCTTAATTCAGCTTCCTATTTTTATTGCAGTGTTTTCTGCGATCAGGGTAATTGCTACACCTCTTCCACAGGATAATCTCACTAACCGTGCCTATGATTTTGTAGCTTACGAAGGTTCTGAAATCGCTGCTCTTGAGAAAAAGCAGATGGATTATCTAGAAGATCTCGCTAATAATGATATTCCAGCTGAAGAAAAGAGAAAGTATGACTTTGACCCAAAGCTATTTAACTCAATTGATCTTACAGCTAAAGCAAGCGACGTAATTAATCCATCTAGATTCTCTTGGAGTGCTGTATTTATGTTGGTAATTTCTATTGCTGCAGCGCTCGCCCAATACTTTGTAGCTAAGCAGCAGACCTCTTCTGGCAAGAGTGAAAAGAAGAAGAAATTCCGTGAAATTTTGAAAGAAGCTAAAGATGGCAAAGAAGTAGATGATAGCGATATCTCTGGCATTGCAACTGGGCAGATGTCTAAGATGATGCCAATTATGATGTTTGTCATTATGTTTAATCTTCACGGTGCTTTGGCGTTCTACTACTTCTTGTCTAATATCTTTACGATTTTGCAGCAGAAGTTAATCTTTAACAAAGTACGTGACGAAATGGACGATAATACTGATAAGGCAATCTTGAAGGAACTTAAGAAGTCCGAAAAAGGTGCCAAGATCGCTAAGGGGGCTAAAATTAGAGAAGCAGAGGTGGTAGAAAACAAAAAAACTGGAACAAAAATTACTCGTATCTCCGCAAAGGATAATAAAAAGAAAAGGAGATAAATTATGAATAAAGAAGAATCGATTAGATTTGCAGCGAAATATCTGGAAGATCTTTTAAGTTTCTTTGGTATTAACGTAGCAGTGTATGCTACTGCAGAAGACGATGTGATACAGCTTTCAGTGCCTTCTACATCTTTAAATTCATTGTTGATTGGTAGAAATGCTGATAATTTGCGCTCACTTCAACACATTGTAATGATGGCACTCGTTACTAAGAATGCAGAATTAACTCGCGTTAGTATTGATATTGCTAACTACAAGAGACAGAGGGAAGATAGAATTGCCGGTAAAGCTGAAGGTTGGATTGCTAAGGTGCGTGAAACCGGTGAGCCAATGACAATTAATCTTAATGCCGCTGACAGACGTGTAGTACATAAGCTAGCTCAGGATTACTCTGATATTGAGACCCACTCTGAGGGTGAAGGTAGAGAGCGCAAACTAATTATTTCCAAGATTTAATTATTATTTATCGTTTAGAATTATAATGAAGTCGTAGTCTGGGGCGATGGTGGCCGGGAGTTCATCCTTGCCTTTGGCGTCGTAATTATATTCTTCTACTAACATACGTTTGGTGCCAGCTTTATCTGGATTAACAGCATAGAGGCTGGTGCCTTTTTCGTAAGTACCTTCTGGTGCGTTATCAATAATAGTGATAGTGTAGCCTTTTTCTTCTAGTCTGCGCTTTTCTTCGCCGGCTAAGCCATCAGTGTCAGACGCGTTGTAGATAGCAATAGTTGGCTCTTCATAGACGCGTGGATCTGATGATAGTTGTTTAGCAACGTATTTTTGGATGGCAGTGTAATTACCGGCTCCAGCTTTTGGTAGTACATAGGAAATACCGTTAAGCATACCGGTGCCCATATAGTCTGGGTAGAGGGAAATATGGCGCATTACATCAAAGTCTAGAATACCAAGATCGTGCCCAAGAGTTTTGATTTCGGAAACAGAGAAGTTAGTGCGAAGGTTGTCGCCTAAGGTGGAAACTAAGCCAAGCATATCTGGAATAGATAGATCTTTTTCTAGGAGTTTATTTTTGATACCAACAATGATTTTTTGTTGAGATTGGCCACGGGAGAAGTCGCCACCAGCAGTACCGTGACGAGCGCGAGCAAGGCCTACAGCTTGGGCGCCATTGATCTCATATGGTTTGCCGGCCTCAAAGACAGCTTCGGTATATTGGTAGTCTTTGATGTCTTCGTCTAGAGTAACAGTGATACCACCTAAAAGATCTACGATAGAAGCAAGAGAGCCCCAGTTAAGGTGAGCATAATATTGAATATCTACACCTAGGATGCCTCCTACAGCTTTCATTACGGCTAGGGCAGCTTTCTCCTCTTCTTCAATAGAGGCTTTGCCACCACCACCATTACACCAATAGATTTCATTAATTTTGCCAGTAGAAGTACAGGTGGCTGGGCCCTTTAGGTCTCTTGGTAAGCTAATCATAGCAACATCACCAGTTTTTTGGTCGAAGCTGATGAGCATAATAGAGTCGGTAAGCTGAGCGCCATCGTGGACGCCGTTGCCTTCGTCGCCATCCATATTGTAGCCACCAGTGCCGATAGCAAGGATATTAGTGCGACCATTTTCATCGGTTTTTAGAGGCTCATATTTTTCTACGAGAAAATCAAAGATATTGCCACGTCCACCAGTAATTTTAGCGATAATATCGTTGCCCCAGAAGATAGCCCAGAGAACGACGCCAATTAATAGTATAACAATAACTAACGCTGTAATAGCAATAACTTTACGTTTTTTGCTAGGTTTTTTCTTGCCATCTTTTTTAGCTTTTTTAGCCTCTTTTTTGGCCTTTTTCTTCAATTCTTTCTCTGACATCTCTGGCTCCTCGTCTTCCTCTTCTTTTATATCATCATCCTCGTGCCCTAGGCTTTTCATATCTTCTACGGTATCTTCGCTTTCAGTGAGCCCTTCTTCTTCATTAAAATCATAAGCTGCAACAGGCTTTAAAAAGTTTAGAGGTTTTTCTTCTTTTTTAATAGGAGTAAAACCATCTACTTGTTTTGGCTTTTTTGCAGGTTTTTTGATCTCTGGTTCTTCAATTTCTACTTCGGCATCAATTTCTTCTACTAGTTCTGGGGATTTTTCTGTCCCAGCATCTTCTATGATAGAATCCCAAAGGTTGGTATCTGGATTGCTGGCAAAATCTTCTGGAGTAACGGTTTTACTCTTTTTAGATTTTTTTGGAGCACTCTTAACTTTGGCCTTTGTTTTGGCAGCCCTAGTAGAAAGCCCATCAATTGATTTATCATCAGTCATTGTATATAATTATAGCATGAATGTGGTTAAACTCACAAAAAAACAATTAGCAGTATTAGACTTTATCAAAGATTTTACAGAGGAAAATGGGCACTCGCCGTCGTATAGAGAAGTAATGGAAGGGCTGGGACTGACTTCAGTTTCGGCAGTGGCAGAACACATTGATAATCTAGTAGCCAAGGGGGCGCTACTTAAGACCCCTGGTGAGGCTAGGTCTCTTGAAGTTTTGGACTATAAACATACTGAAACGGTGAATTTATTTAAGAAAAAAATGGCAGAAGCTTCCCCGGAAGATAAGGCTATTCTTGAGAAGGCTACTGAGATTCTGGGACTTGATCTGAGCTAGATTCTTGTGAATTAGCGCCATAAGTTTGTTCGAAATGATCGTAGCGTTTGGCGACCCAGTCAATGAGATAATCGATTTCTTCGTCAAAGTTGGTTTTGAGTTTCCAGCGCTCTTGGTCTCTTTTGGCAGCCGGCTTGATGTATTCGGCTTGGGATTTGATGTAATCTAATATTTGATCGCCTTTTCCAGAGAGGGTTCCTTGGTATATTTCTTTGACTCTGGCTTCGAATTCTGGAATTTCCATGAGGTCATAGAGGATGGTAGAGATAGTAGAGGCGTGGGAAGCATTTGGGGAAACTAGATAATTTTTAAAGACCATGGTTTCAAAAGGAGAGTGAATTTTGTCAAAATCCATCTCATTGTCTCCCCAATAGGTATTACCAAAAGCCATATCAAAGTCCCAGATGGGGCCAGCGTAAATTTTGTCTTCTTTGCCATCTTTATGCATATAGAAGCTACTACTGTAAGCGTCAGGATTGACAGCAAATTCGCTGATTAAATAATATTTAGCAAAAGAATCGACGTCTATAATTTCTGCGATAGCTTCGTAATCTTTATTACTAATAGCTTCGTGAAGAGAATTTATGGAGAAAACAAAGTCTTCCATAGCTGTGTCGGTATAGTCTTCGTTGACAATCTCTTTGGTGATAAAGCAGTTGTCTTTTTTGTCATAGGTGCAGCCATCGGCTTCACCGTAAGAATTGTCAAGTTCTATAAGGACACCGTCTTCATTTTTTAAGTCGACCCCAGCTTTATCTGTGCTAATTTTTTTGACTAAATAATATAAGCCGTTATATCTGTTGTCTATATAAAGTTCAATAGGGTCTCCTTGGTAGTTATAGCTGTCGTCTAATAGATCTGCTAGGTAAAAAGCAATATCGTTTCTGAGGTGAGTTTGGTCTAGGTAATTTGCTAGAAGAATCCACTTTTTGGTAGTGCCATGACCAAATAGATCGGTTTTTTCGGAAAATTTGATTTGATACGGCTTTTTAATTTTGGTCCAGGTAGTGTTTCCACGACCTTTAACTTCTACATCGTCATAGGAAGTGGTTTTATCATTTATAGTAACAGTAACAGTGTTTCCGGGATATTTGATATCTTTGGCGTTAGCATTGATTTCCTCAATAGCAACGTCTTTTAGAAAAATATCTAATTTAGAAAAGTCGTCTTTTTTGTTAGTGAGTATAATTTCGGTAACTTTATATACCGTAGCAAAAAGCACAAAAAATACAATAATGACGAGACAAATTTTTATAACGAAAGAGGTTTTCGCCACCCGTTTTTTAGTGCTTGCGTGTTTTTTACGCTTCATAGGTATATTTTAGCATATTTTAATAACTTCTTTTAAGTTATTTTTTCTTCTTGTTTGGTAAACGACGAGTGAATGAATTAGCGACAATAAGCGAGGCAGCAAATACTGCGATAGAGAGTTCACGATAAGTAAACCAATGATGAATATTTGAATGGTTGCAAAGGACGAGATACCAGATAAAAGGGAAGCCAATAATTACAAGATAAACAAGTAAATCCCACTTACGCCAAGAGAAACGAACCTTTTTCATGACTAATAATATTGCAACAATAATAATAAGTATCAATATAAATACCATCATTGGTTCATTAAACATCGTCTCGAAATTAGATTTAATGGTTTCAAAACGCCCGGCTTCGCCACCCACCCTAAATTTCATTTGTTCGATGGCTTGAGCAAACATATTTTCGTGGAGCACAATACTAGAAATTGCCCACTTTAAGACCCAGGTGCCAGCGTATCCTATCCCCCATAGCACAGATGTGAGTACACCAGTTTTTAATGGTGGAATAATGTCACGGAGTTTGTTGATTTTATAATTCCGAAGATACATTACTAATGCAAGAGGCACTCCTAGAGAAACTAGAGGGTAAGTCAATAAATCTAGATATACCGTTATGCACCCAAGAAAGAGAAAGAAAAACAAATAACGATTTTTTTCTTGAAGCCATTTGTCCCACACTAAGATTGCGATAAGAGCCAGAATAGTTGGATAAAAAACTGTACCATACTGGAAATTTAATGCTATTGATACGGGGCTAAGCGAAATGACGAAAACGCCTAATGAAGCAGCTAATTTTGTGCCATACCGTTTATAGGCTATAACTACAAGAACCATAGATAGAGAAAATACGATCATAGCATTAAGGAAAGTTATTTCTATTGGATCAAGTATTTCTAAAAGTGGTGTTAAAAATATAAGATATCCATGCCAATAACGTGGATAGCTTTCGACTTTTGGTTCGCTGGTAGGAGTGATGTCGCCATATTTCATATTTAGGCTAATCATTGGGTTGTCTTCGACATCATTATAAGTGTAGCGATTAATAAGAACAGTAGATTGCAAGAGTTCGCTTCTTCCTTCATAAGCAGCAGAACCAAGCATGATTGCATCGGTAAAAGAATCGCGTATTGACGCTGGTATGCCTGGCGCCCATTGTGAATAATTTGCATATTGTGGAGCCGTTTTTTCTATATTCGAAACAATGTTTTTACGGGGTAAAACAAAACTTAGCATAATAAGTAAAAAACCAACGACGGCAAAACCGAGCAACCCACAGAAGATTTTTGATAAAAATTTTAATTTTGAGCCTATTATATCCATATTATTTAATTATAGCATGGTTTTACTAGATAGATATATGGTTGAAAAACTGGGGAATTTAGGCTATAGTATAAATAGGACATTAAAGAAGATGCCAAAGAGAAAGAGAAACTTTAGATGG
Organism: Candidatus Saccharimonadota bacterium; assembly: GCA_017510925.1. Classification (GTDB taxonomy): domain Bacteria; phylum Patescibacteriota; class Saccharimonadia; order Saccharimonadales; family Saccharimonadaceae; genus Nanosyncoccus. Next base: position 61,457 of record JAFWLT010000006.1, on the reverse strand, counting down.
GTAAAATGGCTGATATTTTTGATGCTTATTGTTGGTGTAATAGTTGTAATAATTTTAATAAAGAATAATTTTACTGATAAAACTAGTGATAACAAGCAGTCTACAAATACGAGCAATATTGAAGAGCAAAAATCGGAAGAAAAGCCCAAAAATGAACCCAGTGAAATAATTGACGAGTCTCAAAAACCAGAAGAAAAGGTTCCACAGTATGATGGCGAGAGCCCAAATAAGTCCGAGACATTAACAGGGTTAATTACTTATGCAGATGTAATAAATGATGAGTTGGTAATTAGAATAAATATTGATCAATTTTTGCAATCCGGTAACTGTAATTTGGTAATGAGTAGAAATGGTATAACGTATTATTCCCAAAGTGTAGGGATACAAGAGTCTGTAACGACTTCAACTTGCGATGGCTATAAGATCCCGGTGTCAGAACTGCCAAAAGGCGATCTTCAGGTAGAGATTGGTTTAGATTCTAATGGGAAAACTGGTAAAATAACGGGCAAGGTAAGAATATGAGACGAAGAAACTATCGCAATTTAGTAGTTTTTGGCTTAGGTATTTTTGTGGCAATATTCTTGTTTGTATTTTTGGCACAGAAATTCGGGAAAGTAGAGGGAAATACAAGTGCGGCTAATTTAAATAATTTTCAAGCTGGGCACATTATATCTGATTATCAAATGACGGATTATAGATCTATGAGCGAAGCTGATATTCAAAATTTTTTGTGGTCTAAGGGTAGATGCTATAATACTAATTTTAGTAGTGTTGGTACAAGGGTGGATTATTTCTCTGACCAAACTCCACCAACAACATGGCATGTAAAAGATGGTCATACGGTGTGTCTTGCTGAAGAAAATATGAATGGAGAATCGGCTGCACATATTATTTGGCAGGCAGCGCAAGATTATCATATTAATCCGAAAGTATTAATTGTATTGATCCAGAAGGAAACTGGCCTTATTACGGATCCAATTCCAAATAGCTGGGATTATCAAAGAACGGCTGGTTATGGATGCCCAGATACAGCAGCTTGTTCGGAAAAGTATTATGGGTTCAAAAATCAAATTAGAAATGCAGCAGAATTATTTAGAATCGTGATGGATGGTAACTCATCATATTATCCAATCGGTAATAATAATGTGAGATATAGTCCAGACCCGGCTTGTGGCAGTTCTACTGTTTATATACAGAACTTAGCTACATCTGCGTTATATAGATATACGCCGTATCAACCAAATGCCGGGGCACTTGCAGCTGGTTATGGTACGGCTCATTGTGGGGCATATGGAAATAGAAACTTTTATTCTTATTTTGAAGATTGGTTTGGAAATATTACTTGGGATGGTTGGCCGTCGCTTTCTACAGTACTGTCAAATAATAGACTACCAGCTGAAGAGACTGATTATGAACTTACCTATCAGAGCCATGTTGAACATTATGGGTGGCTTGGTTGGGCAAATGGTGGAGAAATGTCTGGGACGGCTGGCTATGGAGCTAGGATGGAGGCTCTCCAAATTAAATCAGGTGGCGAAACCGGTATAGAATATCGTGCGCACGTACAAAATATAGGTTGGATGAATTACGTTAAGGACGGTGCTATAGCTGGCACGACTGGTGATGGATTAAGGATGGAAGCAGTTCAAATTCGACTGACCGGAACTTTGGCCAAGAGATTTGATATATATTATAGAACACATGTAGAAGGTATTGGTTGGATGGATTGGGTAAAAAATAATGAGATTTCTGGTACAGTTAACGAAAGTAGAAGAATAGAAGCAATACAAATAAAAATGGTGAAGAAGAAAGTAAGTAATAAATTAGAATATTCGGCACATGTACAAGATATTGGTTGGATGAATACTGTAAGTGATGGCGAAACTGCTGGTACAACTGGGCGAGCGTTGAGAGTTGAAGCAATTAAAATAAAACTGCCAGAGGAATTAGCACAAAAAGGAAGTATTATATATAGAACACACGTACAGAATATAGGCTGGATGGGTGACGTAAAAGATGGTGCTCTTGCTGGCACAACTGGTGATGGGTTAAGGATGGAAGCTATAGAAATAAGACTTACTGATGCCCTTGCAAATAAGTACAGTGTTTATTATAGGGCGCACGTACAGAATATAGGCTGGATGGGTTGGGTAAAAGATGGTGCTCTTGCTGGCACAACTGGTGATGGGTTAAGGATGGAAGCTATAGAAATTGAGCTGGTAGAGAAATAGCCCCTGTTCTTATATGACAACTGTTTTGTGGTATAATGAATAGTATGAAAAAATCTGTTGGGGTTAGCCTAATAATTCCTTGTTACAACTGCGAAAAATATCTAGATGACTTGTTGATGTCGCTAGTAAATCAAACTATGCATAATTTTGAGGTGATCTGCGTAAATGATGGATCCACAGACAATACTAAAAAAATTCTTGAGAGTTATGCCAAAAAATATAAATTTATTAAGGTAATAAACAAGAAAAACGGTGGACAGTATAAAGCTAGAAAAGATGGTATATTTGCAGCTGAAGGTGAATATATTGGTTTTCTAGATTCTGATGATAAAGTAAAGCCGGAATATGTTGAAAAATTATATAAAGCAGTAACTAGCAAAAAAGCTGATATTGCTGTTTGTGGTTATTCTAGAATTAATGCTGCGACTGGCAAGCTAATCGTAGACGAAATGTGCAATCCTCGTCACAAAACTATTTACCCACAAAAAAATCCAGGACTACTTTTGGAAGTGAATAGTGCTATCTGGAATAAGATTTTTAAAGCTGAGTTAGTAAAAAACAACGTGTTCTTTGAAACGGCGCCAAAAGGCTATGAGGATATGGTGCTACTTCAATACGTTTATAGGCAAACCAAAAAAATTGTTTTTGTCGAAGAGTCACTATATGATTATATGATTATAGAAACTTCTACGATTAATAATATCAAAAAAGAATTAGTACAAGAGATGTACGATGCCTTAACGGATATTAGAAAAAAATATGTAGAAGAAAATCTTTCCGAAGATTTTATGTACTACGCAGATGCAAACGCGTTCCTCCATCTTGGAATTTCTATTCCATTTAGGCTTTTAACCGATAAGACTGCAAATTTTTCTAAAGTTCTAAAAGAAATTACTACTTTTCTAGATAAAAATAATCCACTATGGAGAAATAATAAATATATAAAACTTGGTTATATTCACAAAAATAAAGGGACCAATAGAAAGTTATTTATAGTACAGAAAATTTATAAAATGCATATGATGAAATGTTTTATGAAGACATATAATTTTGTAATTAATAAATTTAACATAGATATAAAATGGTAGGAGAATATGGAAGAAAGAGCAATTAACTTATTTGTACCAGGTCGTCTTTGTATAATGGGTGAACATAGCGACTGGGCTGGACGTTATAGGAATATTAATAATAAGCTAAATAAAGGCTATGCAATTGTTACTGGGATTGAAGAGGGAATTTATGCTACGGCTACGATTTCTGATAAGGTGATTGTAGAAAATGTAGAAAGTGGTGACTCTTTTGAATGCGAGATGGATTACGATAAACTCAAAGAAATCGCTGAAGAGGGTGGTTATTGGAGTTATATCGCTGGTGTAGCTGCATGCATTAAAGAGCAGTATAATGTTGGTGGAGTTAAAATTGCTATTAATAAAGTTACTATTCCAGAGAAAAAAGGTCTCTCTTCTTCTGCAGCAATTTGTGTTTTGGTAGCAAGAGCATTTAATCAGTTGTACAATTTGCATCTTAATGTGATTGGGGAAATGAATTTAGCATACCTTGGTGAAATTACTACTCCATCTAGGTGTGGTAAATTGGACCAAGCTTGCGCCTTTGGCAAAAAGCCAGTGCTGCTTACTTTTGATGGGGACAGAATTGATGTAAAAAACATTAAAGTTTCTAAGCCACTTTATTTTGTGTTTGCAGATTTAATGTCTAAAAAGGATACCGTAAAAATTTTGGCAGATCTTAACCGATCTTTCCCGTTCGCAGAAAATGAGATTGATGAAAAAGTTCAAGAAGCTTTGGGGGTAGATAATGATGAAATAGTGCATAAATGTATTGAATATATTGAGAGTGGCGATGTAGAAAAAGTTGGCGAAATGATGTTAAAAGCCCAGCAAAATTTTGATGAAAAGGTCGCTCCGGCTTGCCCAGAAGAATTAACCTCACCAGCTCTACACAAAGTCTTAAACGACGAATATATTGTCTCCAATTCGTTTGGTAGAAAGGGCGTGGGCTCACAGGGAGATGGCTCGGTGCAGGTTTTGGCTAAAAACAAAGAATCTCAAGATGCTATCTTGAAATATTTTAAAGATGTTCTTGGTATGGATGCTTATACTTTGACAATAGAAGAGACTAAGCCGATTAAAAAGGCTATTATTCCGGTGGCTGGGAATGGTACTAGAATGTTCCCGATTACAAAGTGTATAAAGAAAGCCTTTCTTCCAGTAATAGATGATGATGGAATTATAAAACCGGTGATTTTGAGCTTAGCTGAAGAAATCTCTGATGCTGGAATTGAGGAAATTTGTTTAGTAATAGATGAGGGCGATAAAGAGGATTATGATAAATTATTTAAAGGTAAATTATCTAGTGAGGTGGCTGCAAAATTATCGCCAGAACTTTTGGAGTATGAGGCAAAGATACAAAAAATTGGTAAAAAAATCAAATATGTGTATCAAACTGAAAAACTCGGTTTTGGTCACGCTGTGTCTTTATGTGAGGAGTTTGCTGGTGGTGAACCAGTGCTCCTAGCGCTTGGTGATCAACTTTATAAATCCGATATTAATGAATCTTGTACTGAACAATTTTTGAAGAATTTTGCTGAGACTAACCAATTATCTGTATCGGTATGTGAAATTCCTGAAGGTGACGTAAGTAGATACGGAATACTTAGTGGTAAATTGGAAAATTCAAAAGATTATTTCTATGTAGATAAGATGGTGGAAAAACCCGATGTCGCGCTTGCAGCCGAAGAGTATTATACAAAATGTGGTGATGAGAAAAAATACTTTGCTGTATTTGGCGAGTATATTTTGACTAAGGAAGTTTTTGACCTTTTGAGAGACAATATAGAGAACAATAGAAAAGAAGGTGGTGAATTTGAACTTACGAGTGTGCTGGACCAAGTTAGAGAAAAAAACGGAATGGTGGCATTTATTCCTAAAGGTAAGTTCTTTGACGTGGGGAATGTGAAAGCTTATAAAAGAACTTTTGTAGAAAAATAGTATCGCCATAGTTTTTCAAGGGCAAATATGGTAAAATAGTATAAGATATAAAAAGTAAGAGAGGTGTTATGGGGCAGAAAAAAGAGGGTGTTATTGGATGGTTTTTAAGCCTTCTGGAATTCCTAAAAAAAGTTGTACTTTTTATAATAAAATGGCGCTATTTAATAGCCTTGATAGTTTTTGTTTTGTGTGTGGCGTTTAAAATTCACGGTTCATCTATAAATGAGTACAACAAGATATTTGCGAATTATGATGAATACAAATCAGAGAGCATAATACTTGGGACCAGTAGATCTATCAGAAGTGATGAATGGTTGGGGCATGCTCCGTATTTTATGTCGCAATATTATAATGATTACGAAAAGAATAATGATTTAGTAAGCTTGGGTGGTCATGATATGATTTTAGGCCATAACACCCCAGTAAAAGACATAACTATGGTGGCAAAACCATTCACTTGGGGATATATAATACTTGGCAATGAATATGGTTTGTCGTGGTATTGGTGTTTGAGACTGATTCTATTGATATTGGTGAGCTTTGAGGCTTGCATTATTATCACAAAGGGGAATAAGAAGGTAGCACTTCTAGGTGCTATTATGGTGGCGTTTGCGCCAGCAGTACAATGGTGGTTTGTGGCAGCAGTGGATGTGTTTATTTGGGGTTTGACTTTGTTTGTGGCAGCATACTATTTCTTCACTACGGAAAAGTGGAAGAGGTGGCTCTTTACGGCAATATTGCCAGTATCAGCTATTGCTTACGTGATGGCGCTTTACCCACCACTCCAAATTCCAGTAGGTCTGGTGATGCTGACATTATTTATAGTTTGCTTAATACGCGATAAAAAGGAAATTACGTTTAAGAAAAAGGATATTTGGCGAATTGTTATCATGGCGCTATTTGCCCTAGGCGTTTTGGGATGGATGTTGTGGAATAGTAGAGATGCAATAGTAGCGTTGTATAGTACGGTGTATCCAGGTAAACGAGTCTCCTTGGGTGGTGGAGAAGGTATTGGTGGCTTGTTTACAGATTTGACTTCGTTTGTGTTGCCATACAAGCAGATTCCATATTCTAATAGTTCTGAAGTGAGTACGTTTATACAGTTTGCACCAGTTCTTTTGATGCTATATCCATTGATTTGGAAAAAAATGAAGCGTGATAAAAATATGATCGTAGGGAATGCGTTATTGGTGTGTATTATTGTGATGTTTGTGTTTATGTCGGTAGGTTTTCCGGAATTATTAGCTAAACTTTCACTATTCTCATACATTGATAGTTTTAGAATGGAATGGGCATATGGTTTTGTTGGGGTGTTGTTTACGGTTTGGGGTATTGATATGATTTGGAAGAAGCAAATTTTTTCAAAAAAGCAAATTTTTGGAGTAATTGCGATATTTGGTTTTCTGTACATTTGTCTTGTAGGTAGTAAAGAGTTGAGCTATCTGAGTTGGAAATATTATATAGTCTTGATTGTAGGCTTAATGATTCTAGTGTTCTTGATGCTAAAACGTTATCAAAAGTTATTCCTGGTGGGAACGGCTGCAGTAGTATTAGCTGCTGGTGCTACCGTAAATCCGATTGCTAAAGGTACTACGGCTGTGTTTGGACACCCTCTAGAGCAGAAAATTCGTGAAATCGCCAGTGATGATAAAGACGCCCATTGGATAGCGCTAAATACTATTTTACTTCAACAACTAGGCATAGCAAATGGGGCAAAGATGTTGAATGCACTGAATTTTTATCCTGATTACACTAAATGGAAAATAATTGATCCAGACGGTAAATATGACGACTATTATAATAGATATGCACATTTAGTAGTTACTTTGACAGACGACGATACAGAATATATATCAGGTGTTACGGCCGACAACTTCACTCTAAAACTTAGTTGTGATGATGCATTAAAATGGCCGACTAAGTATTTGTTATCTGCAGGTAAATTAAATGCTTGCACAGAAAATTTCGAAGAGATTTATGCAGATACAGAGGGTGAGTATTATATATATGAGAGGGTGACGAAATGATAAGAAAAGTAAAAAATTTTTCAATAACTTTATATCGTGGAACAAAATCACTTTGGAGAAAATATCATTTTTTGGTGCCACCAAAATTGTGGGGAAAATATCTAAGAACACTTTTTGGCGTGGTGAGAGAAACGGTGGGGAAAGGCTTGTTTTTGGACCCATTCAAAATTGCAGAATACAATTTATGGATTAAACAAACTGAAAAAATCGATGACAAATGTGAGGATTTTAAATACAAACCTTTAATTTCTGTTTTAATGCCAGTTTATAATGTAAGAGGTGATTATCTTAAGCTTTGTATTGAATCAATTTTAGGGCAAACTTATTCTAATTTTGAAATTTGCATTGTAGATGACGCTTCAACAAAAAGAAGTACGAAAAAAATTTTGAAGGAATATGAAAAAAATAAAAAAATAAAGATAAAATATCGTACCAAAAATGGGCATATATCTACAGCTACTAATGATGCGCTCGATATGGCTAAGGGTGAATTTATTGCCTTGGTAGACAATGACGATATTGTAGAGAAGAATGCGTTTTGTGAAGTGGTAAAAGCTTTGAATAACGACAAAAAATTGGATCTGATATACTCAGATGAAGACAAAATAAGTTTGGATGGTAGGAGGTGTGATCCACACTTTAAACCGGATTTTTCTCCGGATACATTACTTAGCATGAACTACATTTGTCACTTATCGGTAATAAGAACTAGTCTAGTGAAAAAAATTGGTGGTTTTACGGTAGGTTTAGAAGGCGCACAGGATTATGATTTGTTCCTCAGGGTGACAGAGCAGATAGACAGAGAAAAGATATATCATATTCCAAAAATTTTATATCACTGGCGAATGTCAAAAAAATCAACAGCGCTTGATATTGATAATAAGGAATACGCAAACGACGTAGGCAAAAAGGCCATTGAAGCAGCCCTGAAAAGGCGAGGGCTAAAAGGCGAGGTAAAAAAAGATACCAAGTCTACTGCCTATAAGGTAATATATCAGTTGGATAAAGAACCAAAAGTTTCAATTTTAATTCCAACAAAAGATTTGGCAGATACGACGAGAGTTTGTTTAGAGTCTATTTACAAGAAGACTAAATATAAAAATTTTGAAATACTTTTGATAAATAATAATAGTGAAGAAGAAGAGACCTTTAAACTTTTTGATGAATATAAGAAAAAATATAAAAATTTCAAAGTAGTAGATGCGAAAATGGAATTTAATTATTCAAAAATTAATAATTTAGCAGCCAAAAAAGCAGACGGGGACATCCTGGTGCTTCTTAACAACGATACTGAAATAATTACTCCTAGATGGCTCACTATGATGGTTGGCTATGCTGTGCAGCCACATATTGGCGCAGTTGGAGCAAAATTGTTATACCCAGATGAGACAGTGCAGCATGCAGGCGTAATTATGGGTCTTGGAGGCGTTGCTTCGCATGCATATTTGGGCGAGGAAAGAGATTTTCCTGGTATGTATGGAAGATTGAGAGTACCATATGATTATGCCGGAGTGACTGGTGCGTGTCTTGCCGTAGAAAAGAAAAAATTTGAAGAAGTTGGTGGCCTTGAAGAGGATTTGAAAGTTGCTTATAATGATGTCGATCTTGATTTAAAACTTTTAAAGGCTGGTTATTTCAATATAGTGCTTCCTATGGTAGAACTTTATCATTTTGAATCTAAATCTCGTGGTTCTGATAGGGATCCAGATAAAATAGACAGATTTAATTGGGAGCAAGAATATATGTGGAATAAATGGGGTGACCGATTAAATCACGATGAATTTTACAATCCGAACTTCACAAATAAAATGTGGTTTTTGCTCCCAAGGAAATAATATGGAATTAGAAGACAGAATTGACTTAATCAATATAGCAAAAAAAGAAAAAAGAAAAATTGCTATGTATTTGGTGGAAGACGAAGAATCTGCACAATTTAGATATCGTGTCTGTAATGTGATGGAAGTATTAGATGATCATGACAGTTCTTGGCAAGCTGTGTATTTTTTAAATTCCGAAATAGATGAAGTAAAAAAACATCTAGGCGATATTGATCTTTTAATTATATTGAGGCAGTCTGCTAAAGATAATAAACTTTTGAAAATTATAGATTTAGTAAAACAAGAAGGTAAAAAAGTTCTATTTGATCTTGATGATTTAATTTTTGATTTTAGAGATCTAGCTTTGGTTATGCGTTCGACTAAAAGTGTAAATATTTTTTACTGGGCTTTGTATATCAGTGGAGTGAGAAGGATAGCTAAAAGAGTAGATGGCTTTCTAGTGACGAACGATTTTTTGGGGAAGAAAATAAAAAGAAGTTTTTCTAAGCCGTACAAAGTGATTTCTAACTCTCTAAACAAAAGACAGGTCCGGGTTTTTAACGACAAGAAAAAGGCCCACGACGGTTTCGTGATTGGTTATTTTAGTGGTTCGCCTACGCACACAAAAGACTTTCGGGTTGCCGAATCAGGGATAATTAAGTTTTTAAATAATCATGAGGATGCTAAAATTTTAGTGGTTGGTTTTTTGGGACTATCAGAAAGTATGGGTAGCAAGTTGAAAGAGGGGAAAATAGAACTGTTAAAGCCAGTTAAATACTTAAAAATGCAGACTTTATTTGAAGAGGTGGATGTAAATATAGCACCACTTGTGATAAACGATTTTACTAACTGTAAATCAGATTTGAAATTCTTTGAGGCGGCTGCTGCAGAGACTACCACGATTGCTTCACCTAGTTATGCATTTAAGAAGGCGATTTCTGACGGTGAGAATGGATTTTTGGCAAAACCAAATGAATGGTATGATAAGTTGGAATATCTATATAATAATCCAAAAGAGAACCAGAAGATTGCAAAAAAAGCTAGAGAGTATGCTCTTAAGCATTATTATGGAGAAGAATTTTTGAAAGAGGTGGAAAAAGCATACGAAGCTTTTATATAATGTCTCTGTGATATAATTATAAATAATGAGTGGTGAGAAGATAAAAAGGAAAGCAAAAAAAATTTCGGTGATTGTGCCGAATTACAATTATGCCAAATATCTTAAAAGGCGAATTCTCTCTATTGGACAGCAGATTTATCCAGTTTATGAGCTGATTGTGCTCGATGACGCGTCTACCGATAATAGTAAAACAGTGATAAAAAGAGCAGTGGCAGAAGCATCACGAATGAAGCCAGAGATGAGAATTAAATTGATTTGGAACAAAAAGAATTCTGGTAAGGCAATTTCTCAGTGGATAAAGGGGGTGGAGGCAGCTACAGGGGACTATATTTGGATAGCAGAAGCTGATGATATAGCTAGGAAAGACTTTCTGTCTGAGGTGATGAAGGGCTTCGAAAAAGACCAAGATGTGGTACTGGCTTATTCTGAATCTGCTATTATAAATAAATATGGGATTTTGATGATGCCAAACTTTAGAAAGTCTAGAGACAGAGAAGGGACTGGCCATTTTAAAAATAGTTACATTAGACCTGGTAAAAAAGAAATAGAAGAAATTATGGCAATTAGGTGTACAATTCCAAACGTGTCGGCAGCAGTATTTAAAAATACGCCAGAACTACATAAATATCTGAAATTGGCAGAAAAATTTGAACAGGTAGGAGATTGGTATCTTTATGTTAAACTTCTTGAGAATGGTAAAATTTTTTATAATAAGAGGTCGTTAAATCTCTTCAGGGTGCATGGAGGCAGTGCTACTAAGCGTGGAATAGAGCACGTGAGAGAATTAGAAAAAATGCACGAGTATTTTAAGGACAACTACGATTTAAGTCAAGATGTGCTTGATTCTATGGGGGTGGAACTAGGGAGAATCAAGCAAAAATATGGTATAATAAAATAAATAATCGGAGTTATTTTAATGAAAGGAATTATTCTGGCCGGTGGGTCTGGAACTAGGCTTTACCCACTTACACTTGGGACCTCTAAACAGATGCTCCCAGTATATGATAAACCAATGATTTATTACCCACTTACTACCCTGATGATTGCAGGGATTAGGGATATTTTGATTATTTCCACACCAGAGGATCTACCTAATTTTGAGAGACTACTCGGTGACGGTTCGGCTATGGGAATAAACCTTTCTTATAAAATGCAGCCTTCTCCAGATGGTCTTGCGCAGGCATTTATTCTTGGTGAAGAGTTTATTGCTGGTGAGCCGTGTGCGATGATTCTTGGCGATAACATTTTCTATGGTTCTGGGTTCACTGATACTCTTAGAGCAGCAGTAGACAACGCTAATAACGGTAGAGCTACTGTATTTGGTTATTATGTAAATGATCCGGAAAGATTTGGCGTGGTGGAATTTGACTCCGACTGGCACGCTGTATCGATCGAAGAAAAACCGGAAGTCCCAAAGAGTAATTATGCAGTAACTGGCCTTTATTTCTACCCAGGCGATGTATCTAATCGCGCAGGTCAGGTAGTGCCATCTGATAGGGGCGAACTTGAAATTACTTCACTGAACGAAATGTATCTAAATGACGGGCTTCTAGATGTGCAACTTCTTTCTCGTGGATTTGCTTGGCTTGATACTGGCACCGTAGATTCTTTGGCTGATGCAGCAGATTTTGTGAGAGTAGTGCAGAATAGGCAAGGTATTCAAATTGCAGCACCAGAAGAAATCGCCTTTAAGCATGGTTGGATCTCGGAAGAAAAACTACTTGAAGCTGCTAACAAATACAAGAAGACTGCCTATGGCAAGCATCTCTTTAAGGTGGCAGAGAGGAAGATGTACGACTAATGGGAAAGTTTAAGTTTAACGTTACTGATATTGAGGGCGTATATGTAATTGAGCCTACTGTTTATGGCGATGAACGAGGCTATTTTATGGAAACCTACTCTGAAGAAGAATTTAAAGAAGCAGGTCTTGATTATAACTTTGTGCAGGACAACCAGTCTTCTTCTAGAAAAGGTGTACTTCGTGGTCTCCATTTTCAGAAGAACCATCCACAGGCAAAGCTTGTAAGAGTACTTTCTGGTGAAGTGTTTGATGTGGCAGTAGATCTTAGAGAAGGATCTGATACTTATGGAAAATGGGTTGGTGTGCTTCTTTCTGCCGATAACAAAAAACAGCTGATGATACCACGTGGTTTTGCACACGGATTTTTGGTAGTATCAGATACTGCAGAGTTTGCTTATAAATGCGACGATGTATATCACCCAGAAGATGAAGGTGGAGTGATGTATAATTCTTGTGACATTGAGTGGCCAGAAATAGACGGTGAAGTGATTTTATCTGATAAAGATATGAAGCACCCGACGTTAGAAAATCTAGATTTTAAATTTAAGTTCTAAAGGAGGTTTATGGACAAAAAAACAATTATTGTAACAGGTGGAGCCGGGTTTATTGGTTCTAACTTTGTATATTACATGCTTAAAAAATATCCTGCTTATAGGATTGTATGTCTGGATGCTCTTACCTATGCAGGCAATCTTTCTACACTTAAAAAGGCAATGGAGAACGAGAATTTCCGTTTTGTAAAAGGTGATATTCGTGATGCAGAGCTTGTAGAAAATCTATTTGTAGAAGAAAACCCAGATATTGTAGTAAACTTTGCAGCAGAATCACACGTGGATAGATCGATTTTGAACCCACAGGAATTTTTGCAAACTAACATTTTGGGGCCACAAGTTCTTATGGATGCTTGTAGAAAACATGGCGTAAAGAGATTCCATCAAGTTTCTACGGATGAAGTTTATGGTGATTTGCCACTCGATCGTCCAGATCTATTCTTTACTGAAACTACTAATCTTCACGCTTCTTCACCATATTCTGCCTCCAAAGCTTCAGCAGATCTCGTGGTGATGGCATACCATAGAACCTATGGGTTACCAGTTTCTATTTCTAGATGTTCTAATAACTATGGTCCATACCATTTCCCAGAAAAATTAATCCCTCTTATGATCATTAATGCACTTCACGATAAACCTTTGCCTGTATATGGTGATGGCCTTAACGTACGTGATTGGCTATATGTGGAAGACCACTGTAAGGCCATTGATATGATTATCCACGGCGACTGCGTAGGCGAAGTTTATAATGTAGGTGGTCACAACGAAAAATCCAACATTGAAATTGTAAAGTTAATTTTGAAGGAACTTGGTAAACCAGAAAGTTTGATTACTTTTGTAGAAGACAGAAAAGGCCACGATAGAAGATACGCAATTGATCCAGCTAAGATTCAAAGAGAACTTGGCTGGGAGCCAGAAACTAAATTCGAAAATGGTATTGTAAAGACAATCCAATGGTATCTAGACCACAAAGATTGGTGGGAGGAAATTATTTCTGGTGAATATCAGAATTATTACGATAAAATGTATGGAGAAAAGAAATGAAAGTATTAGTAACTGGAACTAGTGGGCAATTAGGTTATGACGTAATGATGGAACTTGCCTCCCGTGGGCACGAGGGAATTGGCGCTGATAGATCTGACTCTGATGCAGAATTTGAACATGTAGTTCTTGATATCACTGATGCTGAAAAAGTGTCAGAAGTAGTTTCTGAAATTAAACCAGATGCAATTGTGCATTGTGCTGCTTGGACTAATGTAGATGGGGCAGAAGATCCAGATAACCGTGATAAGGTAATGGCAGTGAATGTAGAAGGTACAGCTAATTTAGCAAAAGCTGCGAAAGAAATAGACGCTAAATTTATGTATATTTCTACGGATTATGTGTTTAACGGCCAGGGCGAAAGACCATGGCAACCAGATGACAAAGATTATGCTCCGCTCAATGTATACGGTGAGTCTAAATTGAATGGGGAACTAGAAGTCTCTAAGATTTTAGATAAATACTTTATTGTAAGAATTGCATGGGTATTTGGTAAAAACGGCAACAACTTTATTAAAACGATGATTAAAGTTGGAGAGACGCACGATGTTGTGGAAGTAGTGGCAGACCAGGTAGGTACACCTACTTATACTTATGATTTGGCACGGCTTTTGGTTGATATGATTGAAACTGATAAATATGGTTATTATCACGCTACTAACGAAGGTGGGTATATTTCTTGGGCAGATTTTGCAGAAGAAATTTACAAAGATGCCGATATGAATGTAAAAGTTGTGCCTGTAACTACAGAAGAGTACGAGAAAAAAGCTGGTAAAACTGTAGCAAAAAGACCATTCAACTCTAGATTAGATAAATCTAAACTTATTGAAGCTGGGTTTGAACCTTTGCCTGAATGGAAAGATGCCGTAAAGAGATATATAGAGGAAATGTAGATGAAAAATAAAATTGCCGTTTTGATTCCATGCTATAACGAAAGCAAAACCATTGAACGTGTAATAAGAGACTACAAGAAAGAATTGCCAGATGCTGATATCTATGTGTATGATAATAACTCTACGGATGACACGGCAAAAATTGCAAAATCGGCTGGCGCAATTGTAAGGCAAGAACATAGGCAAGGTAAGGGTAATGTTGTAAGAAGTATGTTTAAGGACATCGAGGCAGATTGTTATTTAATGATTGATGGTGATGGGACTTATCCAGCTGATTCAGCGAAAAAAATGTGCAAGATGGTGCTTGATGATGGCGTAGATATGGTAATAGGCGATAGACTCTCTTCTACTTACTTTAAAGAAAACAAACGTAGATTTCATGGCTTTGGGAATAAATTGGTAAGATTTCTTATTAATATGATTTTTAGAAGCCATATTAAAGATATTATGACTGGGGAAAGAGCATTCTCTAGGGATTTCGTAAAAACATTTCCTGTTCTCTCGAAAGGGTTTGAAATTGAAACAGAAATGACGATACATGCTTTAGATAAGAATTTTTATATTGAGGAAATTCCAGTTAGCTATAAGGATCGTGAAGAGGGGAGCGAATCAAAATTAAACACAGTTGGCGATGGCGCAAAAGTCATTATGACAATTGCAAGATTATTTGAGGAACACAAGCCAATGTTGTTTTTTGGAATACTGAGTTTTATATTAGTAATTTTGGCATTAATTTTGGGGATTCCAGTGCTGGTGGAATATTTTGACACTGGTATGGTTCCAAAATTCCCATCACTTATAGTAGCAGGTTTTTTGGCTATAATTGCAGTGATGATGGCGATTTGTGGAATAATTTTACAAGTGGTAGTAAGAAAGCACAAAGAACTTTTTGAGCTGAATTTAATAAATCTAAAATAAAAATTTATTTTTTATTATTGTCATCTTTTTTGATGCTAAGTTCTTGGCCGAGATCAATGATTTTCTTTTGTAAGTCTTCAATTTTTTTGGATTGAATAAAATTCATAATGAATAGGATAACTAAAGCAATGGCAAGGAATAGAGTTGGTGGGTAGGAAATACCAAGAAGGTTAGCTAACCAATCCAGTGAAGCCGGCCAGATAGAAAGAACCAACAATATAATACAAAAAACAATCCAGATAAATGAATTAGCTGGGCTTAGTTTGTTTCTCCTAATTGAAATTAGAACATACAAAATTACTAAGATTGCTATTGTAGTTAAAAAAATGCTCATTGGTGTCATTTGATTCTCCTTTTACCAATATATTTTACGAATGTAACGATACAGGTGTAAAATTGCGTGGTCATATATTTGATGGGCTTCCAAATGCCAGAATGCATAGAAGCACCACTTTCGCGATTTTTCATCTTAACGGGAACTTCTGTGATTTTGTAGCCTCTTAGAATCATTTCTATAATAAGGCTGGCGTCTGGATATTCTGGATAATTGCCACATTTGCTCCAAAAATCTATAACTTTTTTGTTGATACATTGAAAACCACTTAGAGGGTCGGCAATTTTTTTGCCGGTAAATAATCTGACTAAACCAGCAAAGAATTTAGTGCCAATTTTACGGAAAAATGGGCATTTGTAGCCAGTCTTTTTGATGTAGCGAGAGCCAATAATAATATCCGAATGAGTATTTATGATAGCATCATAAAGTTTTACAGCCTCGTTTGGGATATGTTGACCATCAGCATCCATAAAAATAGCGTAGTCATAATTATGGTATTTTGCATATTTAATGCCGGTTTGAATAGTCCAAGCATAACGCATATTAAAGATATTGGTGATACATTTGACCCCATTTTTTTCTACGATTTCTTTGGTGTTGTCGGTAGAGTGGTCATTGATAACAAGGATATCAGCAAAAGAAACATCTTTTTTGAGGCTCTCTAAAACCGGGCCAATATTTTTGGCTTCGTTATAGGCTGGAATAATAATTAGTACTTTTGGTGATGCCATTTTATCCCCACAGTTTTTCATATGCATCGGCAACTTTGTCTGGAGTGGAGTCTAGTTTGATTTTCCCATCTTCAATTAGAATACCGCGGGTGCAAAATTCGCGAACATTAGCCATAGAGTGAGTGACTAAAATAACAGTTTGTTTGCCTTTGATGGCAGCAAAATAATCGTTACATTTCTTTTGGAATTCGGCATCACCTACGGCGAGAACTTCGTCGAGTAAAAGGATGTCGCCTTTAGCGCGAATGGCGATAGAGAACGCCAAACGAACTTGCATACCAGAAGAAAAGTTTTTGAGTTTTTGGTCCATAAATGGGCGGAGCTCGGCGAAGTCTACAATTTCGTCGTACATAGCATCCATTTCTTTATTAGAAAAACCTAAGAGTGCACCGTTGAGATAAATATTTTCACGGCCAGATAGTTCTGGATTAAAACCGACACCAAGCTCAATAAACGGAATAAGTGTGCCGTTAATTTCTAGAGAACCTTTTTCTGGGAAATAAATTTTGGCAAGAGTTTTAAGAAGAGTTGATTTGCCAGAGCCGTTTCTACCGACGATACCAACGAACTCATTTTTATGGATGTCGAAGCTAATACCGTTTAATACTTTTTGAGTATTATAGCCTTTGATGCCTTTGAGGCGATTAAAGATAGCGTTTTTGAGCCCACCAGCGCGTTCGGTGGGGAGCCTAAAACTTTTGTGGAGATTTTTTACGGAAATAACTACCGGTGTTTCTTCTTTCATTAGATTTCCTCCGCGAATTTTTTAGATTTTTTACGGAAATACCATGAACCCCAAATCAACACAATAACTACGATAATGATAGGAATAGCTTTTAGAAATGGATTATTGATGTAGCTCCAAGAAGTGACGGTTTGATCTGTAATGAGACAGTAGCGAATGTCTTGGATAACCTGGGCGATTGGATTTAGAAGAATTGCTTTGGCAGCTAAAGTAGAGGTAGATGCGATCATGCTGATTGGATAAATAACTGGAACGGCATAGAAGAGTGCCTGAGTGAGCACATCCCAGATAGAAGTGACATCGCGATACTTAACGTTGATAGCGCCAAGTAAGAATGAGATGCCAAGAGCAAGAGTATATAATTCTAATACCAAAACTGGGACTAGAAGCCAAGTCCATGATGGGCTGACACCATTGATGAGAGCAAAAATGATCACGACTACGAGATTAATTAAAAGATTAATCACTGCAGTGAGGGTAGAAGAAACGACCACGATGTATTTAGGAAAACAAATTTTGCGAATGAGGTCGCCACGCATAACTATAGCTTGGATACCTTGGCCGGTGCATTCAGTGAAGAAGCTCCAAAGAGTAGTGCCGGTAAGAAGATAGACTGGGTAATGAGGAATGTCGCCACCGAATCTAAGAAGTTTAGCAAATACTATATATAATATAGCAAACATCATAAGAGGGCGAAGTAGCGCCCAAAGATAACCTAATACTGAGCCTTGGTAACGAAGCTTGAAATCTGTTTTGGTGAGCTCTTTTAAGAGAACACGATTGTTCTTATACAGAAAATTAGGTATAGCCATATATATTACATTATAGCATATTACTGGTGGTTTTCTAGGAAAGAAAGAGTGTCTCTTATGGCATCTTCTATGGTGAGATTTGCTTTCCAACCTAGCTCATTCTCAGCTTTTTTAGGGTTTGCCCAGATTTCAGCAAGATCGCCAGGACGACGTTCTACAAATTTGTGGGGGAGAGGTTTGCCACTGATTTTTTCGAAGGTTTCTACCATTTCTAGAACTGAAGTAGGGGTGCCAGTGCCAAGATTGTAAGTCTTGAAGCCAGGGGCTTCCAGAGCTTTTATTGCAGCGAGATGGCCGTTTGCTAAGTCTACTACGTGAATAAAATCGCGACGACAAGTGCCATCTGGGGTATCGTAGTCATTGCCATAAATAGAGAGTTCTTCTAGTTTGCCCGATGCGACTTTCATAATGTAAGGCATAAGGTTGTTTGGAATACCGTTTGGATCTTCGCCAAGAAGGCCAGACTCGTGATTGCCAACTGGGTTAAAATAACGCAGGGCTACAGCAGAAAACTCTGGGTCTGAAGTGCAGACGTCTTTTAGGATTTCTTCAATCATATATTTAGTCTTACCGTATGGATTGGTAATACCTTGACCGGTTGGCATATTCTCGATACATTCGCCTGCGTTCCCACTGCCATAAACAGTAGCAGAAGAAGAAAAAATGATTTTTTTTACATGGAATTCTTGCATACATTTGAGCAAGTTGATAGTGCCGGTGAGATTTTGCTGATAATACATAATTGGCTTTTCTACAGATTCTGAAACAGATTTAAGGCCAGCAAAATGAATAACGAGATCAAACTCGTTGTCTTTGAAAATTTTTTCTAGAGCACTAAAATTAGTGAGATTTTCTTGGTAAAAAGTTGGAGCTTTACCGGCTAATTTTTCTATATTCTCTAGGACGGAAGATTTGCTATTGATGAGGCTATCTACAATTGTTACATTGTAGCTACTTTTTAACAAACCTACAACTACATGTGAACCGATGTAGCCTGTGCCACCAGTAACTAGAATATTCATTTTTCCTCCTTATTTGGTTTTTCGCCGAACACAAATTTATCATAGAATAGAAAATTTATTACCATTATCACGGCGGAAGCAAGCACAAAAGCACCGGTAGTTTGGACGAATTCGTAGGTAAAATTAATGTGTATAGCTTGGCAAATATTGTAAGCTAAGTCATAAAGTGGCGTGATGTAACTAAACAATTGAGTGATCCACGGACCAATAGCAAAGGCAAGGATAGCATTCCAAATAAAAAATTTATAAATAGCAGCCTTGGTGATGTCACGTTCTTTCCAGGTGATCTTGGAATGAAGAAAATAAGCCAAAAAAGTAGTGGCGACGGTAGAGATAAGAGTAGAAAGCCAGATCAGCTCTTGGTTATTGAAGATAACATTTGCTAGAATCGCATATAACCCATAGTTAAAAAGAGTTAAAGTAATACCTACTATAAGATATCTGCCGGCACGCTTGGAAACTTTGATATCCGCAGTTTTTTTGGCTTGTTTGGCTTCTGATTTCATTCCTATTATTATATCACATCGGTGGTATAATATAAGGTATGAAAGGGAAGTTTGGTGAGTACCGTTTTCTTTTGAAACCGACCCTAATTATGTTTTTGATTTACTTGGTGGGAATTTCAGCAATTATACTTGCTGGTGTTCATTATGCAGATGATGTAGCCAGAACTGATCTAGGCTATGCTGGATGGTCTGGTTTTAGTAGATATTCTAGTACGTTTTTAGCACACGGAATTCACGCTGACAATTATCTTACTAACGTCGCGCCACTGCCACAACTTTTGGCAGCTTTTATTCTGGCGATTTCTTCCGTGATTTTAATTTCGCTTATTAGTGGAAAAGAAATTTTTAAAGAAAAATGGACCAAGTGGATTCTCAGACTCATAGCCGTGACGCCACTCGCGCTTTGTCCATACATGTTAGAATGTCTTTCTTATCAATATGATTCAGTATATATGGCGCTCTCAGTATTTTTTGCCATTATGCCATTTATATTCTATCGGCAAAAGAAGTGGAAATTTATTCTAGCGTCTGTTATTGGAATTTTGGGGGTTTGTACAACTTACCAAGTTTCAATTGGGATTTACCCAATGATTGTGATTTTCTTGATGCTTAAAGATTGGAATGACAAGAAAATTAAAAATAAAGAAATTGTTAAAAATGTAGCGATTTCGGCAGTAGTATTTCTTATAACACTGGTAGTGTTCCAAAAGTTTTTGATGCGACCACAAGATATGTATGTATCTAATGAAATCCCAGGAATTTCAGAATTCTTCCCAACGGTATTCAAAAACCTAGGGCATTACTTTGAACTTTTGTTTACTGACTTTAGAATATTATGGTTAGTGCTAATTGTTTTGATTATAATTGGGTTTGTAGTTTTGTATGTAATAAAAAGCAAAAGAAATAAAATCTTAGCAGTTTTGATGGCTTTATTTGGTGTAGTGGCGATGGGCATAATGGCCTATCTATTTTATGCTGCACTAGAGCAGCCACTTTATACTACACGTGCGATGTATGCGATTGGGGCATTTATTGCGATAATGGGTGTTTACATAGCATCTGGCGTAAAGAAAGAATTAATTTTGACATTGCCGGTAGTGGTGTTAGCGTGGTGCTTCTTCTCGTTTTCATTTACTTACGGAAATGCTTTAAAGGAGCAAGACACATTCAGAAATATGCAAATCAATATGGTAATTTCTGATCTAAATAAATTGAATGATGGAAGGATAAGAAAAATTCAATCAGTAGGGCAGATTGATTTTGCGCCAGCGATAAAACATATGCCAGAAAGAGAATACCATATTTTGAGAAGACTGCTTAAACCTAGCTATGAAACTTATGTGCCTTGGATGGCATATCGTTTGACGGAAGCATCGGGTCTTCCAAATCTCAAGTTTGATCCGAATACAAATTTGAAAGACAAAGATATGCCAGTGATTAAGGATACAGCACTATATATAATATATGGTGATGACGAAGGTGTTTTGGTGAAGTTTAAAGGTGAGGAATTTAATATATGGGAAAATTAATTTCTATAGTAGTGCCGGTTTATGACGAAGCTGATGGAATTTTGGAATTTTTGGATGATGGACTTTTGCCAATAATAAAAAATTTAAAATATGATACAGAAATAATTTTGGTAGATGATGGCTCGGAAGACAAGACTTTAGAAAAAATTAAATCCTCAAAACTTCTTAATAAAACTTTGGTGAATGTGATTTCTCTCACTCGTAATTTTGGTAAAGAGGTAGCGCTTACGGTAGGGCTAGAAGCTGCCAATGGTGATGCAACGATAATGATAGATGCAGACGGGCAACACCCAGTAGAAGAAATTCCAAAAATGATTTCTAAGTGGGAAGATGGCGCTGACGTGGTGACAGCAGTAAATACTGGCAATACTACTAAGCATAAAATACGCTCCAAGATTTACTACAAAATTATGCACGTAACAGGCAACAAAAAAGTAATGCCGGGTGCGATGGATTTTAGATTGCTAGATAGGGCAGTAGTAGATGAATTTAATCAGTTGACTGAACACAATCGTCTAACTAGAGGTCTAATTGATTGGTTAGGATATAAGCAGGAATACATTAAAGTAAAAACTCGGGGGCGCAAAAATGGCAAGCCTACTTATAACACCAAAAAGTTGGCAGGGTTGGCGCTTGATTCGATGGTGTCTTCGTCTAGGACTCCATTGGTATTCTTTGGCTATTTAGGTGCATTTATCACGGTTTTCTCATTGATTTTTGGGTTGTTTATATTGATTGAGCAATATATTTTGGGTGATCCTCTTAATTTGGATTGGAGTGGGGCAGTGGCAATGAGTGTGTTTGTGTCTTTCTTGGTTGGCTTAGTTTTGGTTTCTCAATCTATTACGGCGCTTTATATTTCGCAGATTCACGCAGAAGCTAAAGGCCGGCCACTTTATGTAGTAAATAAGAAAAAATCTTTTGTGAGCAAAAATGGCAAAAAATAGAGTACTTCTTAGTTTTGATGTAGAAGAATTTGATTTACCTAAAGAACACGGTGGTGAGATTAGCGTTGAAAGGGGAGTCGAAGTTTCTTCGAACGGACTTCTTAAAATTTTGGATCTTCTAAAAAGGCAGGAAGTAAAAGCTACGTTTTTTATAACGGGGAATTTTGCAAAAATTAATCCAGGATTAGTGAAGGAGATTGTGAAGGATGGACACGAAGTTGCGTGTCACGGAGTAGATCATTTTAGGCCCCAGAAGTCTGATGTTTCAGAGTCTAAAAAGATTATAGAAAAAGTAGCTGGAGTGAAGGTACTTGGTTATAGGCAGCCAAGGATGTTTGAAATTTCGTATGAGGAACTTGAACGTTGTGGCTATAAATATGATTCTAGCGTAAATCCGGCATTTATTCCGGGCAGATATAATCATTTTGATATTCCAAGAAAGCCGTTTTTTGAGAAAGGGGTTCTAGAAATTCCAACTTCGGTGGCTACTTCTATGAGAGTACCACTGTTTTGGTTGGCGCTCCATCTTTTCCCAAAGGGGGTGTATCTCAAATTTGCTAAGATGGCTATCAAAAAAACAGGGTACTTTGCTACTTATTTCCATCCGTGGGAGTTTGCAGATGAACTAGTTGATTATAAAGAGGTACCAGGGTATATCAAGAAAAATAGTGGCGATAAACTGGTGGAGAGATTAGATTTTGTGATTTCCAACCTTAAAAAACAAAATTATAGCTTTGAAACCTACCAAGAGTTCGCCTCTACCCTTGAAAAATCTTGACTTTTGGTGTATAATAGTTAGGTTTATGGAAGATAATTTTATACGTGTTAGGGGTGCGCGACAGAATAATCTGCATGATCTTGATGTAGATATTCCAAGAGATAAACTGGTGATAATGACCGGTTTATCTGGGTCTGGCAAATCCAGCCTAGCTTTTGATACTATTTACGCCGAAGGACAACGTCGCTACGTAGAATCGTTGTCTTCTTATGCAAGAATGTTTCTTGGTATTATGGATAAACCAGAGGTAGATTCTATTACGGGGCTTAGTCCTGCGATTTCAATCGACCAAAAATCTACATCTAGAAATCCACGTTCTACTGTGGCAACGGTGACAGAAGTATACGATTATCTTAGGCTTCTGTTTGCACGTGTAGGGGTGCCACATTGTCCAGTTTGTCATAAACCAGTTTCGAGGCGCACAAATGAAGATATTGTAAAAGAAGTGATGAAACTGCCTTTAGGCTCTAAACTAATGGTTCTCGCTCCAATAGTTTCAGCCAAAAAAGGTGAGTTTTTACATATTCCGGAACAATATACGGCTAAGGGCTTTTCTAGGGTAAGGGTAGATGGTATTATCTATGCCCTAGATGAATTTCCAGAACTAAACAAAAATGAGCGTCACGATATTGAAATTGTAGTGGATAGATTTGTACTTTCGCCAGAACTGATATCTAGGATTACAAGTTCGGTGGAACAGGCTTTGGAATTGGGACAGGGGATTATTAAGGTTCTCAAAATTACCGATAACAGTACGGCTGTAGGTGAGGCAAGAATTACTTCTGATAATGCAGAGGTAATCACCTATTCTCAAAGATATGCTTGTCCGGATCATCCAGATGAATTAATTCCAGAACTTACGCCAAGTTTATTTTCGTTTAACGCGCCAGAGGGGGCGTGTCCGGATTGTACTGGACTAGGGTCAAAAATGGAAGTAGACCCAGCGCTCGTATTTAATAATAATTTGACCATTGCTGAAGGTGGGATTAGGCCATTTAATAGAGTACAGCAAGAATCTTGGTGGCTCAAAAGATTGATGGCCGTGGGCGCAAAACATGGTTTTGATATGCAAACACCGATTGGTGATTTTTCTGAAGAAACTAAACACCTAATTTTATACGGTACGGGCGAAGAAAAATACCAAATGAAGATTTCTGGTTCTGGCAAATTTGCAGCCGGGACAATTTATGAAACTACCTATGAAGGTGTGATCCCGATGCTTGAGCGTCGCTATAATGATCCAAAGATTTCGGAGTTTACCAAACACGATATCGAAAGATTTATGAGGGTGAGAGAATGTCAGACCTGTCATGGTGCAAGACTAAAACCAGCAGTTCTTGCTGTGACGGTACACGATCTTAATATCGTGGACATGTGTAACCTTGATGTAGATGCAATGCTTGAATTGCTTGATAAAGATCTAAAATTCTCTGATGAAGAAGAAATGATTGCAGCGCCAATTATCAAAGAGATTCACGAGAGAGTTAAATTTATGAAAGATGTGGGGCTTGGTTATTTGGAACTTGGTCGGGCGGCTAATACGCTTTCTGGTGGTGAGGCACAGAGAATTAGATTGGCTACCCAGATTGGGTCTGGCCTTCAGGGAGTGCTGTATGTGCTTGATGAACCATCAATTGGTCTTCACCAAAGAGACAACGATAAGTTGATTAATACTTTGAAGCATCTTCGTGATCTTAAAAATACCGTGCTTGTGGTAGAACACGATGAAGACACGATGTGGTCTTCGGATTATATTATTGATATTGGGCCAGGAGCTGGTGTAAATGGTGGTAGATTAGTCGCCTGTGGTACGCCGGAAGAAGTGGCTAATAATCCGGATTCTATTACGGGTCAATATTTGTCTGGTAAAAAATCAATTCCAGTGCCAAAGAAACGTCGCAAGGTTCGTACCAATTATAATCTTACTATAAAAGGTGCCCGTGAAAACAATCTCAAGAATATTGATGTGTCATTCCCACTTGGTGTGATGACGGTGGTTTCTGGTGTATCTGGGTCTGGTAAATCTACGCTTGTTAATAATATCCTTGCTAATGAACTTTTGGCTAGACTACATAGAGCACAAACAGTGCCAGGCCTTCACGACAAAATAGAGGGAATTGAACATATTAACAAAATTATCGTAATTGATCAGAGCCCAATTGGTAGAACGCCACGCTCTAACCCAGCTACTTATACGGGTGTGTTTAATGCGATTCGTGAACTTTATGCTTCGCAGCCAGAAGCAGAAGTACGTGGTTATAAGGCTGGTAGATTCTCGTTTAACGTAAAAGGTGGTAGATGTGAACATTGTCAGGGTGATGGTGTAAACAAAATTGAGATGCATTTTCTTCCTGATGTGTATGTGACTTGTCCGGCTTGTCATGGTAAGCGCTACAATTCTGAAGCTCTAGAAGTAAAATATAAAGGCAAAGATATCTCGCAAGTTCTTGATATGACGATCGACGAAGCTGTAGAATTCTTTGGTTCGATCCCAGCGATTGCAGGGAAGCTTAAAACCATTCAAGAGGTAGGACTTGGTTATATTAAACTTGGTCAGCCAGCTACTACATTTTCTGGTGGTGAAGCACAGAGAATTAAACTTGCAACGGAACTTGCACGTAGATCTACTGGCAAAACTCTTTATATTTTGGATGAGCCAACTACCGGTCTTCATACGGATGATGTAAAGAGACTTCTTGAGATTTTGAACAAATTAGTAGATGGTGGCAACTCAATGATTATTATTGAACACAATCTTCATGTAATCAAATCAGCAGACTGGGTGATTGAGATGGGCCCTGAGGGTGGTCTTAAGGGTGGTAAAGTTTGTGATGAGGGTACACCAGAAGATTTAGCAAAGCACGCCAAAACACCTACAGGTGAATATTTAAAAAAGTATTTGAAATAATGAGTTTTAAAAACGATCAGGTTTCTTTAAAAGAAACGGAATATATTATAAATACAGCTTCTGAATGTCTAGAGGTTTCTGGCGATTTTGTGGAACTGGGTTGTTATAAAGGTGATACATCTTTGGCGCTGGCAGAAATTTTGAAAACTTCTGATAAAAAACTTTGGATTTATGATTCGTTTGAGGGTTTGCCAGAAAAATCTTCATTAGACAATTCACCACTTGGTGAAGAATTTAAAAAAGGGGAACTCTTAGTAACCAAGAGAGAAGTAAAAGAAAGATTTCTTCGTGCTGGGCTGAGAGTGCCAGTAATCAAAAAAGGTTGGTTTGCTGATTTTTCTTCAGAAGATTTACCGGAGAAAATTGCATTTTGTTTTTTAGACGGAGATTTTTATAAATCTATTCGTGACGGTCTAAAATTAGCAGAAAATAAATTAAGTGAAGGCGCGATTTTGATCGTGCACGATTATAACAACCCGGCTCTCCCGGGGGTAAAAAAGGCAGTAGATGAATGGATTGGCACTCGCAAGTTGCAAGTGCTAGAAACCTGTGCTATAATCTCCTAAAAGGAGTTAAAACTATGGCACTAAAACCGTTAAAAGATAGAATTGTAGCAGTGGTAGAAAAACCACTAGAAAAGACTAAATCTGGAATTCTTCTAGGTGAGGCCAAAGAAAAATCTGCCTACGCAGTGGTAGAATCAGTAGGAAAAGAAGTAAAAGACGTGAAAAAAGGCGACAAGATCGTCTATAAAGAATATTCTACTACTGAGATTAAATTGGATGGTAAAGATTATATAATTCTAAAAGAAGAAGATGTTCTTGCAACATTGTAAGGAGTAAAAATGGCAAAGAAAATTTATTATGAAGCAGAGGCTAGAGAGAAAGTATTAGCTGGTGCAAAACAACTCTATGATGCAGTAAAAGTAACATTTGGGCCAAAAGGTAAAAATGTGATTATTGAGAAAGATTATGGTTCACCAGTGATTACGCATGATGGTGTGACGGTAGCAGAAGCTGTGGATCTTCCATCCAAGGAAGAAAATATGGGCGAAGCAGTAGGTGCTAAACTTATCAAAACCGCAGCACAAAAATTAAATAAAGCTGCAGGTGATGGCACTACTACTGTGACTGTACTTACTTATAATATATTGTCGGAAGCTAACAAATTAATTGCTGCTGGGATGAACCCAATGGAACTTCGCCGTGGCATTGAAAAAGCCGGCGCTGAGATTGTAAAAGGAATTGAAAAATCTGCAGAAAAGATCGAAGGAAATTCCAAGAAGGTAGCAGAAGTAGCTACGATTTCGGCTGGTGATGCTGAGATTGGTGAGTTAATTGCAGAAGTAATTTCTAAGATTGGCAAAGATGGTGTAGTAACTGTAGAGGCTGGTCAAGGCCTAGAAATGGAACAAGAAATTGTTGAGGGATTCTCTTACGACAAGGGTTATGCTTCAGCATTCTTTATTACTGATGTGAATCGCCAAGAAGCTGTGTTTGATAAGCCTTTGGTATTGATTACCCAGAATAAGATTTCGGCAGCTTCAGATATTTTGCCACTTCTTGAAAAATGTGCACAGGCTGGCAAAAAAGATCTCGTGATTATCGCTGAGGAGGTAGAAGGTGAAGCCTTGCAACTTCTAGTACTAAATAAACTCAAAGGTGTATTTAATTCCTTGGTTCTTAAAGCTCCATCATTTGGCGATAGAAGAAAAGAAGTAATGGAGGATATTGCCATTCTTACTGATGCTACAGTAGTAGCTGCCGATAAAGGTTTGAAACTAGAAGAAGTAGGTCTTGAAGTGCTTGGTTCTGCTAATAAAGTGATTGCAACTAAAGATGAGACCACTATTATTAAAGGGGCTGGTTCTAAGTCTGAAGTAGACAAGAGGATTGCCTTAATTAGAACTTTGGCTGGCGCAGCAAAGACTGATTATGAGAGAGAAGAATTTGAAAAACGTGCAGCTGCACTTCAGGGCAAAGTAGCAGTGATTAAAGTTGGTGGTGCCACCGAAACTGAAATTGATGAAAAGAAATTTAGAGTAGACGATGCAGTGGCCGCAACTAAGGCAGCTCTTGCTGAAGGCATCGTAACTGGTGGTGGTGTAACTTTGGTGAATTTAGCAGCATCGCTTGATTCGTCTGATGAAGGCGCTAGGATTGTAAAAGAAGCTCTAAAAACCCCATTTGTACATATTATGGAAAATGCAGGGCTCAATGCACAGGCGCTTCTTGCTGAGGTAGAATCTGCTAAGCCTGGTTTTGGCGTGAATGTAATGGCTCCAGAAAAAGGTTTGGTTGATCTTAAAAAGGCTGGCGTAATTGATCCAGCTAAGGTAACTAAAGAAGCAGTGAAAAATGCTACTTCTATTGCCGCTACGGCAATTACAATGGGCGCCCTGATTTGTGAAATCCCAGAGGACAAGCCAGCAGCAGCTGCTCCTGAGATGTACTAGTTCTACCTATGATAGAATAATAGTATGGGTGGGATGAGAGATTGCCGCTATAAAAAGACCGAGGAAAAAATTCTTTCGGTCTTTTTTGATGCAAGATATGATACGATGAGACAAATCGCTAAAAAGGCCGGAGTAGCTCGTTCTACGATATATACTCATCACCATTCGGTGATGAGAATTTTACCAGATTGGGAAAAGTATATTTTGGAGGAATATTATTTATTTTTGAGAAAAGAAAGCTATTTTGAGATGCTGATATTCATTTTAAAACATCAAAATTTTTTTGAAGTGTTTTTAAAATTTAATGATAGGGAAATAATTATGAAAATGGTGTTATTTCTATGGAGAGCTGAAAGACCTAAGGAGATTTATAATATATTAGCAAGTGAGATTACTGAAATAATTTTTGAATGGGGGAGAAGGGGATTTTCTGAAAAAGAAATTGAAAGAGTGCTTGCCGATATTGTGTATCTTTCAAAGACTGCAGAAGCTAGATTAGGGACAGTTTTTAAGTAGGGGATGAAAAAACTGCGCAAGGTGGTGGAAGCGCAGTTTTTCGTGTGAGGATTTACATTTTGTCGATAGAGTCGATGATGTAAAGAAGAGCTTCGCCTTTTTCTTTGTCATCGGCAATTTTGGAAGCAGCTTGGTAAGCTGGTTCGAGTACGCTAGAATCGTGGTAGTTGTCGATAACATTTTTGTAAATATCAAACTTTTGTTCAGCTGGAACATCAAGTTTTGATAGAATTGGTGCGAGCTCGCGAAGAGCTGCCTCTTTGACCTGGTTAATACCCATCCCCTCTCCTTCTACGAATGGTGTTTTTTCAATATCTTCTTCGTGACCGATTGGGCCCGGTTTGATTTCTTCTTCTGGGGCAGAAACTGGTTCTGCTGGAGCTACTGGTTCTGGCATTGGCATTGGTGCTGGTGGCATAGGGCCAGGAGTAGCTACTGGAAATGGACCAACTGGAGCTGGTGCTGGAGCAGCCACTGGATCAGCAAACAATGGATCACCATTGGTTGATTTAGTAATATCGTCAATTGCTTTTTGTAGATCATTGTCTACAGATGTATCTTGTGTCATTTACCCACCTTTAATAAAAATTAATTAAGACCATTATAGCATAAGTGTTTTGCGTTTGGCAAGCCTAAATGCGAAGGAAATTAACGATTTTGTCTAGAAAATCTGGTTTTACTTCTTCCATAGGGAGACGAGCCCCTAAGTTATCCACAATCGCTTCGCCACTACCTTCTGGGAAGTAAACTTTAACATTGATCCCGAGGCGTTTTTTAGGAATTAGAACAGCGCTATAGTGATTTCCTTCTTTGACAATGCCAAAGGCACGAAAATCGTTGAAAGGGTGCTTGACTTTACCTTCTTTTAGGCCGTCGTGATTTAAAGTGTATTTAATCTTGCGTGGGGGGCGAAGATTAAATAAAAGAACAGTAATCGCACTTACGATGATAAGAGCAAGAAAAGTCCAGCCCTGGAGCCATATAGCTAATGCGCTAAGCCCGGCTGTAACAACGAAAAGCCCAAAATACCACCAACCGTTATGGTCTCTTACGATGTATTCTTCAGCTTCCCAAGTGATTGAATTTGAACTAACCATAACCTAATTATAGCACAGCTTTGTTTTTTAACTAAAATATGATAGAATAATGGGGACGGAGGGTTACCCAAGTGGCTGAAGGGGACGGTTTGCTAAATCGTTAGTCTGGAGTAATCTGGAGCGGGAGTTCGAATCTCCCACCCTCCGCCATTTTTTATTGTCAATTTTTTGCAGAATGTGGTATAATATATATATGAAAAAGATTTTTGGAAAACTTATTTTACCACTTATAATTTTTGGAATTTTGTTTGGTGTAACTGTGGCTTCATCTTTTGATGCTTCAGCTATGACACTTCGTGAAGGCGCAGAAGCTGCTAAATGTACGGATTGTCCAGAAAATCTTTTTGGCGATAGTGGTATCTTTAAGACCATTACCAACACCGTGCTTTATATCGTAGGTGTGATTGCAGTGATTATGCTCATCATTGGTGGTATTAAATATGTAATTTCTGGTGGTGATGCCAAGAAAGTAACCGATGCAAAAAACACCGTGCTTTATGCAATTATTGGTCTCATTATTGCTTTTCTAGCATTCGCAATTGTAAACTTTGTAATCACTTCACTTCCTAGTTCTAACTAGAGTAGGCAAGTACTGCTATCTTGATATTTTGAGCGCCAGCTTTTTGTAGCAGTTCTTTGGCAGTGGTAATAGAAGCGCCGGTAGTCCAGACGTCATCTAACAAAATATAGGTGGCGTCTTTTTTGATCTTGAACTTGGGGTTTAAGTTGTAAGCATCTTTGACTTGGGTGAGACGAGTTTTTCGGTCGGCGCCTACTTGGACAGTGTTTTTGTTTCTAACTAAAATTTTTTCTACCTTGTAGCCTCTGATTTTACCTAGGTTTTTAGCGATTTTATAAGTGTGGTCAAAACCACGGGATCTAATATGGTTAGTAGCCGTAGGGAGAGGAACGATGATAGAATTTGCTGGTAGATTCTTAGGAATCACAGCGTCTAACATTTCTGCGAGTGGTCTAGCAAGAGCACGAATAGAATGATATTTATAGTCTTGAATAAGCTCGTCTAGGAGCCCATCGCGACGAGAAACTACGTACATATTGGAACGTTTTTGGCTACTGCGATTTTTTATAATGTTATTTTTACAACACTCGCAAAGTACTTCACCGATAAGCCCACAACCCCTACAAGAGTGGGGAAAAAGTAAGTCAAAAGGCTTAACCAATGTTGTATTTTTTACAATAAAAACCATAATTTCCTTGATTTTACTACGAAACTGGTTTATAATAAAGCATAACAATATAAGTGGAGGAAATATGGCTCGTACAAATAGTGAAGATTTGTTAGACGATGACCTAGCTGCAGCATTCCTTAGTGAAGATGAAAACGCAGCAGCAGTTCCTGAAGTAACTGAAAAAGTTGCACAAGAACTTACTGAGGAAATCAATAACGAACCAGCAGCTGAAGATGAGTGGGCAAATGATACCGACGATTTTCCTGGGCAGCTAGCAGTAGATGTCTATGAAACCGCCGATAAGCTAGTAGTAAAAGCAAGAACTGCTGGCATCTCAAAATCGGACCTCGACGTCAGTATCGCTGATAACATTCTGACTATCTCTGGTGTTTTGTCTGGTGGTGAAGACGAACAAACTACTAGATGGCATATTCAAGAGTGCTATTGGGGTGAGTTTTCCAGGATGATTGCACTTCCTGTGCAAGTACGTGAAGACGAGAACAGTGTAAAGGCTGAGCTCAAAGACGGTGTTCTTACTATTACCTTCGAAAAGGAAAAGGTAGAAGCACCTAAAAAGATCGCAATTCAATAGAGAGTGGGCGATTAAAGCTTCGAGCTTTTGAAAGGTTGTACAATACACAAAAAAATCCGGCTTTACAGCCGGATTTTTGTTGAAGTTTAATTAGCCTTTCAAGATGTTGGCAATTACGAAGTTTACGATTGCGAAGGCAAGTACGCAGACTACCAAGCCAATTACGCCATAAAGGATAGTATCTTTAGCTTTTTTGACTTTGCCGGCATCGCCAGAAGAAGTCATATAGTTAACGCCACCGATGATGATAACGATTACACAAACGAGAGCAAGTACACCTACTACGGCGTTGATAATGCTGATGACAGCAGTTTGCAATTCGTTACCGGAACCATTACCAACAGTGTTGATCTTGATACCGCCATCAACGCTAGAAGAAGCGCCGAAGAGTGAAAGAATGTTGTTCATTATAATTAATCCTTTATTTTATTTTAATATTATTTTATAACGTTTTTAGTGAGAAATCAAGAGTTTTTTGATTGATGTGTTAAGGGGTGGTATTGGTAGTGTTGTTAGTGGTGTTATTGGTAGTATTATTAGTAGTTTGGCTGCTATTAGAATTATTGCTACTACTGCCACTATCATCTTTTAGAATATTTACTACTACAAAGTTGACGATTGCGAAGGCAAGAGCTGCGATGATAAGACCAATCACAGAATAGAGAATAGTATCTTTGGCCTTTTTGGTTTTGCCAGGATCACCTTGAGAAGTCATATAGTTGATACCACCGACCACAATAAAGATAGCGGCGACAATAGCAATAACAGCAACGACACCGTTGATAATACCGACAATTGTATTGGAAAAATCGCCAGCTTTGGCGCCACCACAGCCGTTGGCGTCTTTAATTTCTTGTGGAACGGATTGGTTACATACGCTTACTGCATAGCTAGCAGATGGGGCAAGACTAAAGCCAAAAATGGCAAGTAACATAGCAGCTGCTACGGCGACGAATTTAAGTTTTTTCATTGATTCCTCCTTTTTGGTTAATAGCAATTTCTTGAACAGTTTGTATCCCAGCATTACTATTGGCATCTCTGATAACACCAGAAACGAAAGCAGTGATAATTTCAGCAAGAGCTACAACGACAAGGCCAATAAGAGCATAAAGAATAGTCTTTTTAGCTTGTTCAAGCTTGTTTGGATCGCCAGAAGCAGTCATATAGCCCCAGGCGCCAACCACGATAAAGATGGCTGCAACGGCACCACCGACTCCACCGACCCATTGGATGAGATTAACCACCATATCGCCACCATCCATACAATTACTGCCAGTGATCTGATCGCAGTCTAAGGCTTTGTCGCCAATGAGGGCAATACGAATAGCGCTAAATATAGTATAGGCAGAGATGACAACGGCGAGACCAATAAATGCGTGGACCATAGCCTTTTTGGCATCGGTGGCTTTAACTACGTTGCCAGAAGAAAACATGTAGAGGTAGCCAGCGTAGATAACATAACCAATAATAAGATATGCAGCGACTACGGTAATATCAGTAAGAATATTAGTAGCGATTTGAGCGATGCCGGTGACGAGAGCGTCCTCGCTGTTCATCTCACCAACTTGGCAATCCCATGGAACGAGGCCGGCGAAAGTTGGATCGCACGAGCCAAAGCCACGGGCTGAAACAGAATTAGAAGAAACTAGGCTAGAAGTGATAGAAACGGCAGCAATTATAGCTAGAAAAACAGCAAATTTCTTGAAAAAAGTCTTCATATAGTTAAATAATAGCTAGAATCCTTGAAAAAGTCAATAAAAAGGGGTAGAAAATAGGGTATAACCATTGACAAAAACGCTTATGTGTGCTATAATTAGGTTAAGCCTAATTGGAAGGCATATTTTATTATGAGTATAAGAAGTAAAATTTTTGGCGGGTTTTTTGCCATAGTTTTGATGCTTTCCAATCTTTTTGGGGTTACCCCTGTTTTGACAGAAAATGCATACGCTGAGCCAGCAGAAGTTCAGTCTACTGGCTCTACTTGTGAAGATAGCTTAGGTTCCCTAGGATGGCTAGTTTGCCCATCTACAGGGAAGATTTCTGAAGCTGTCGATTTCTTATATGATAAACTTGAAGGTGTTCTAGAGATAAATCCAGTAAGAATGGAGGATGGATCGCCGATTTATGAGATTTGGAAGTATTTCCAGGGGGTGACAAATATTCTATTTATTCTGTTCCTGCTTGTAATAGTCTTTTCGCAAATTACAGGGATAGGAATTACGAATTATGGAATTAAAAAGGCTTTGCCAAAGCTGATTATTGCTGCAATTTTGGTGAACCTGTCGTTTTATATTTGTTCTCTAGCTGTAGACGTGTCTAATATCTTTGGTGAAGGGATTAGAGGGCTATTTGAAAATATTGCTGAATCTACTTCTGGTAATATGGAAGGTGTAGCAGCTACTGGTGGTGTGGCGTTGTCTGAAATGTATGCAGCAGTTGCTGATGGTACAGGCTTAGCAATCCTTGGTGGGGCGATTGCCTTTGAAACGGGGGCAATTTGGATGTTGATCCCACTGGCTCTTGGTGCTTTAGTATCAGTGGTAGTGGGTATTATTACAATCGCAATGCGTCAAGCTGTAGTGACACTACTTATTATGATTGCGCCTCTTGCAATGGTGGCTTATATCTTGCCAAATACTGAGATGTGGTTTAGGAAATGGCGCCATCTTTTGTTCCAAATGTTGATATTCTATCCAGCATTTTCACTTCTATTTGGCGCTTCTTCTGTAGCCGGTTGGGCAATTATCGTCTCATCTCAAAACGGTTTTGGTGTTTTGATTGGTGTGGCCGTACAGATTTTCCCACTATTCTTCTCCTGGAGCTTAATGAAGATGTCTGGTACGTTCCTATCAGCGATCAATTCCAAGCTTACCAGTCTTGCCAGCGCACCACTTGGTGGCGTACGTGGCTGGGCTGGCTCTCACAGAGACCTTACTCGTCAAAAACATTTGGCTAGAAAGAATGCCTATACGCCATCACTTAGACTTCAACAGTTCTTGTCTGATAGAAAAATTGCGCGTGAAGAGGAAACTTCTGAGTATGCAAATACAGTAAAGAACAGAGGTTTGGCTTATGCAGCAAAGCAAAACTATCTAAGAGGTACTGATATTCCATCAAAGGAAGGCGAAGAGGCTTACGAGATGCAGGCTAGAAATGCCGAGTACCAGAGAATTATGCAGAGGCATAAGAACAACATGAACAAGGGCTTTGGCCAACTTGAGGCTGTAAAGAAAAATGGTACTTTGACCCAGAGAGCTAGACTAGATGAGCTTGATGCTCAAAACGTAAAGGCATTTGATTCACTTAAGATGGAACAAGCTCGTGGTGAAATGATTGACTATAAGAATGCTGTTGGTTTCCACAACCGTATGGAAGCAGCTATGAATGCTCATATGGACGCTATTCATAAAAATACAATTGACGCTAATGGCAGAAGAGCACTTAATGAAAATTACAAGCAACACTTTGAAGTGGGTAGTCAAGAAGCTATACAAGCTGCCGACAGATATTCGATGCTCTCCAATATTATGGAAGGCGATGTGGTGGATGCACAATATGCAGTGGCTACAGCAGCGCATGGTTATGATACTCAGGCCAAGATTGTGGCTACTAAGATGCAAAAGTACTTTGAACTAGCTCCACCAACTCAGGATGTAGTATATAGATTGGACGAATTAACCAGAATTACTTCTGATGCCGAGAGACTTTATAAGGCTTCCGACAATATTGATGCGATTATCTCTGGTCTTAGAATTCTTAATATGCGTGGTGATACCGATTTGGTAAAGGCCCAGCTAGACAACATTTTGGATAAAAATGTGGGTGGTGGTATCTTGCTTGGTACTCACGCATCACAAGCCCTAGCATCATTCTTGATGTTTGAAGTAAAAGATAATGACCCATTCCTAAGACGTTTTGGTAAATATATTAACCTTGAGACGGCAAATGTTTACAATGAAAATAATAGAAAGAATCTTGACCTTACTTATGATGAGTATATTAAGGGCTATCACGAGGAGCCAGATGGTAGTAGAATGTATGCCAAGAAAGATATGATCAAACTTTCTGAAGGTACTTCTCTCGATAACGTAGAAAGAACGGCATTTTCTAACCTTGATGATAGCCTTAAGAAAGCCTACGGTTTTGATCCAGTTGATAGCAAAAAGGCTTGGGATGTAGAAGGATGGCTAAAGAAACGTGAAGAAATTCAGACGGCATTTGAGCCAGCATTCCTTTCTGCCAGCCTTAAATGGTTGTCTGGTAGCGAACAGATCAATAGTGGTGTAAAATTCTGGACTGGTTATGGCCAAAAGCAGAAGAAAGACGAAAATGGCAACCTAGTACTAGATGAATACGGCGATCCAGTATATGTGCTCGATCCAGTATGGAAGGGTGATAAATATAATGGCTTTGATAAAGATGGTAATGTGAAGTCGTTTAACGAAGAAGTTGAAAGATACTTCCGTAGAAAGACTAACGATTACTTTAAAGATCAGACTACTGGTCAGATTCTTGGTATGCGTACAGACTATCGTGATGCAACGATGGAACATTTGGTAGATACCTATCTAAATGGCCTTAAATCTGAAGACGATATGACTGATGAAGAACGTCAAGAATATATGGAAAGACAGGCTGAGTATGCTAGAAGAGAAGCTGAGATTCAGACTAGATATGGTGATGAGGATGCTGATAAAGCTAGAGAAAAGAGAAAGAAAGATCTTAAAGAACTTAAGATGGAGTTTGCTGGTAGACAGGTAAGAAAGATTCTTGGTGAAACTGGTAAGCTAGAGCAGATCTACAGAACCAGACGTTCTGGTGCTGCCAACAACGCAAAAGACTGGCTACGTAGATGGGTCAACCTTGATGATGAGGAGACTATGGCTCAAGAAGTTAAGATGTATGAGAACCTCAGAAAGGCCAAGAAGGCTAAAGAATCAGCAGCTACTGAAGACGCTGGTGATGGTGATCAAGAAGATATCAGAATTTATGATTCTGGTACCAGAAAGAGCTTTAGAGACCAAGTAGATAAGGCTTATCATGATAACCAGGATATGACTGCTGAAGAATTCTATAATTATTGTATAGGAATGATTAGGGGCTGGTTTGGTGAAAGCACCGAAACTGTGATTGAACACGATCTTAGAGAATACTATGAAGATCAGGTAAAGAATAAAACCTTTATTGAACCATACAACATCAAACAGGTTCTAGAAGACATTCTCCAGGATCCATCCAAATATCCTGATGCCTAAAAAACTTATGCTATAATATATGTATGGCGCAGTATAAAGTGCCTCAGGATGTTGAGGCGGACGATAAATTAATTGGACCGTTTAGTTTTCGGCAGTTCGTTTATCTTTTGATTGCAGCAGGTTTGATTGCGCTTGCAGTGGGGCTTTTCCAGATATTCCCGCTACTTGCAATTATTCCGGCGCCATTTGTGTTTTTCTTTTTGGCTTTGGCATTGCCACTCAAAAAAGATCAGCCAATGGAAACTTATCTTGCAGCGATTGTGTCTTATTATTTAAAACCACATTCTAGAGTATGGATGCCTGGGCAAAAAGAATCCACGATTTTGATTACAGCACCAAAAATTGTAGAAGCTAAAAGAACGAGAGATATTTCTTCGGAAGAAGCCACACACAGACTTTCGTTCTTGGCTGACATTGTGGATACTGGAGGCCTTGCAATTAAAGGTGCCGGTGCTAGCCCAATGCGAGAAGATTTGGTAGCAGAAGCTAATGCTACACCGGATATGTTTGAAGCTTATCAATCTCAGGTTCTGAACCGGGTAATTGACCAAGATAAAATGAGTCGTCATAATGACGCAGTGAAAGAGATGCGTGAAGCAATTCAAAGAAATAAAGATTCTTTCTCGGATAATTTGGATGAAGGCCCGACGGTAGGTGGGGAAAAGGTATTAAGTCGTCCAGAAATAACAATGCCGGAACCAGAGCCAGAGCCGGAGCCGGAGCTAGAGCCAGTGGTTATTATGCCAGAAAAGGAACCAAAAATTACTGAAGAAGAGATGCAAATTCCAAAGGTAAGTGGTGATATCATTGGTGATACAATTTTGAAGCCAGATGTAGATATAGAAAATAGTGATGTGGTAGTACGCCCAGAAATTAAACGTGACACTACATTTGAAAAGGTGAGAGTGCCGGGTGGCGAAAAACCAGGCGTAGATCCAGATCTTGAAGAAGAACCAGAAGAATCAGAAAAACCAAAAGCAAAAAAGGCCACAAAACCAGTAAACAGTAGTATAATGGAATTAGCGAACAACAAAGATTTTTCGGTTGCGACTATCGCAAAAGAAGCTAACAGGATCAACAAAAAAGATAAGGGAAAGGATAAGGGCGAAGTTTTTATATCGCTACACTAAAAGATTATGGCACCACAAGATAATATGATGGCACAAGGAGGAATGGTACCACCACAGCAGAATATGATGGCTGCTGGAGGAATGATGCCTGGGCAGGCTCCTGCTGCTAATGCTGCGCCGATCGGTTCGGCAGCGATGGCAGCAAACCAAGCAATGCCAGCTTCGCCAAACAAAGATAACCCTCTATCTACGCAAGCAACACTACTTATTTCTGAGCTTCGTGATAACGTGGTAATTATGAAAGATGGTTCGTTTAGAGCCGTGGTAGCTTGTAAATCCATCAACTTCGATCTTATGAGCGAGATGGAGCAGGAAGGTGTAGAATATTCTTATCAAAGCTTCTTGAACTCGCTTGATTTTACTACGCAGATTTTGGTAAGAAGCCAAAGAGTTGATATCGGCCCTTATCTTTCACGTCTTACAGAAATTCGTCGTAACAACGATAATATGCTTCTTGGTGTTTTGATGGATGATTACATCAACTTTATTGAAATGCTCTCACAAGAAGCAAATATTATGGACAAATCTTTCTTTGTAATAGTTCCGTATTACACATCTCCTGAAACCGAGAAATCTTTACAAGAGACTAAAAATTTCTTTAAGACATTTTCTAAGTCTAAAGGTCCAGTAGTGACAAAGATTGATAGGACAACTTACGACAAAGCTATGAAAGAACTCAACAACCGAATTGAGGTAGTAATTTCTGGGTTATATGCAGTAGGTATACATTCTGTACGCCTAAATACTAAAGAACTCGCAGAGCTTTATTATAACTTCAACAACCCAGACACAGCAGTGAGAGAACCTTTGGTAGATTTTTCTAAGCTTGCGACTATGTATGTAAAGAAAGGGGAGAAGGAATAATGGGCAAAAAGAAGAAAAAGCTGACAGCAGTAGAGATCGCAGCGCAAGCTGAAGCTATGGAAATGGCCGAAATCCAAAAGGCGTTTGAACAAGGTACTAATACTTTACGTGATTTGATCTCGCCTTCGGCAATTGAAATTCATTCGGATTATTTTAGACTTGGTACAAAATATGGGCGCACGATTTATGTGTATGGTTATCCACGTACGCTATTCACTGGTTGGATTTCACCAATCATCAATATTGATGAGGTGATCGATGTTTCAATGTATATTTATCCGGTAGAATCAGCCGTAGTGATGAAAAACTTGCGTACTAAGGTAACGCAACTTGAGGCTTCTATGAACCTCAACGTAGAAAAAGGCAAAGTACGTGATCCAGAGCTTGAAGCAGCGATTTCTGATGCTGAGGAACTTCGTGACAAACTTCAGGTAGGGATGGAAAGATTTTTCCGTTTTGGCCTTTATGTGACGATCTGGGCAGATTCTTTGGATGAGCTGAAATTCGTACAACAAAAGATTGAAACGATTTTTGGTCAGCAAATGATTTTCTCTAAAGTAGCAAATTCGCAGCAAGAGCAAGGCTTTAATTCTATTACGCCACAATGTACAGACCAATTGCAGATTCGTCGTAATATGAACACGGGTGCAATTTCTACTTCGTTCCCATTCACCTCGGCAGACCTTACTCAGGACAAAGGTATATTATATGGTATCAACTGCCACAACAACGGTTTGGTGATATTTGATAGATTCTCACTTGAAAATGCCAATATGGTGGTATTTGCAAAGTCTGGTGCAGGTAAATCGTTCACAGTGAAACTGGAAGCACTTCGGTCGATGATGACGGGAGCCGAGATTATTATTATCGACCCAGAAAATGAGTATCAAAAACTTTGTGATGCCGTAGGTGGTTCGTATATTAGATTGTCGCTAAACTCAGACGTAAGAATTAACCCATTTGATCTACCTAAGGTAGTAGATGCAGAAGATGCTAACGATGCATTACGTGCAAATTTGGTAACGCTACACGGTCTATTTAGATTGATGCTAGGTGGTGCAACTACTGTCCAAAATGGCCAAGCAGCACCAGGCCTTACACCAAACGAAGAAGCTGATCTAGACCAAGCATTGATTGATACTTATGCAAGAGCTGGTATCACATCAGATCCTCTCACTCACCAATCTACACCACCAACCATTATGAATCTTTATGATACTTTACAACATATGGGTGGTAGTGGCCCTACTTTAGCACAGAGACTTAGGAAATATACTACTGGTACTTTTGCAGGTATTTTCTCACAGCAAAGCAACGTGGATATTAATAACCAAATGGTAGTATTTAATATTCGCGATCTAGAAGACGAACTTCGCCCAGTGGCTATGTATATTGTGCTTTCACACATTTGGAACATTGTAAGAGCCGAGCAAAAGAAACGTTTGCTCATCGTAGATGAGGCCTGGCAATTGATGCAATATGAAGATTCGGCAAACTTTATGTTCTCACTAGCTAAGCGTGCACGTAAATATTATCTTGGTCTTACCACGATTACGCAGGACGTAGAAGACTTTATGGGTATGAAAATGGGTCGTGCTATTGTGGCAAACTCATCAATGCAATTACTTTTGAAACAATCAGCCTCGGCAGTAGACGTTTTGGCTGATGTATTTAAGTTGACTGAGGAAGAGAAGAGAAGGTTAGCCAACTTCCCGGTGGGGCAAGGGCTATTCTTTGCTGGACAAAACCACGTGCATATTCAGATTATTGCTTCTCCAACAGAAGAGAAGTTAATCACCACCAACCCGGTGCAAGCTCAGCAACAACAGTAAAAATATGTTATAATATATAGTATGAAACTGAAGAGTTTTATTGTAGGTGTTTTGGCTGTATTTTTGGCACTTCTACCTTCGCCTACTTTTGCGATGAGCTTAATTGACGAAGCGTTGCTGTATTTTAATGGCATGAACGGGATTTATTTTTATCGCGGCCACAAAAAAGATGAATGTGTAGTAACAAATGGTGGTAACCAAAACTATGCTGGTGTGCCAGTATGGAGCGAGGCAGAACTTGCTGCAATTTCCGAAAACCAAGCTATCTATGAAGAGGCTGCGCTTCAGTATGGATTCCCGTGGCAAGTGATGGCAGTACTACATTATATGGAGACTGGGCTTAGGCGCTATAACCCTGGTAATGGCCAAGGCGTATACCAATTGTATAGTTACACTAATGGTGGCTCCAACGAGAATAGCTTTGCGCCATCTAGCAATATTTCTGAGGCAGAGTTTAGACAACAAA
The DNA here is from genome assembly GCA_017510925.1 of Candidatus Saccharimonadota bacterium. Taxonomy (GTDB): domain Bacteria; phylum Patescibacteriota; class Saccharimonadia; order Saccharimonadales; family Saccharimonadaceae; genus Nanosyncoccus. Next base: position 20,341 of record JAFWLT010000006.1, on the reverse strand, counting down.
CAATGACGGCAGCAGAATACATTAGTTCTTCGGCAGGTGATCTTAATAATCCAGATAACGTAAAAAAGCTATTCTTTAAATATAATGGGGTAGCTTCTCAATATATAGAAAAGGCGTTGGCGCTTGGATTTTCTCGTGAAGAGGCAGAGAATGGCGAAGGCTCGCCATACGTAATGAATGGTTATGATGCTAAGCGTGATCCTTCTTCTTCTGAAATGGACCCAGCTTGGGCAGGTAGATTTGTAAAAGATGGGGTGTACGATGCCAGTTCTACTTCTACTAGATTTGGAGCATTTGTAAAATATGCGTCACTTTATGGTAGCGTGTATTGTAGAGAAACTACAATGTGGGGTGGCGATGGCAATATCGTAAATACGGCACTCGCGCTTTCTTGGGACGGCCACGGCTATGGTAAAAATAGCCCTAAGCCAGAATACGTGGAAGCAATGAAAGCAGTGGGGACTTACTTCACGCCGTGTAGAGGGAATGGCGATTGCGCTCCAGTTGGAGCTTCTTGTGATGTCTTTGTTTCTACGGTGATGAGATATTCTGGTTCCGATCCATCTTTCCCAGCAACGGGGCCAATTGTCCAGGAAAATTATATGAGATCGCACCCAGAAATGTATAGCCACGTAGCTGTTACTGACACTAGCCAGCTACTTCCTGGTGATATTTTGGTGGCTACTGACAATGGCCGGCATATTTATATCAACCTTGGTGGTGGTAAGCAGGCATCGGCTTCATATAATGACAGAACTGGTGAGAATTTTTCGGGAGTATATCTAGCTGATTCGGGTGGCACTAGACACTACAATGTGTATAGGAGAATTCAATAATGAGGAGTATAATATAATATTATGGCTGAGAAGCGTGATTATTATGAAGTTTTGGGCGTATCCAAAAATGCGTCTGATGATGAAATAAAGAAGGCTTATAGAAAGCTGGCAATTAAATACCATCCAGATAAAAATCCGGGCGACAAAACAGCTGAAGCTAAGTTTAAAGAAATTAACGAAGCACACGACGTTTTGTCTGATAAACAAAAGAGGGCCCGGTATGATCAGTTTGGTCACGCTGGAGTTGGTGGTGCTGGCTTTGGTGGCGCTGGTAATCCATTTGGTAATGCCGGTGGGTTTAACTATAATGGTCAAACCTTTAACTTTGAATTTGGTAACGGGGGAGTATTTGATGATATTCTTGGCAACTTGTTTGGGTTTGGAGCTGGAGCTAGAAGGCCTCGCAAGGGAGCAGATTATCAGGTATCGGTAATCCTTACATTTGAGGAGGCGATTTTTGGAACTACTAAAACAGTAGATAATAATGGTACTTCCATAAAAGTTAAAATTCCAGCTGGGATTGATGATGGTATGAGTGTAAGACTCAAAGGTAAAGGTGGGCCAGCACCAGAAGGTGGCACGGAACCAGGGGATCTTTATGTGCGCGTAAGGGTAAAGCCACATAAGTCACTAACTAGGGAAGGAATCATTATTCTGTCTGAACAGACTATCGATATGGTGGATGCTGCGCTTGGTTGCGAAATTGATGTGCTTACTGTGGACGGTGTAGTAACAATGAAAGTGCCAGCTGGAACTCAAAGTGGCACGCCATTTAAACTTTCTGGCCATGGAGTACCGTTTAGAGCTGATGGCGATAGAGGCCCACATATCGTAACAATTTTGGTAGAAACGCCAAAGAATCTTTCTAAGAAACAAAAAGAATTATTAGAAGAATTCAAAAAATCCAAGAAAAAAGGGATTTTTGGTAGATAATTTCTTGACATAACCAGTATGACCGTATTATAATATATAGCATACAGGTCATACAAAAATGTTTTTTAACGGGAAAACAAACAGTAGCACAGAGCGTATAATATCTCGCTCTAGGAGATTTCGTATTGTGAGTACGGGAGCTTTTTCACTCCTTGCTATCCTCACTCTCCTTGCTGTATTTCCTATTGCTAAACATAAAGAAGATGCAGAAGCTACAACCGTTCCTGCCACTACCTCACTCTCCATCACCTCATCAAAAGACACAGCTTCAGTAGATATCACACCAACCTCAAAGGATGGTACCTTTGCTATCTCAGCTGCAGCAGACCAAGCAGAATTCTCAGTTACCACAGACAACCTCACAGGCTATAGTGTAACACTCCTAGGATCAGACACATCAGGCCAACTAGTAAACAATATCACAGGAGATACTCTAGATACTATTACATCCAACACTACAGAATCTGACTTTAGAACAGGCTCTGCTTCTACCTATGCTAACAAATGGGGCTATAGACTAAACATCAATAATACTACTACCACAGACTTTATGGCAGCTCCTACAACCAATACTGCTAAAACCATCTATTCTACCAACGCACCAAATACCACTGGCACATCAGACAACTTTACCCTTGCCCTTGGTGCTAGAGTAGACTACGAGAAACAAACTGGTACTTATACTAATACCTTTGTACTTACTGCTGTTGGTAATCCTATTACTTACAAAATCACCTATTGGGATGATACTGACAAACTTGGTGAAGATGGCCAAGCTAATATCACTGCATCTAAGTTTACTATTTCACAAGCAGATCCTACTAAAGCTGGTGCCGTATTTAAAGGCTGGTGTTATGGTACTGCAGATTATTCTGCTAACCCAACTGCTTGTTCTGGTACTCCAGCAGAAGTCTATAACAATGGCGATGATTTCACCTTTACCAGCATTCCGTCCACTGGTACAGCCGAAGCTAACCTTTATGCTATGTGGCAATCTTCACCAAACATTATGCAGAATCTAGATCCAACTACTTGTACTGCTATAGCAAGGACAGTAACTGATATTCGTGATGGGCAACAATATACTATCCAAAGGTTGAAGGATGGCAACTGTTGGTTGCTAGATAATTTAAATCTAGGTTCAGTTCCACTAGTAGAAACACTTTCTGCTTCAAATACTAATATGGATCCATCTACTCCGTTTACTCTTCCAACAACGTCAACTACTACTGGCTTTAATAGTACTACTACTGCAATGATCAATACTGATTACGAAAATACTACTACTACTTATTGGGGTGTTGGTGGTGGTAAGACTGGTGTATATTATAATTATTGTGCTGTTACGGCAGGAACTTATTGTACGTCGTCAGGTAGTGGCAATGCTAGTTATGATATTTGTCCGGCTGGTTGGCGTATACCTACTGGTGGTTCTGACGGAGAGTACCAGGCGCTCTATGTGGCTTATTCGTCCAGCCATACTGATTTTAAGACTGCGCTTAGCCTTCCGACTTCAGGTAATTATTTAGGTAATGGCCCAGGTAGCCGTAATGCGTATGGCAACTTCTGGTCGTCTACTATTCGTGATAGCAATAGTATGTATTATATGTTCGCTTCCGAATCAGGTGCTTGGCCACTAGGCAATGAATATGGTACACGCAACTATGGGTATTCTGTTCGTTGTGTTCTAGACGATGTGCCGGCGATGCAAAATGTTTCTAGCACGCAACTAGAAAAAATGATTCCAAATACTGGTGACACGACTTACCTCAAAGATTCTCGTGATGGTAAAAGATATAAAGTTACTAGACTTACTGATGGAAATGTATGGATGACGCAAAACTTAGGATTTACTGGCACTACTCTTACTCCTTCGGATTCTAATGTGAGCTCTTCAGTGTCTATAACTTATGGTGATCTAACATCTGGTGATTCTACCACAGAGGCGAGAATTCACGATAGTGGAAACACCACTAACGGGGTTTGGTACAACTATGCAGCTGCTTCTGCTATGCAAATCACAACTGATAGTACGGATGAAGCTATAAATAGTGTTTGTCCTAAAGGATGGAGATTGCCAAGCCATTCTGAATTCGATGGGATTGTTTCATCTACGAGTGATTTCAATCCGGTAGCTGGTGGTAATTATTATGATAAAAATTTGATAGATACAACTAGTGGCTATTGGTGGGAGTCTGATGCATTTAGCGCTTCTCAACGTTATAATTTTTATTACAATGGTAGTACCTTAAATAACACATATTATTATTATCGTTATATCGGAAATTATGTACGTTGTATCAAGGATGATGGTGATTTGCCGGCGATGCAAGATGTGACTGACGAAGATCTTGAGACTCTGATTCCAAATGTTCATGATACGATTACGCTCAAAGATTCTCGTGATGGTAAAAAATATAAAGTCGGAAGATTAAAAGATGGTAATGTTTGGATGGTGTCAGACCTCAACCTTGCTGGTGGGACTACGCTTAATGCTAGTGATTCTAATGTGCCTACAGATAATTACTACACTCTTCCTGCTTCTTCTGCTACTGGGTTTGATGACGATACTAAGGCCTTTGTCTATAACACTGGCAATGAAACTACTGACCAAGCGAATTGTAATACTTCTCCAGGTTGTAATTCCTACTACTCTTGGCTTGCTACAGTTGCTGGCAACCAAACTAACGTAACTGGCTATGGCAATGACGCACCATATTCTATCTGCCCGAAGGGTTGGAGATTACCAAAGTCTGGTGATAGTAGAGACAACAGCGCTACCTCAACTACTGGTTACAAGAAAGGTGATTTCTATGAACTTGCTACAGCTTATGGTGTTGACCTGAAGAGTATCTCTACCGATGCTTCATCAGTATTTTACGATAACGCGGGCCCAGGTACTACTCCTAATTTCTTGCTCGCCGGCTACTATAGATCCAGTTCGTCTTACAATGGTGGGAAGAACGGCCACTATTGGTCGTCATCTTCTTATTTATCTACTACTGAAGCTCTTAGTTTATACTTGCTTAGTTCGACGGTGTCTACATCTAGCAGAGAATATCGCCAACGTGGACTCTCCGTACGTTGTATTAAGGATGATGACCGGACTGTCAATGATATCACTTATATGCAACAGATAAATTCGCAGATCGTAGCTAAGATGAGTGATGGTGATACTAAAACCCTTATTGATGCTCGCGATGGGCAGGAATATACTACGGCAAAACTTAATGGTAGACTTTGGATGACCAGAAACCTTGCTATTGGTTGTGACGGTAGTGGCTCTACTTACGGCTCTGGCTATGCTGCAAAAACTCTCACTCCTGCAGACACTAATATTATCACATACTACAATACTCCAATCGCTGATGTAAGCACTACTTCTTATGATGAAGGGAAATTAACTTGTAATTCCACCTATGGTGCTTATTACAACTATGCCGCTACTACAGCTGGGACTATTACGGGTTCTTCTAATAAGAACTCGCCAGTTTATGATATCTGCCCTAAAGGTTGGCGTATGCCATCTTATAGCGAAGTAGCTGGGATTGTTAGCTATACTTCGCAATTTAACCCAGTTACTGGCAATCTTTACAGTACTGGTTATGGGTATTGGTGGACGACCACATATTATACTACAACAGCTCGGTACCTTTTACGTTACAACGGTTCTAGCATATCTACTGATTCAAATAGCACAACGGAACGCAATAAAGGCTTATATACTCGCTGTATTGCTATTTAGTTTTTGCCTATGCTTGCGTTCTGATTTTGGTGGGGGTAAAATGTAGAAAACAAGTGGAGGTAAAATGGCAAAATTAGAAGAAATGTTGATTTCAAACGGGTTAATCTACCGTGGGGCAGATGGTCCTTCCTATATTGAGGGTAGTATTTTGTCTAATTCTTTGGTGGTGAGAAATTCGGCTGGTTGGGTGACTCATAAAATTGAAAGATCTTGTAGTGGTTCGGATTTTGTAGTGAGAAATGTCTCCACTGGCCTAGTAGAAATGCGAATTCCAGACGTAGTATAGCGCTGCATAAGCAATTTTGTTTTGGCGCTTTTGTGGTATAATTAGTAGTGGAAATTAATTAAATTGATGTTATTTGTTAACCCGTTGATATAGAGAAAAATATCGACAAAAACAATTAGAAAGGGAACTAAATGGAAATTGTAATCCCAATTATTGCCGCCGTGGTAGGACTCGCTGCAGGGGCTGGGGGAATTTTTGCCTATAATAAACATAATGAAAATGGTGGTAAAGACAAGGCTGATGATCTTGTCCGTAAGGCCAAAAGAGAAGCATCGGAAATTGTTCTCACTGCCAGAAAAGAAGCAACTTCTATTGCTGAAAAAAGCCAAGCTGAAGAAAGTGATCGTAGAAAAGAATGGAAGAAAACCGAGAATCGTTTGGCTGAGCGTGAAGCTACGCTTGATAGCAAGCTAGATCAACTTGAGAAGAAGACAGAAAAACTTAATGCACAAGAAAAAGAACTTGAAGATCTCAAGAACGAAGTACGTGATATTCGCACTAAGCAGCATGAGAAATTAGAAAAAATTGCTGGGCTTTCCAAAAACGAAGCTCGTGACAAACTCATGAAAATGACCGAAAACGATATCAAACAAGATCTCGTAGACTTGGTTGCAAAAGAACAAAAGGAAATTAAGCACGATGTGGATGAAACTGCGCAAGCCATTCTCCTTACTGCAATGGAGCGTATGTCTTCTGAAGTAACAGCTGATAGGACTGTAACAGCACTTAAACTTCCTGATGATGATATGAAAGGTAGAATCATTGGTAAGGAAGGCCGCAACATTCAGGCTCTTCAACGCGCTACTGGTGTAGATATTCTCGTTGATGATACTCCTGGTATGGTGGTTTTGTCTTCATTTGACCCAATTCGCCGTCAAGTTGCTAGATATGCACTTGAACGTTTGATGAAAGACGGTCGCGTAAATCCTGCTTCTATTGAAGAAGCTGTAGCAAAAGGCGAAAAAGAAATTGAAAAGGAAGTGGTACGCGCTGGTGAAGATGCTGTACGCGAAGTTGGCCTTGTTGGTATTCCACGCGAACTAGTGCACTTACTTGGTGAGCTTAAATTTAGAACTTCATATGGTCAGAACGTGCTGCTTCATTCTATTGAAATGGCACACGTGGCCGGTATGATTGCTGAAGAAATCGGCGCAGATAAAAGAATTGCCAAGACTGCTGCTCTTATGCACGATATGGGCAAAGCCGTAACTCACAAAATTGAAGGTAAGCACGCTGAAATTGGTGCAGAACTTGCCAAGAAATATGGTATGCCAGACGAAGTGGTACACGCAATTGCTGCACATCACGATGATATCGAAGCTACTACTCCAGAAGCTGTAATTATCAAGATTTGTGATGCAATGAGTGCTGCTCGTCCTGGTGCTCGCAACATTTCTGCTGAGAACTTTGCAGAACGTATGCGCGATCTTGAAAACATTGCTACTTCATTCCCAGGCATTGATAAGGCCTATGCAATTTCTGCAGGTAGAGAAGTACGTGTGATTGTGGAGCCAAAGCAAATTGATGATTTGTCTGCTTTGAAATTAGCGCGCGATATCGCCAACAAGATTGAAGCGACAATGAGCTATCCTGGCGTGATTAAGGTGAATGTGATTCGCGAAACTCGCGCTATTGAATACGCAAAATAATTTACTGGTTTTGGTTGACAAATTATGCCTCTTGTGGTATGATATAGGTAACTGATATTTTGGGTGGGCATCAGGTTTAGGAGTTTACTGATGCCAGTGTATGCCGTAATCAAGAGAATAATGGACTTTGTGTTAGCCACCATTTTGGTGGTGGTTTTTTCTCCGTTAATGCTCCTTACGGCACTTCTTATTAAAATTGATAGCCGTGGCCCAGTGTTTTTTCGTCAGGAAAGAGTAGGTAAAAATGGTAAAATTTTTAGAATTTTTAAATTTAGAAGTATGGTTTCTGACAATGATATGCGTGATCTTTCTTCTAGAGATAAGTATACGCACGTAGGGAAGGTGATCCGGAGACTTTCTATTGATGAATTACCACAGTTATTTAACGTGATAAAGGGCGAGATGAGCTTGGTGGGGCCAAGACCTTGGGTGGTAGAATACTGGAACAATATGAATAAGGAAGAGAGAGTGAGAGCTTCTGTCCTCCCTGGAATTACTGGTCTTGCACAGGTAAAAGGCAGGAACAAAATCTCAATTTTTTCTAAAATTGAGTATGATATTATCTATGTGCGTAATTTCTCGTTCAAACAAGATGTGAAAATCGTTATTTTGACGGTGCTTACCGTGCTTTCTGGCAAAGGTTTAGATGCTGGAAAAGAGGGGGTGATGGACGATATTAGGAATCTACGCCAATCATAGATCTTTAACTGATTTTGGTGGTCTAATAGTTGATTTTTTTGGCTAAGTATGGTATAATTATAGGGATACAATATTAGTTATGTTTTGGTGGGCGATGGGATGGAAAATGAAGCAAAAAATCAAGAAAGTGGTCTATTATAGCACTTGGTTGATCCGGTTTTCATTTTTAATGACATTTTATCTAATTGTTTCTTCGCCATTAAGATTTAGTAAAAAATATAAAAATTTATGGATAATTGGTGAAAGACCAGATGAGGCTAGAGATAATGGCTATTGGTTATATAAGTGGATACTAGAAAATAAGCCTGACACAAATGTGAGATTTGTATTATCTAAAAATAGCGTCGATTATGAAAAGATGCCACGGAAAGATTTAATTATTGAACCGGGGTCTGCGAAACACTATATTTACTATATTTTGTCATCGGTGTCTGCCTCTACTCATATGCACGGGGCTTGTCCTGGAAAATCATTTTGTATTCCATTTTTACCTTTTGTGAGGCATAAAAAGACAGTGTTTTTGCAACACGGTATCATAAAAGATAAAATTAAACTGCGTGGCAAACTAAACGCCATTATAGCAAGTTCGGATGAAGAAACAAAACTAATTTTGCAAGCAAATCCAAAATATAAAGACCTGGTTTATGTTACTGGGCTATGTCGCTATGACGTTTTGGAAGATACATCAAAACAGCAAAAAACAAAATATGTTTTAATTATGCCTACTTTTCGTAAATATCTTAGGGATGTAGGCAGATTAAAAAATGCAGATAAAGTTTTTAAGAAAACTGATTATTACAAAGAATGGCAAGCCGTCTTAAACGATAAAGAATTGCTAAGAATTTTACACAAAAATTCTATGGAGCTTATTTTCTTTCCACATAAGGATATGCAAGAACTTGCTAGAAATTTTGTTAGCAGAGATAAAAAGATAAAAATTGGTAAGCCTGGGGAATACGATGTGCAAACTTTGTTAAGGGGGGCAAGTATTCTAGTGACTGACTATTCAAGTGTATTTTTCGATTTTGTATATATGAATAAACCGGTTGTATTCTATCAATTTGACCAAAAAGATTTCTTTACTAAACACTATGGATCAAGTGGTAAGCCGTATCCATTTGGAAATATATTTGCTAATAGAGAAGATGTTGTCGATGAGATTGAGGAGATTGTGAAGAGAAATTACTGCATAGAGGAAAAATACAAAAAAGACGCAGAGAATTTTTATAAGTATAGAGATAAAAGAAATTGTGAACGTAATTTTAATTTGATAGAGGAGTTGAACAAATGAAAAAGGCTCCACTAGTATCGATAATTGTTCCAATTTATAATGTGAGGGATTATTTGGATGTTTGTGTTAAATCTCTGCTTAATCAGACGTATAAGAATTTAGAAATAATTTTGATAGACGATGGCTCCACTGATGGTTCCGAAAAGATAGTGGATAAATATGATAAAAAATATAGAAATATAAAAGCCATTCATAAAAAGAATGGTGGGTTGTCAAGCGCTAGGAACGTCGGGGTCGATAACGCTAGTGGAGAATGGTTGCTGTTTATAGACTCTGACGACTATATAAGAACTGATTGTGTAGAAAGAGTATTAGAGCTTGCAAAAGCTGCCGATATAGACATAGTGACATATAGCTTTGAGCCATTTTCGAATGATGGTTCTAGATTGAAGAAGTCGCCGAATTGGCCTGAAGGCGTTTTATCTGGCGTTGATGCTGTTAATGATATGTTGAGAAATAAACGCCCTGCATATATCTGTATGAGTATGTTTAGGGCTACATTGTTTAAAAAGAATAAAATTAGATTTCCAGAGGGACGAGAATTTGAAGATATTATTACTAGAATTAGACTTCTGTATTATGCAAGGAAAGTAGTTTTTTCTAATGAAAAATTATATTATTATTTAATTCGAAAAGAAAGTATTACTGGCGACAATATCTCGGAATCACGTTGCCAAGATTTCCTGAGAGCAGTAGATGAAGTTAAGGCGTTTTTGTTGGATACAGATAAACAAAATGGTTTTGTCTTCTTAGATTATTTTGAGTTTCATTCCTTGGTCACCTTGTTGAACTATTTAGCTAGAGATCGTAAAACGTTTGGTAATTCGAAAGGATATTGGTGCCAGATACGTGGAAAACTTAGAAAAAAATATTTTACAACAAAATTCCCTACTATAAAGAATAAGTTTGTCTATGGTGGGGCATTGATTGTCTCTTCTAATATGAAACTTTATTCTAAGCTATATAGAGGCGTGAAAGGGGAAGGTAGGTAATATGGAAATGATGGACATCAGTAAAGTGTTACCGTTCTTAGGCCTCGTGGCATATGGCGCTATATCATTGATATTATATTTGAGAGCAAAAACTTTGGCAGGGAAAATTTTTGGTTCTATCTTGATGGGGGTGTTTTTCGCAATTTTGGCTTACAATTTTGTGCCAAAGGATGATTATGATTTGGTAAGGCATTGGGATAAAGCTGATAAGTTTAAAAATGTAGAGAGCTTTGATAGCTTTGTAAGGGTAGTGAAGGGAAATAAATTGGAGTTGTTGCCCCAGATGTTCTCCTTCGTAATTGCGAAAATTGGTGACTACAACTTGATGCAATCATTGATGGCCCTGGGGGGGTATTCGATGTTATTTTATATATTGATTGATTATAAAAATAAAATACAGATGTCAAATGTAAAATTTATGGCGTTGTTGCCTTTAGCTATTCTCGGGCAGCATATGTTGTACTATTTCAGCGGCTTGTATAATTATTTTGCAATTAATTTATTTGCACTTGCTGTTTATCTAGAATTTATAAAAGGTACAAAGAAAATACCGTTTCTGCTATACGTCATTACATTGTTAATTCATAATAGTATGTTGTTGCCTTTTGCTCTATTGATGCTATTTAGATTTATGAAAAAGAAATTAACGATGAGGTCTATTATTATATTTATCATTGTATCAGTGTCTATTACTATTATTATTGATTTGTTGGTAAATGTATTCGATATTGCATATTTCGAAAATATTAAACATATATATCACGATTATGTAAAACTAAATGATAATATGATGAAATACTATGATGGTTTCTATTTGTTTATGAGTATCACAAAAATTGGTATATCTCTCTTGGCTTGTTGGCTGCAAAGAGACAATGAAAAACTTAGACAGATAAGAGATTTTGTGATCTTACTAAGTATCGCTACGATAATATTGTCGTTTTCGTCTATTGCGATAACGAGATTTTCATCACTAATATTGTTTGCTTCCTTACCATTAATAATCGATGCGATGTCGTCAAAGAATAAGAATACTAAATTTTTCGTATTGGCTGTTTCTGCGTTATCGATTATATATCTGGTCTATACTGTGAGGGTGATGATGCCGTTAATCCATTTAGGAGGTGTTTAATATGAAGAATAAGAAAAAAATTGGTGCTATTACATTCCATTCTTCCTATAACCACGGCTCAGTGTTGCAAGCATATGCTTTGCAGGAATTTATAAAAAGAGAATTTGGGAAACATTTTGATTATCAAATCATTAATTTGAGGACCGAGAGACAAAAGAAATATTATGAAAAATCCTATAGTTTATTCGACATAAAAAATAATGCAAAAAATATATTGCTTGCAAAATATAAACCTCAGATTTTGGAACGTCAGAAAAAATATGAATTATTTATAAAAAATAAATTGTGTTTGACTGATGAATACCAGGATGCTGATAGTTTAGCAAAGGCAAATTTTAACTATGATTATTACCTTAGTGGTAGTGACCAAATATGGAATTATACAATACTAGATTTTGATTGGTCATTTTTCTTAGAATTTTGTGGAGAGAAGACCAAGAAAATTTCTTACGCGGCCAGTTTTGGTCCTAAGCCATTAGAGCTTGATGAATTGACGAAAAATAGATTGAAAGACGATCTGTCTAAGTATAAAAATATTTCTGTGCGTGAAATTGGCAGTGCTAATATGATAGAAGAAATAACAGGTGAAAATTCTGCAGAAATACATATTGACCCAACGTTGTTGTTGAAGAAATAAGATTGGGATAGGCTTGTCGGGGGTAGGATCATAAAAGATGATTATATATTGTTGTATGATCTAAAAGCTAATAAAAATGCATATAAAATTGCACAGAAATTATCCAAAGTTTATAATATTTCTGTGGTGGTGGTAAAAGAAAACGCAAAAATGAATTTTATATGCAAGAATTTTATAAAGAAATATGATGCTGGCCCAATAGAATTCCTGAACTATGTTAAGAATGCAAAGATTGTTGTATCATCTTCGTTCCATGGCAACGTCTTTTCGATCATTTTTGAAAAACCTTTTTTGGCAGTAGGTGGTAAAGAAGATTACAGAATTCGCAATTTGTTAAAAACGACAAAATTGATGGATAGAGCTGTTTATGATGAAGACGATATCTCATTTAATGATAGACTATTTGATGTAGATTTTGATGTGGCAAAGAAAACTATAGAATACGAGCAAGAGCGTTCAAAAGAATATTTTGTGAAAGCTCTTGATATAGAAGGGGGCTATTATGAGTGAAAAAAATAAGCAAAGAAATAAGTATTTATTTAAGAATACTGCAATTATTGCTATAGGTAATTTTGCCTCTAAATTTACTTCATTCTTTCTGGTGCCTTTGTATACTAATTATTTAACAGCTTCTCAATATGGTGTTGCAGATTTATTATATACGATTTGTAATTTCTTGGTGCCGTTATTTACGTTAAATATTGTCGAGGGGGTATTAAGATTCTCACTCGATAAAAATGCGAATGAAAAGAAAATCATAAGAATTGCGTGTACGATGTTGATTCCGGCAGCGATATTAGGTTTGTTAGCCGTCCCTATCGTTAAAATGTTTGATGGTTACGGAGAATGGGCGTGGCAATTTTATTTTTATATGATAACTTATGCTTCATCTCAAATCTTTTTAGTAGCTCTTAAGGGTCAGGAAAAATTAAAAAAATATTCGTTAGGTAATTTCTTGCACGCTTTGTTGATCGCCGTGTTCAATATCATATTTTTGGTGGGCTTGCATATGGGGCCAAGTGGGTATTTTCTGGCATATATTATTGCAAACCTGGTGGTAACCTTTTACGGTATGATAAACTGTAAGGTGTTTTCTTATATTAGGAATGCTACTTTTGATAAGAAGTTATTTAAAGAAATGGCCAAATATTCAGTCGTATTGATGCCGACCTCATTTATGTGGTGGGTTATGAATTTTCTAGACAGAGCAATGATTTCGGGAATGATTAGTATAGCAGACAGTGGTATATACGCAGTTTCGTATAAACTCCCAACGATTTTGTCTTCAGTTTCGGCAATTTTTTTACAGGCTTGGCTTTTCTCTGCAGTTAAGAATGATGGTGAGAAGGGTAATGTAGAATATACGAATAAGGTATTTAATGCATTGGCAATAGTGCTGATTGGGGTTAGTATGGTGCTACTTATTCTACTGAAGCAAATATTTGAAGTTTATGTTTCTCCTGAGTTCTATGAAGCGTGGAAATATGTGCCAGTGCTTATGATAGGCCATATATTTATGACACTGGCCACTTTTATGTCGACTTCTTATAATGTGAAGAAAGATAATAAAGGTTTTCTGTATTCGGCTACCGTAGGAGCTTTAATGAATGTGGTGTTAAATGCTGTTTTGATTCCATTGATTGGAGTGCAGGGTGCAGCAATTGCTACTGCTTTAAGTTATTTGACGGTATTTATGTATAGATTATTTGACACGAGAAAATATATAAAAATTTGGATTGGTCCACGAATGATTTTTTCGATGATTTTGGTCGCAATAGTGGCTGCTATGACTTTTTCGGATTCTTTTGTAATATCTCTAGCAGTTCAACTTTTGGCATTATTTACTTTTGTAGCAATTAATTATGTTTTCTTGAAGAAGATCCTTGTAAGGGTAGGGAAAAGAAAGGAGACGAAATGAGAAAAAAAGTAGAGAACGATAATCAACAGGATTTGGTTACAATAATTATACCAGTTTATCAGTCCGAAGAGTTTATAAGACAATGCGTTGATTCGGTATTAAAACAAACGTATAAAAATTTAGAAGTCATTTTAGTGGACGATGAGTCGCCAGACAATTGTGGCAAAATTTGTGATGAATATGCAAAAAAAGATAGAAGAGTTGTTGTTATTCATAGGAAGAATGGTGGGGTTTGCGAAGCCAGAAATAGTGGATTAAAGGTGGCAAGTGGAAAGTATTTGATGTTTGTTGATGGGGATGATTGGTTGGCAGAGGACTGTATTGAATATTTGTTGAAAATTATGAAAAATAATAATGCGGAAATGGCAATGTCGGACTGTGTTTTTACGACTAGAGATATGAGACAGAATCAGGTAGATAACGTACGAGTCTTGACTCCTGAAGATGCTGCCTGCGAAATTATATACGATAAAACACCAGTTGGTCCTTGGAATAAGTTATATACTATGTCTATTGTAGAACGTAATAACTTATCATTTTCTGTAAAATGGTTTGGCGAAGGTTTGTATTTTTCTGCTATGAATGCTCAGCTCAGTAATTCGGTAGCTTATGGACATAGAAAAGTTTATGTTTATAGGAAAAATAACCCAAATAGTGGCACAACTGTCAGAAAAGTCTTAAATGGGATCAACGCTCTGGATAATATTATATATATCAAAGACCACTTGGCCATAAAAACTGAAAAAGTTCTGAGAGCAGCCAATTGGCATATTTGGATGAATAATTTTATATTGATAACATATATAGTTGGAGCTGATGCGCAAAAAGAATACAAAAAAGAGTTTAATGACGCAAAAAAATACGTAAGACGTAATTGTCTTAACGTGTTATTGCATTCTGATGTCAGAATGAGAGAAAAAATAAAAATTATTGGGTTTGGTTTGGTACCGGTTTTTTCGGCTAGATATATAAAGCGTGCGCGCACAAGAAGATTTAAAAAAGATATGAAATCATTGTCTAATAGTTGACATTTTGCACGTAGAGTGCTATATTATATATAATATATAGTAAATGTGGTGGGACTAAGGAAATTGGATGTCCGAATTAGATAAGAACACATTTACGAGAGGTGAGTTTTCCAGGTCTAACTCTGCTTTTTCCGTTAGAAATGACGGTGATGGTGTTTGGCGTGCTGCGCCAATGACTGCCACTAGGCCAGAGGTAAAAGTAGAACCAAGGCCAAAAAGAGAAGAACAAAAATTTGAATTTGAAGAGTCAGAAAGGCCAAGAGAATCTCGCGTTAAATCATTTTCTAAAAGCGTAGGGCTTTTGCTCGTAGGCGCACAAATTATCACTTCTGTGCTTCTTATGATTTCACTTATCACCACGAACATCCTAACCGGAAAGTGGATTGCGCTAATTGGTGGCATCCTTACTATTTTCGCAATTCTTAGTGCAGTTAAATTGCTTTTTCAAAAGCACGCTTCAGTAGGTGCAAAAATTGCCTGTGGTTCTGTTTCTGTGATCGCTATTGCACTTTCTGTATTTGCGCTTAGATATACAGATTCATTTAATGGTTTCTTAAATAAAGTAACTCAGAAAAAACCAGAAACCAAAGAATATAGTGTGCTAGTAATGGAAGAGAGTAAAATTGAAAAACTTGATCAGTTAGCAGGAAAGCACGTAGGTTTTCTAAAAACTGACGAAAAAGCTGGCAATGCTCAAAATTATTTGCTAGAAAGAGTAAAGTTTGAATCAGATTTTTATGATGATGCAGACACACTTGTAAAAACACTAACTGGCAACATTGTAGACTCAATTGTAATTGAAACTGATAGAATGGAAATTCTAAAAGAAGAAGCTGCCGATACTATGAAAAATACTTTGGTAATTTATAGCTTCGAAATTGAAATTGATGCAGAGAATGCAGAAATCTCCGAAAAGCAGGTAACAAAGGATCCATTTATATTGTATATTTCTGGTACGGATTCTCGTCACGGCGTAAAAGCTAGAGCAAGATCTGATGTAAATATTCTCGCTGTAGTAAACCCAACAAAGAAAAAGATCCTTCTAGTTTCTATCCCACGTGATACTTATGTACAACTTCACGATACTACCGGGATTAAAGATAAACTTACTCACGCTGGTGTCTATGGTATCAATATGAGCCGTGATACGATTGAAGATTTCCTTGGCATCAATATTGATTATACAGCAAAAGTAAGTTTTGATACTGTAATTAAAGTAGTGGATGAGCTAAATGGGATTGAAATTGAATCCGATCAAGAAATGTCCCTTAAGGCTACTGGAAAAGACAAAGTTTGTAACTACACTATCGGTAAACAATGGGTAGATGGTGACTGCGCACTTAGATTTGCTCGTGAAAGAAAGTCTTATAAGACTGGCGACCGTCATCGTGGCGAAAACCAACAGCAAGTGATTGCCTCTATTATCGGCAAACTCTCATCTTCTACTAGCTATGTTTTGAGACTTCCAGAAATCCTTAATATCGCAGCAGATTCATTCGAAACTTCACTTACTCGTGACGACATTTCTTCATTTATTAGAATGCAACTAAATGATGGTAAATCTTGGGAAGTAGAATCTATCGCTGTAAATGGTACTGGTTCTATGCAAGGAACCTATAGTATGGGCGCCAATAGACCACTTTATGTGATGATTCCAGACCAAGCTACTGTGAATAATGCAACCACAAAAATTAGAGAATATTTAGCTATATAAGTCTTTACAATTCTTGTATTCTGTGATATAATAGTATACAAGAAAAGGTTTTTATGGAAGAAATTAATATCAAAGACTTCTTTTCATATTTGAAGCATTACATCATTGCTTTCATCTTGATGATCGCGCTTGCTGTATCTGGCGTGGTTACTTATGATGTGATGTTTAAAAAACCAATTTATCAGGCAAATACTACTATTGTGATTGCAAAGTCTGATAATTCTAATAACGCAGCATCTACACTTAACGATGTAAACGCTTCTCAAAAGCTTGCAACTACTTATGGCGAAATTGCAAAAAGTGAGTTGGTGTTAAATCGTGTAGTTTCTAATTTGAATTTGCCAATGACTTCCAAAGAGCTTAGCAAAAATCTAAGCGTAAAACCAGTAGAAGATACTTCCATCCTTTCTGTAACAGTAAAAGATCCTGATGCTTGGCAAGCTTCAGCAATTGCGAATGAGATTGCCGACGTATTTTCTAAGGAAGTTTCTAAGATTTATAAGCTTGATAACGTAAGCCAACTTTCTGTAGCAAAAGTGCCAGATGCACCATCCAATAATACGCTTACTCGTGATGTGATTTTGGCAGTAGCCGTGGCTATAGCTGCTGTTGGTGGCTTTGCCTTCCTTAGATTTTATCTCGATGATTCTGTAAAGCATAGTGATGAAGTAGAAAAGATTTATGGTCTTCCAATGACTGGTAGAATTTCTAAAACCGATATGAAACCTACCAAAAAAGGTGCACCAATTTCTGAGCTTGTAGTAGAAAAATATCCAAAGGCAATCGTAAGTGAAAACATTAAAAGTCTTAGAACCAATTTGCAGTTTACAGCAATTGATAACAACCTTAAGACAATTTTGGTAACTTCTACTAATGCAAGTGAAGGTAAAAGCTTTGTATCAGCTAACCTCGCTATTTCATTTGCACAGGCAGAAAAGAAGGTACTTTTAATTGACTGTGACCTTAGAAAAGGCCGTGTGCATAGATTATTTGATGTGCCAAACACTGATGGTCTTTCTAACCTTCTTACTGATGAGCTTGATAATATTCCACATTACATTCATAACACTGGTATAAATAATCTTGATATTATTACTTGTGGTACTTATCCTCCAAATCCTTCTGAGCTTCTTGCATCAAAGAAGAACAAACGTTTGCTTGCAAGCCTCAGACATCGTTATGACATTATCATCTTTGATGGTGCGCCACTTGCTGGTCTTGCCGATTCTGTGATTTTGGCATCATTGATGGACGAAACAATCATTGTAGTAAAAGATGGTTCTACTTCTAAGAACGATTTGATGAATGCTAAAAATGAGCTTTCTAAAGTAGGCGCTAAGGTAGCTGGTATAGTATTTAATATGGTGAATAGAAAATCATCTAAATACTATTACAATAGTTATTATTATGGTGAGCAACCTGGTTCTCATCATAGAAAATAGGTAGGGTTTATGATTGATATACATTCGCACATCTTGCCGGGCATAGATGATGGAGCGGCTGATATCGACGCATCGGTAGTTTTGATTCGTGAGCTTTCTGATAATGGCGTGACGGATGTTATTGCGACGCCACATTATGTAGATGAAACGAATTATGTCTCTAACGTGGCTGCCAATACTAAGTTAATCAAAAAATTGCGCACTAGACTTAAAAAAGAGAAGATCAATATAGAACTTCATCTTGGTAATGAAATTTATATTTGTCCTAAGATTTTGAAACTACTGGCTGATGGCGAAATTACTGCTCTGGGTGCCTCTAAATATTTATTGGTGGAACTTCCAATGAGTGGGGAATATCCAGGCTATATGGATGCATTTATGGAGCTTCAACGTGCTGGATACAAAGTGATTTTGGCGCATCCAGAAAGATATACTGCGTTTTTCAAAGATTTTGATTCGATTCGTGAATTATACGATATGGGCGTGTTGCTTCAATGTAATCTCGGTAGTTTTATCGGACATTATGGCAAGCAGCCTAAAAAACTTGTGGAGAAGCTTGCCAAAAATGATATGATTTTTGCAGTAGCTTCTGATATTCACCATCCTAGAGGTTCGAAATTTATGCCGGCTGTAATGAAACGTTTGTCTAAATTCTATGGCACGTTTGAGCTGGAAGACATTTTAGAAAAAAATCCAAAGAAAATTTTGGCCTAACGCTTATGCTATAATGGGGGTATGAATGTTAATATGTACCAGAAGAAATTTATGGAAGTGGCGATTGCTGAGGCCAGAACGGGTATTTCTAATGGTGATGGTGGGCCGTTTGGCGCGGTGGTGGTGAAAGATGGTGAGATAGTAGCATCTGGGCATAATAGAGTTCTTAAGAATAATGATTCTACTTGTCATGGCGAGATTGATGCAATTAGAAGAGCTGAAGAAAAACTTGAGACTTACGATCTAACGGATTGCGAGATTTATACTACGAGTGAGCCTTGCCCGATGTGTCTTGCGGCGATTATGTGGGCAAATATTTCCAAGGTTTATTATGGGTGTACTTTGGAAGATAATGCTCGGATTGGATTTAGAGATGAAAAATTTGATGAGATGATGGGCGGTAGAGCAGGTCTTCCGGAATGGTTTTTGGAGGAGAGAGATAGAGAAGATTGTTTGGTGGTGTTTGATGAATACAATAACATGAAAAACCATATTATTTATTGACATCGCCTATCATTTTGGTGCTGAGTTTGGTATCTTTTAATTTAAAATCATTCGGTTAATTGGATAAGGACTCGACCTTTTCAAAAAACACTTTTTGTGCTATAATTATATATAGTTGGTCCGGTAGCTCAGCTGGTTAGAGCACGAGCCTCTTAAGCTTGGTGTCGAGGGTTCGAGTCCCTCCCGGATCACCATTTTTTGTGCAACTTAATTTACGGGACTCGCTCTTCGAGTCGAGTCCCTCCCGGATCACCAAATGAAGAAATTATTGAACCCGCCGTAAGGTGGCTTTTTATTTAAGTGCTTTGATCGCTTTCAGTAACTCTGCAGTAGCTTTTCTGTCTGTGTTGTCTTGATATGCTACTTTCTCTTTGGTGACCATTTCAACTACTTTACGGCCGATAAGTCCCATTTTTGGAGGGTTGGTGCCACCTTCAAAATAATATAATGAAGTATCGCCCAATTTATTTTCTTCGGCCATTTTCTTTAAGTCTACTTTGGCTTTCGGTGTAAAACCAACACCAAATACGATTAATTGCTTTGGAGCGAAGCTTTTAATTTTATTGTACCCACTAATTATCCCACCAAATATCCACCCACCGTGAATTATAAGATCATATTCTGCGACATTTTTAGGAGTAATAGTTTTTATGTCTTTTGCCTCGCAACCCAGTTCTTCGGCAATCCATTTTGCATACTTTTTCGTAAATCCAGTTTTGCTTTTATAAGTAACTAGAATTTTCATAATATTTACAATCCAAAATCCTCTGTTTTTAGGTCGAAATAATTTCTACCGCTTGTTGCTGTGATTTTTTTTAATT
>JAFWLT010000005.1 GCA_017510925.1 Candidatus Saccharimonadota bacterium | reverse complement strand
TACTTATACTCAATCCTCCTTTACAGCAGATAAATGGGGCTACAAAATAAACTCCAATACATCAATTCCATCCACTATCACCAGTGGTTACGTACCATTTGTTTCTGGTAACACCTTAATGGAAAGTGATACAGCTGTAAACCACGACGAAGCCGAACTTTCCCTTGCTGCAAAAATTGACTACCTTCAACCATCAGGTTCCTATTCTACTACACTTAACTTTAATATTGTGGCGCATCCATTGGTGGACTATATACAAGATTTCACCCCTACTATGTGTAGGACTCTTGCCTCTGCTAGTGACTATACCGTAGTAGATAAACGTGATGGCAACGATTATACTGTTCGTTGGATTAATGGTGATTGTTGGATGACACAAAACCTCAGATTTGTTGGTAAGACCGGTGATCCAGCTGGCACTATGACTTTAGATTCCACTACATCGAACGTAGATACTGTATATACGCCAACTAACCAACTTAATATTACATATACAGATATCAGGACAAGCCCATCTTTTACCGATGCAATGCTCTACGACAGTGGTGACACTACTACTGGCGTATGGTACAATTATGCAGCGTTAAGTGCGATGAGTGTTACAGGATCATCAAATACCAATGAAGCGACACAGAGCCTTTGCCCAGCCGGTTGGAGAATTCCAACAACATCAGAACAGTCTGTATTAGTAGATTATGCCACCGAGTTCAATCCGTCTGTTGGCGGGTATTGGTACAATAATACATATAATTATCCAGATTATGGTTTTTGGCCATCATCAACTGCTAGCGCAGCTCAAAACCGTTATGAAGTACAATACAATAGCAACAATAATACGATGAGAATTACACAAGTTGGTAGAGCCACAGGTGAATTTATCCGTTGTATCAGAGACGATAATCGTAGTCTCAGTGATGCCAGTGTCGTGAATATGCAAGATATTAATAAACAAATTGTAGCAAATACTGTCGACGGCACCACTAAGACACTTACCGATTCTCGCGACGGTCAGTCATATACAGTTAAAAAAATGGGTGGAAATCTTTGGATGATTGACGATCTTAGATTTGGTATAAATGAGAACAATCCAAACACTACTAGGTTGGAGCTACACTCGGTTGACTCTGATGTCACTACGGATAGAGTCTTGGAAAATGTTTACGACCTAGCAACTTACGGCAGTAGTAATTGTTATGGCACATACCCGTCTAACCCTACCGGTGCCGGCTATACCACACCTTGTATGCATTCGAAAGATACAACTAGTGGCACGTTGGGGGTTTGGTATAATTATGCTGCTGCTACAGTAGGTACCGTTATGAATGCTGCCAATGCAACAAACACAACTGAGTCTACTGAAAGTGTTTGTCCTAAGGGCTGGGGTCTTCCATCATATACTCAGACTCAAGCCATAGCAGGGCAACTGTCTACATTTGTACCAGCTTACGACGGGTACTATTCTAGTGGCACAATGACATA
This sequence comes from Candidatus Saccharimonadota bacterium, assembly GCA_017510925.1. Lineage (GTDB taxonomy): Bacteria > Patescibacteriota > Saccharimonadia > Saccharimonadales > Saccharimonadaceae > Nanosyncoccus. Next base: position 105,687 of record JAFWLT010000005.1, on the reverse strand, counting down.
TAATGCTGCGTATGGCTTTTGGTGGACCACTACTGCATACAATAATTCTATGCGCTATTATCTCCGCGCCTATTTAGCAGGTAACCAACTAGCTTCTTTCGAAAATGGTAGCCGACACTTCGGGTTCCAAATCCGTTGCATCGCCAAATAATAATTTAGCTATTCAATCACAGCTTTAATTCTTCTAATTCCGGCTGCCGAAGATTCTTCTTTTTTGATCTTGAATTTGCCAATTACACCAGTATGCTCTACGTGTGGGCCACCACAGACTTCGCGAGAAACTGGATTATCAAAATCGCCAATTGTATAAACTTTAAGAATATCTGGATATTTATCCCAGAACTGCCCGTGAGCCTTAAGTACATCACGTGCATAGGTTTTGTCGTACTCATCAAATACCACCGGTAGATCTTGGGCGATCCATTCGTTCACCTGGTTTTCTACAGCCGAAATTTCTTCTGGCGTAAGTTTATGATCGCAATTAAAATCAAACCGGGTTCTCTCACTAGTAGTATTAGAACCTTTCTGTACGATGTCTGGTGAAATCACCTTTTGAAGCGCTGCAAGGAGAAGGTGTGTAGCTGTGTGATATTTTACGGTCTGTTCGCCGTGATCCTCTAGGCCGCCCTTAAACATACCCTTAGAAGCAGTTTGTGATCTTTCCCTTTGTTCTTTAAGAGCTTCGTCAAACTCCTTTTTGTATTCAGGAGTAAGTTCAATTCCCTGCCTATAACACTCTTCCACAGAAAGCTCAAATGGGAACCCGTAGGTGTCCTGGAGCATAAAGATGTCTCTACCATCCACGATCTTCTTATTTCTAGTCAATTTCTCTAGTTCTTTAAGGCCACGATTCAAAGTTTTTCTAAATGCATTTTCTTCTTTTAGAAGAACATCGAGCGCCACATCTCTGTGGGTGAGGATAGAATCTGGTAAATCTTTATAATTATCGGCTACGATTGGCACGATCTCAGATAAGAAATTAGCAGAAATACCAAGATCAAGTGCACGAAGAATCGCCCTACGAACTAGTCTTCTCATTGCATAGCCCTGAGTCTTATTAGAAGGCGCAAGCCCTTGTGAAGCCAAAAGATAGGCTCCACGAATATGGTCGGCAATTACGCGCATCTCGTCAGTATTATTGTCGTAAGATTTTCCAGAAATTTCTTCTAGTTTATCGATGATTGGCTTCATCAAAGAGATCTTAAATACGTCAAACGAACCAATTGCAGCAGCAGCGATACGTTCCAAACCACCACCAAAGTCCACGTTTTTCTTCTCTAATTCTTCGAACGAGCCATCTTCAAGTCTGCGATATTGCATAAACACTTGGTTGCCGATTTCCATAAATCTTGCACCGTCCGATGCTGGGTGCGACTGGCCATATTTAGCTACGTCCTGCTTATCTTCACCAAAATCATAAAATACCTCAGAGTCTGGACCACAAGGATCGCCGAGTGGTGTAGAGTCGATCCCACCACCTCTACTCCACCAGTTTTCTTTGTCATCATAAAAGAAAATTCTTTCGCCTTCTTTAATTCCCCGTTTGTCACCTTCAGAAGCCGAGCCAATTTCGGCGATTTCAGCTTTTACGCCAGCTTTTTCAAATACGGACTTCCAGATTTCGGCTGCCTCGGTATCTTTTGGAATCCCATATTTTTCATTACCAATAAAACAAGTTACATAAATTTTTTCAGGATCAAGCCCCACTACTTGAGTCAAAAATTCAAAGAAATTTTCAATTTGCTCACGTTTAAAATAATCACCAAGAGACCAGTTACCAAGCATTTCAAACACGGTAGTATGACGAGGATCGCCTACGTCTTCAATATCCTGAAGTCTCATTGATGGCTGTGCATCAGTAAGTCTTTTGCCTTCTGGATGTTCTTTACCGAGCAAATATGGCAAAAGTGGTTGCATACCAGAGCCAGTAAAAAGTGTGGTCGGATCACCCTCAAGTACGAGTGGCGCCGGCTGAATAATTTTGTGGCCCTTTTTTACTTCAAAATCTAAAAATTTTTGACGAATCGTGTTTGCATCCATAGAGATAATTATACCACACTTGCGCCCGGCTGCATATTATGATATTATAGATATAAGCATAAGTAAAAAGGAGTTATATGCCTACAACAAAAAAGAAAACAACTACCAAAAAATGCGCTTCCAAAAGCTGTAAGTGCAAAAGTTGCAAATGCAAAAAGACCTGCAAATGTAAAGGCATCAGTTCAAAAGAACGCGCACACGTATGTTTTGTAGCAGTGCTTAGCATTACAGCTGGTATTTTGCTTTGCGCAGACGCGGCTATGATGATCGTTCACTAGAATTTTATAAAATAATTCCACCACCAAGGCAAATTTCGCCATCATAAAAGACAGCAGACTGCCCAGCAGCCGGTCTTTTGATTTTGTTTTCGAATTTGAGCGTATCACCTTCCAGCGTAGCAGGTATAAGCTCCCCAAGATGTCTGAGTCTCACAGTTAAATTATTGATTTTTTTATCTTTTAAAATAATATCTTTTAATTCCAATTCATTTACCCAAACCAAATTACTATCTAGATTCCTAGACACATATACAATATTTTTCTCAAGATCTTTTTTAACCACATAATACGGCAAACCACTATTTACTTCCCCAACATTTCCAGAAATATATAACCCGTGTCTTTGTCCAATTGTATAGAATACCGCGCCTTCGTGATGTCCTACTACCTTTTCAGTCTCAACTTCGCGAATTTCGCCTGGCTGTATATCTATATATTCCTTAAGAAAATCTTTCATCCCAACTTCACCCACAAAGCATACGCCCATAGATTCTTTTTTGTACGCATTATGAAGCCCATTTTCTTCGGCAAGTTTCTTTACGTCTGGTTTCAACATCTCGTCAATCGGGAAAATCGTGTGGGAAATTGCTTCGTCAGAAATCCTGTAAAGAAAATAAGTCTGATCTTTTTTCTCGTCCACAGCGCGCGCCAATTTGCCGTCGATTATCCTAGCGTAGTGGCCGGTGGCGATAAAATCAGCACCCCGTTCCATTGCCTTTTCAAAAAAGAGTTTAAACTTGATTTCTTGGTTGCACATAATATCTGGATTTGGCGTATTGCCAGCCTTAAATTCGGAAAGCATATATTCTACCACGCGTTCAAAATATTCTTTTTCGAAATCCCAAACTTCAAAATCAATACCGAGTTTCACGGCTACACGTTTGGCGTCGGCTAAATCCTCAGCCCAAGGGCATTTCATACCCGGAAGATCTTTCGACCAGTTTTTCATATAAACGCCAGTTACGTCATAGCCCTGCTGCTTCAAAAGCATCGCGGAGACAGACGAATCCACCCCACCAGACATTCCAACAAAAACTTTTTTACCCACGACTCTTCTCCAATGTTACGGCTTCGTTAATGAGTCTAGCTGCTTCGTGGATTTGTTCTTCGTCATTAGTTTCACCCAAAGTCAAGCGTAAAGACCCATTGATTTCGGAATCAGAAAGCCCAATCGCTGCCAAAACGTGTGACTTAGCGCCTTTATTTGCTGCGCAGGCAGCCCCTGTAGATACATATACGCCTTTGTCTTCAAGAAGAAAGATTAATCTTTCTGCATCTATACCATTATAGCATAAAACAATGAAATTGTCAAGAGAGTGTTTTTTGTTGACTAGCTCGTAATCTTTGAGTTCAGAAAGCAAAATCTTCTTAAGTTCAGCATATTTTTTGCGATTACCGTTTAGATGTTTAGTGGCTTCCTCTACGGCCTTAGCAAAGCCGATTACGCCCGGGACATTCTCGGTGCCAGATCTTAGACCTTGTTCTTGTCCACCACCATAGGAAGCAGGTTTGAGTTTTACGTCGTGCGATACGTATAAAGCTCCCACACCTTTTGGTCCATAAACCTTGGCAGAATTGAGAGTTAAAAGATCTACGCCGAGTCTAGCTACATTTACATTTAGAAGATTCATTGCCTGCGAAGCGTCGGAATGAAGATAGAGAGGTCTTTTGACGCCACGAGAAAGCCGGTTTAATCTTACCTCGCGAATCAGACTGGCAATTTCGGAAAGTGGTTGAATTGTACCAAGCTCGTTATTGGCAAGTGCCACAGAAATCAATATTACATCATCGGTGATTTTGGCTTTAAGGTCGTTAAGGTCGATTCGCCCATTTTTGTCTACCTCGATTGCTTCGCCACTATACTGCTCAGCTACCTTGCGTACCGAATCGTGCTCGGTGGCAAGATACAATACTCTGCCATCAAGAACAGCGCTAAATGCCAAATTATTTGCTTCGGTAGCGCCGGCAGTAATTACAAGGTCATTAGCTTTGGCCCCAATTGCGTGGGCGATCACACCCTTGGCTTCTTCGTATTCGTGAGCTACCTTTTTAGCTGGAAGATAAGCTGCCGATGGGTTAAAAAAATCTTCATCAAAATACGGACGCATCGCTTCAAGCGCTTTTTTATTGACTGGCGTTGCCGCTGCGTGGTCCAAATAAATCATATCTATATTATAACATCAAATCCCATAATTACAAGGTAGGGGGTTGTTTTTCTTACCCCAGTATGCTAGGGTGGTCGTATGAAAAAATATTACAAAGTCACAGTTGAGACTTCCGAAAAAGACCGGCCGTATGATTTTGAAATGTCAGTTGAAAATTATAACCAAAAATAATAAGGTCATTGACATTACAGAGATACTCTAGTATAATTATAGGTAATAAGGTTCTAAAGATACTTCATTGTATACAATAGGCCTTCAAAAATAACCCGAAAGGGTTATTTTTGTTGTTGAAATCTCAAAACATATGCTATAATAAGGTTATGCTAACGAGGTTGGTGCGTAATAATTTTGTTAAAACTGTATTATTTTCCGTACCCTTAGCCCTATTAATGGGGGGGGGTTGTAGTTACGCTGATTCCGTAGACTATATAGTAAACGTAGCCCCAAGCCTTAATATTACTCTTTCTTCTAATAATGTAATATTAGATCTAAATCCTAATACTAAGACCAGTGATAGTAAAGATCTTAATATTAAAGTATCTACCAATAATATGACAGGTTACCAACTAACTATGTCATCCACCGGTGATGCTACAGATTTAGTAAGAGATAATACAGTAGATGGCAAAAATGCAGTAATTCCAACTCTCTCTGCAGAGGCAGGATCTACTGCAGCTTCACTCACAGACAATACCTGGGGCTATAAGAAAGATTCTGGTAACTTTATCCCATATGTTTCTGGTACTAAACTTTTAGAAAACAAATATGCTACTAATCTAGATGAAACTACGCTTTCCTTTGGTTCCAAAATCAATTACAATCAAGCTGCTGGGTCTTATGAACTAGGTCTTGTACTTACTGGTGTGACCAACCCGATGATGTATTATATGCAAAATATGAATCCTAGTTATTGTACTACTGACCCGATTCAGGTATTAGATATACGTGATATGCAAGAGTATACTATCCAACGTCTTGGTGATGGAAATTGTTGGTTACTAGATAATTTGCGTTTAGGTGCAGTAGAACTAACAGAACCACTTTCTACTGCAAATACTAATATGTCTCCAAGCGTAGCCTTTGCCTTACCTGAATCTACAACTTTCGGGCATTCTTTTACAGAGCCACAACTTAACGCTGATTTTGCTAATACTACTGTCACTAGCTATGGCGCTGGTTCTGGTAAAAACGGTGTCTATTATAACTATTGTGCAGCTACAGCTGGAACATATTGCACGACTACGAGTTCCGGGAATGCACAATATGATATTTGTCCAGCTGGATGGCGCATGCCTACTGGTGGCGCGAGTGGGGAATATCAAGCACTAGCTAATATTTACACTGGAACTACGGCTTCTAATCCTAACAGCCTACAATATAATTTGTCTACAGCATTTGGTGGAACTTGGGATGGGGACACGAAGGCTCCGAGTGAACGAAATACACGTGTCGATTTCTTCTCGTCTACACGTTATAGTAATACAAATAATGCGTATCGTTTGTATGTTACTCCTACAAGCGTAACTCCACAACACCAAGGTAGACGTGACAATGGGTTTATGATGCGTTGCGTATTAAACGAAACTATTGCTGATATTACTTATATGCAGGATATTAACAGTAGCATTGTAGCCAACACAGCTACTGGCGCAACTAAGGTTTTGAAGGATAAACGCGACAACCAAGAATATACTGTAGCAAAACAAAGCGACGGCAGTCTCTGGATGATAGACGAATTAAATCTCGATCTCACCGATCAAGATGTAGTAAACACTCTAAACGAGCAAAACACCAATGCTAATTCGGCGTCTATCGCAGCACTCAAATCTGGTGGTGGTTCCGGAACTAATGGCTTGGCTGTTACTGGTCTAACGTATTCCAACTGGGCTAGTGGTACGTCTTACACCCAGCCATTAGCAAGAATTAGTGGGACTTGTACCACTAGCAGTTCATACCCGTGTACATATAATGGTCCATACAATAAAGACTCAATCATCTCAGACCTAACTCCTGGCACTTCTGCCTTTGGTATCGGCAACGGTAAGATTGGTGTTCAGTATAATTACTGTGCAGCTAGTGCTGGGTCATATTGCTACAACTCTAATGCTACTACCCCTACTACCGTTCAATACGATATTTGCCCATCTAAGTGGCATATGCCAACGGAAGATGAATTAAAAGCCGTATGTGCTGCCATCCGTGGCTCTGCTTGTAGTGGCACCATCAGTATGACGGCTACGAGCGCTAGCAGCGTACAATACCAATTATCTCTAAATCTTACTGGCGCTGTTGGTGAAGACGGGGGTACATATAGACAGGGTACTTACCATTTTATGGGATTAGCAAGTAGATATAGTAATTCAAGTATGTATCGTTTGTATTCTAGCTCAACTGCGCTATACTTCGGCTCCTATAGTGTAAGAACAGCTGGCTACTCGCTGCGTTGTATTGTTAAATAAAACCTAGACAAAAAACACCCCCTAGTCAGGGAGTGTTTTTTAAAAATCTATTTTAATTATTAGCTTTAAGTTTTACTTCCACACCTTTTTCTTCATCTTTAAGTGTGAGAACTTTTGCGCCTTGGTCTAGTGAATAGTTGAAAGTATCTTCTAGTTTATAAAGCCAGGCAGTTTCTACTTTAATCTTGCCATTTTCTAACGCCCAGATAAAGTCATAATCTGTGGTATGGCCATCCGTGGTAAGTGTGCCCTTCCCTACTTCTGTAAATTTCCAAACTACACTTGGCTCATCTTCTTCTACCCATTCGCCAGCGTTAATCAAAAATTCTGCGTCAGCTGCAGAAGGTCCGACTACTAATCTATAAATCAAGAACGAAAGGCCACCAACTAGCGCTAACATCCCGATTGTAAAAAATGCAATAGATTTTTTGCTCTTACCAGATTTTTTCTTTTTGCCTTCTGGCTTGTCTTCGCCAACCTTTTTGGCACTATCAAAAGCCTTAGCTAATTCATCCATATCTGGTTTTTTGTCTAATTTCTTATCTCCACTCATACTTCTATTTTAGCATAAGTGTAGGAAAACTCAAACTTTAGTAATAAAGCTTAGTTTTCATAGTTTTTAGATAACTTTTGGCAGCATTCCTAAAGTTATCAAGCTCCATACCGGAAAGTTTTTTGTATTTTTCACCATCTACACGCTTAAATACGCCGGCCGGGCGAACTTCATAACGGATCACCATTTCTTCTGGAGCCCCGGCAGGATTAGTCCAACCTTCATACCAAATCCAAACATTTTCTTTGTCTTTAAAAAATTCACGTCTGTGTCCAGCTGGAATTGGACCAAACATTTCGCCACCATATTTAGATTCAAGACCTAGAAGGTCGCTATAACTTAGGCGATTAGAATATCGTACAGGTTTCTTTCTCTGCATTGATCAATCTCCTTAGAAATAGCATTAAGTTCGTCGTAGATTTTAAGAGATTCAGAAGTTGGCTCAAATTCAGAGGTATCAAAATTAATTGAAGTTGAAGAGTTTTTCTGCGTTTTTAGTTGTCTCATTCTCTACCTCGTTAAAATCTACGGCTAATTTGGTCGACAGCCACTCGGCAATCTCCCGAATATAACCACATTCATTTATTATACCACGAAATGGTACCGGGGTCAAGAAAGGAGCATCTGTTTCCAACACAATTCTATCTAATGGTGGCGTTGGCAAGGTAGAGTAAGTAGCCATCCCGTTTACGCCGATATAAAAATCAGTATTATCAAGAATGCGTTTTAGATTCTTTTTGTTATCAGAAAAAGAATGCACTACGCCTCTAATTTCTGGGAAATTATTAATTATGGCAAAGAAATCATCAAACGCTTCACGTACGTGAAAAGAGACCGGAAGATTGTTGTCTTTTGCTAACTGTAGCATTTCTTCAAACAGCTTAATCTGTTTCTCCCGATCATACCCCTCATAATGATAATCTAACCCCACCTCCCCAATAGCAACTAGCTTGCTATCTTTTTCAAATAAATTTTTACTATTTATTTCACTTGGGTGGACTCCGTAAGTCCAATAAACGTCATCGTGCTTAGAAGCAAAATCGCGTGCTGCTATTGAATCTTCTGGGTCGGTCCCAATGCAAATAATCTTTTTGATTCCTTTTTTATGCGCGCGTTCTAGCATCTCCTCTGCCTGTTCTTCTGTAAAGAATTCTCTATCGTGTAGGTGGCAGTGAGTATCAATTAACACGGTTTTCACGCTTTCTTTTAATTGGATCGAGCTGACGTTTTCTGAGTCTAAGTGACTTTGGTGTAACTTCTAGAAGCTCATCATCTAGAAGGAAGTCCAAACATTGTTCCAAAGATAATTGGGTGTATGGAGTAAGCTGAATTGCCCCATCCGAAGCGTGAGTACGCATATTAGTAAGTTGTTTTTCTCTACAAACATTAAAATCTAGATCGTCTTTTTTATTGGAAAGCCCTACGATCATACCCTGGTAAACTGGTACTTGTGGTGGAATATATAACACGCCACGAGCTTGTGCTGCATCTAGGGCATAAGCCGTAGAAACGCCATCTTCTGATGCTACGAGAGCGCCATTTCTCTCTGGACGATATTTAGAATCTACTGGACGATATCCAGATGGGATCGAAGACATAATTACGGTGCCTTTAGTGGCAGTTAATAGATTATTTCTAAGACCGATAAGAGCTGCAGTAGAAATTTCGTAAACAAATCTAGTAGAACCAGAGCTGGTAATTTCTTGAGATTTGAGCTCGGCTTTTCTGATACCTAATTCTTGCGACACAGCACCTACGAATTCTGGCTCAACTTCAATAGTTAGAGATTCGATTGGTTCAGACTTTACGCCATCAATATCACGATAAACTACTTCAGGCCGGCCTGCCTCAAGTTCGTAGCCCTCACGACGCATCGTTTCAATCAATACAGAAAGATGGAGTTCTCCACGTCCGGATACTTTGTAGCCAAGGCCATCTGGCTGGATCTTTAGAGCAATGTTAGTTTCTAGCTCTCTCTCTAGTCTCTCGGCAATTTGTCGTGAAGTTGTAAACTCGCCTTCACGTCCCTTAAGTGGTGAGGTATTTGGCCCAATATAAATAGATAGAGTTGGTGCTTCAAGCTCAATGGTAGGTAGAGCTTCTGGGTTCTCACCAGTAGCGATCGTATCACCAATATTAGCATCAGACGTACCTGTTACAGCTACGATATCGCCAGCAATCGCCTCTTCTACTTCTTCTTTACCAAGGCCTTTGTAAACAAACAAATTATCAATTTTGGCAGACTTAGCGCTGTCGCCGTGCATAATTTTAACATTTTGGCCTTTTTTGAGTTTGCCTCTAAAAATCTTACCAATGCAGTACTTACCAAGATAATTATCAGAAGCAAGTGCAGCAACGAGTAGCTGAGCATTGGGGTTGTCGATTTCTACTGTTGGTGCTGGAATATCGTTAATAATAGAATCAAAGATTACGTGAAGATCATCATCTAGATCAGTGGTTTTACCAGCTTTGCCTTCTCTAGCGATGGCATAATAAACTGGATAAAATAATTGAGACTCGTCTGTAGCAAGTTCCAAAAATAGGCTTTCTACTTCACTTAAAACTTCATCAATTCTAGCAGCTGGCTTATCAATCTTATTGATTACCACTACTGGCTTAAGCTTAAGATCAAGAGCTTTTTGTAAAACAAACTTAGTTTGTGGCATTGGGCCTTCTTGGGCATCCACGATAAGAAGCACGCCATCAGCCATATTTAGAGTTCTTTCTACTTCACCAGAAAAATCAGCGTGGCCCGGAGTATCAATAATATTGATTTTGTAACCGTTATAATATACGCAAGTTTGCTTTGCCGTGATCGTGATACCACGTTCGTGCTCCTGGTCCATTGAGTCCATAATTAGAGTTTGAGACATTTCGGCTTGGTTGTCACGAAAAGTGTGAGACTGCTTAAGAAGGCCATCAACAAGGGTAGTTTTGCCGTGGTCTACGTGAGCAATAATTGCCACATTCCGAATTTTGTCTTTCTCTAAAACCATAGGGACTATTATACCATACATTGACAGTATATACAATATATTATATAGTGATATATATGGTAAAAAACCTAAATCCAAATCAAACATACGAACCTAAACGATGCTGGGTTGGTGACCAGCATAAAATTTGCTATGACACCAAAGAAGAGGCTGAAGCAGCAGCGCGTGTTGCTGAATATGATCACCACATCACTACTAAATTAGGGGTTTATAAATGTGAATATGGTGACCACTGGCATCTTACAGCTTCCCAGCATTAGGCACCATTGGAATTTCTAGTTTACCTAAACCTTCAATTTGCAATTTTGTCTGCACACTTTTTCCCCTCAAATTTTCTGAAATCGGCGTGAGAGTTAGAATATTTTCAACTCCAAAGTCTACGCCAAAAATCGTCAAAATTCCAGAATCGGCTACGCCCAAAACTAAGTCATTGAAAGCTATGATCGCTCTGCCACCAGTGCTGCTAAAATCAATTTGAATACTTGTATCGGAAATTTTTTCTACATTTACATTGGTGATTTCTGGCAACGCCTCCCTGCTATATTCCTCTTCCACTCTTGGTAAGCTATCAAATCTTGCCATTATTGTATCTGCGAACGAGGTTGTTACTGCTCCATCTGTGGCCTCGGCTAGCCCCTGGTAAAAATCTTTATTGTCTTCAGTAGTGACAATATAAAAATTAACTGGATCAATTTTTTTGCTTAAATTTACTACGTCTGCAAAAGTCACATTATCTAGATCCGATTCGTGGTAATTTGCATCAGTGAATATCACCAAAGATTTGGTGGACCCAAATTTCCAACTTAATTTTTTCATCACATTGAAACTCGCCGAAAGTAAAGATTCTGGCACATCGCCACCACCAGCAAAAGAAATCTTATCTAACTCCTCTTCAAATTTTTCGAGCGTACAAGTATCAAAATTACAATGTTCCACTGGGTGATAATTCTCGCCAAGATCCCGATAATCATAAAGTGCCACTCGCCCATCAGCTTCTAAAGTTTTCTTAGCTAGGTTTAGGATTTCTTCCCTATGCGCGCGCATAAAACGATCCATCGAGCTGGTAGAGTCAATTAAAATCGCTGTATCGTGCAAAGATACAAAACTATTTTTTATACCAAAAGCCTTACAAACTTTATCAAAAATTAGTCTAGACGCGTCTTTGTATAACCCATCAGAAGCATATGATACGTGTGAGTTGATGCTAAAGTGTGTAGAACAAAAAATATCAGTCTTGTTACACCAAGTACCAAGTTTATCGATATACCCGTCTGGTTGATATGGCTTATTCCCACCAAGCAAACCCTCATACACTCTGCAGTCCGGCACGTAAATACGATAGTTAGATAAGTTAGCCCCCTTGCAAGCAGCAGGAATAAATCCACCACCTTCTGGCAAATAAATTTTTGGGTCGCCAAAAGTCGTGGCAAAAACTACTTTGTCGGGGTTTATATAATTAATTGCTTTTGATACCACCATAGCACCTTGCGAATAGCCGCCAAGCACATATTTTGTATCTCGACATTCCGAGCCGTTGACTCCATCTAACAAATTTTTAATCCCCACATCTACACTTGCACCAAATTCATAAGCTTCCCCACCACTCACGAAAGTATTCAAAATTATAAAAGGATTCCCTATGCCAATCGCCGGATAATCTAAGTCTTCAAATTCATAATTCAAATTTGTAAGTTCCAATTTTTCGGCTAGCTCATTTTTAAAATTTACATAATCTTGGTCTACCCATCTTTCTTGACCCGATCCACGCGCAAAAATAATTTTTAAATCCGGACAATCTATAGCCCTAGAAGCCGGAGTTGGTATTAAATTTATAGTTAATATCGCCACCACCAAAACCCAGAATTTTTTGGGCATAATTCCTCCTTTTTTAAGTTTCAAAATTATAGGCACAGCCAAATTTAAAAATCAACCCCCCACTTATAAATCCGTGATATAATAGAGGTGAATGGAGGAGAAAATGAGCACATCTCAAAAAGAATGGGACGAATATTTTCTAAAAATCGCCGAAACGGTCGCTTTAAAATCTAAAGATCCGTCAAGCCAAATGGGTTGCGTAATTGTCAATCCAAATAAGCGTGTAGTAGCGCTTGGCTACAATGGTATGGTTCAAGGTGCTGACGAGTCCAAAATGACTTTATCAGAGCGCCCAATGAAATATTATTTTGTAATTCATTCCGAAATGAATGCTCTTCTTTTCGCCAAAGAAGATCTTACCGGCTGTACCGTATACAACAAAACTGCCACTTGCGAAAACTGTCTTAAGCATTGCTTGCAGGCCGGCATCAAAAGGTTTGTTTATAGAGAGCTTCGCGTTCATTCTCATTCTACTGATCCTAAGAAATCTATGACTAACGTAGAAACTGATGAAGCCGTAATAAGATTGCTCGCTTCTATGCCAGAAGTAAAAACCCTCAACATCACTAACGGCAAGACTTACATTGAAGACATCCTAGATTCTTATCCAAAAGATTCCGAAGAATACCAGCGTCTTGCCAAGTGGGTTTAATTACCACTCAATTGGTGTTTTATTATGTTCTTCTAAATATTTATTGCAAGAAGAAAAATGTTTGCAGCCAAAAAATCCGTTATAAGCCGAAAGTGGCGATGGGTGTGCTGCCTCCAAAACTAAATGGCGATTTGTATCAATTAAAGATTTTTTGTTTCTTGCATCTCTTCCCCACAATATAAATACCAAATTATCGCATTTAGAATTTAAATAAGAAATCACGGCCGTAGTGAAAATTTCCCAACCCTTTCCACTATGCGATTTGGCTTTATGAGCTTCTACGGTAAGTACTGTGTTGAGAAGCAGCACGCCTTGTTTTTGCCAATTTCTTAAACTCCCGGTAGGATTATTATGGTGGCCGATATCCGAGTCGATTTCTTTATATATATTAATCAATGACGGTGGAATTGGTTGTGATGATGGCACCGAAAATGCCAGACCTTCAGCTGCACCTGGCGTGTGGTATGGATCTTGCCCCAAAATTACTACCTTTACATCATTCAAATCAGTCGTAAACGCCGAAAACACCAATTTTTTGGGTGGAAAAATCGTCTTATGCTCGTATTCGTTATGCAAAAACTCAGAAAGCTCCTTGAAATAAGGCTTGTTAAATTCTGACTCCAAGAACTCCTTCCAACTCTCGTGCATATGCTATAATTATAGCATATGGCCAAATTGTATTTCAGATATGGTGCAATGGGGTGTGGCAAAACGATGCAGCTTCTTCAGGTTGCGTTTAATTATGAAGAACGTGGTCACAAAGTTTGCGTAATTAAGCCAGACACAGACACCAAACACGGTACCAAACTTTATACTCGTATTGGGCCGGAGAGAGAAACTGATTTTTGTTTTGATAAAACTACTGATCTTTACAAAGAGATCAGCAAAAATTATAAGAACGTACAATGCATATTAGTAGACGAAGCGCAGTTCTTAACCAAAAAACAAGTAGATGAATTAATGCTCGTCACAATTGATTTAGATATTCCAGTGATGTGTTATGGCCTCAGGCTTAACTTTAGATGTGAAGATGGTGGCTTTGAAGGTGCCACTAGGCTTCTTCAAACAGCTCACGATATCGAAGAAATCAAAACTATTTGTGAGTGTGGCAAAAAAGCTACTTTGAATGCTAGATTTTTGAATGATAAACTCGTGACCGACGGCCCAGATGTATTAATTGATGATGGTAAAACCAAAATCGAATACCGTGCTCTATGCCCTGCTTGTTATAATAAATATAAAGGAGAAAAATAATGTATATCGTGATCGAAGGCCAAGACGGCACCGGCAAATCTACTCAAGCTAGACTTCTTAAGGAGTATTTTGAAAAACAAGGAAAAGAAGTGGTAGTGATGGATGAGCCAGATGGCGATCTTCCTCAGGCTCACGATATCCACGATCTTATTGTAGTCCGTGGCAAAGATTATAATATGGAGCCAATGACCAATGTGTTATTATTCACTGCTGCGCGTTACGAGCTTTGGCGTAAAATTGCCGAGCCTGTATTAAAGAATGGTGGCGTAGTAATTTCTGCGCGCAACTGGTGGTCTACACTCGCATATCAAGGCTATGGCGAAGGGGTTTCTAGAAGCAAAATCATTAAACTTACTCACGAATCTTTACCGGAAAAATATGTAAATCCAGACAAAGGCTTTGTGCTCACCGTTTCAGATGAAGTAAGATTAGCTCGTCAGGACAACCGTGGAAAATCTAAAGAAACTTTTGAATCAAAACCAGACGAATTCCAACAAAAAGTAAATAATGCCTATCCAAAAATCGCCAAAGAATTTGGCCTTACTATGATTGATGCTTCCGGTACTATTGAAGAAGTCTTTGATTTAATTATCAGCAAATTGTGAATTATATAATTCGGCATAAAAACCGTTGAGTTTTAGGAGCTCTTCGTGATTGCCAGACTCTACGATTTTGCCATCTCTCATCACTAAAATAAGATCAGAATTTCTAATTGTAGATAGTCTATGCGCAATTACAAATGAGGTCCTACCGTCGGTTAATTTTTCGAGCGAATCCTGAATTAATTGCTCGGTTCTAGTGTCAACATTTGATGTAGCTTCATCCAAAATCATCATTGGTGGGTTAGCCGTCATAGCGCGAGCAATAGTAAGGAGTTGCTTTTCACCAGCCGAAATATTATCAGAATCTTCAGAAATCATAGTTTTATAACCGTGTGGCAAAGCTTCGATAATATGCTCCACATTAGAAGCTTTAGCAGCTGATTTAATTTGGTCGAGCGTGGCATCTTTTTTGCCATAACGTAAGTTTTCTTCTACAGTGCCACTAAATAGCCAAGTGTCCTGAAGTACCATTCCAAACATCGAGCGGACATCGCTTCTCTTCATTTCCCTGATTGGTGTTGAATCTACTGTGATATAACCAGAAGTTGGTTCATAAAAACGCATCAAAAGATTAATGATAGTAGTTTTACCAGCACCAGTTGGGCCCACAATTGCTACATTTGTACCAGGCTTTACCTTTACCGAAAAATCTTTAATCACTGGAACTCCAGGCAAATATTCAAATGAAACATTATGAAACTCTACTTCTCCTTTTACCGAGCTGAGTACTACAGAAGGTTCTGGGTCCGGTTCTTCTTCGGTTTCAGACAAGAATTCAAAAATTCTTTCACTCGCAGCAAGTAAAGCCTGGATAGTAGCAGTAGTAGAAGCAATTTCGGTGATAGGGCGATTAAACCTGGATACGTATTGGATAAAGGCTTGAATACTACCAATGCTGACTTTTCCTTCGATCACAAACATACCACCAAGCACACATACAGCAATGTAGCCAAGGTTAGTAAATACGTGTGTGGCCGGGAAAGAAAGTGACGAGAACACCTGCGCTCTTGTAGCGGCTTTAGCTAATTTATTATTAGTCTCGTTAAAGGAAGCAGTAGCTTCTTTTTCATAAGAGTTAGATTTGATGATGATGTGCCCAGCATAATCTTCTTCAATTTTGCCGTTTAATACGCCAAGTGTAGCTTGTTGCTCACGGAAATATTTCTGGGCAAAATTGGTGATTTTACCAACCACTATAACCGAAATTGGCACTACTATGAACGACACTAGAGATAGGGGCACGCTAATTAATACCATCATCACCATCACACCAACCAGAGTGGTAATACTTAGGGATACATCTGCAATTTCCTGTGACATAGAAGTGGTAAGCACGTCGATATCGTTCGTCATTCTAGAAAGCACATCGCCATATTTATGCTTGTCAAAATAAGCAATTGGCATACGCTGGATTTTTTCAATTACGGCATTTCTAAGGTCCTTAGTATAGTTAGCCGAAACCACGGCAAGAATAAATGCCTGTGCGTAGTTTAGAATTGCAGCACCAATAAAGAGTCCAATTATAAGCAGGGCTTTACCGGAGATTGCACCCCAGTCAATATCTGGATAAGACGAAACGGCGATATTAGTCATATCACCAAGAATCTTCGGAATAAACAGCGCTAGAAGTGCTGAGCCTACAGCAAGCAAAATAGATAGTATAATTGGGAATGCATAAGGCTTAATAGAATGTTTAAATTCTTTCCAAGCGAACTTCTTATTTTTGGCGTTTCCTGCTGTATTTATATTAGGCCCCATTTGCCTCCTTTTTCCATTCGGCATCAGAAAGCTGAGACTTTACGATGGACTGGTAAATCTTACAATCTTTCAATAATTCCTTATGCGTGCCCTTCCCTACCATTTTACCTTTATCGAGTACAATGATTTGGTCGGCGTCTTTGATAGTGCTAACACGTTGCGCCACAATCAAAACTACGGCATCGGCCGTAATTGGTTTTAAAGCTTCACGCAACTTTTTGTCGGTTTTCATATCGAGTGCCGAGAAAGCATCGTCAAACACAAAGATATCTGGATTTTTACAAATAGCTCTAGCGATAGAAAGTCTTTGTTTTTGCCCACCAGAAACATTAGTGCCACCTTGTGAAATGTGAGCATTAAAACCACCTGGAAGTTTTTCAACGAACTTGGTAGCCTGCGCAATATCAGCAGCTTTTTTGATTTGTTCCAAAGTGGCATTAGGCGCACCAAATTTAATATTGGAGCTAACCGTCCCAGCAAACAAAACTCCGTGCTGTGGCACCAAGCCAATACGCCCCATTAAATCGTCTTTGCTATAATCTTTAATATTGATTTCATCAATCAAAATTTCGCCACCAGTTGCTTCGTAGAAACGTGGTACCAAATTAATCAAAGTGGATTTGCCAGAGCCAGTAGAACCAATAAATGCTGTAGTCTTCCCGGCCTCAGCTTTAAAAGACACATCATACAAAACTTTTTCTTGGGCATCTGGATAAGAAAAGCTTACATTCTTAAATTCTACAGAAGACTTTTTACTTGGTACGCCTTTGGTCTTTTCTGGAAAATGAATCTTCTCCTTGGTTTTTAATACCTCATTAATTCTATTCGCCGATACATTAGCACGTGGCAACATTACAAACATAATCGAAAGCATCAAGAATGACATCATTACAAATGCGACGTATTCAGCAAATGCTGTCATATTACCAAGATACGAAAAATCTTGGTTGAGAAGCGAAATCCCTACCCACGAACATAGGAGGGAGAGCCCATTAAATATAATATTAATCAAAGGATTCTGAAGCTCCAAAATCCGGTCTATAAAAATAAGGAGCTTGGTTAATTCTTTATTGGTTTTGGCAAACTTTTTAGTCTCTACATTCTCGTTATTGAATGCACGCACGACCTTAATACCAGTTAAATTCTCACGCGTGATCATAGTGATTTTATCGATTAAACCTTGAAAGACTTTAAACTTT
Source organism: Candidatus Saccharimonadota bacterium (assembly GCA_017510925.1). GTDB lineage: Bacteria > Patescibacteriota > Saccharimonadia > Saccharimonadales > Saccharimonadaceae > Nanosyncoccus. The sequence continues at coordinate 87,856 of JAFWLT010000005.1, read as the reverse complement.
GGTGCCACAATTCCAAGAATAATTGCAGCCGAAACTACTACAGCTGTGATTCCTACCACGATAATCCAGCTCATTTCTGGCGCAGTCTGAATTGCCATTACTAGCCCCAAAATACAAAATAGTGGAGCTCTTAGCATCAAAGACAAAATCATCGTAATAATCATTTGAATTTGTAAAACGTCATTAGTAGTCCTAGTAATTAAGCTAGCTGTGCTGTAGTTTTTGAGATCAGACATATTAAAAGCTAGAACCTTGGAAAATACGGCAGCCCGAAGATCACGAGAAAAATATGCGCCAATTCTAGCTGAGAAATATGAAGACAAAAAAGCCGTAGCTGCAGAAAGGATAACAAGTAGTAGCATCCAGCCACCATCTTGCCAAACTCTATCCATATTCCCCGGCACAATGCCGTTGTTAATGATGTCGGCCATAAGAGCTGGTAGCTGTAAGGTTGTGTAAACTTGTAGAAGGATAGCAAAAACCAGTATTAAAACCTGCCACCAGTATGGCTTTAGATACCTCATAAGTTTAAACATATGTAATATTATAGCAAATTTTAATTATTCAGTAAATTAGGAACTAACCCTCTAGCCTTTAGATAATGTTCTAGAGAATCATACTGGCCATTATTATACACACCAGTAGCAATTTCGGTAGCTGCAAATACACCTACATAGCGATAGTGCCAGGTTTCAAATAAGCCAGTAGAACCCTCGGCGTTAACTACGGCCGGCTGGCTCATTGGGCCACCAGCCCAAGCTTCTGGGAACCTATCGATAAATCCATATTTGTAGGAATTTTGTTTAAGCCATTGCCATTCTATATGTTTGCTATATTCAGCCGTATCAAGCGAAGTGCCGTATATTGGGTCAATCAAATCGCAAGTAAGTCCAGTGTGGTGGTCGGAAGCTCCTGTAGCTGCGCACATTCTACCACAGTCAGTGCCTCTTTCCCTAAAGCAAGATCTAGTTTGGAGTGTATGCCCAGGGCTAGTGAGAGTGTATGCAGCGTTCATTTTGTTAAGCCATTCAGCTGCTTCTTTGTCTAGTAAATTATCACCATTTGAGGCTTTGTTCTCTTCTATACCATAAGTGCCAGAAAGGCTAATTAGCTCGCCTTTACGTGCTGCAATAAAATCTGAATCCACGGTAAAATTAGGGTTAATCAGCATTAATCTACCAAGCTTAATCGTAGGATTAGAAGAGGCGATGTCGGTGATTGGCTGGATAGAAGCTTCGGCCTCACTTAACTCTGGCTCAGGCTCTATAGGTTCTTCTGGCTCTGTAGGTTCTTCTATTTCTGGCGCAATTACTTCCCCACCGGTCGGCTTATTATTTTTTTGATAAAAAAGCCAAATCAAACCAAAAGTCATAGCAGCCACAGTTAACATCAAAACTATAAACAATGAAAAATGCCTTATTTTTTGGTTGCTCTTTTTTGGCTTAGCGTTTGAATCATAGTCGGCCGTCATATCGATCGGCGTATAATTTGGAAGTTTATTTTTTGTGATCACTAGATAACTCCTTCCTTTTTTTATTTAAATATGAAGAAAGATAAATTAGAGGCCCTACTATAATATATATATAATATGCGAATAGACGCCAGAGCATCATCGCCCAAAATACGTAACCAGTAGAAAGTCTAGAAAAGATTACATAGAAAGTACCTTCTGCTACGCCAGAATTGCCTGGCGTTGGTGCAAAGTAAACGGCTGCCTCCACTCCAATAGTGAGCAAGAAACATTCAATAAAATCGATATCCCCACCAAAAGCTTTAAGCACAAAATATGGAATTGAAGACATCAGAAAGTTAGACATAAGCGACATTAAAAGTACCGGTATAGCTACTTTTGGTTTTCTGGTTAGCATTTTTACGTGTTTGGCGTACTCACCTACTTCTTCTTCAACCTTTTTTACGGCTTCATTGCGATTTTTAATTATTTTGATTTTGGCAAAAAATCTTACGACGAGATTGATGAGCTTTGCTGTAAACTTTGGGAAAAACATTGTGCCTGCCACCATTACTGGCCAGAAAGCATAGAACAAAAGTCCAAACCAAGCAGTGGCAATTAGGACTGATGATTTAGATGCTACGTCAGTAAAAAGAAAACATGGGATCGCCACAAGAAGAAACATCAACTGCCCAGAAATCATCGAAAAAATTGGAATAGATGTGGTCATACCAGTAGGGATTTTGCCAGTCTTTCTAAGTTGCATAATTTGCGCTGGTTGGCCGCCTACGGCTGCTGGCGTGATCTTATCATAATAACGGCCTAGCATTACAGTCCTAAATGCCAACTTCCAAACCTCTTTTTTGGTGAACGAACCAGGCGCAGAGCATTTAGTAATCATTAATACATATTTGCCATATTCTAGTGTAATCATCACCAAAAAACATAGTGCTGCTGGAATTACCAACCAACCATTAAGATGGACTTCGGCTAGCTCTGCTGCGTTTTCACTGTTTGCAAATTCATTTACGGCTGTGGCAATAATTACGCCAGCTGAGAAAAGTATGAAAAACAATGTCAAAAACACTTTTTTCAGATTTTTCTTCTTTGCCATTCTATTGCCTATTTGCTGCCTTTATATTTGGATATTCATCTACAAGAACTCTAATACAGCCGGCAATTGGAATAGCGACAATGGCGCCAAGAAGCCCAAACATATACATACCAATTACGATTGCGCACAAGATAAATACGGCTGGAAGATTGAGCGCATTGCCTTGAATCTTTGGTGCAATGAGGTTGTTTTCGATTTGTGCATATAATATATATACTATTGCAAAGATCACGCCAGCCCACGGGAAAGTAGAAGCTAGAATTACGGTAACGAGAGTACCACCAATAAATTGTCCAAACATTGGAATCATATAGAATATCATAGTAATCATCCCCATTGGGATAGCTAGAGACGATGAAATGTCTGTAAATAATGACAATATAAATACGATCAATGCTGACGCACAACCATCTAACACGGCTACGATCATCTGCCGTGATACGTAAGTAGAAATTACGTTTGCCATCTTAGAAAATACTCTTTGCGCTACAGTAATAGGCTTTTTGTTTTGCTCGCCAGAGCTGAGGCTCTTCCAGAACCCGGCCACTAAATTTGGCCCTTCCAAAAGGAACAACAAAGTTAGTACCAAGACTAATACTATCTTCATACCAATGTCAGCAATGTTGGTGACACTTGCTACGAAGTTATTGCCGATATCCCCGAGGATATTCTTAGAAAGAGCGTCTAGTGCGTTGACAATTTCGCCGTGGAGATCTTCGATCCCAAAGTTTTTACCAAAATCATTAATTCCCTCCCAGCCACCAAGATTTTTCTCGAACATTTCTGGTGCCTGCTGCACGAATTTGGAGGTTTCATTTATCACTACTGGGCCTACAACGGCTAAAATCCCACCTATTACTACCACCACTATAATATATGCAAGTGCAGCCGAGAGCTTTTGGTGTTTTTTCTCGGTGCCAAAATGCTTGGTAAAGAAATTATTTACTTTTCTAACTAGAGGTTTAAGTGCGAGTGCTAGAAAAATTGAAATCCCGATAATCACAAGCCCTGTAAGTGCTTTACCGAGAATAAATAATACGATAAGAATTATAACTGGGATAGACCAAAACTTCACAAAAGTCCTGGTATCAGTTTCGATGACCTTAGACATAAACCTCCTTCATAGACTTATTTTACCACATTTGGTATAATTATAGGAAGAAATTATGGCGAAAAAAGTACTAATGCATACCTGCTGCGCTCCCTGCAGCGTTTATTGTATTGACTCGTTGCGAGAAGAAGGCATTGAGCCAACAATTTTTTGGTACAATCCAAATATTCACCCATATATAGAATACAAAACTCGTCGTGATTGCCTCAAAGAATATACAGCCAAAATTGGCGTAGAGGCGATTTTTATCGAAGATTATGGTCTCGATGAATTTTGCAAAAATGTAGTGTCTGATATAGAAAATCGTTGTGTAAATTATTGCTATCCAAAACGCCTTGGCGAAACTTTTTCTTATGCAGCCAAACACGGTTATGACGCTGTTACTACTACCCTTCTCGTTTCTCCATATCAAAAGCACGAAGAGTTAAAAAAAGTTTGCGAGAAACTCGCCGAGAGTTTTGGTATAGAATTTTTGTATCGTGATTTTCGAGTTGGATTTAGAGAAGGCCAGAAAAAGGCTCGTGAGATGGGCCTTTATATGCAAAAATACTGTGGCTGTGTTTTTTCGGAAGAAGAGCGTTACAAAAAACAGATAGAAAAGGATTTAAAAAATGCTAGTATCTGATTTTACTTATGATCTTCCAGAAGATAGGATTGCTAAGTTTCCTCCAAAAGTACGCGGCACTACTAGGCTCCTAGTTCTTAATAAAAACACTGGCGAGATTAAAGATTCGTATTACAAAGATTTGGCAGACTATTTAAACCCTGGTGACGTTTTGATTTTAAACGATACACGAGTGATGCAATCTAGGATTTTTTGTACTCTTCCGGATGGTCGCAAGCGCGAACTAGTAGTTCTAGAAAAACACGGCAACGAGCCTCAGCGTGTGATGTACCGTGGCAAACTCCACGATGGCGATGTACTAAATCCTGGCAATATAGTAGTTTCTAAAATTCTAGGTAACGGTATCGCAGAAGTAGAGTCAGATACTCCCCTTGCCGATCTTGCCGAAAAATACGGCACCGTGCCTCTTCCCCCATACCTTCATCGCGACGCTACCGAAGACGACAAAAAGCGTTATCAAACCGTTTGGGCTCGCGAAATGGGCTCTGCTGCAGCTCCTACTGCCAGTCTTAATATGACTGAAGAGTTACTAAAGAAATTGCAAGAAAAAGGCGTGATTATTAAATATCTTACGCTTCATGTAGGTCTCGGTACTTTTTTGCCAATTAGAACCGACAATATCGAAGATCACAAAATGCATTCAGAGTGGTATCATATTCCAGAAGACACACTAGAGGCGATAAAAGATGCGAAAAGAGTTATTGCACTTGGCACAACGGTCGCTCGCACATTAGAATACTATGCAAAAACCGGCAAGGCCGAGGGCGAGGACGATATATTTATTTATCCTGGTTTTGAGTTCAAAATTGTTGATGCCCTGCTTACTAATTTCCACGCTCCTAAATCTACTGTATTGATGTTGGCTTCGGCTTTTGCTGGCTGGGATCACCTCAAGAATGCCTACGACCACGCGATCGAAGAAAAATACAATTTTCTAAGCTATGGAGATTCAATGTTTATATGTTAAAGTTTGATATCGAAAAATCTGATGGGTTGATGCGCGCCGGCGTAATTCATACGCCTCACGGCGATATTAAGACTCCGTGTTTCGTGGGCGCTGCTACTAGAGCTTCCGTCAAAGCTCTTACCATGAAAGAAATGCGTGATCTTGGCTCTCAGGCCATTCTTGCCAATACCTATCATCTAATTCTAGCTCCTGGTGCAGATTTAATTAAAAAAGCTGGTGGGCTTGCTGAGTTTTGTAGCTGGCACGGCCCTACTTTTACTGACTCCGGAGGTTTTCAGATTTTTTCTCTACCTGACGTCAAGATTAACCAAGAAGGCGCTAAGTTTAAATCTCACATTAATGGCGACAAACTAGAAATGACACCAGAATCTTCAATGCAAGCTCAGTGGGCCATTGGTGCTGATATCCATATGGCTTTTGATCACCTAGCAAGATCAGAAAAACGCGAGGATATGGAAGAAGCTATGCAACGCACTCACGAATGGTTAGTTCGTTGCAAAAAAGAACACGACAAGCTAGCAAAAGAATATGATATAGAACAATATTTGTATGCAGTAGTGCAAGGTGGTACTTTTAATGATTTGAGGGCTAAGTCGGCCGAATTTTGTAAAAGCGTAGAGCCAGACGGTTTTGGTATTGGTGGTGTGTTTGTAGCTGATGGTATGGGCGAAATGCTAAAGACCGTAAATAGTATTTTGCCAGAAAACAAGCCTCGCCATCTTCTTGGTATGGGCCAAGAGCCAATTGATATCTTTGTTGGCGCCGAATATGGTTGCGATACTTTTGACTGTGTAGCGCCTACTAGGATGGCTAGGAATGGTTCACTCTATACCTCGGATGGACGTATTAATATTAAGAACGCTAAATATAAAGACGACTTTACTCCACTCGACCCAGAATGCGATTGTGAGTGTTGTAAAAATTACAACAGAGCTTATCTCCATCATTTATTTAAAACCGATGAAATTACAGCCAAAGTTTTAGCCTCGATACATAACGAACATTTTGTAGTAAAAACCACCGACAAGATCAGAGAGTCTATCTTGGACGGCACTTTCAAAGAATATAAACAAGAATTTTTGGCTAGATATTATAAATAGTATGCTATAATAATATTATGCTTAAGGTTGTGCAGAATCTTCGTAATATGACTTCTATATATATATATATATATATAGGATGCGCTTCGCTTAGCCTGATTTCTTGTTTTCTTGGTAGTAGCTCAGTCTTTGCAGAGACTGTAGACTATTCTGTCACCATAGAACCAGCCCTCACTCTCACTATCCCATCTAACCCAATCATCATCAACCTAGATCCAGCATCCAAGACTTTTGATTCTAAAGACTTTACAGTTAGTGTAGGTACTAATAATAAGACTGGCTATACACTAACCCTCTCTACTCCAAATGACAGTACCAACCTAAATAGGGATACAGCTAGTGATGGTATCTCAGCTATCATGCCAACCCTAGATCCTGGTACCTATACAGAAAGCTCCTTTACAGCAGACAAATGGGGCTACAAAATAAATTCCAATACATCAATCCCATCCACTATCACTAGTGGCTTTGTACCATTCGTTTCTGGTAACACCCTAATGGAAAGTGATACAGCCGTAAACCACGACGAAGCCGAACTTTCCCTTGCTGCAAAAATTGACTACCTCCAGGCTTCAGGGTCTTACTCTACCACTCTCAACTTTAATCTTGTGGCGCATCCGTTGGTGAATTACATGCAAGACCTAGACCCAAATCTTTGTACCACCACTCCACAAACTGTATTGGATAGGAGGGATAGTAAAGAATACACTATAGCTAGACTCGCTGATGGCCAATGTTGGATGATCAGTGATCTTAACCTCGCTGGTGGCACCGTGCTTAATGCTGATACTTCTGATGTACCAACAGACAATTACTTTACCCTCCCAGCCTCAAGTACTTCTGGTTTCATATCAGATACCGTAGCTTATGTCTATAACTCTGGCAATGAAACTACTAACCAAGCAGACTGTACTAGCACTCAGCCATGCAACTCTTACTACTCTTGGCTCACTGCTACTGCTGGTGGAAAAGATGCAAGTGGTACTGCTGTTACCGGCAATGGCTATAACGCAGCTTATTCCATCTGCCCTAAAGGGTGGAGACTCCCTACTGCTACCACCAGTAATGCTCCAGCTCAAACTAGTCCTAACTGGAAAACTGGTGATTTCTATAAACTAGCTACTGCTTATGGGGCCAACCTGGAATCTGCTTCTTCCCAAAGCTCACCAGTGTTCTATAATAATGCAGGCCCTGGCACCACTCCTAATTTCTTGCAAGCCGGCGTCTATAACAATAATGCGTTCCAAAGTGGAGGTTCCTTAGGGTACTATTTGTCGTCCTCATCTTACTCGTCCACGCAATTCTACTATTTGTATTTCAGCTCGTCGGCTGTCTATTCGGCCCACATCTTATATCGCAGAATCGGTTTCCCGGTTCGTTGCATTCTCGATGAAACTATGCAAAACTTTGCCGACGACCTAATGTCCGTTGGTGACACTAGAACGCTCAGAGATACCCGCGATAACCAAACTTATACTATCGCCAAACTCCCAGACAACAACATTTGGATGACCAGAAACCTCGCCATTGGCTGTAATGGTACAGGGCCTGCTTATGGATCAAGCAATATTGCAAGAACTCTTACATCTAGCGATACTAACATATCAGCTCAAAGCTGGAATTTGCCGACCACTACATTTTCTAACAATATCAGCCTCAGTGAGCCTCGTGTAGCTTGCAACGCGACATACGGTGGGTATTATAACTATTCTGCAGCTAGCGCGCTAAGTATTATAGGCGACGTGAACCTTGTCCCAGAAGCTCCGGAAGATATCTGTCCAAGTGGATGGAAAATGCCTTCGTACACAGACATTAATGGGATAATGAGTTACGCTACACAATTTACCCCAACTAAAGGTGGCCGTTATTATAACAGCTACCAGAATGGTAATTTCGCTGCATATTGGACTTCGAGTCTATATACTCCTCTCCCTGATACGCGTCGCTATGAATTACGCTATGATGGAACCTTGTTTGAACAATTTGACGAACGGCAATACGGTTACTTTGTTCGTTGTATCGCTAAATAAGTTTGGTTAATCAGCGTAATACCACACAGCGCCATCTGGTGTGTCATTCAAAGCGACACCACGCTTGATAAGTTCATTCCTAATTTCATCGGATTTTGTAAAATCTTTGTTGCTCCTAGCTGCATCTCGTTCAGAAATCAAATCATAAACCTCAGAACCTACATCCGGCGTATCATTGATCAATCTTAGTCCAAATAACTCGTCAATTTGTCTCCAATCATTAAGAGACAACACAGAATTATCGATAATAGCACAAGCCTCGGCTGAGTTTAGATTTTCGTTTACAGCTTCTAGAATTTTTGCAAAATTCCCTTCTGATTCTACTTCTTTTTGATAACAAAGTGCAATTCTTTCACGCCAGTTAGCTCTACGATTTTTAGCAGCTTCCAGGCTCTCAAAGGTAAAGTTGCGCGTGCCTTGATAGTGGCCAGACAAAAGCCACATTTTAAAGTCCATCGCCGAAAAACCACGAGATTCCAAATCTTCTAAAGTGTAGGTATTGCCAAGTGATTTAGAAATTTTTTGCCCGTCAATTGTAATAAAATCACAGTGTAGCCAAAATCTAGATAGTTGAGTGCCGTAAGCTGCATAAGTTTCGGCAATTTCATTAGTGTGGTGGATTGGAATATGATCAATTCCACCAGTATGGATATCAATTGGCTCACCAAGCTCTTTATGAATAATCGTGGCGCATTCTAGATGCCAACCCGGATAGCCAGGACGTCCAAGATAATCCCAACGCATTGCGTGGTTTTCACCTGGCTGGATAAACTTCCATACGGCAAAGTCAGAGACATTCTTTTTTTCGGAAGAAAAGCCAACTCTAGCGCCAGCTTTAAGTCCCTCAAGATCAAGACGGGCAAAATCAGCATACTCGGCAAATTTAGAGGTGTCAAAATATATACCATCGCGAGTTTCATAAGTATATCCATTGGCAGTCATTAAATCTACAGCTTCAATATCTTCAGCAATATAATCTGTGGCTCTTGCAATTACATCAGCTGGCAAAAATTCCATTTTAGCATAATTATCTAGATATACTTTTGCATAAAAATCGGCAATCTCAAATGGTGTCTTTCCCTCAATTCTAGCACCTTTTTCTAGTTTATCTTCCCCATCGTCAGCATCTGAGGTGAGATGCCCTACGTCAGTAAGATTTAAAACTCGCTTCACTGAATATCCATTTAGTTTAAGAGCGCGTACAAGCAAATCCCAATAACAATACGCAGCATAATTGCCAATATGTGGGAAATTATAAACCGTTGGACCACAAGTATAAATCTTTACTGTGTCACCTAGTGGTTTAAACGTTTCTACTTTTCTTGTGAGCGTATTATACAGTTTCATTTACGATCCTTTTTAGAGTTGTAGCCAGTTTATCACATTTATCGTGCCCTACGCCGTGTGCACCCGGAGTCTTGAGTGCTGTTATATTAGAATTGGCCTTAACGAGCCCAGGGATATTATACCCAGCAATAAATTTATCTGCTGCACCATATATAATAGTGGTTGGTATATCTAGCCCAGCAAATGTTTCGTAATTTTTGCGATCTGATACGATTAAACGAAGCTCATTATTAAATGCTTTCTGATTTTTATAAATTGGGTTCTTTACCACCATTAATGCCTTAAACCCATCCATACTTGGGCCAAACTTAGCTGAATCAATGTCTTTCAAAGTATATACTGGTGGCGAAATCAAAATTAGTTCTTTGATTTTGCCTTTGTGCTTGCTTGCATAGCGTGCAGAAATTTGAGTTCCCATAGAATGTCCTACGAGAACAAGAGGAGTATCAATCTTTAATTCCTCAAGTGAATTATCAAGCGCTTCCAATTGATCTTTAAAATCGTATTTTAGATTCTCATCATCGGTAACGGATTTGCCTGTGCCGAGTAAATCAAAAGTCACTAACCGAATATTATCAAGTTCGTGATCTTCGTGAAGCTTTTCGATTGGCTTTATCCATCTGCTAGAATCATCGGCAATTCCGTGTATAAATACTACCGTAAGTGTAGGCTTGCCCGATACGCAATTATCATAAGTTTTAGTGAGTTTAAGCATTGTTTGCCTCCTTTAGTTCTGGTACTATTTTTACTAAATCTCTTACTACTTCTTCATATGTAGTGTCGTAAGTTCTAAATCCGGCAGCATATGGGTGACCACCACCACCAAAATATCCGGCAATCTTATCGGCAATATCACAGCCAAAGCAGCGAATTTTACCTGTGACTTTGCCGTCTGGGTAGGTTTTAATAGCCACTGCTACTTCTACGCCTTCTACCATTCTTAGTTCTTCTAAAATTAAAACATTTGGATTGTATTCATCGGAAAATTCTTCGATATCTTCCCAAGGGATCAAAACCGTAGCCAGCGTCCCATCCAAATAAAATTCTGTACGTTTAATCAAATCTGCCTTATAATCAAAAATTCTTTGAGATTTTTTCATATACTCGCGACGAGCTTCTTCTAGATCGGAAATTACTGCGCCAAGTTTTGTAAGCTCTGCCATCACTTCGAAAGTCCTAGCAGAAGTAGCCACGCTAGTTAGTCCCAAAGTATCCGATAGGATACCTTGCATAATGGCTTCTGCTGCAGGTTTGGAAATCTCAATCTTGCAGGCTTTGGCAATTTCAAAAATTACTTCAGCTGCTGCTGGGCGAGTTTCTATAATTGCCTCGTGTGGGAAGGCAATATCATCTTCTGTCTCGTGATGATCAATTACTAAAACTGGTGCAGAGTATAATCTATTTTTAATCGCTGTATCATCGAGTAGCTTAGAGAGCAAAACCTCTGCTGCAGTATCTACAATAATATAGCCATCAGCCTTAAAATCAAACTCGGTGGTTACTCTAGACCAATCTGGAAAATAATGAAGATATTTTGGGATATCAATCGGGCAATACAAAGATACGTCCTTGCCTTCTAATAAATAATCTAGCGCAATGGCAGAGCCCAAAGAATCCCCATCCGGGTTCTCAGCCTGAATAATGCAGAAAGATTGCTTATCTTTTATAAACTCCAAAAATTTCTCGTACATATAAGATAATTATATCATAATGTGGTAGAATAATAATATGACCGTTTTTCACGCAGACAAAAAATTTGAAAGATTTGAAGACGTTACGCCAAAGCTTTTAAAGGAGGCTGGCGTTAAGCTAATTCTCTGTGATCTAGACAATACTCTCAGGCTTCATTCAGAAAAAGAGCCAGCCGACGAGCTTGCTGATTGGGTAGAGGACCTCAAAAACGCCGGCGTTAAGATTGTGATCATCTCTAACAATGGTCGCAAAAAGATGATGCAAAAATTTTGCGAACCTCTTGGAATCGATTGTGTTTGGTGGGCCAAAAAACCAATTTCTACTAAACTCACCACCAAGATGGAAGAATTAAACATCAAGCCAGAAGAAACTGTAATGCTTGGCGACAAATGGTCTACAGACGTGCTCGCTGCCAAGTTTGCCAAAGTCCGTGCCTGGAAAGTAGAACACAGAAGAGACATTGTATGAAAAAACTAAATCTACCTACTGTTCTAACTATCTTACGGATCATCTTAGTTGCTCCTCTTATGATTTTGATTTTTATGGACTGCACTCCAGCCAAAATCGCAAGCATCGTGATATTTACCGTTGCTTCCCTTACCGATTTTATCGATGGCCGTTTAGCCAGAAAAAACAAACAAGTCACTGATCTTGGCGCGTTCCTAGACCCACTCGCAGACAAAATGCTCATCAACCTTACGTTCTTAGCACTTGTAGTAATGAATCTAATGCCAGTTTGGATGTTTGGTGTAATTTTGATTCGCGACTTCGCCGTAGACGGTATGCGTATGATGGTAGCCACAAAAGGTACAGTGGTTTCGGCGTCTATTTTTGGCAAGCTCAAAACCACAGTTCAGATGATTACCGTGATATCAATTCTTCTAAATCGTATTTTAAATCTAGAGCCACTTACCATTATAAATATCGTACTATTATATATAGTAGTATTTCTTACCGTTATGTCTGGGGCGATTTATCTATTTAAAGGCCAAAGCAAGCTAAAATAATAATCAAAAGAACTGTACTAGTAAAGGCTGTAGAATCTACACGGTCTAGAAAACCACCGTGCCCTTCGCTGCCACCAACTAGAAGTTCGATATATTTAAAGAAGCTATTTTTAATAATAATTTCGTTAGAATCTTTCACCTTAAATTTACGTTTTAAGAAGCTTTCAAATAAATCACCACATAGAGCTAGTGGACCACATAGAAGGAACATCCAGTCTGTAGGAAAACTTTGTTGTGTAGAAATTTTAATTGCTACAAGTAGAGTAGCTGTGGCGAGTCCTAAAAATGTGCCTTCCCAAGTTTTATTTTTGGAAACATGAGGAAACGGGCGTGATTTTTTAAAAATCTTACCACCAAACATCTTGCCAAATAAATACGCAAAAATGTCGTAACCACAAACACCTAGAATGATATACCAAAAATGGTCTAGATCTACTCTAGCTACAAAGATTGTGCTGCAGATAAGAAATACGATTTCGAAAAATGCGAGAATTACATTAATAGCATAAAATTTTTTCTTAAAGAAGCTAAGAAGCTCAATAATAGACATTGTAGCAAAAAAGCCATAAATAATTTTGAACGGAATTGAATCAAAAGTATAAAGACCAATTAGGGCCACGATAAACATAGATAAGCCAATTATTACGCGCACTCTAAAATTCTTGTCCATACATATATTATATAACAAAAAACTTACTATGCTATAATAATATATATGTTAGAATTTTTGTACAATAAGCTCCACAGTGGTATGCGAAGGCTCGATATTGCTCTAGAACGCAGCAAATACGGTTATATTGAAAAGCTACCAAAAGAAGTTAAATACTTTGAGGGCAGTATGTATGAAGCAATCTTACGTTCTGCCAAACGTTATCCAAACAGCACTGCTCTAGAATATTTTAGAATGGAAATTTCCTACAAGGAAATGATCAAAAAAATCAATAAGGCTGCGTGCGCAATGAAAGCGATCGGTGTAGAAAAAGGCGACAGAGTCACCATTTGTATGCCAAATACCCCAGAAGCTGTTTACATGTTTTATGCTGTTAACGAAATTGGCGCTGTGGCCAATATGGTCCACCCACTTTCTTCTGAAAAAGAAATCGAAGATTATCTTATTCAATCTAAATCCAAAGTAATGCTCTGTATTGATATCGCCTATCCAAGAGTAGAAAATATCATTAAAAATACCGACGTAGAGCATCTCATCGTGGTCTCTCCTACTCGTTCAATGGACTTTCTGGTTAGAGCTATCTTTAAACTCACTAAGGGGCGCAAAAATCACATCAAACGTTCGCAGCAGGTAATGACCTGGGATAGATTCCTATTAAAATCTCTTAAATATACCGATGATCCACACGTTCATATGAAACCAAACGATCCAGCTGTAATTCTTTATTCTGGTGGTACCACTGGCAAGCCAAAAGGTGTAGTTCTAACTAGCATGAATTTTAACGCCCAGGCTCTTGGTGCTAAATATCTAGTATCAGAGCTTTTGAAGCCTAGATATTCTATGCTTTGTTTCCTTCCTAATTTCCACGCCTTTGGCATGGGGGTTTGTATGCATATTCCACTTTATTGTGGTATGCGTATGGTTCTTATTCCACAGTTTAATGCCAAAAAACTAAGAAGCTACATCAAGAACTATCGTATTAATGTGCTCGTGGGCGTCCCAACCGTATTTGAATATATGCTAAAAATCAAATTCGGCCCAAGAGAATTAAAGCGCGTCAAAGGTGTAGTTTCTGGTGGCGATATCGTTTCTGAGGCACTCAAAAATGATATTAATAAATTCTTAAAAGACCATGGTTCTAAGGCTATTATTCAAAATGGCTATGGCCTTACCGAGGCTGCTGGTGGTATGATTTTCTCGGCCAAGAAAATTGCTGGTCGTCCAAACACTATTGGCTTCCCTCTTCCAGACAGCGAAGCTCTTATCCTAGATCTCAAAACCAAGAAACCAGCCAAGACTGGCAAGGATGGTGAGATCCTCGTTCGTGGCCTTACTATTATGAAGGAATATCTCAATAATCCAAAAGAAACCGAGAAAACCTTTACCAAGGTAAATGGCAAAAAATATCTAAGAACTGGTGATATTGGTTATATAGATGAAGAAGGTGCAGTTTACTTTAAGGCTCGCCTCAAGCGTATGATTATATCAAACGGCTATAATATTTATCCATCTAACGTAGAAGAAGCCACTTTGAAATCTGAGTACGTAGACGCCTGCGCCTGTATTGGTGTACCAGATAAGCTTCGTGGCGAACTTGTTAAAGTATTCTTAGTCTTAAAGCCAGAAGCCAGCGAGCACGCTGCCAAAAAAGATTTAAACAAGCTTTACAAAAAATATCTCGCTAAATACGAGATTCCACGTGAACTAGAGGTTATCGACACCCTTCCAAAGACCAAGTTAGGTAAAGTAGACTTCGTAGCGCTAAAAAACCGTTAGAGCGCCTGCCGGTTCTCAAGAGCAGCAGAAAGCGTAATTTGATCTGCATAAGACAAATCTACGCCAAGTGGAAGCCCACGTGCCAATCTAGTGAGTTTAAGATTTGGATTTTGCTCGTGGAGCATCTTTTCTAGAAGGAGTGCCGTAGACTCGCCTTCTACTGATGGGTTAGTAGCAATGATCACTTCTTTTACGTTATCAGCATTCACGCGTTTAATTAGCTCGCCGATATGAAGCTGTTCTGGTGTGATGCCGTCAATTGGCGAAATTGCCCCACCTAACACGTGGTAGGTACCTTTATAAGACTTAGTTTGCTCAATAGCATAAATATCTAGAGGTTCTTCTATTACCATTACGGTAGTTTTATCCCGTGATTCATCAGAATACAAAGGAGAGACGTCTTCATCTGCATCAATCAAAGCAAATGTTACAGGGCAAGACTTAACGCCTTTATGAAGGTTAGAAAGAGCCTCAGAAATATTGCCAGCTACTTTATCGCTAGATTTAAAAAGATAGTATGCGTAGCGTTCAGCCGTTTTTGGCCCCACGCCAGGAAGCATACCGAGAGCC
Organism: Candidatus Saccharimonadota bacterium; assembly: GCA_017510925.1. Lineage (GTDB taxonomy): Bacteria > Patescibacteriota > Saccharimonadia > Saccharimonadales > Saccharimonadaceae > Nanosyncoccus. Next base: position 72,397 of record JAFWLT010000005.1, on the reverse strand, counting down.
TCTATTGCATCAGAAAGAGCCTTTGGTAGCATCAAGATCCTTAGAGGCCTAGACCAGAAAGACCACCCATCAAAGGTTTCATTTTATCGGTAGCAATTTCTTGAGCTTTGGCAAAACCATCTCTCATACAGTTTTCGATCCAGCGTTCGAGTTCGTGGATATCGTCTAGATCTACTTTTTCTGGGTCGATAGAAACTTTTTTAACTTTGAGCTCACCGGTGATTTGTACTACTACAGCGCCATCGCCAGCTTCTACTTCTACAATCTCATTCTTAAGCTCTTTTTGAGCTTTTCTAAGTTGGTTAATCATTTTCATTTGATCAAATGTCTGTCCCATTTTTCTCTCCTTTTACTGTATATAGATATATTATATCAGAATTTTCACTCATCGGGGATGTAATTATCCGTGACAAGCGATAATTCTCTTTGCTAACTCTACTATGCAAAACTGCAATGCCATCTGCATCCGTATCGGCCACGCTAGGCACTACTCTGAGGTGAGTAGAATCTTCCAGGATCTTATAAAAATCATAATTCTTCTCTGCTACGATAGTTTCATCAGCAAGGTTAGTATGAATAATATCTAGGCTATAGTCAAATTGAGAGGCTACTTTAGAGTTATAATGATAGCCGTAGATATACTGCAAAAGTCCAGGTAAGATGATGATCCCAAATAGAATCGTAAGAGGAACTAGTGCCGAAACTCTAGCATATGGATTTTCTGGGAAGAGCCCATACCATTTCTCTAGCAAGTATTTAAGTCCGTGTGCTACTAAGATAGAAAGTGGCAAGATTAAGAATACTACAGCATCGACTCTTAACCCAGTGATTGCAACACAGAATATAATAAGGAGCGACGCAATGGAGTTTCTAGAAGCAAAGAAACCTTTGGTAGTAGAAAAGAGCCCGGTAAGAGCTAGTGCAAGTACCGGAAGGCCAATAAGAGGAGCTAGAAAGATCGTATCGGACTCGCCAAACCATCGGAACACTGGCGTAAAGCCATTTACGATATTTGGAACAAAGTTATTAAAGCTAAAGTCTTTTACGGCGATGAGTTCCATAATTACGGATGGCTGGTTTATTATATTGATTACAAGCGCAGCAAAACCAGCTAAGATAATTAAACCAGTGATAATGAGTGGAAGCTTAGGAAGGCTCCTAAGCACAAAACGAAGATGAGGTTGAATCAATACAAAGATCACACAGAACACAGCAAAATACACCATATATGGCGTAAAGATTGCCATTACCATCGCAATCGAAAATAAGAATGAATACATTGGTTTTGGTCTTCTTTCGCCTTGAATTTTTGAGCCTAACCAAAGTAGGAGTGTTGGCCAAAATACCATCATAATCAGTGGTGTACCACTACCTGCTAAAAATAGAAATGGCGTAGATAAAATCACTAAACAGGACGCCAAAAGCGACACATTATTTTTGAACCATCGGTTGAGAAGTAGTATCAAGAGAATAGCCAAAATCAGACCAATTATCATACTTGGAAGCTTAATAGAATATGGCGTAAGGCCAAGAAATCTAATCGATACCTTTTGCAATAAATGATACGGCAAATCTACCAAGCTGCCATCAAAAGGCTCTGATATCGATAAATGATAAGAATCGGTAGCTGATGACATTTCTGCGTCTGAGAGGCCGTCCTGAGCAATCATAGGTAAAGTGAAGAGGAGCGCCACGAATGCCATCATCAAAACTATATACCCAATTACAAATCTATGTCGGTATAGAAAAAGTTTAGAAATAGTTATTTTCTTCACTATTTTATTATACTATTGTTCTCGTGTTTTATCAAGCGACATAAATCTGAGAAGCTCTGGGTGGAAGTAAAGCTCGATCTTGCCAACTTCACCGTGACGATGCTTGGCGATTAGAAGCTCGGTAATGTGGGTTTCTTCATAATTATCATCATTTTGCTTGTAATAATCTGGACGGTGGAGGAACATCACAAGGTCGGCGTCTTGCTCGATAGAACCAGATTCCCTAAGGTCAGACAAAACTGGACGTGGGTTATCGCGACCAGTCACGTTACGAGAAAGCTGAGCAAGAGCTACCACTGGGATATTTAATTCACGGGCCAAGATTTTAAGACCACGAGAAATTTCTGTAACCTCCTGTACACGGTTGCCAGCATAACGATCAGACCCAGAAATGAGCTGCAAGTAGTCTACGATTACAATGCCGATATCGTGGTCGTGCATCGCCCTTCTAGCTTTGTTTCTGAGTTCCATAATAGTCATCGAGCTAGTATCATCAATATAAATTGGGATTTCGTTCATCTCGGCCATTGCATCGCCAATTTTAGCAAATTCATCATCCGATACATTCCCCGTTCTGATATTCCAGTTGTTTACGCCAGAAACATCAGAAATCATTCTTTCGATAATCTCATTAGCTGCCATCTCCATTGAGAAAAACAGTACGCCCTTTTTATTGATGCTTGCGATATTATAAGCTAGGTTTTGCGCAAAGGTAGTTTTACCCATTGCTGGCCTTGCGCCTACGATAATTAAATCACCCTTCTGGAAACCAGCCGTTTTCTTATCAATATCCCTAAAACCAGTTTTAAGGCCTCTCAGTGCGCCTTTATTTTTTTGTAGATTTTCAATTCTCTCAAATGCATCATCAAGAAGCTCTCCCATTGGGCGATAGTCGCTTCTTACCACGTTATCAGAAACTTCAAAAAGCTCTTGCTCAGCTTTGCCAACTAGCTCATTAATCTCAGCGCCGTCTTCGTAAGCTTTGTTAATAATTTCTGTGCCGGCTTTAATCAATCTTCTTTGAGTGGAAGCTTTATTAACGATGTCTGCATAAGCCTTGGCGTGTGAAGCGGCTGGTACAAAGTTGGAAAGTTCTGTGAGGTAGGCAGCCCCACCAATTTGCTTTAATTTTTTGAGGCTTTTAAGCTCGTTTGTAAGGGTCAAAAGATCGATCGGCTTGTGTGCATCGTAAAGATTGCGCATCGCCTCAAAAATGATCTGGTGGTTTTCTTCATAAAAATCAGTAGGCTTAACAGCCGTAATTACTTCCGGCAAAACATTCTCATCAAGCATAATTGCGCCAAGCAGCGACTTCTCTGCTACGATGTCTTGTGGTGGCACGCGACCATCGGTTTTAGAATGGGTTACCTCCGTCATATGCTTTTACCTCACCTCCCATTATATCAGAAATATTAGAGGTTGCCGTGGCCTTTTTTGGTGGCTCTGGCACAGGACGTGGGGTTTCCACAGGCTTTTCAACAGGCTTTTCAACAGGCTTCTCCACAGGTTTTTCCACAGCTGCCATTACGGATAGTAATCTAGCATCAGCAAAAGGTTCTTTTATGTCTGGGAGTTTATCTAGTAGCTTCAAAAACTCTGGCTTTGGATTCTCGACAATTTTTGCGATTATTTCGCCGGCAACTAATTCTGCCCTTACTCCATATTCAAATAACTCTTTTAATATTGTTGTAATTTTTACAACATCGCCAGAAGAATAACTATCTAATAATTCATCAATTTTGGTATCTTCTGGAAGGCCGATCGCTTTTTCTACCATTTCTTTAGTAATACCATCAGAAGAAAGTGTAGAAATCTGATCGAGTAAAGACAAAGAATCTCTAAATGATCCACCACCACGTTTTACAATGATTTCGAGCGCACCATCTTCTATCTTGATCTTTTCTTTTTCACAAATATCTTTAAGGTGCTCCAAAATTGTATTAGCCGAAACCAACTTAAAATTATAAACTTGAGCTCTAGACAAAATCGTAGCTGGGACTTTGTTTAAGTCCGTTGTAGCCATAATAAAGATCACGTGTTCTGGTGGTTCTTCTAAGGTCTTTAAGAGCGCATTAAAGGCCTCACGAGTTAACATATGAACTTCATCAATAATATATATTTTATATTTACCAAGTGTAGGCTTGATCATCGCTTTTTCGCGAATTTCGCGAATATCATCAATACCACGATTGGACGCACCATCAATTTCTACGATGTCTGTGTAATCGTCTTCTAGCTCGTAATCAAAATCATTTACAGCGTGCGCAAAAATTCTAGCGACCGAAGTTTTCCCTGTGCCACGTGGGCCCGTAAAAAGGTAGGCGTGAGAGATTTTCTTAAGTTTTAAAGCATTAGAAAGTGGGTCAACCACCTGTGGTTGCCCCACAACATTATCCAGCCCGAGTGGACGATATTTTCTATATAAAGACTTCACTAAAGCGCGGCCTCAACTGCTGCCCACGCTGCATCTTCATTTTTAACTGGAATTACTACAGAAACCTGGGAACCATTCTTGAGATGGAAGTAAGTAACTGATGCATAAAGAATTTGATATTCTTTGCCTGCTACTTCTACAAAATACTTATCATCGTGAGAAACTAGCGTACCAATTACGGTCTTTCTTTCTACTGGGCCAATTTGCTTGTAAAGGAATTTGCCATCATCGGTAATGGTGAGCTTAAGAATATCACCCTCAACCAATTTAGACTTAGAAGCATAGTTGGCTGGTACTGGATAATTCTTGCCATCTGGACCAATCATGATTTGGCCATCAAAGATGCCTTCAATAATTTTGCCTTCTGGGCCTGATACAATAGAATCTCTTGGTGCGGTGATAGTTTCGCCATCGCCAAGTACGGAAATCAAAAGTTCTTTTGCAGCCGACAAATTAGTTTCGGCTTCAGAAATTAAGCTTCGTAACCTTTTTATTTGTTTTTCTGGTATTTCAGACATCACCTCGCATCCTGTCTATATACTATTTAATACTATCTTATCTCTATTTGCCCCCAAAGTCAAGCAAATTATGAAAAAAAGTTTTCCACCAATTTAACGGATATAGCCTTAAAAGTGTTGTAAAAATTACTTTTTCCATAAGCCGGTATGCTTTGCACCGTCATAAACCATAGTAGGAATACCTTTTGCTTTAAGCTGGTCTTCTACAATTTTGTGGTTATCATCTATCTTTTTGGCTGTTTCTGGGTAGTCTACAATTTTACGAACTTCCTCGATCCCACTATCGTTTAAGTTAGCTTTTTTAAGCCAAGTTTCAATTTGCTTGATAGTATCTTCTTTAGAATAATCGTCATTAAACAAATCTTGATAATATCTACCATCTTCTGCTTTGTCGGTAAAGATATGATCAATAATCGTCACAGCTAAGCCAGAACGAATTTGCTCTGCAGCGAACATATACTTAACAGTGATTTCGGAGTTTTTGAATTTAAAACCACCATTTGGATTTGGAATCGCATACGGCACAATGTGCACATCATAATTCTCAAAGAAACCAGCTTCTTTTTGATTTCTGTAAGAAATCATGCAAACTGAACAGCCTGGATCTAGAATATCTATAGCGATAGGCCTGTCGGCACCGATTCCTGGGTTGGCGTCGATATAATTAAAGTTATAGTCAGACGCTTCATAGGATTTGAATTTTTCTGGAATAGCCTCAAAGATTTCGCCCCACTCAGTGAACCATCTGCCGGTAGCTTCAAAGAAGTTAGTAGGCTCAGACTCATCGATAGAACATACTTCTGCCCCGAGCGAGCAGGCTGAAGGCTTGGTGACATTACAAGACCCTAACGCCCACAAAGCTAGGAGTGATTTAATAGCAGTGAGAAGTGCCCATACGGCAATAATCACGATAATCACTGACAAAACTTCGATAATAATAGAAAGAGGTTTTGTCCATTTTGGATGTTTAATGATCACGCGAGAAAGCAAAGTGTTTTTTACGTCTTCTTTAAAACCAGTCTCACATTTTTGGAGCCGGACCTTTTTCCATAAACAGCCCCAGGCTTTTTTGAACATTTTGAGGTAGCTTTTGCCTACCTTTGGTTTGAAAATAGATATAATCCCAACAAAAAGCCCGATTAAGGCCAAAATAATAAAAGCAGCTATGCACACCATAATATGTATATTATATCACTTTTTCCATAACCTTTTTGATTTTTTCTATATCTTCTTTAGTATTATGAAGACCTAGAGAAAATCTAATAAGAGGTGGCATTCCTAATACGTGGTCCAAATAATAATGCACACAGAAATATCCGGTTCTAGCCATAATATTTTCACGAGACAAGGCCTCACCTAGAAGATGCGAATCAATCCCATCTACATAAAACGACATCGTAGGATTTGGTTCTCTATTGATCAAATGAACCTTTGATGAACCATTTAGAAAATCAAATAGTTCCCTTGCGTTATCATTAAGATTTTGCCAATCTTTTTTAGGGAGATGTTCAAGCCAGTCGATCGCTTTCCCAAGGGCAATAATCTCGCCCCAGGCCTGAAGCCCAGATTCAAATCTAGTGTAGCGATGTTCTTTATTCTCGGCAGAAAGAGTATATTTTTCTTTTTCTACATCATCTACCATCCCACCACCTAGCCAATACGGCAAAAGTACTTTATCTAGATCGTCACGCCATACGATTACGCCAAGTGAAGGTGCGTACATTTTGTGCGCCGAAAAACAAATCGCGTCTACTTCTACGCCCTTCAAAATATCTGAAGAATGTGCCATTGCTTGTGCTGCATCGATAATCAAAATCCCACCAGCTTTGTGTACGGCTTTGGTAAGTTCTTTGATATTAAGAAGCTTTCTGCCGTCAAAGTTTGATGCGCAGTTTACTACTACGATTGCTTTAGTAAAATCATAATCAAAAATTGGGATTGAGCCATCATCATTTCTTTTCATTACTTCGCGTGGGAGCCCGGTCCTTTTAGAAAACGCAATTGATGCGAGAAACGGCGAATTATGTTCAATTTCTGAAGTCATAATTTTTTTGAATTTGGTATGATCAATTTGCGACAAAATCAAATTAATCCCGTAAGTAGTATTGAGCGTAAACGAAGTAGTATATTTTCTGGAAGAAAGTTTTAAGAATTTTAAGACTTTTTCCCTGGTTTCTTCTACTAGACTATCAGTAATCTTCCCCCATTCGTATTTTACGCGCTCGCCACAAGAATTGTGTTTTGAGTAATATCTTTCTAAAGCTTCTACAACAGGGTTTGGTCTCAAACTCTGGCAGGCGCAATCTAGATAAACTTCACCTTCTTTCAAATAATCAAAATCATTCATAGAATAATTATAGCACACGAAAAATCACCCGTATGGGTGATTTTTCAGTTCAACTAACTAACTTATAAAGAATTAAGCGAGCTCTACAGTTGCACCAGCTTCTTCAAGAGCTTTCTTCATAGCTTCTGCTTCGTCTTTAGCAACTTTCTCTTTTACGGTTGCTGGAGCGCCATCTACGATAGCTTTTGCTTCACCAAGACCAAGACCAGTAGCTTCTTTTACAGCTTTGATAACTGCAATCTTTTGTGCACCAGCGTCTTTGAGGACAACGTCAAATTCAGACTTGCCTTCATCAGCAGCAGCTTCAGCGCCAGCAGCAGGACCGGCAGCAACTGCTACAGCAGCAGCAGCTGGCTCGATGCCATATTCGTCTTTAAGGGTGTTTTTAAGTTCATTTACTTCAAGAACGGTAAGGTTTACCAATTCTTCAGCTAATTTTTTGATATCTGTAGCCATGATATATCCTTTCTATAATATATATAATATATGGTTGCTTATTTTGCGTGTGCTTCAAGCCCGGAAACAATGCCGGAAATTCCACCAGTAAGGCCAGAAATAGAATCTGTAACTGGTGAAAGAAGTTGTGCCACCACCTGAGCAATGAGCTCGTTTTTGCTTGGCATCGCAGCGAGAGCTTTGATTTCGTCTTCTGAAAGGCTGTTGCCAGCATCAGAGAAACCACCAGCAAGAACAAGAGCGTCGTGCTTCTTTGCAAATTCAGCCAAAACTTTGGCTGGAGCAACTTCGTCTGTGTCAGATACTGCATAAAGAAGTTGGCCAGTAAGACCAGTAGTATCAGTATCTTTATAAACAGCAATTTGCCCCATTGCAACTTTTACCAAACGGTTTTTAACTACCTTGATTTTTACGCCTGCTTCTCTAGCAGCTTTACGTAGTTCCTGGATCTCAGCAACGGTAAGGCCTTGATATTTAGCGTAAACAGTAGTTTTTGCACCTGATAGAAGCTCGGTCAAATCAGCAACCAATTCGTTCTTTTTATCCTTTGAAATTGCCATAAAAAGTTCCTTTTGGTTAATAATTTGTAATAATAAAGTTAGCTAGTTGTTAAACATCGTCACCAAAACTCTATTATAAGAATGATTCCTCGGTGGCATAATTAAGCCAAAGGCCGCCACTGTCTTTGGTAACTCCCCCTATTATAGCACAGATTAGTCGTGTTTGCAAGAGATAAACTGCACGATACACCCAAGCGTAGCAAAACCAATAATCATTGGCCAAAAGGCAGTTTCAGCGTCTATACTGCCAGAAGCAATTGCAAGAATAGCGAGCGTCAATGCATAGCCCCCACCAATAGAAGTAGCTATGATTGTGGCTGGCTTCATCATCATCACGGCTACACCGGCAAGCACTGCGCCAACTACGCCAGCAATCAACATTGTCTGCATTTCGGTGCCAAAATATTGTGCCGTCATCATTAATGTAAGACCAAATACTACGCCACCTAGTGCAATTTTTTCGATCATAAAGCCCATAAGAGCGAGCAAAAGCCCACCAATCAATGGGATTAAACCTTGCCAAAACGTGCTATTTGCTACTTCTGGCATCGCAGTATTAATCACTGGCAAAAGATAGCCAGAGGCTACATAGCCCAAAATAAACCACAAAATAAAGAACGCAGCTTTTTTGATCTTAAAACCTACTAGCATCAAAGCTAGCCCGGCACCACCCACGGCCCACATTTGCCACTGCTCATAGCGAGTGAGATCCATATCCATATGTTTAAAATCTTCGATTGCCTGATTTACATTGCTCAAATTTTCCATAAGCTTATTATAGCATAAAAAAATAAGCCCCTAGGGGCTTATTTTTTTTAGTTGTATAGGTTTTCAATCTGGATTGATGGACCCATCGTGGTGGTAATGTAAACAGACTTTACATAGCTACCTTTGATAGAAGCAGGTTTTTGAGCCTTAAGAGAATCAAAGAATGCTTCGGCATTTTGGAGAAGCTTAGCTTCACCAAATGAACATTTACCAAGACCAATGTGAACAATAGCTTGCTTGTCTACACGGTATTCTACTTTACCGGCCTTAGCTTCTTTTACAGCCTTTTCTACATCCATAGTAACGGTGCCAGCCTTTGGATTTGGCATCAAACCTTTAGGACCTAATAGACGTGCAAATTTACCAAGCTTTGGCATATATTGAGGGGTAGAAATAAGAACATCAAATTCTACTTCACCTTTTTCTAGTCTTTTTAGAAATTCTTCATCCTCGGCGATATCTGCACCAGCAGCTTTTGCAGCTTTTGCTACATCGAGTGGAGCAAATACGGCTACGCGTACGGTTTTACCGTTGCCGTTTGGAAGTACCAAAGTGGTACGAATGTTTTGATCTGCCTGGCGTGGATCTACACCGAGTCTTACGTGAGCTTCGAGCGAAGCGTCAAATTTAACCGGGCTAGTTTTGATAGCAAGAGCAACACCGTCTTTAAGGCTATAAACTTTGCCTTTTTCGATCAATTTGTGAGCTTCTTGATATTTTTTGCCTCTACGTTCTAGAAGTGGGCGAGTTACAGGTTTTGCACCTTTTGGTTTTGCTGCAGCTGCAGCGTCTTCGGCCTTGCGCTCTTTTTTGCGCTCTTGGCGTTCTTCTTCAGCCTTTACTTCCTCTACGTGCTTTTTAGATTTTTTACCAGATTTTGCAAAAGTCTCCTCTTTTGGAGCTTCTTCTACAACTTCTTCTTTTGCTTCAGTAGCTTCTACAGGAGCATCTTCAAGTTTTTTGGCATCTTTCTCTGCCATAATTTATCCTTTCTGTGGTGCAAGCGAATCTAATTCTCCCACATATTAAATTTAATATTAGTATTATATCACAAATTTTCATAAGGGGCAATAGTTGACAATCTTAATCTTATGCGCTATAATAAATATGTTACGCAAAATGCTTCTAAAATAATCTAAACAAGGATATAGTTATGGCTGAAGCCAAAAAAGTTATTGGAAATCTTAAATTACGTATCCCTGGTGGTAAAGCTACGGCTGGCCCTCCAGTAGGTTCTACCCTTGGTCAGTGGGGCCTCAATATGATGGATTTTATCAATCCATTCAACGAAGCTACCAAAGATTTTATGGGCAAAAACGTAATTGTTCATATCAAAGTTTATGATGATCGTACTTTTGACTGGGTTTGCCTTGGTCAACCTGTAGACGATCTCATTCGCGAAGCTATCAAAATTCAGAAGGGTTCTGGTAAGCCAAACGTAGACAAAGTTGGTAAAATTACTCGCGCACAGCTTGAAGAAATCGCCAACAAAAAGATGGATCAATTAAACGCTAACGATCTAGACGGCGCCGTCAAAATTGTCGCCGGTACTGCTCGCTCAATGGGCGTAGAAGTAGAAGGTTAATTATAAAACCACCAAAAAACCACCTTGTAAGGTGGTTTTTTGATTTTTAGTTATTTAATTGCTTTACCTGGAGCGCATCGAGCTCTACTGGTGTTTCGCGACCAAACATAGATACCATAACTTTAAGTTTGCCTTTTACGGCATCGATCTCAGATACAGTACCATCAAAGCCTTTGAATGGGCCATCGGTGATAGACACCACTTCACCGATTTCGTATTTAACGGAGAATTTAGGATCTTCTACGCCCATACGTTTCTTAATCTTGGTAATTTCTTTTTCGGAAACAGGAGTTGGCTGGGTGCCAGTGCCAATAAAACCGGTTACACCTGGGGTGTTGCGAATAATATACCAAGTACCATCGGAAAGTTTCATGTTTACAAGTACATAACCTTGCAAAATTTTGCGATCAACAACTTTTCTCTGACCGTTTTTGATCTCGATTTGCTTCTCTTTTGGTACGATTGCTTCAAAGATTTTACCCTTCATTTCTACGCTATCAACACGTTGGTTGATAGAATCAGCCACCTTGTCCTCGTAGCCACTATAAGTAGAAATAGCGTACCAAGCACGGGTGTCATCATATCTGTTTACTGCCATTTTATCTCCTTATTTTATAATTAAACTAAATAACCAAGTAAAGAACATATCAAGCAAAGTAATGATTAATACGAAGATTGCTGTATAAACCAAAACTGCTATAACCATCTTCCAGGTAGCTTTGCGATTAGGCCACCTTACCTGGCGAATTTCGCGCCAAGAATCACGAAGATATCTTCCGAGTGCCACAAATGGACGGAAAAGTATAAATACCTTCTTTGCTGGTGTTTCAGGCTTTTTTGATTTTTTGACTACTTTTTTGGAAGTAGCTTTTGGCTCAGCAATTTTACCTGCAGGTTTTTCATCCCGTGGGGTATCTTGAGCCTTAATTCTAGTAATTTTTGCCATTTAACTCCTTTTTATAAATGGTTTAAAAAAAGTCTGATACCAGACTTGTCAATATTATAGCGCACAAAAAATAAAATTGCAATAGTAAATAACTATGTGTTATAATGGAATTATGCTTAAGGTTGTGCATAAATCAGCATTTTCTATATGTGTTTTTGCACTACTATTTTCTATCTTCATGGTAAATTCTACTTCTGCTACAGACGTAAACTACAATGTAAGTGTAGCTCCAGCCCTCACTCTCACTATTCCATCTAATCCAATCATCATCAACCTAGATCCATCATCCAAGACTTTTGATTCTAAAGACTTTACAGTTAGTGTAGGTACTAATAATAAGACTGGCTATACACTAACCCTCTCTACTCCAAATGATAGTACCAACCTAAATAGAGATACTACAAGTGATGGCATCTCAGCTATCATGCCAACTCTAGATCCAGGTACTTATACTCAATCCTCCTTTACAGCAGACAAATGGGGCTACAAAATAAACTCCAATACCTCAATCCCAAGTACTATCACCAGTGGCTTTGTACCATTTGTTTCCGGCAACACCCTCATGGAGAGTGATACAGCCGTAAACCACGACGAAGCAGAGCTATCTCTTGCAGCTAAAATTGACTACCTCCAAACTTCTGGTTCTTACTCTACTACACTTAACTTTAATATTGTGGCGCATCCAGTTCTCGATTATATGCAAAACTTTACCCCTGCTATGTGTAGGACTTTGGCCTCTTCTAGTGATTACACCGTTATGGATAAAAGAGACAATAAAGAATATACAGTAAGATGGATTAATGGCAACTGCTGGATGACTCAGAACTTAACATACATTGGCAACGGCACAATAGATGGTTCTGGTAATATATCTGGTACTATGACGCTAGACCCAGCGACATCGAACGTGGGTGTCGCCACGAATTTTTCGTATGGAGACCTAACAGCCGGGAATTCGTACGATGCGCCAAGAATTCACGTTGGTGTAGATGGTCAGGGAGGCCCTACGGTTTGGTATAACTATGCTGCTGCTTCTGCTGACACTATCACTGGCACTACCAATACTAACCCTCAGGTCTATGATGTTTGCCCTAAAGGCTGGAGGCTGCCAAGTAACACCGAAGCTTCCGGAATTATTAGTAGCATAGCAGACTTTAATCTCGTTACAGGTGGCCATTATAATAATGGTACCATCAACTATCCTGGGTATGGTCTTTGGTGGACATCTACTTATTCAAGCCACGGCAGTGGTCCCGGACGTTATACCTTAAACTATGATGGTAGCAATACGCCGTACCTAGAAAACCGTAGTGGGCGACAAAACGGTATTTATATTCGTTGTATTTTACCTAATACTATGCAAAACTTTACATCTGCAGATGCTACTGCGATGGCTACTGGAGAGACGAAGACCTTACAGGATGCTCGTGATGGCAATTCATATACTGTAGCAAAACTTGCCGATGGGAAAGTTTGGATGACTACCAATCTCGCTCTTGCCGGTGGTACCAAGCTTTATTCAGAGACTTCTAATGTGCCAAGTGGCTATTCGCAAGCAACCGATACGCCATATTACACTCTACCTAACTCAAGCGCCAGTGGTTTCTCGAGCCCTACCGTTGCGTATGTATATAATACGACTAATTCTTATTATTCTTGGTTGGCTGCTACGGCTGGAGGCAAAGATAGAAGTGGCAATGATGTTACTGGTAATGGCGCAGACGCTCCATATAGCATATGTCCTAAAGGTTGGAGATTGCCTACTACAGGTGTCGAGAGTGATGCTAGCGCTACCAGCACAACCGGTTATAAAAAGGGCGATTACTATAAGATGGCTACGGCCTATGGTGCTAATCTGGAATCCAGCCATCAACAAAATACTTCTACGTTTTACAATAACGCAGGCCCTGGAACCATCCCGAATTTCTTGATTAGTGGTATGGTAGATAATGGTTCGGTTGTGTATGTGAATACATATGGGTATTTTCAGTCAGCTACTGCTGCATCTTCAGTAAACTCATATTACTTCGTTATTATATCGTCTCGTGTTGACGTTGCTGCTAACGATAACAGTAACTCTCGAAAATACGGCTTCCCAGTTCGTTGTATCTTCGAATAAAATAAGACCCCGGAGGGCCTTATTTGTGACGGAATGAGTTTGCGTAAGCGAATTTTGATGCGAAGAATTCGTCCAGGTTCTTAAAAAGCTGGGAGATGGGCATAATCCAATAGTAATACCTAACATCGTTAGATCCGGTAACATTACCAGTGTAACACGGGTTTGTGTTATAGATCTCGAGCTCGCTTTCTGCCCCTAGGCGACTCAGCTGCACTCGGCACAAAAGATCAGTTTTTTCTTCTGGACCGATCAGCTCGTCAAACCGGAAAATCGTGTATTTCCCTTTTACCTTATCTAGGACCTTGCCGGGGATAAATTCTGCCCCAATAGGCTCAACCATAGGTTTGAGTTCGTCAGTGAGTTCGTAGAATCTTAAAAAATGCCCGATCTCATCTTCCATGCTCAGGAAATAATCCTCAAAGGATTTCGGAAATACGCCATTATAATTGCTACGGTCTACTTCCTGGGGAATAAAAATCGCCAATTTATCCGGGTAAATCCTTTTGAAATCATATACCACGTATCCATCTTCGCCCATCGCAATCGCAGGTTCCGTCCCTGGAAAAATGTACCTTGCAACCTCTTCCCTTAAGGCAATTTTTTTCTTACCCATAAGCACCCCCTTTGGAGAAAAACAAATCGCAACTAGCATAATTATAACATAAAATCGCAATAATTTAAAGCCTTGTAGAAAGAAGAGGCGTGATATATAATATAGTTATGCTTAAGGTCGTGCGTAATCTATTATCTTGCGTATGTTTACTTCTTGTTCTCGCATTTTTGTTTTCAGCTACTCCAACCCACGCAGCAGACCTAAATGCTAGTGTAGGCATTAATCCATCACTCACCCTCACTCTCCCTACAGCAGATCTAGACCTAAATCTCAATCCAGCCACTACTACCTTTGACTATAAAGATTTACCAATATCAATTAGCACTAACAATGAAACTGGTTATATTATGACTGTAACTACAGCTAATGATAGTACAGACCTAGTAAACACATCAGACTCTAACGTAGTACTAGAAACCCTTCCAGCACTAGCAGGAGGCTATACAGACTCTACCTTTGTAGTAAACAAATGGGGCTATAAGAATGGTCTATCCAATAACTATTTTCCATTCACATCAGGAGATACCGTACTACAAAACTCTACCTACACTAACGAAGACTCTACCACCCTTAGATTCGCTACTAAGATTGACTATATGCAAGAAGAAGGGACTTATTCTACCACATTCAGCTTTAACTTAGTAGTGAACCCAACCTACAAAACTATGCAAAACCTAGACCCAACTCTTTGTACTGCTACGCCAAGAGAAGTTATAGACGAACGTGATGATCAGATGTACACTATTCAAAGATTTTCTAGTGGCGATTGTTGGATGACAAAAAATCTACTTTTCACTGGCACAAGTTTGGACCCATCAACTACTAATGTGAATACTGCAAAAACTATCTCTTATGGGAATTTAAGCTCTGGTAATTCATTCACTCAGGCTAGGTACGCAATTGGCACAGATAATAATGGCGACCCAACAGTTTGGTATAACTATGCTGCCGCATCTGCAATGAATATTGCTAGCGGCTCCACTACTACAGAGGCTACAGAAAGCCTCTGTCCAGCTGGTTGGAGATTGCCAACAAACGCAGAAGGCCAAGCATTAGTCACAGCGATTGGGTTGACCCCGTCATTATTTAATCCAGTATCCGGCGGAATTTATTACAGCGGTGCCCCTATTTATACTCAGAATGGGACCTGGTATGCATCCACTGCATATGATAGCACAGAGCGTTGGTATACTTATTATGATGGGGATGCTAATGAATTGAGGGCGGGTCATAACACTCGCGAGATGGGGCGCTTCATACGTTGCGTACTAAAGGATACTCGCACTCTCTCCGACATCACTTATATGCAAGATATCAACTCACAAATTGCAGCCAACACTGCTAACGGTGCCACCAAGTCGCTTAAAGACACTCGTGACAACCAGAGCTATACTGTGGCAAAAATCAACGGTAATCTTTGGATGACACAAAACCTAAGATACATAGGTGATACTGGTAGCCCCTCTGGCTCTATGGTGATGAAGTCTACTACTTCTAATATTAGCGCAGATACTACTATCACCTATAGCGATATTGATGGAGCAGCAGATTCATATACTAATGCTATGATTCACGACTCCGGCAACGCCACTAACGGTGTTTGGTATAACTATATTGCAGCCACTGCCACAACAATCACTGGATCATCTAACAACAACGCCCAAGTATACGATGTTTGTCCAGCAGGCTGGAGATTGCCGAGTAGTAGTGAACAATCTAGCGTCATTAGCTATAAAACATTATTCAACCCTGTCCCCGGTGGGGCATATAACAATGGCACCTTCAATAGGCCCGATTATGGCTATTGGTTCTCGTCCACCGCACATACTACGTATGGTTCTGGACGTTATGTTCTTGGCTATGAAAATGATAGCTTATACCTCACCTATTGCACCCCATACTACGTTTGTGGGTGTAATATTCGTTGTATCGCTAAGTAACTTAATCCCTAGTAATTCCCCTGCCTTGGCTGGTTAGGCGTGAAGCGAATCAGAATCAACAAGAGTAACTGCCAGGATCAAACTTACTCAGGCAATAGATAATCTAGATAATCATAAAGCATTCTGGCGCCAGAAATGGTTGGCAGGAATTCGGCTAGCTGTTTTTTGATCATCATATCAAGATCAAACTTGTTTTCCCAGGCAGCTGCAGCTTCTTCCATTCTGGTATAGAGTTCTAACACTTCTTCATCTTCGCCCATTCCGTGGACGTTGAGATAGCTCTCCATCGAGCCATCTGCTACACCACCATCGTGAGTAGAAATCAATAGATTCAAATTAGCTACATCTTTTTCCCAGGATGTGCCACAAGCCTCAAGCCCCACGATCGGCACATTAATAGCCACGTTAGAGCCTACAGATAGTGCAAAGGCTAGTTTTTCATCGTAATCAGCGATATAATGCACGTGAGTCCTCAAATAATCATCAGAATTCACAGTGTTTAGAATTTCGGCAAGGATCTTAGCCATTCTAGAGTCGCCAGTATGTACTCTACCAGCCAAAATATAATGAGCATTAATAGGCTCCAAGATAGAGCGAAGTCTTGCCGGGTCTTTAAATGGCAATTGTGGCCGTTTGTAGTCTACAAATCTGCGTTTAAAATCAAAGATTACTTCCCCTTCTTCAAAATTGAGAATTTCCCCATTTTGATCTGGGCGATGTGAAAGCTCTTTATTTAAAATCCCACGTCCCACCTCTTTAAAACTAAGAATTAGATCCGAAGAGAGCGCCTTTAAATTATCCGAAAAATTAGGCGTTGGCATATCGAATTCATCGAGGATTCCTTCTTCGTGATAGAACTTCATGATGTCAGGAAGCACCCATTTTTTCATATCGATACCATTGGTGATAGCTTTGAACTTAACTCTCTCACCAGCGATATCGTGATAATTCGCTACTCTTGCGTGGAGCTTGGAGACACCAGAGCGAAGCTCGGCAATCTCAATCGTTACCGAAGATAGTTTAATCCTGCCGTCTACAAATTTATCGTGCAGCCATTTTTTTACCGGCTTAGATTTTAGGTTTGGGAAAACAAAATTCTCAAACTGTTCTAGAGAAAATTCGGCCTCGGCTGCTTGTACCAAGGTATGATTGGTATAAAGAGTATGCTTGCGAGTGTAGACCACGGCTTCATAAAAATCCATACCATTTGAAGCTAATTCATCTAGGCGTACTAGCGCTGCGAAGAAGGTAGCCACCTCATTTAGCTGCATAATTGCCGGTTTTAGGCCTAATAATTTAAGCGCCTGATAACCACCAAATCCAAGACATACTTCTTGATACAATCTATGGTCAGAGCCAGAAAGCCCAGAGTATAATTCGCCAAAATTTGGTTCCGTAATAGCTACGATCTTAGTATAGTCAAAAGATTTTTCGATCACTTCTAGATTACAGATATTGTTGCAACATTTTACGGTTACGTCGCCAACTTTAGAAAAACCAAAACTGTCGTAATTTACTGGGATATGTTCATCTACAATCTGCCCATCTTGCCATTTTTGATGTGCTTCATATGGGTAAAATGGCGTAATTAATACAAAAGGCACCTTTACCTGCTCGGCTACACGGCGTGTATCGGCAGCAAGTACGCCAAGGCCACCACCACCTCGGATGCCATTTTCTTGATCATAAAGTTCCAAAGTCCAATAAGTGTATGGACGTTCATGTGACAACCGTCTAGAAAACACCTTACGGTCTATCGCAGTCTCAAAAACTTCGGCATCTTCAATCGTGTCTAAAGGATGATAAAAAAACCCATCATTTTCATCATTCATGCTTATGATTATATCATAAAACGCTAATACCAGAAAGACTTAGGCAGCTTATCGGCAATTCTCTGGTGGAATTCGTAATCAAATTCTGGGATTTTATCTGGCATTTTGCCATCTTTAAAGTATTTTTCTCTAATATAATCGGCCGTCATTGGCTCACCTGGGATTAATTTGTACTTTTTGCGCATATTTAAGCCCTTCTTGTAGCCATTTGGAGGGAGTACAGCCATCGGCAAGAAGTCGCAATTCATTTCTGGATCCTGATAGAGTCTAAGTGCTAACACCGACATAGTAGGGATAATTGGCTCTTTTTTATCGTAGACATCTTTGGACTTAAATACAGTCTGTTGCCTGGTAGCCGAAGGCGCCACAAAGATCACCCCACCATTTTTGATGGTCTCGTGGGAAAGATCGGTATACATATCCTTGAACTCGTGTTTAATTCTATTGCCAGCCTCGTACAGGAACGTACCTTTTTTAAGATCCATTTTTTTCCAGGTAGAAGGCGTAATAGTAGGGGTAATAATAATCCCAAGCATCTTGATCTTGTCATAGAATGGCGCGAGTGCCTCATACCACGGTAAATTCACCGGGAAAAGCATAGTAGATTCGCCCATCACATCTACTTTCATCATCATAATTCGGCCAATTTCGCCAAGTGAAGGGTGATTAAAACCTACCACAAGGCCTTTTTTGGTATCTTTTGGAAAGCCTTCGTAATCTCCTGGCGCAATTCTTGAAAGCACTTTTACTAATTTTTTGCGCGCATTTTTACAGTGTTTTTCGTAATTATTTTTTGGCCCAGTAGAGGTGATAAAATACCCCACGGCAGTTTTGCAGACTTTGCCAACTGGCACCATTTCTTTTCTTAAATTTTCTGCACCTAAGGTTCTAAGTAATGAATAACCTTCGTAGATAATCTTGCGATTGATCTCACCAGCAGAAAGAGTTTCTAATTCTTTTTTGGTAAAGGTTTTTTTAGCCATACCTTGATTATAGCATTTTTTACGAATTTATGGTAAAATATAAAAGACCAGGTACTGGGGATTCGCCAAGTGGTAAGGCAGTGGGTTCTGGTCCCACCATTCGGGGGTTCGAATCCCTCATCCCCAGCCATTGTAGTCACAATAAATAAAAAAAAGACGCTATACAGCGCCTTTTTTGTTAAATAATGTACTACCTAAAAGACAGTGCTCGTGCGCCAAGGACTCTTGGGCTCTACATACTCAAAACCTGCAGCTTCAAGCCATCCCTTGATACTTCCGAACCTTTTTTGGACTACGTTGATTCCAGGCAATTCCGGATTTTCTTGAAGTAATGAGTAAGTGATAGCTGCATTTGGATGCGTTTCTTTCCAACCAATCAACAGATCAATCAACTCGTCATCGTCCCATTTAGACCAAGGTCTCGGTAAAGGCTCAAGCCCAGCTGCCTCAATTGCTAAATCGTAAGAAACGAATATTTTTTCAATCTGTGGCTTAGTAGGGCCTTCCCTGTCGAGATTAAGATCGTGGACCGTGGGTGTGCGACGGAGCAATTTTGCTCGGCGCACCAGATACTCAAGTATCTCCTCCTCGGTGAATTGTCGTCTTCTTAAGTCTTTTCTAGGTTCTGGTTTGTTGTTATCCATAGAATACACCCCCTTATTAATGGATACACGATTGTTTAGGTACTATTTAATAATTATAGCACAAACAGAATAAAAAGTCAATTTATATACTAGTATTTTTTAAAATTTTATGTTATAATATAGCGATATAGTCCAAAAGAAGCACGTTAATATTTCGCAGAACTAGGGGGTGAAAAAAATGGTCCAAAAAGTGCTTAACGTCCTATTCTATGCAGGGGCCGATGTCGAAACTTTGGAGAAAATTAAACCAAAGATAAGAGAGATGAATCGTATTATGACTACGGTTTTGTCACTATTTGCCACGTTTTTGATATTTGCGATGTATATTACATCGTTCAAAACCGAAAGCGTGCATCAAAACCAAATCGTCTACAAAGTGGGGTTCGGCCTCTCGGTACTCATCTTCTTGATGTCGGTTTCACTAGCAAAAAAGGTCCCAAGTATCACGATCGTATTGGTGTATTTATCGTACGTAGTATATTATATGTATGGTATTCTAATCGGCACCATTACTGACCCAACCGGCAAAACCGTCACCTTTATGGTGATGCTGGTGTTCTTGCCGACCTTATTTGTGGATAGGCCACTCAACAGTATTGGCATCACGATATTCTATGTCTCGGTGTTTATCGGGCTTTGCCTTGTCACCAAAGACGAGTCAGTGATGTCGGTAGACATTATCGACGCCATAATTTTTGGAATTTTGGGAGCAGCCAGTGGTGTAGTTTTTAGCTGTATCCGAGTGCGTAGCTACATCACCGAGGAAAAGCTTAAGGAAATCGGTCGAATCGACCAATTGACTCAAGTACGCAATCGTAATGCGTACGAGCTTGAACGAAACGAGATTCCCGAAAAATGCAAAAGTGGCATAGGTTGTGTATTTATGGATGTGAATGGTCTACACGAACTGAATAACGAGGAAGGCTACGATTCAGGCGATTTAATGCTTAAATTTGTGGCTGAGCAACTTAAGTATCGCTTTTACGATGGTTATGTCTACAGGATTGGTGGCGACGAGTTTGTCGTCTTTATCCCCGATCCAGACGAGAGAATCTTGAAACAAGAACTCTCCATAGTAATAGAAAACATCCACGACGAAGGCTATGAAATAGCCAGTGGATACTCTCTTGCTAGGATATACCGTCTGTCCCTCGATACATTAATCAGAAATGCCGAAGAAAGGATGAAAGAAGACAAGAGGCGATTTTATGCAGGGACTATGCGAGAAATGCGAAATGAAAGCCACCCTTAGGGGTGGCTTTTCCATTTTTTATTCTGACCTGAGTGCTTCTACTGGGTCTTTTTTGGACGCAGCTTTGGCTGGGATTAGCCCACCGATTAAGGTCAAAACTACTGAAAGCGCAATTAATATAACAGCTGAAATTGGTTGGAGCTCTGCATAAAGTGGGATGTCGCCAATAAAATGATGCAAGATTGCGTTGATGATTGGGACGAAAATATATGTGATACCAATGCCAAATAGACCGGACAAAAGCCCTACGATGAAGGTCTCAGCGTTGAAGATATTAGAAATATTGTGTTTAGAGGCGCCAATCGCTCTAAGAATGCCAATTTCCTTAGTGCGTTCATATACGGAAATATAGGTGATAATACCGATCATAATTGAGCTCACAATAAGAGAAATTGAAACAAAGGCGATTAGTACATAGCTCACGGCATCTACGATAGTCTTAACTGACGACATCAAAATCCCAGTAGTGTCTGTATAGTCCACTACTTTATCGTCTTGATGAAGTGATTTCATATTTTCGTTGTAGTTATCCAAAAATTCCATAAAATGGGTTTTACCATCAAAGGTAGTAAAGTAGAGTGAGATTTGTTTTGGGTCATCTATCGGTTGATATCCCATCAAAGCTAAATTGGTGGTGAGAGTAGATTGCTTTTTGGTAAACATAGCTTGCACCACGCGCGACAACTCATCTTCTGTGAAATTAAGTTTAAAGGCACCTACGATAGCCGATTCATCTACGTGGAAGGCGTTAGAAAATGTATTAGTAAGATAAGATGTGAGTCCACCGACTTTGGTCAGTACTTCTTTTTTCATCGTAGCTTCAAGAATTTTTAGAGCTAGATCCTTTAAGGTGCCATCAATTATGGCGTCTTGTCCGGTCACCTTCGCCTTCAAGAGATTTGTATATATTTGTTTAAACATTACTGCTGGAATTAAATAAGTCTCTTCCATATCGTCAAAATTTTCGTTTTCCATAAATTTATCGACGCAGACAGTGATTGTCGCATTAGTGCAAACCCCATCCGAAATCATAGTAGCTTTCTTTACGTCAAAACCGTTTTCGAGGCTGTCTAGTTTTGCATTTAAAGCTTCGTAAATAGGAGTAGAATTGGTAGTGATATCATTCGAGATTCCTGTAATATATTCTTGCGATTTGGTTGCGATAGTATTTTGGTCAATATTTACGCCAAAAGCTTTAGAAAGCGCATCTGAATCTACCGAAACTAGATCCGAAAATTCAAAATTAAAATCATTTTTTTCTTCGCCGAATTTAGTGTTAGAAAAGATGTCGAGCGTAGGGTTGGCTAGTTGTTTTTTGACGATCTCGGAATTTTCGGACTTTTCAATAATATGAGTAATTAATGATGGTAAATACAAAATTCCACTACCCATCGAGAACGAAGAATCTGGCGTTACGATGCCTACGATTTTGAGCTCTTCAGATTTGGTATTATATACATTTAGCATATAATCTTTATCCTCGGACATATCCTCGTAGACTTCATATTTTTCGCTATATTTATATATATCGCCAGGCATAATTAATCTTAATTTGGCATTTAGGATATCATCGTACTCCAAAGTTAAAGGTTCTTCAGAAAGATCTACATCTTCCCCACCCATAATTTTGGTGATGGAATTACTGATTTTATCAGTATCATGAAAACCAAGTGAATAAGTCAAAAAGTCCGAAATCTGATTTGGGTTAGAGATAAATACTGCCATTTCATTATAATTTTCCGGGTAACGACCAGCTACTAATTTCATATCGGCTTTAATATTTTCTGGTGCGTACTGCGCGAATGCAGACGTAAGGTTAGAATAAGAATTCATTAAGGAGTTAGATCCTAAAACCGTAGAGAATAGTGAATTAGGATTTAATTTTGCAAGCTCGTTAGTTGCGTCAATTGTATAAATGATAGGATCGATGTTATATTCGTATTCAATCAATCTAATATCATCTTTTACTTCATTATAATGATTGTCTAGATATTTACGGAAAGCCGGGAGATCATTCTTGGTGACGTTGCCAAGTGCAGAAGACATAATTGGGTCTTCGTGTAATTTGCCATCTTTAGGGATTTCTTCAGTATTGCCAGTGAGGCTAAGCAAAATACCAGCGATATTGGAAGACTCCTTCATTAATGCCAATGGATAAGATGTTAAGGTATCTCGTTCAATTTTGTCGATATAACTTTGGAAGCCAGTAGACACAGCCATAATTAAAGCAATACCAATGATCCCGATCGACCCTGCAAAAGCTACTAAAATCGTGCGACCTTTTTTGGTGAGTAAGTTGTTGAGAGAGAGTGAGAGCGCTGTAAAGAAAGACATTTTTGTCTTATGTTGTTTTCTGGCTGCAGCTTCTTCATCCAAAATAGTTTTCTTTTTGCCATCATAGATATTAGAATCCGAAGTGATTTCTCCGTCTTTTAAAGTGATAATACGAGTGGCGTATTTTCGTGCAAGCTCTGGATTGTGAGTCACCATAATTACTAATTTATCTTTAGCGACTTTCTTTAGGATATTCATTACCTGAACAGAAGTATCAGAATCTAGTGCACCAGTAGGCTCATCAGCAAGGAGAATATCTGGATTATTTACGAGGGCTCTAGCGATTGCTACACGCTGCATTTGCCCACCAGAAAGTTGGGCTGGCTTTTTGTTAATATGTTCTTTTAACCCCACTTCTTCTAGCGCGTGTTTGGCGCGCCTAATGGCTTCTCTTTTAGAAATACCAGAAAGCGTCAAAGCTAATCTTACGTTATTCAAAACCGTTTGATGTGGAATTAAATTATAACTCTGAAAAACAAAACCAATGCGATGATTTCTGTAAGCGTCCCAATCTTTGTCTTTAAATTTTTTGGTTGAGACTTCGTTGATTTTTAATTCGCCACCATCATATTGATCTAACCCACCAATAATATTAAGAAGGGTAGTCTTACCAGAGCCAGAAGGCCCCAAAATCGCAGCAAACTCCGACTGGCGAAAATTAAGATCAATGCCCTTTAGTACTTTTTGGCGTACACCACCAACAGTGTAAACTTTCGAAATTCCCTTTAATTCAAGCATCTTCTATTCCCCACCATAAAAGTAATTTTCTATTTCCGTCCCAAATCTTCTAATATCTGGGTAGTCAATTTTGTTTGTCATTACAATCACGATAAAATCACGCGTTGAACCATCTTCCATTGGGAACTTTACAATAGCTGCATCGTGATAAATATTCCAATATTTACCGGCTGCATTGTAAGCCCAACCTACTTTATTATATACAGAAGCCTTGGTAAAGCCACGAGGAAGCCCTTGGCGCCATTCATAAGTAGTGTCTGGCTGATTTAAGAACGAGTCCCACATACCAGCAAGAAGTTCTGGGTTATTAAAATCTGGATGTTCATAAAATCTCTTTAAGATTTTCATAATATCACCCACATTGGATGTGAGGTGAGAAATATCGGAATTTGTAATTCCCCATTCATTTTTGATGATCGCGTCTAGCTCAGCGTGGCCAATCATACTCCATAGGGTTTCGGCGCAAGGTGAGTGTGACTCTCTTACGGCAAGGTCAAGACAATTTAAGATAGTTTTGCCAGTAGAGCCTGCCCTGGCGTTGCCATCCCAGGTACCATTTTCCACGCGCTTGTAGCCTTCGTATACTACGAACAATTTATATAAAGAAGCAGTGTTATAATCTTCATCTACATTATAAGAACCAGCCAAGGTATCTAAATTAAGATCATAGATTAAAATACTTTTATTACCACCTACCGTAGTAACCCATTTATCTATTACGGCTTGAAAATCAACAGCTTTGATTTCTGGCTCCGGTTCCGGTTCTGGCTCTGGCTCAGGGGCAGGCTCTGGAGTAGTCTCGACAGGCTTATTGGAATTAATCAACTGAGTAATCCCCATCGACACACCGAATCCAACCAAAGCACCCAAAAGAAACACTAAAATAATAGCAACAAGAGAGTATTTTCTCCCACTTTTTCTCTCATTCATGTATCTATTATAGCATAAAGTGTGGTATAATCTATATTAAATAGGGTGTGGTGTAGATTAACAATAAGGAGGTTGATTTTTATGTTGAGACATTTGCATCTGATAGATCCAGTAGAAAGAACCAAAGATATGGATGTGACGGAATTTACCAAATACACAGACATCAGAAAGGCACAGGTAGGGCCAACAGACCCTAACGTCGTACAGATGATTATGAGAGAGTTTTACGATAAGCATCTGAGACGTGGCAACCAAGAAGAGTTGGACAAGATCTGGGAGTTTATGTGTCCCAAGATAGAAGAGAACGCAGGATTAGCCCAGTTTATCCTGGACTACGATGGCGCAGGGTCAGATTATTTCTTCCCTTGGCTCATCAATATCTTCCGTTCACCTTCCCTTGCCCTTGAAATGTCCTACGGCGCAGGCACAGACTTAGACGGCAAATGGGTAGAAAAGGTCCCCAAAGAAGACCCGATCGATTTCTTCGTTAGAAACGATCCTACTTTCGTCTACAATCGCGAGAGACAGCGCTATGTAGCAGATCTCGTTACTACCGTGCAAGACGAGGACTTCGGTTGCTCCGAGCATTTTAGCAAAGTGGTAGATCTTGGCGCAGGACGGTTAGCTTGGGCCAGATGGCACAATTTCCAGTTTGAACCCGAGCATCAGGCAATCTTAGCATTCGACAAAGACCCCTCCATCAAACCCGAGGAATTATTTCCCGGCAGAGATCTTAAAGATCTTGGTCTCACCTTCAAACACGGAGACTTGATGGTTCAGGTAAACAATGTCGACTGCAGAGATGCAAATCTCATCATCCTGGGAGGCGTTAAGTCATACATTAGAGATGACGTATTCGCCCAGGCTGTTATGATGCCTGTCTACCACTTGCTGGCGCCGGGTGGAGTATTCTACTTTGATTTGCAAGTAGACTGCCCATACCTCAGGCGTAGTATGAGCATATTTGACTGGCCCAATATGTATTTACCCGAGAGCATAGGAGATGCAATCGGTGGGATCGAGTCAATGCGCAAAGATTTCTGGCAGAAAGGCCTCAGATTTAGCGCAGAATATGCCGTAGACACCTACAACGAGTCACCTACAGCTATAATGGTGAATTTGCAGAAAGTCTAGACCAACCCCCTATTTTAAAGGCCCACCCCCCGGTGGGTCTTTTTCTATATATAATATATGGTTAGAAATTCGAGAAATATTGTGACCAGTGGGTCTTGTATTGAGTGTCTGGGCTAAAGACAAAACCGACTGCAAGTTTGGTGTAGTTAGGATTCAAAATATTTTCACGGTGTTTTTCTGAGTTCATCCAAGCTGCTACAGCAGTTTCTGGAGAAACGGCAGAGCTACCGACTACCAGGTTTTCACCTTCAAGATAAGTAGAATAACCACCAGTAGGCTCGATACAAGCCGTGTCCCAATTTGACCCATCTGGGCGTGTATGTGAATAAACGGTCACAATTTCTTCTGCTCTTACTTCTGCAGCCGAAGCGCAAGTCTCACCCCAGCTGAGCTTCTCTAGGCCGTTTCTTACTCTTTCTTGGTTTACTAATGACAAAACTTCGTATTTCCATTTGTCTTTTGGTGCTTCTAGAACTACTACGTCGATGGTATCGCGCCTAGTGCCATCATAAGTACCGGCAGTAATAGTAGTTTTGCCTACACCCTTGATGATTGGTGTTCTACAAGTATCCGGTGAATAGCCTAACCAAGTTCTAGCAGAATTATAAAAACCGGAAATCACTTCTTGGTTAGAAGTCTGCCAATACATTGAGCCAAGATCTTTAAGATCTCCACCTACGCAAATATCTACGTTACCAGTTTGGTAAATAAAGATAGAATCACCTGCCCAAAGTTCGCCATCTGGCACTGGCTCGGAGTTCATCCCCTCATTAGTATGCACTGAAGTAATGTACTTTTTCTGTTCTTCGGTAAGTTCGTTCTCATTATTACTCTCTGCGTCGATCATAGCAGTTTGAGTAAGTTTTTCGTCTACCTCGTCAGAACGCTCACCAACTACTTTAAAATCGAGCCCACCGTTAAGCCAAATTGCACTAGCAATCAAAACTCCGGCAATCAAAATTGCTGCTGCATTCACAGAAAGCAAGATCGTCATCTTAGTCTGTTTAAGACTTGCGGCCACCATCTTCTATAATAGTCCCCATTAAGCCTACGATCATAGCTATTTCGACCAAATCTTTATGATCCAAGGCATTTTTTGATGATGGACGGCCAAAGATCATTTGTCCCATTGGCTCGCCACTAGCAGAAGTAAGGATAGCGATTCTAGAGATATCTGCATCTTTCATAGCATCCACGCTGAGGTGGGTAGCATTTTGCCAAACTCCGTGAGTAGGTGCAGGTAATTTAGCAATCTTTG
The DNA here is from genome assembly GCA_017510925.1 of Candidatus Saccharimonadota bacterium. GTDB lineage: Bacteria > Patescibacteriota > Saccharimonadia > Saccharimonadales > Saccharimonadaceae > Nanosyncoccus. The sequence continues at coordinate 45,231 of JAFWLT010000005.1, read as the reverse complement.
AGAGTAACTCGGTAGGGATTTTGCAATCATCAGCCACGTAGAGTTTGTCTTTTACGAAGAAGGCTACATATGAGAAATGCATATGTTCGGACAAGAACCCAGAAATTTCTTTTAGGTTTGGTTTTTTGCGATCAATAATTGAGAGTTTCTTTACGATATATGTAAGGTCGATTTGCTTCGTCATAATAAGCGATCTAGTAAGGTCTTTGATCTCCATAAAGGCTGGAGTGAGAAGTATCACGATTGCAATCATAATAAAGTTTAGAAGTAGCACCTGAATAGAAGGATTGTTTACCTTAAATAGTGCTGAGAATACTAAGTGGAATAGCAGTAGATATACGATAAATGCCGAAGCGACAATCACGATCGTAGAGAGGACCTTAAGCCAAGAAGAGTTCAAAGATACCATCTTAAACTTAAGAATCGAGAAATAGAAACCTAAGATAATCAAACCAATTGCGAGAGGCCCGACCCAAATTAGATCGTATCTAAATGGTGGCATTATGAGATCGAACACACCAGATAGGGCGCCAGCCACAGCTAAACCGATCAAGAAGAATAAATACCCTTGCTTGGCTTTTTTATCAACGGTATGTTTGATTCTATAAATCAAGAAACCACAGAATGCTGGGATGAGTAAGCAGAAATAAATCTCATAAGCAATGTAAAAGCCCCTACTCATATCGATAGAGATTGAGTTTGTGCCACCACCTAGGTTGATGCTTGAATATAGAATAGAAGGATCATAAATAAAGATAGTAGCCAGTGCGATACCGGCAATTAAAAACACTGAGGTTAAGAATTTGCCAAATTTGTATCGCCAAGAGATATAGCCAAGAATTGAGGTATCCATCAAGATAGCGCCAATATAAACACCTTTTACGAGCCACGGAGCTACTCTAAAATCAAATTCCCCATCGCCAAGCGATAGAAAGACAGCGATAGAAACTGCCCAAATTACTTCCCCGATAGCAGCAACCAAAAACCACAAAGAGTGGGCTTTTTCGGACTTAGCGCTACCGAGAACTAGTGCCAAAGCTGCCAAAATAGTAAGTATAGCCACAGCAATGACTAGTATATGTATAAAATTCACGTGACCTCCTATATTATATATATAAGTATACCACAAGCAAAATGTTTTTTGAATATTATGGACGTACTTTCATCAAACGCTCGGTCCACCATTTCATAGTGTCGGCATCAAGAAGCTTGGTTTGCATATCTTTGCCGTAGACTGTACCAACAATCTTAGTTTGAAGAAGCTTGCCATTATAGAAATAATGAGCCAAAATAAAGCTTCTGGTAGTGCCTGGCCACCAAACTTGATCAAAGAAGAGATTGCCAAGGCCATAATAAATAGCGCCATCCTTATAAAGTTCGTAAGTCTGGGTTTGGTGTGCGCTAGTACCAACTACTACATCAGCCCCAAGGTCAATTAGATGCCTAAAGAAACCAATTTGATCACCAGCTGCAGAATTGGCAGCATCGCAAATAGGATCTTCGTACTCGGATGCATAAGCTGCACATTCATAATATTGCACATCTACAATTACAAAATCACCACGGTCTTTTGCTTCTTTAATTTGTTCAGCTGCTACGTTTTCATAATATTGGTTTGCGCCTGGAGTAGAGCCTTTGGTCGCACCACCAGTGGATTGGTTAAATCCTAACATAGTGATATTGGTACCTTTGCCGGATAATTCCAAAGGTTTCTTAGCGTCCTCTGCGTTTCTGCCACCACCAACGATCTTGATACCATTCTGCTCGTACATATCGATTGAATCTAGAGCAGCTTGATTGCCACAGTCTTGGTTGTGGTTGCCAGTGAGTTCTACTACGTCAAGGCCGATAGCAGTTAGAGTTTCAAAGAAAGCCTTATCAGAGCAAATATTTCTATCAGCAGCATAATCTGTAAACGAAGATTCATTCGAAGTATGCGTAATATCAAATGAAGAAAGATATGGCCCGATTAATTCGGCAAAATATTTAGGGTCTTTTACGGATTTGAGTTTAGTATGCATACCACGAGAAAGTGCCGTTACGCCAGTTTGTGCAAAAGTAAGTACTGTGTCTGTGCCTGGAAAATTCTTGTCTAGCATACTAGAAACTAGAGGCCAAATTTCATCTCTAAATTTTTCGGACTTAAAATTGATGATTCTATATACAGCGCCCGTATCAAACTCATCTAAATAATATTTGCCATTTAGAGATAGGAGTTTATTAGTAAAATCTAATTCCGAAACTGAGATTAATTCAATTCCCTTTTGGGTGAGAAAATCTTCGTCAAATAATTGATCTACGCTCTCTACGTCAACATTAGTTTCAGAGCTATAAAAATCTGTTACTGGGACTAAAATATCATAAAGATATTCACCAACTTCTAATGCTGGCATCTCTAGAGTATAGTTGGCATCAATTGTAACGTCTTTGTCTAGATCGACTTCTTCGGTAAAAATTTCTTTAAGTTTGGCTGTTTCTACTTCGTTTAGCCCTTCGCCATAATAAACTACACCAGGAATTCTAAAGATACCAGTCTTCGTAAAGAATTGCACTCCAAAGAATACCCCCACGCCTAGAATAATAAAAATGAAAAGGCAAATTAGAACTTTGCCCAGTTTGTGTTCTTTTCTCCTACTCATATTTCTATTTTATCACATATGCTATAATAAAAGTATGAAACGGTGGGGACTAAAAAACTCCGAAACAGAAAAATCTATTATCTCGCCAGACGGCCAGATTAAATTTGAACTTGATATCAAAAATCACCAAATTTTTTATCATATTTTTAAAAAAGACCAAGAAATTGTTAAAAATTCTAAACTTGATCTCGACATAGCTGATTATAAGAAAACTAATTTAAAATTAATTTCTTTTAGATCTTTTCGCCACGACGAAACGGTAGAGATGCTATGGGGCGAAGACCAATTTATTGATAATACATATGTTGAAGGTGAATTTGTATTCGAGAAATTTACCATTAGAGTAAGAGCATTCAATGATGCAGTGGCATTTAAATATGAACTTACTGGTGATGAAAACGTTACGATTAAAAACGAGCTTACGGAATTTAATGTAGACCTAGATTCTACTTGTTGGCAAATTCCAGCATACAGGCCAGACCGTTATGAATATAATTACGAAGCTGCCAAGGTTTATGATCTAAAAGAATCCGTGCATACGCCTTTAACTATTAGGATCCCGAGTGGTATATATCTTTCCGTCCACGAAGCAGCGCTTTATGATTACGGATCTACGACTATAAAATTAGATGAGAATAATATTTTAAGCACCGATGTCACGCCACTCTCAGACGGGGCTAAGGCCTACGTGACGTTGCCGTGGAACACACCCTGGCGCTTAATTATGATCGCTGATTCTGCTATAGATCTAACCAAAAATCGTGTAATGTATGTGTTAAATGAACCTCCAAAAGAGGATTTCTCCTGGGTTAAAACACTAAAATTTATCGGTATTTGGTGGGCAATGTATGTAGGTGAATGGACCTGGGCACCAGGCGAGCGCCACGGAGCAACTACTGCTCACGCCAAAGAATATATTAATGCTGCTGTAGAACTCGGTATCAAGGGCGTTCTTATTGAAGGCTGGAATGATGGCTGGGAAGGTAACTGGCTAGAAAATGGCGTCAACAATAAATTTACTACTTCTACCCCAGACTTTAATTTAGAAGAAGTGGCAAGCTATGCTAAGGCTAAGAATATCGAGCTTGTAGGTCATCACGAGACCGTTGGTTTCGTTGATAATTATGAAAATCAAATTGAGGATGCCTATAATTATTATGCTGCAAACGGTGTACACTATATCAAAACTGGATACGCTGGTAGTATGATTACGATTAATGGTAAAAAAGAATATCATCATTCACAAGCTGGTGTAAATCACTACCAAAAAACTGTAGAGTTAGCTGCCAAAAAACAAATTATGCTCGACATCCACGAACCTATTAAAGGTACCGGTATCGAACGCACTTGGCCAAACCTCCTTACTCGCGAAGGAGCACGCGGCCAAGAATATGAAGGAGGAGCGCTTAGGCCTTCGCATCCTTGTTATCTTCCATATACTAGGCTACTTGCTGGTGGTATGGACTATACCAACGGTATTTTTGACATAGAAAACAGCGTTAAGAGAATCTCTACTACCCTTGCTCGCCAGGTAGCGTATTTTGTGACAATTTATTCAGGTATGACAATGGCAGCTGATAGACCATTCATTTATAAAGAAAAGTTCCCTGAATTATTTGAATTTGTAAAAGTCGTGCCAACGAATTTTGAAAAAACTGTCCCGATTTGTGGTGAAGTTGGCGATTTTTATGTAGTAGCCAGAAAAGATCGTGATTCAAAAGATTGGTATCTTGGTGGAGTCACAGATCAAGACGGCAGAAGCGTCAAAGTAAAATTAGATTTTTTGGATGCTGGTATGTATCGAGCATATATGTATATTGATGGCAAGGATGCACATTTTCGCGACAATCCTTACAGTATAGAGATTTCGAAAAAGCGAGTTAAAAAGTCTGATATACTAGATATCTATATGGCACCGGGTGGTGGATTTGCAATTAGATTAGAAAAAATCTAAATTAAATTAGTTTTTTACAGCAGTTACGATTAGTCTATGAGTAGCGTCGGTTTCGTCGATTGGCTCACCTGCGCAAGTCATTAGAACTAGCGTATCTTCTTTTTCGGCCTTTAGAAGATCCTTCATATCGATGTCGGACTTTCTAAATACTTCCATAGAGGTGATCTTGTACTCTGTGTTGTTATACACAATAGTGTCATTCACCTTAGCCTGATTAAGATCTTTGAAAACTGTAGTAGAGTGCCCAACTAGAAATGTCTTGTTGCGACTCTGGCTGTAGCTTCCTACAATTGAATCAGGTGTGTTTAGTTTGTGGTCTTTTAGTTCTAGCTTAGTTACGCCAGAAGTTAAATCGATACTAGGAATGACCAACCCACCATCGATTGTGTATGCAATACCGTCAGCTGGAACTAGACCAACTGCAAGATATGCAAAAAACGCTACTATATATAATATAGTAAACACTCTCCTAAAGGAGAACCTTTTCTTTAACTCCACTTTTCCTCCTTATGCTTTTATTATAGCACAAGCAAAATCAAAATGTCTAGACCCCCGGACTAAATAACTTAATCTTTTTGTTGTGGATTTTGTAATTTTTGTCGTGGGAGCCAACTTCTTCCCAAAAAGCTGGCGAGTGATCCATATGATTAAGGTGAGCAAGCTCATGCAAAATCACATAATCTCTAAGTGGTTCTGGAAGTTTCATAAGACCAATATTAAGAGAAATAGTTTTGTTAGAAGAACAAGACCCCCATCTAGTATTCGCGTGAGTAAGACGGCATTTTTCGTATTTATAGCCATATAGCTTGGCATAATATTCCAAACGGTAAGGTAAATATTCTTTGGCTTTTTTCATTAAAACTTTTTTCTGATAATCACGAGTTCTCTGCGTAGTCGGGTCATTGATAGGAAGTTTTTTTCTAATTACTTCCCGGTTCATATTTAAATATCTTTTAACTAAAAAATCTGGCGTACGCTTTGGCACGGACATAGAAAGGCGCCCAGACGTAGAAACCGTGAACTTGACGCCACGGCTCCACGCGTTCCTGCGAACAATTACTTCCCCAAATTCTTTATCTACCAACATCGGCAAGACCAGCTAGTACGTGTTTGGTCTGGGTATCAAATGTATGTTTACCAGAAAGAATAATTGGATCTTCTAACTCAGAAGGGGCTTCCATGGCTGCTACTTCTTTTTCATAGATTTCTTTAGCTTTTTCTACGGATTTGTAGCGAGTCTTAAGACGATTTCTGATGGTAGTAACATCCGTCTGAATCCATACTAGAGATGGATTGTATCCAGCATTGCGAAGAATGTTTCTAATTTCTTCGCGTTCTTTCTCAGTAGAAAGACCACCTTCGATGATTATAGTTTTACCGGTATGTGCGATTAATTTGATAATTAATAAAATATTCTTTCTAGTCAAACGATATTTGACTTTTAGCTCGTCGAAATCATAGAGAGCCAAATCGAATTTGTCAGCGAACTTTTCGCTAAAAGTTGATTTCCCACTGCAAGGCGCCCCGAATACGAGTAGAGCTCTTGGTTTTGACTTATTACCTTCCATATTGATTCCATTATAGCACAAAAAAAGTTTTCAGTGCAAGCTAATTATTCACCGAGTGATGGACTACAGGAGTCTCCATAGTGATAGCGTCAAACACAAAATTATTAGCAAGTCCGTATTCGATAATTTGAGCTACGGCTTCTACGGAATAAGGCTTCACGTCGTGCTGTAGCACCACATTCTCTCCGTCCTTAAGCCTAGATACAACATTGTTGAAAACAACTTCTGGCGAGTTGGCTTTGCCTGCATCATCAGAGTCCACATTCCAGTCAAAATAATGATAACCCCTCGCTTCTACTTCGCGCGTGAGCGTGCTCATAATTCTAGTTTTATGGTCGTAGCGTTTTGATACTAAGTTGGAACTCCCTCCCGGAAAACGCATAATTTTAGACTCCACACCCGTGATATTTTTTACTCTATCCGAGACCCCAGCGAGATCAGAAAAATAATTTTCAACACTGGCATAAATGTGCGCATATTGATGAGACAAGCTATGTAGGGCCACCGTATGACCTTCGTCAAACTCGCGTTTGATTACGGCGTCATCACCATTGCCAGTCACAAAGAAAGTAGCCTTTACGTCGTATTTCTCAAGAGTGTCTAGTAAAGCATTGGTATATTCTCCAGGGCCATCGTCAAAAGTAAGATAAATAATGCCACGTGCTTCGGCAATTTTTCTAGCCTTTTCGGCAGCTTTTTCGGCCTCTTCTTCTTCCTTGATAATTTTCATAGATTCTTCGCAGAAACCACACTCTACATCCTGTTTACCGTTTTTTGCATCAGCAGCAATAATGTCAGAAGCCATCAAAAGAGAAATCAAGAAAAATAACGCTACACCAAGTAGCGTCAGCAGAACTGGTAAAAGGATTCTATGAAACAAGATTTGGTGTTTTCTCCTTTTCTCCATACTTTCATTATATCACGGACTATGCTAAAATATAACTAGGCTCTTTAGGGGTGTAGCTCAGTTGGTAGAGCAGTGGTCTCCAAAACCACGTGTCGTGGGTTCAAGTCCTGCCGCCCCTGCCACAATGGAGCCACTTTTTTATGCTCAAATTACCATAAGTATGATATAATTAAATATGATGAAAATACTTATGTTAGGTTGGGAGCTTCCACCCCACAATAGTGGTGGGCTTGGTGTTGCCTGTTTAAATATGGCACACGCCCTTTCTAACCAAGGTATTGATATTGATTTCGTAGTGCCGTATGCAGCTGAGCATCCACACACAGAATTCATGCACGTGCTTCATGCTACCGACCTAGACCCAATTCATCGCTATGGTGGTGGCGCATATGCTTCATTAGATATCCACAAAAAACAAATTCCATCTATCGACCATCCGGATATGGTGTCGATTCGTGATGTCCAAAAAAGCTATCAAGACTTCGTGAATGAATATTTAATGGAATTCAAACCAGACCTAATCCACGCTCACGATTGGCTAACTTACGAAGCTGGTATGCTCGCCAAGAAAAACTATGGCATTCCAATGATCGCACACGTTCATGCTACAGAATATGATCGTGCTGGTATGCATACTGGTAATCCGATAATTCACGAGATCGAGCAGCAAGGTCTAATGATGGCAGACAAAATCATCGCTGTTTCTGAGACCACCAAACGCATCATTCACGAAAAATATCATATTCCATTGAATAAAATCGACGTAATTTATAATTCCCTCGACGAAGATTATTACAAAGGCTACGAATATGATGATAGCTTACATAAATATGCCACTAGCCTCAAAAAAGATGGATACACCATAGTTTCCACTGTTGGGCGTTTTACTATCCAAAAAGGCCTAGAATTTATGATGAATGCAGCTAGAAAAGCTATCGATAAAAATCCAAAACTGATGTTCATTTTTGCTGGCGATGGCGAAGAAAGAAATCGCTTAATTTCCGATGCTGCCACACTTGGTATTTCCAAAAATGTAATTTTCACTGGCTTTGTACGTGGCAAGAAGTTGCGCGATATCTATTCGCTTTCCGATATCTTTGTGATGAGCTCAGTGTCTGAGCCATTTGGTCTCACGGCGCTTGAAGCAGCCTATCATAAAGACGCCTTGATCCTTACTAACCAATCTGGCGTATCAGAAATCATCTGGTCTTGCATGAAATATGATTTTTGGGACGAAGATAAACTTGCAGACGAAATTCTCGCTATCGCAAATAGTCCAGCCCTCAAAAAATCTCTTCAAGAAAATGTTGGTCACGAGTACAATAAAATCTCTTGGGACAAAGTTGCGAAAAAGTGTCAGAAGATATATAATAACGTAAAACGTAAGGGGAATATTTAGGATGCGCGCGATCTGTTTGTATTTGCATATTCATCAGCCGGTTCGCTATCGCGAATATCCAATTTTTGATGTTGGTAATATCTCTAATTATTATGACGATAATTACAACGGACGCCAATCCAATAAGCGCATTTTTGAAAAAGTTACCGATAAGTCTTATCGTCCAATGCTCAAGCTCCTAGAAGAAAATATGAGCAAGCATAAAGATTTTAAAGTTTCCTTTTCTATCACTGGTACTTGGCTAGAACAGGCAGCCAAATGGGCCCCAGATTTAATCACTACTATTAGAAGAATGGTTTCAAAAGGCCAAGCTGAGATCCTCGGCGAGACCTATTATCACTCTCTAGCATTTTTCCAAGATCTAGAAGAGTTTGAAGACCAAGTAGAGCTTCATAGTACAGCTATTGAAAAGATCTTTGGCGTACGCCCACAGGTATTTAGGAACACTGAGCTTGCCTATAATGACAATCTCGCCAAATGGGCCGAAGAAAAAGGTTATATTGGTATTCTAGCAGAAGGCTGGGACAAAATCCTGAAGGGCAAATCTCCAAATTATGTTTATCGCCCTACCGATTGCGAGAATATCAAGCTTCTACTCAAAAACTACCGTTTATCAGACGACATTGCCTTTAGATTCTCTAATCGCGACTGGAAAGAATGGCCACTTACCGTTAAAAAATATCAAAACTGGATCGATATGGACTGTCTAAGCGGCAACCTTATTAATCTCTTTATGGATTTTGAAACCTTTGGCGAGCACCAATGGAAGGATACTGGCATCTTCGAATTTATGGATAATTTCATCGATTCCTGGCTATCAGAATATGATAATAGGTTTGTTACTGTTTCGGAGGCTTGCAATTTGATGGAGCCAGACGGAGAAATCTCAATGCCGGAGACCGTCACCTGGGCTGACACCGAGCGTGATCTCTCTGCTTGGGACTCTAACGACATGCAAAAATCTGCCATGAAAGACCTATATAAAATACGGTCTAAAATCCTTGCCACAAACGACAGCAAGCTTATAGCAGATTGGCGTCATCTTACTACCTCAGACCATCCATATTCTATGTGTACTAAATATTGGAATGATGGTGATGTCCACGCGTATTTCTCGGCCTACGCTTCCCCATACGAATCATATATGTATTTTATGAACGTTCTTAGAGATATAGAATATAGATTAAAATTAAAATAAAAATAACCCCCTTTCGGGGGTATTTTTAACGTTTCTTTTCCTTAACTTCGTTTCTACCTAGGTTTTTCTTGGTTTCAGTAAAGACAACGTGTTTTCTAAGAATAGGATCGTATTTCTTAAGAGATAGCTTATCTGGGGTATTCATCGTGTTTTTCTTGGTATAGTAAGCACGAATACCAGACTCTTCGGATACGAGCCCAACTAGTTTTCTCTTAGTATTATTCTTCTTTGCCATAATTATATATAATCTTACCACAAAATTAATAATTTTTCAAGAGCAAAAAGGGCCTAAAGTACAGGCCCTTTTGTGCCACCTAGAGTGGCCATGATGGAAAATAGCCGGGTCCACAGGTTAAAACATGGATTGCATATTGAGCTTCAGTAGTAAAAACTGCGCCACATCTTTTGCAAGTCCAGGTAACACACCTGATTCTCGGTCGACAACGAGTTACGATAGACAACGGATCACCTCCTTAAAGCTGGTTGACAGGTAACAACAAATTGCTACGCCCATCGCATCACTCCCTTCCATCTATTTATATATTAAAGTGCCGTGGAGATATTTTACTATTTTTCTGTACTCTTTGCAAGCAGAAGCTCAATGAAGTTTTTGATATGTTTGAGGTTATAGTTTTTGTTTGCGGGTATATAAATATCTTTATCATCGAGGAATTTAAGATCGGATATTTGTGAATACACGGCTTTGATTAATGCCTTTAAGTTCTTTTCGTCTTCTTCGCTGAACTCGTACAACTTATCATGTATTTCACCGTCATTTTTATCTGAATTTACAAAGAGGATATGGGCTTTTTCTACCTTATATTTAGAGAAAGTCGGTGAATTATTGAGAAGTAATTTATAAAATAAGAGCTGTAGCATATATTTATATAGGGTAGGTTGAGATTGCCACCTTTCCTTATGGAACTTACCCGTTTTAAAATCATAAATCTCAATCGTCTTTTTATCTTCATCAATTACGATATGGTCGATTTTACCGGTAACTGGTACGCCATCTACCACCAAATGTTCGAATGCAAAGTCTACTTCTGCTTTACCGGATCTCAAAATTGGCGAAAATCTTTCTAGTGCTACAGTAAGATTGGCAGGGCCATCTCTTCTTAGCCTATCTTTTATGTCGAGCGGAAGATCCCTTTTGTCTAGTTCTGAAAGATAGAATTCTAGCGCTGCATCATTTGAGATCCCAGAATTGGTCACTTGTTCAAAAGCAGCGTGGAAGAGGTTACCTAGTGCCAAAATTTCGTTTTCTGGCTCTCTATCGGCCTTTAAGATCTGGTTTTTAAAGAATTCTTCTGGCCCAGCGTTTACGATATCTATAAATGAAGTAAGGGATGATGCACTCATTCGATAATTCTTAACTCTCTCTAGATAGATGGAACGCATATCTGGGGTAGGTTTAATGTATGAGAATAGGTAATTTTTTAGGCTTTCTGGTAGCTTTTGGGCAGTTTCTGTGGCTCTTGATTCAACTGCGGGTACGTCTGTGAGACCCTCAAAATATTCTAGCCTATCTGGAGCCTTGCCGGCAAAATCATGAAGAGAATTAGTAATATATAAGGTGTGCTTAGCTCTTGTTAAAGCTACGTAGAGCACCCTAATTCTTTCCCCGTTGGTAATGCCAGTATGTCTAATATGAATTAAATTTTTAGGGAGCGCCAAAAGATTGTTATTACCTTTGCCCTTACCCCAACAGGAATGGTCTGCCGAAACAATAAATACATATTCAAACTCTAGACCTTTAGCCTTGTGCGCAGAAAGTATTGACACGGCTTCATCAGCATCTTTGTATGGGCTAGTAATATTTAGAGGCATATCAGCAGCTTCATAATCATCCGCCATAGAGACAAGATCAGAAACTCTAAGTGGTTTTTCTCCTACGTGTTTGATTAATTTAGCTCTAAGTGATGCCAAATTCTCATAAAAACTAAACATCTCGTACGGCTCATAGGTTTCTACCCCCATCTTCTCGGTAATCTTAGAAAGGATAATCTCAAGAGGTGTATTCAAAGCTAGAGATGATAAATCAGAGATAAATTGCAGAGCGTTCTTTAGCTCTTCTGAAGTATCAGCATCAAGGCAATATTCAAATATAGATTTATGAGCATTTCTGGCTTCAGCGGTTAATTTTACTACCTCTATTGGTTTTATATTAAACCAGGAGTAAGTCAAAACCTCTAGCATCGAAACTGTTGGCCTAGATTCTTTTGAAATTTCATCAATTAGCCTAGAAATCGCCAAAATTTGGTGAATTTTTTCATCTTCAAATAAATTATCACGTTTTTCGTAGGCAATTTTTATTTCTGAGTGAGATTTTAGATACGGCAAGATCGGGAGTAAGTATTTATGTTTAGAAGCAATAATAGCAATCTCAGACTGCTTAACGCCAGACTTGATAAGCTCAGCAATCTTGTTGGCGATAAATGTATATTCTTGGTCAGAAGCCAAAAATTCTATTCTATGAATGCCGGCATCTTTAGGTTTTTCAAGATGCGAATTAAGCGGCTTCTCGTTTACGAATCTATCTGGAGCTTGATCTATCACTTGTTTAGAGAGATCTAGGATTTCTTGAGTGGAACGATAATTCTCGGTGAGAGTGGTTACGTGGGCATTATAATGCTGCTGGAATTCCGAAAGATTAGTAGAAAGTGCCCCCTGAAATTCATAAATTGCCTGATCGTCATCCCCTACAGCCATAATCATAGGATTTTCATAATCTGTCAGTTTCTTAATAATATTAAGCTGGGCAGGGTTAGTATCCTGGAACTCATCTAGCATGATAAACTGATAACGTTCCATCAAAGTATTTAAAAAACCCTTGTCTTCATCTAGGATTCGCCCGGCTTCAATAATCATATCATCAAAGTCCGAAAGATTATTCTTGTCCAGATACTCTTGGTATTTTTCCATTATAGAGGCTACAGATAGCAATTTTTTATTTGCAATTCTGTCGGCCAAACGATAATTATTATTTTCATCTTTTTCAAAATATGTATCTTTCCAGTTTGAAAGAGGGGTGATTTTCTCAGAAGATTCAGCCTCTAGAATCGCCTGCTTTAAACTCAAACTCATACCTATAATTGAACGCTCCACCCCAGACACAATCGGCTTCAAACTCTCATATTGTTTTAAAACTTCATAAATAGGTAAATACGCCTCTTCAAAAGATGGATGAAATTTACGTGGAACAATATTTAGAAGTAGTGGTGAAATTGCATCAGAAAGCACCTGTGAGTCTTCTATATTCTGCTCAGCTACCTTTTTGAGATCCTTAGAGGTTAGCCCGGCAGATTTGGCCTCCGAAATTACGCTGATAATATCTTTTACATTATCACCAGATAAAATATCACTTGCCGGCAATTTTTCTTGGATTTCTTTTACGATCTTAAATTGAATTACTTCATCAATTGGTGAGCCGTGCCAGCCATACTTTGCTAATATATCTTGCCCAAAGGCGTGATAAGTAGAAATACTCACCTTAAGAGCATCTTTTCCGATTGTTTTCTTAAGGCGCTCACGCATATTAAATGCGCCAGACTCAGTAAAAGTCACACAAAGGATATTAGAAGGGTCTGTATCGGTATTTTTTAAGATATAAGCTACCTTTTCGGAAAGAAGTTGAGTCTTACCGGTACCAGGGCCCGCCAAAACTAAAAGAGGCCCAGATAAATATTCTACTGCCTCTTTTTGCTTCTCATTTAATTCCATCAAAATTCCAATCGTCGCTAATTTTAATTAGCTCTAAAAGCTTTAATGCCGAGTCAGGTATCTTAATCTCGCCTCTCTTTATCTTGGCAAGCGCAGTGAGGCCTTCTACAGTTTTTTCTGGTACTGCCTGGTGGTTTTTCCTTAAGATCTGACCAAACTCATAATTTCTAGATGGAAAATCACAAGTAAGTCTGAGATCACCCTTACCACAAGATAAATCAACGGTCTTTGGATCGCTAGAATTAGCCAAAAGGAGCGCCTTCATTTCTTCCGACACCTCTGTTAAGTACCTCTCATGTTCTGGCGTTCCAGGCTTTAGATCCAGGTACCCAGCATAGATTGCGTAAACATTTTTAAGAGCACCGCACATCAAAACCCCATTTTTATCGACAGTAAAATCAAAGGTTAAATAATCTGTAGTAAATAATTCTATAATTCTCTGATCGGTAGCCGTAAGTAAGGTTTTCTTGCCAGCCTTGATATCAGCTGCGAAACCAGGGCCAGATAGCACCATATAATCTTTAAAATCTGCAAAATTATGAGAATCTAGAAATCCTTTTGTGGCTACAATTAAAGGCTTATCAACAGGTAAATGTGGCAAAAGATATGGTGCGGCCTGAGAAGGCACTACCAAAACTATAAATTTTGTATCAGATAGGACTTTAGAAAGACTCTCTTTCTCTACCTTAGAATCATAATAATCAATATCATAGCCTTTGTTAGCTAAAATGCCTCCAAGCGCCGTACCAAAAGCCCCTGCACCTAAAATTGCAATCTTCATATCTCTATTATATCACGAATAAGTTATGGGTTTACTACGATAGTATACTTGACTTGGCCAGTATAAGTACCAGGAGCTTGACCACCGCTTGCATAGATCTGATAGTCTGGTCTCATATGACCAGTAACGGTGCCGCCAGCGCCATCACCAGTGTAATTTGCTACATCTACAGCAGATGAAGGAATATTAGAATATGAACCATAGCCGTTTAAGATGGAGGCTGTAGTGGTGTCAGAAGAAACACTAGTGATTTTGAATGACCAGTAAGAATTAGAACCTGAGGTACCAGTAGGAATAAAGTTACCAAGGCCACCAGAAACTGGGCTATACATACTAGTAAGGCCATCATCACCGGTAGGGTGAGTAGAATCTGGAGAATAACCAATAGCTTGGATTTTCCAGCCGTTCAAACCGTTGCAGGTAGTTTCAATACTACCGTCAGTTCTGGTGATAGACTCGGAATTGCCCAAAGTACCAGGAGCAACTGGAATAGTAATCGTATAGTCAGAAGTAGTGAAAGTACAAGCAGGCACTACATTTACTGCAGCGTCAGCAGCACCAGTGGCTGCAAAAGCAGATCCAGAGGCAAGTGCCATAGCAGCAAAAACCATAGTTAAAGTTAATACAGGAATAAATATATATTTTGATTTGATTTTCATAGTAATGTAGACCTTTTTATGGTTCTATTTTACCATTAGTTTTTTCAGAATGCAACTCTTTTTTAAGACTTTTCTTTTTAAGATGTTTTCCGTAAAATACCATACCAATAACAGAGGCAATCATGGCAATCACAAAGAAAATGAACCAAGCAGGACAAATAATCATAATAGCAGATGGGCTAATTTCTGTACCCATATAAGAAATATCTTCTGTGACTTCAAATACGCCAAGTGGTGGTAGATTGTTTAATTCTCTAGCGACTACTCTCGTGGTTTGAGGCATAATGATAGATTCTAAAGTAGAATCTTCTCCCTCTTTCGGTGAAACTACTTCGCCAGTAAGGGCGTTCTTGATAGTAATTTTAGTGGTAGCAGTTTCGTGCACATTGCCATCATTAACATATTTATTGATTAAATTAGACTTGCCGGTGGCTACAAAGCCAGGGATATCTGTGCCTAGGATTTTGCCATCATGGCGAATCTCGCCGTCTACTTCAGCAAACACTAAGCTAGCCATCTCATAAACGTTTTGGACAGCACCAGACTCTCCAGATACAGCTGCAGCATTAGAGGATACACCAATTTTAAAATACTGACCACCACCAGGAGCGTCCATAGGCACTTTTACAGTATAATTAATCTTTCTAGTTTCATTAGGTTTTAACACGCCTTCTGTGGTATCTAAAGTAACCCAGTTTACGATCTTAGTCCAATCTGTCATAGTGGCAAAATCAGGAGAATAATCTTCACCCTTTACCCCATATGGCGAAAGCGAAATCTTAAAATAAAAATCTTCCGTGGCATCTTTCGGGTTGCCCACAGTTATAGAACTTGTATAAGTTTCGCCTGGTTTCAAACTGATCTTTTCGATCATCGGTGAAACTACGAATTTATTAGCCATAAACCTCCTATTCTATACTTAAAATTTTGCCAGTGCCACGTTCAAGGTGGAGTAGTCTCTGGTTTTTAGAACCACGGTATCTCAAACTCAAATCCTTTTGGGACAAGATAAATGGCCCATCAATTAGAGCGTCCAGTGATTTGAGAAATTCCCAAGCATCGCCACCAGCCTCTTTGATTTGCTCGTAAGTAAAGCCGGAGAAGCTCCAAACATCCCATCCGAGTTCTTTTCTTACTCTATCAGCGATCTCTTTGCAAGCTTTTGGCTGCACAAATGGCTCGCCACCACAGAAAGTAACGCCGGTCTGCCCTCGGAACTTTGATAGGCGCTCAAATAATTCATCAACAGATACAAGTATCCCACTTTCAAAATCCCAAGTCTCTGGATTTTGGCAGCCTGGACAATGATTTGGGCAACCCTGAGTCCAAACCACTGCTCTAAGACCATCACCATTAACGATATTATCGTGTTCTAGTGGCCCAGAGAGGCGAATCATCCCCTCTGGCACTTTTGGCGAATCTTTGATTTTAGCAACTGCAATTTTGTCCCAATCTTTCAAAGCTAACATCTCCTTCTAGACGGCCACAATGTGGGCATCTTTCTCCTTTAATTATACCAGAGAATCCACAAACTGGGTCACGATCTACTGGATGGTTTACTGAGCCATAGCCAATCCCAGAATCGTGCATCTTACGAATCACAGATTCAAAGGCTGGAAGGTTTTGAGATGGATCACCATCTAGCTCGATGTAGGTAATATGCCCGGCGTTACAGAGATTATGGTATGGGGCTTCGATATCGATCTTATCAAAGGCTGAAATTGGGTAATATACAGGTACGTGGAATGAATTAGTATAGAAATCTCTATCCGTCACACCTTTGATCTTGCCAAATTCTTTTCTATCAATCTTAGTAAAGCGACCAGCAATACCTTCAGCCGGGGTAGCAAGAAGCGAGAAGTTGAGATGATATTTCTTACAATAATCGTCGCATCTTTCTCTCATATGAGTGATAATATCGAGGCCAAGCTCTCTTGCGTCCTCATCTTCACCGTGATGTTTGCCAATCATAGCTACGAGAGTCTCAGCAAGGCCAATAAAGCCAATTGAGAGTGTACCGTGTTTGATTACATCTCTAAGAGTATCATTCCAGCCAAGTTTTTCGGAGCCAAACCAGTTGCCTTGGCCCATCAAGAATGGGAAGTTCCTTACGTGCTGGTTAGCCTGGAATTCAAAACGTTCGAGAAGCTCATCTTTTACGAGGTCCATCTTTTCGTCTAGCTCTTTATAGAAACCATCCCAATCAGCCTCTTTGCGCTCTTTAAGGCAAATACCGTGTTTGATACCAATTCTGACTAGGTTTATAGTAGTAAACGAACAGTTACCACGCCCAGTCACTATACCATCGGACTCTGGGAAAACTGAAGCAAATACACGAGTTCTACAGCCCATTGTTGCGATTTCGGTTCTATAATCACCTTTTTTGTAGTATTTGAGATTATATGGAGCATCGATAAAGCAGAAATTTGGGAATAATCTCTTAGCTGAAACTTCCATAGACTTCTTAAAGAGGTCGTAGTTTGGATCGTTTGGCTCATAGTTGACACCAGATTTTACCTTAAAGATAGAAATTGGGAAAATTGGTGTTTCGCCCTTGCCAAGACCATTTTCAGTAGCTTGAAGAAGGTCAAAAGATACCAAACGCCCAGATGGAGTAGTGTCGGTACCGAAGTTAATAGAAGTAAATGGTACCTGCGCACCAGCACGAGAATGCATCGTATTGAGATTGTGCACAAAGCCTTCCATTGCCTGAAGAGTTTCTCTCTCTACATCCTCATTAGAAGCTTCGATTACCTCTTTTGGCCATTTATCTTTCTTGAGTTTTTCGTCGTCACCATACTTGACGGTATCTTTTAGTTTGAGCTCGAGCTTTTTGCCAGCAAATTTATTATATTTGTCTAGGTTACGCTTAAGAGCCTTTCTAAAGGACTTATCTACGCCTGGAGCCATCGCATAGTCAAAGTTTGGAATAGATTGACCACCGTGTTGTTCGTTTTGATTAGCTTGAAGCAAAATAGCGGCAAGCGCAGCATAAGAGCCAATTGAATTAGGAGTTCTAAGGTGGCCGTGACCAGTATTAAAACCACCATTTTCAAATAATACGAATGGGTCAGACTGGCAACAAGTAAGCGTACCAGTAGCGTAAAAATCAAGGTCGTGAATATGAATATCGCCGTTATCGTGGGCAGCAGCAATATCGGGGCGAAGAAGCATAGTCTTAGCAAATACTTTAGAACCTTCTGCGCCAAATTGGAGCATCTTACCCATGGCAGAGTTACCGTCTACGTTAGCGTTAGAGCGCTTAACGTCGGAATCTTCGGAGGCATCAGCGTGAGAAATAGTTTTATATACGTTCATAAGATCAGACTTAGCTTCACGGATACGAGAACGTTCCTGACGGAATCTGATATATTCTCTAGCTGTCTTCTTATAAGAGGATTCCATCAAAACTTCCTCTACAATATCTTGGATTTGCTCTACGGATGGAGTTCTAGTAGTGATCTGCTCTTCAGCCCTTTTTAATACTTTGTCAGCCAATTTTGCAGCTTTTTCAGGTTTAAATTCCTCTGTAGCAAGCCCAGCCTTAGCAATAGCATCAGCAATCTTTTCTACATTAAAATTAACGATTTTCCCATCCCGTTTTTTGATTTTTTTGAACATTTTACCTCCTTGATTTTGTTCAGTGTATAACCTAACGCCCCCATATTTAGTGTCTAATTAATATTCTAGCACACTAAATATAGTATTTTCAAGGCTTTTATGCTAAAAATGTAAAAAATACAACAAAAAGGGCCGGGGATTACTCCCCAGCCTCTTTCAGCAAATCTTCTACAGAGGCAACGCCTCTTTTCGGCATAATCTTCTTGATGATTTCTCTCAGACGCTCTCTGGTTTCAGGATCTTTTGCAGCCTTAAGGAGCTTTTCCTTGGTCTCCTTAGATAACGGAGCAAGTTTCACCCATTGAGAATTGTAGTCAAGAATCGCAAATGCCTGGTTGTACTCGTCTTCTTTCAGATCTTTCCTCAGATTGCGACGACAGAACTCTACCACATTTAGGAAATTGAGTAGAGAATGGTAGTACACTACCTTGTTCATTGTTTCAGCCATTTTCAGCACCCCCTTCTTGTTTTTTTGGCTTTTTCAATAGCTTTCTTTTCTACATCCAACCTCAGTTGGATAAGATCTGCTATGGATAGAAGTTCACCAGTCCTAAAGCACTTCTGCACTCTATTCCTAATATAACTCCTACGTGTTTCATCCTGACAAAACTTCACAATCTTAGGAAGATCAGTATCTCGGATAGGCTTAAAGCCAACCCTCTTAGACCACTTGTTTAAATTCTTCAGCGTGATGTCCTGGATGCTACTAGAAATACGGATTTCTTCGTCGATCCTGCCACTGATGCCGTAATCGTACATCATTTTCTGTACAGGATAAACACCCTCTTCGTCATTGATACCCATCTTGATATAAGCCTGGTTATTACCAACTGCGTAGAGGAAGCCCAATAAAACTCCATAGTAACAATGTTTTTCCTCTAAACTGGTCTTATTCTCTGCCATAATTTCATACCCCCTATCTCTGTAGAATAAGATTTTTTAATGTACCTCTTATAATTATAGCACAAACGCAATAAAAAGTCAAGGGAGCACCTCAACAAAAATGGTGGGCTTTACAGGGCTCGAACCTGTGACCTCAGCAATGTGAATGCTGCGCTCTAGCCAACTGAGCTAAAAGCCCACTTTTGTGTTATAATTATATCATGGATTTATCGAAAATCAAAACTGAGCTTGATGAAATCGAGCAGTTTCTAGCAACTCCCGACGCTTATTCTCATCCTGATTTTGCTGCTAAAGGAAGAAGGGCTAATATTTTAAAGGAAATTCTAGAACTAGACGAAAAGATTAAAAAAGATACCGAAAATCTAGAAGAAGCTAGAGCGCTTGTTAATGACCCAGATCTTGGCGAAATGGCAAAAGAAGACGTCAAAAATTACGAATCTTCTCTAGAACAAGACAAGGCTAGGTTAGAAGAGTTGCTAATTCCTAGAGATCCTACCGACGATAAACCAGCTATTATTGAAATTCGCGCTGGCGCCGGGGGCGACGAAGCTTCCTTATTTGCTGGTGAGCTATTTAGAATGTACGAAAGATATGCCGAAGATCACGGCCTAAAAACCGAGTTAATCTCCAAAAACGAAAACGATACCGGTGGCATGAAAGAAGTTATCTTTAAGATTTCCGGAGACAATGCCTACGGCCTACTCAAATTTGAAGGTGGCGTACATAGGGTACAAAGAGTTCCTGTCACAGAATCTCAGGGGCGCATCCACACATCTACTGCTACCGTAGCAGTACTCCCAGAAGCCTCAGAAGAAGATCTAGAGATCAAGCAAGAAGATCTCAGAATCGATATTTATCGCTCTGGTGGCCACGGTGGTCAGGGCGTCAACACCACAGACTCTGCCGTGAGAATCACCCATATCCCTACTGGCATTGTAGTGGCAATGCAAGACGAGCGTTCTCAACAACAAAACCGTGTTAAAGCTATGAATATCCTTCGTTCTAGACTTCTTGAGAAGAAGAAAGAAGAAGAATTAAAGAATGCTTCCGAAGCCAGAAAATCCCTTATCGGTACTGGTGATCGCTCCGAAAAAATTCGTACCTATAACTTCCCTCAAGATCGCATCACCGACCATCGTATTCACTATAACCGTAGCAATATTAATGCAGCTATGGATGGCGATATCGACGATATCATTAACGAATTAATCAAACACGAGCGTAGCCTTGCAGAGTAATTTTTACGGCCGAGATTTTTATGTGGATGAGAATGTGCTCACTCCACGCCCAGAAACCGAGCAAATCATAGACGAAGTGTTGTCTTTGGCTGGGAAGCCAATTCTTCCTGGCGTAAAGCCTGAAAAACCAGCACTAAATGCCAAAGGTCTTAAAATTTTAGATGTCGGCACTGGTTCTGGCTGTATTACTATTACTCTAAAGAAAGAATTGGAAGAGGCCGATATTTACGCCGTAGACATCTCAGAAAAAGCTCTAGAAATCGCCAAAAAGAACGCCAAAAATCTTAATGCCACTATTACGATAAAAAAATCCTACCTTCTTAATAATATCGACTTCACTCCAGATATTATTGTGGCAAACCTACCATACGTAGACAAAGATTGGGATTGGCTAGATAAGGAGTCGTTAAAAGAAGACCCCGGCATCGCTCTCTATGCCGAAGACCACGGCTTGAAGCTTATCAAAGAACTAATCGATACGGCGAATTCAAAATATTTAATCCTAGAAGCCGACCCATCACAGCATCAAGAAATCATAAATTACGCCACTTCAAAATACCAACATCAAAAAACCAATGGTTTTGTCTTAGTTTTTAGTAAATGTTGAATGCTGGATTTGAGAAGAAAATCACAATAATACCGATAAGAAGAATCGCAAAGATAATTGGCCCCATAATATCTTTAAATCGGAAATCTTCACGATGACGAAGTAAGGCTTGTCTAGCATAGTTATAGGCAAAGGCAAAAATCGTCATAATAATGGCAGCCTGTGGGATTCTGATGCCAGAATCGCCAAAGCTGTAGACAATTTCCCAAGAGTGCGAAAGCCAAGCAATTTCTGCAAAGACCAAGCCACAAGAAAGCGTAGTAAGACCAGCCATTTCACCCTGAGCCTGGACTAATACATGTCTGCAGGCAGCATAGCCAATTACAAAGGATAGCAGAACTGCCACAATTGGGTCTAATGTTGCAGACATAATTGTAGAAGCAGAAATACCAAGAAATACAGCAATCAATGCCTGAGCCATCGTAGCCTTCTCTGAGGACATTGGCTTGATAAAGAGTAGCCAGATGATGTAAATCGCCATATAGATACCGATATATACAAAATCTAGAGGCTCATCAAAACTCCTAGCTGTACTAGAATAATAAGATAACATCACGATAGAAAGCCCCACGATGATATCTACCAAGTTGGACTTAATATTAATCCAAAGATAGCGGCTTCTTACTGCAAATACACGCCATTTAGAAACCAAAACTAGAATAATGCCAAGGGCTGGGTTTTCGGAAAACACGGTGATAAGTACTGCGCCCATCCCAAGGAGAATATTAAGAAGAACATGCACTGCTGAAGATGCAATATTTCTAGATTTTCTTGCTAGCACATAATCTGCCATACATTATATTATAACAGAAAAACCATAAATATCGTGCTATAATATATAAATATGAACATCAAAATTATGAATCCGAAATTTTTTGAAAAACATCCTGTAGCTAAGGATATCTTGAGCTTAGCTGGGTTTGTAATTGCTATCGTTCTCTGTACAATGTTTTTAAATACCTATATATACCGTTCTTATAATGTGGTGGGTACTAGTATGGAAAATACCTTAAAGAATGACGATCGCGTGGTGGTAAATCGCGCTGCTGTATCTTGGGCTCATTTCTTAGGGCAAGAATACGTCCCAGAAAGAGGCCAAATCGTAGTATTTATGAACGAAGACGAGCAAAAATTGAGAGAATATAAGGCTCAAGGTATTGAAAACCCTATGACTTGTACTGTACCAAACAATGTATCTGATCAATTTATTATTAAGCGCGCTATTGCCTTCCCTGGCGAACGCGTAGTAGTTAAAGATGGCGTAATGACTATTTATAATGACGAGCATCCAGAAGGCTTTGTATATGATACCAAATGGCGCGTTTCTGCTACCGATGGTCCAAAAGAATATACTTCTGGCGAAGTAGATACTATCGTCCCAGAAGGCGAACTCTTTGTTTCTGGAGACAACCGTGAAGGTACCAGCTCTTGGGATTCTAGAAACGGTCTTGGTACTATTCCTTATTGTCGTATCATCGGCCCAGTTATCTTCCGTCTATTCCCATTTGATTCAATGCGTACGTTCTAGACTTCACCAATTAATTTTACAGAATCAGCTTCTGGTAATTCTTCCACGTCTTTTAGCTTCTTCTCTATTTGACGAGAAGTGGTTCTAGCCGATTCAATCTTATTGGCAGATTCTTGAAGTTTTTTCTGCACACCTTCTAGTAGGTCACCAAATTTACCAAACTGGGTTTTTACTGCACCCAAAGTCTGCCATACATCAGCCGAGCGTTTCTCTATAGCAAGCGTTCTAAAACCCATCACAAGACCATTTAGCATAACTGGAAGCGTAGAAGGCGAAGCGATCGTCACATTATATTTCTTACGAATTTCCTCAGACAAGCCTGGAATTCTAATAATCTCGGCATACAAAGATTCTGTAGGCACAAACATCACCCCAAATTCTGTAGTCATTGGTGGTTCCAAATATTTAGTAGAAATCTTTTTGGCTTGCTCTTTTACATCAGTAGCTAAGGCCTTTTGATAGGTAGCAATTGCCGTTTTATTTCCCTCATCATAAGCAGCAATCAATCTAGAATAATTTTCTACTGGGAATTTAGAATCAATCGGAAGAAATACATTGTTTTCTTTGCCTGGCATTTTTACAGCAAATTCTACCCTATCGTTAGAGCCTGGTTTAGTAATTACATTTTCTTCATACTGGGTTTTATTTAACATATCTTCAATAATTGCCCCGAGTTGTACTTCGCCATAAATACCACGCGTCTTTACGCCCTCCATCACTTTTTTGAGGTCACCAACTTCATTTGCCATACTTCTCATCTCGCCGAGGCCTTGGTAAACCTGCGTTAGCTGAGTAGAAATAGACTTAAAACTCTCATTGAATCTTTTTTCTACTGAGGCTTTAAGTTTTTCATCTACGGTTTCACGCATTTCTTCGAGCTTTTTCTCGTTACCGGTCTGAAGCCTCTCTAAATTCTCGGCAATTTCTTTACGATTTTCACGAAAGTTACGATCTATTTCTGGATTAAGTTTAGAAATCTCTCCCTCCATCCGAATCAAACGTTCTTCCATTTTTTTATAATCTGTGCTTTGATTCTCTGGTTTTTTCCTGAGCGACAAAATCAAAATCAAGGCCAAAAGAACTATTATTATAACCCCCATCACACCTAAAATTATATCCATAAACTTATTATAGCACAAAAAAAAGGAGCTTGGTGCTCCTGGAGCCGTCTGTCGGGCTTGAACCGACGACCTACGGTTTACAAAACCGTTGCTCTACCAACTGAGCTAAGACGGCAATAAATATATTATACCATAAAACTTTCATTTTGTAGTTTTTTATTATTTTTAGCATAAACATGTTATAATAAAGGCATACAAAGTAGAAAGGAGTATATGGAATACTTAACAACAACAAACTTAGATAGTGTAAACACTCTATCTACAAGCGAAGCTGCATTTGTGGGTGGTTTTGTTGGCACTATGACTATTGCAGCGCTCGTATTCGCAGCGCTCGTAATCATTGGACAATGGAAGGTTTTCGAAAAAGCCGGCGAAAAAGGCTGGAAATCTCTTATTCCAATCTATGGCCAATATATACTATTTAAGATTGCAGGTGCTAAAGTTTGGTTCTGGGTGCTTCTTGGCGCTACAGTGCTTGCAAGTATCATGATGAGCGCAAACAACCTACCAATCGATTGGAATGCTACTCAGGCTGAAATCGAAGCTGAGCTAAACCTCGTCAACTGGAGTAATTATATTCCATTCATCTTGGGTGCAGTTATCAGCTGCCTTGCTAGCCTCGTAGTAGAAATCGTACTTGCTATTAAGCTCGCTAAAGCCTTCGGTAAAGGCGTATCATACGTGCTTGGTCTTATCTTTATCCCAGAGATCGTACTTCTAGTACTTGGGTTTGGTAAAGCCAAATATGACAAAAAGGTTCAAAAATAATACCAACAAAATAACCCCCGGAAAGGGGGTTATTTTTTGTTTAATAATTAGTAGCTTTTAGTTCAAAATAAGCTTGTGGATGATTGCAAACAGGGCAAATCTCTGGGGCACTCTTACCAATTACCACATGGCCACAATTCCTACATACCCAAATCGCTTCACCATCTTTTGAGAATACTTTTTTATCTCTTACATTGGCGAGCAATTTACGATACCTTTCTTCGTGGTTTTTTTCGATTGCTGCCACTTCTTCAAATTTCTTGGCAAGATCTTCAAAACCTTCTTCTCTAGCAGTTTCAGCGAAGCCTTTGTACATATCCGTCCATTCGTAGTTTTCGCCATCTGCAGCTGCTTCAAGATTGGTTTCGGTATCTTCTACAGCACCACCGTGAAGCTCCTTATACCACATTTTAGCATGTTCCTTTTCATTGTCAGCCGTCTCCGTAAAGATAGCTGCAATCTGTTCGTAGCCATCCTTTTTGGCCTTAGAAGCATAAAATGTATATTTATTACGAGCTTCAGACTCTCCAGCAAAAGCTTTTTTGAGGTTCTCCTCAGTTTTGGTGCCTTTATAAATGGTATCCATATTTCCTCCTTAAATACAAGTGTAGCCACCGTCTACTGGCATAATGAGGCCAGTCACATAAGATGCTTCTTCCGAAGCCAAGAATACTACTGCAGCGTCTAGCTCGCCTGGTTTGCCATAGCGTTCCATAGGAACGTGAGTTTTGGCGAATTCTTGGAATCTTGGAGTATCAAGTACGGCTTTGGTGAGTTCTGTTTCAAAATAGCCTGGGCAGATTGCGTTACAAGTAATACCAGATGTAGCAAGCTCTGCAGCTACGGCACGGGTAAAGTTCACTACAGCACCTTTAGAAGCGTGATATGCTACAGTATGGATCTCGGTATTACCAACCAATCCATACATAGAAGCAATGTTAATAATGCGCCCGTAGTTGTTTTTCTTCATAATGTTAGCAAAAGCACGAGTCATCTTAAACACAGAAGTTTCGTCGGTGGCAATGGTAAAATCCCATTCTTCATCAGTCATCTCAAGCACGCCCTTGTCTTTGGAAGAACCAGCACAGTTGAGAAGAATATCTACTCGGCCAAATTTCTTTTCGGCTTCTTTGGCGGCATTATCAATGTCCTCAGAAGAAGTCACATCACATTTAATAGGCAAAACTTCCTTTGCGCCTGCTTCAAGCAATTTTGGTTTAAATTCTTCTAGCCTTTCTTGGCGACGAGCTAAAATTACGAGTGAAGCACCCTGGCGAGCAAATGCTAGAGCCATTTGTTGGCCAAGCCCTGAAGAAGCGCCAGACACTACAGCAACTTTTCCTTTTAGATCAAACATACTATCTCCTTATTATTTTTTTATATTATATCATTATTTCAAGCAGTCATATCTTGATTTTTTAGCATAAATATGATATAATAAGATGGTAACCTATTTCTAGTTATGTACCTTGAAAGGAGTGTAAAATGTGCCAAGTCATGATTATTACTGGTTCCAGGACTGCCGAAGAAATGATGTGGTCGGCAATTGAAGATCTGATCGATGTGGGGGTCGATATCGAGATCAAAACTTTAGTCAAAAATTGCAGCATTTATGAAATAAAAGAGGCCGTTACCGAGTCTAAAGCCAACGCATTTGTTGTTGGTTCCAGCATGGCGACTAGCCTCGCTAGCTACATCGCAGCTTTTACAAGTCAACCTGTAATTGGCGTCCCCTTAGATATGGAAAACGAAGACGACATATTGGATTTATTTAAAGTCGAAGGTCTTCCTACGGGCACACCGTATATGATCACTGATATTGACGACGGCAAAACTGCAGCAAAAACAGCTCTAGAAATTCTCAAAAATTCACTTCTTCTGCGCTAGATTTATCTAGCGCTTTTTCTTTGCGTGTGATATAATAATAGAGTGCCGCTATAGCTCAGTTGGTAGAGCGCATCCATGGTAAGGATGAGGTCACCAGTTCAAACCTGGTTGGCGGCTCCATTAAAAGTGCTGGAATCGTCTAGTGGCAATGACAAGAGACTGTAAATCTCTCGGCTTCGGCCTTCGTAGGTTCGAGTCCTACTTCCAGCACCAACAATGTTTAGGGCCTCCAGAGGGCTCTTTTTAGTTGGGGACTCGTTCTTCGAATCGAGTCCTACTTCCAGCACCAAGAAAAGTAGCAAACATTTGTTTGCTATTTTTCTTGTCATTCCTATTCCATTTATGCTAAAATGAGTATAAGTAATAAGGGATTATATGAAAAAACAGGGTATTCTAAGCGTTGTGGTTGCTTTAATGTTACCGTTTATCTTCGTAGCAAGCGCTAATGCTGCTAGCAATATATTAAAAATTACTAACGTCACTCTTGGTGAAAAATCTGCAACTACTGAGGCAGAAATCACTAGTTTTGACGACGAGACAGTAGATGCAAATATTAAATTCCATGCCAGATATGACTATGCTACCCTAAATTTTACCGTAGAAAATCCCACCCAAAACCCTTATAAACTCTTACAAATAGAAGTAACAAACACCAACCCATACGTAGAATACCAATTTGATAACCACGCCAACACAACTATAAATCCTGGCGATAGCCTTAATTTCTCTCTGATGGCTATTTACACTAACCTAGTCACGGATTTATCTCAGAGAACTCAAAATGCCCCAGCCACAATTAATTTTATACTAGAAAATCTCTCCACGGGCGAAGAAACCACCAACGATGTCACAATCGTGCCAAACACCAGTACGGAACCTGAGTCGACTATCGTGCCAGATACTGGCCAAAATACAAAAAATCTTGATGGCGCTACTCAATTTACTATTACGTTCGCCATTTTAGCAGGCCTTGTTAGTATATTTGGCCTTATTGCAGTTAAAATAAAGCGAAGGAAGCTCGCCACCACTTGTTTAGGTCTTGCAGTTGCATTTATCACGATGATTCCGTTGACCGCCAACATTCGCGCGCTGACTATAGTTGCTTCTAATATCACCGTAGAACCAACGGTAAAGTTATATGACAAAATTGCCCTTTCTTACACCGATGAAGACGGCAACGTACAACAAAAAGTAGTAGACTGGAATCAACCAGGTGGTACCATGATGGATCCAGAAGAAAAAGAAGGCCACAACTTCTCAAAATGGACATATCAAGATGGTACCGATTATAATCCAACTACTACTGTCACGGATGATTTGACGCTCGTCCCGATTTACACCCCAATCTCCTACTATATCAATCTAATCGCCAACGGTGGTGCATACGAAGACGAAGTCTTAAATGCTACTTACGATACTCCCCTAATGCTGCCAGCTAACTATTTTACCAATGAAGACCTCGTATTCACTGGTTGGAATACCGAGTCAGACTATTCTGGCACCCACTACGACGACGAAGCTGAAGTCAAAAATCTCACCACCGTAGATGGAGCTACGGTCAACCTCTATGCCGAATGGGGCAAAGAAAACTACTCAGTTTATTTCGAACCTAACTACTACGACTTGGAGTCGACTTATCCGTATTTTTACATTGGGATGAATTCCACAAGTTATTTAGAAGCACACTCCAACGAAACCTTTACTTTACCAAAAGGAGAATTCTACGGCAATCAAGGTTACAGATTCCTTGGTTGGAACACCGAAGCAGACGGTTCTGGCACCCACTACGACGACGAAGCTGAAGTCAAAAATCTCACTCACGAAGACGAAATCTACCTCTACGCTGAGTGGGAAAGAATAGAAAGTACCCTTATCACTGGACCAGAAATTAACGCCATTCTAAAAACCCTAGTTGGCACAGATACAGGAATGTATTTTGACAATTATTGGGAAACCCCTGAAGATTTTAGCAACAAGTATAATATTGCTGAGTCCGGCGCCCCAGTTTACCTCTGGCGCGATGATAATAATATCTACTGGTGGAGTGAAGCTGTCCCTAGATTAAATGCCGACAGCTCCCATATGTTTGAAGATATGCCATTTTCATATCCTAACTTCTATTATCTAGATACAAGTAACGTAGTCAGTTTTGAATCTGCATTTGAAAACTCTGCTACAGAATACATTGGCTACAACGACTACGAAAGTATGGATATTAGCAGCCTAGAAAATGCCTCCTATATGTTTGCTGGCTCTAACATTAATGGTAATTCCCTTTCCGAGCATATGTATGATTTTTCTAGTGTCACCAACGCCTATGGTATGTTTGAAGGTTGCGAAAACCTTACCTACTTTAGCGCATCATTCGGTAATCTAGAAAACGGTGGCAATATGTTTAAGGATTCAGCTGTTCAAGATATTTGGACAAGTAGCCTAGTTACTGAAAGCACCACTAATATTAGTGGCATGTTTGAAAATACTCCAGATCTAACAACGATTGATTTTAGTGACTGGAACACTTCTAATGTCACAGATATGAGCAACCTATTTAAGAACACCGGCATAGAAAACTTCAATATCCATACTGCAGAAAACTGGAGCACTTCTAATGTTACCGACATGAGTGGCATGTTTGAAAATACCAAAGCAGAAATTCTAGACCTTAGCACTTTTGATACCAGTAAGGTAACCAATATGGATCGTATGTTCTGGGAAGCTGAAGGAGACGCTCATCTTACCGGAATCTATGTATCAGAAAATTTTGTAGTAAATGCGTACAACGAGACAGACGAGCAATCTATGTTTAATAATAATAACCTTCTAGTAGGCGACAATGGCACTACATATAGTAGCGACCATTGCCAAAAAGATTATGCCCATATCGATAAAACCAATAATCCTGGCTATCTTAGCGATGTTCACAATAAACCTACCTGTCATATCAGATTCAACACTTCTTGGCATGGTACCGAAAATGAAGCCATTATGCCAACTCTATTTGTCCCTGGTGGTAGAGATTTTACCCTTCCAGCCAATCAATTTGAGAACCCAGGGTTTGTCTTCCTCGGTTGGGGCAGATGGTATAATGACACTAATATTCTTCAAGATCAAGCCACTATCGCCATACCAGAAGGCGAAAACAATACAATTGAACTTTATGCTAAATGGCGCCCGGTTACTTTTGAAGAAGCCTTTGAAACAGCTGGTCTAAATACGGTTACTATAGATGGTCAAGAATATTACAAAATGCAAGATATGACCCCAGAACTTTGCGCTAGCGTCGGTTTCGATTCTAATAATACCGTGCAGACTCAGATGGTCGACACAAGAGACAACAAACTTTACTGGATTGCCAAAATACGTGACGGCAATTGCTGGATGACTCAAAACCTAGATCTTGACTTAAATTCTGATCGAACCCTCACCCCAACAGATAGCGACGTCAAGACCAACTGGACACCAACCACTACTTATAATATGGCAACTCAAAATTCCTACATTGCTGCTCAGGAGCTTAACCTCCCTCAATCATTCGATCCGGGCAATATCTACTTTGATAGCACTAGCAGAGCAGCTAGAAACCCAGCCACTTGCAACTTATTAGATATCAACAATTGTTCTGCTGAATCTAAATTTGCTAGCGAACCGTTTGAGACAAATGGCACCCACGGCCATGTTGGCAATTATTACAACTGGCTTGCTGCCATCGCCAGCGATAATTATGACGATTATTACCAATATGATGGGAATACGCATACTGAAGCATCCATCCCAGATACTTCTATCTGCCCTAAAGGCTGGCGACTTCCGACCAGCACATACTATAAAGACACCACTAATACCGTCGCCGGCAAAGATGAATATTATAATGTAGTCTACTGGGATTGGCACTACGATATTAATGGGACCTACGGTGCAGACTGGCCAATTATTAGAGAGCCATTCTACGCAGTACCAGGAGATTTACTATCTGTTTCAAGTACTAATGGCGAGTCAACGCTCGTCTTAACAGCCGGAAGAGCCACTAGATGGTGGACCAATGTCCCAGCCGCCAATAATACCGCTGTTTCCACCTACATCAGCTCAACAGACCACTCAACGGGTACTAATGGTTTCTGGACCAAGATAGGTATAAAAAGTGCGGTGCCAGTTCGTTGTATCGCTAGATAATGTGCTAAAATAAAACTATGGATAAAATGGTAAAACGAGGCCTTTCTGCCTACAAAATCTTCTTAAAAAACAAACTCGTAGCATCAATTATGATGCTCTCATCTGGCGTAATGATGTTTATCGGCGCTATTCAAGGCAAAGGTAATGATGTCTACTCACTTCCAATCTTAATTACTTCCCTCGGCGTCGCTCTTACTCTTTGGTCGGCTTGCAAACTAGGCTATCTCAAATCTGAATATGACGGCTACAAAGGCACCGAAGATGAGGTCAAAAAGCGCGAATTATTTGCCCAAATTATAGAAGGTTTGGTCTATGCAGCGATCGCTGGAATTGGCGTTTTCTTGCTTTCGAACCACCAATTTACCGATAAGGCCCTCAATCTTATGGCCGGCTTCTTCACCACCTTAAACGGCGTCCTAAATATTTTTAACGTCTATAAGGGGCGTCAAAACAAAACCCTTAAATGGGAATTTCGCCTAGTTTTAATGGTATTTGAGCTAATCCTTGGCCCATTTTTCATTATTAATTCCGACGGGCTCGAAGTGGGCTGGTATGTTGTGATGGGCGTACTTACTACTGTAGCAGGCATCATTGAAGTTCTTACCGTTTCTACCAAAGAGAATATCCGTGGCACTATCAACGACGGCAAAAATATCGTCCATATTATGAAAACCGGCGAAAAAGACCCAGAAGTGGAGATCGGAATCGACGGCAGCGAAGAAGATGAAGAAGAATAAAAAAGGCCCCCAGAAGGGGGCCATTTTTGTCACAAGATTACTTTAGGTCATCAATGGCGCTATCCTCAGGATGGCAAATTCTAAGTGTCGTTTTCGAATTGTCGTCTTCATCCTCGATTGCTTGCTGCATACATTCATACATATGAAAGGTATTGCAAACCGAATTCAAAATATTCTGACGCCTTTTTAGGATCTCCTTCGCCTGGGAGCGCATTGCATCCTCCGGCACAGCAGCGTCCTCTATAGCCTCTTTGCTCCACATAGGTTCTAAGATAGTCACCACCAACGCAGTACCAACATAAGAAATCAGGAGAAACAGCATAGGAAGTACGAAATCTATAAAACCAGCAGCTCCTCTTATTTTAAGTACAGCACCAGCTAGTCCAAAGAGCAAGAACTGCCACGCTGCCAGAATATAGAGAAAGCCAGTTTTTCTTTCTAAAGTGAAGAATTTTTTCACTGTCCAACCATCATCCGGTAAATTCAGATGTTCGTACGGCTGAAGTGCCAAGAAATCTTCCCCTGCTATCTCCGTAATCTCAGTCAACGCATCGTTAACATTTAAATCACAAAGCAGCTGCATATCTAAACTATTAAGCCCAGACTCCGAAAGCATCTTCTCAATTTCTTCTTTAGTGTAGAGCATATCCCCCCTCGCGATATATTCACCTTTAGAAATCTTGTCATAAACATTAAAGTCCATAGTTCTTTCCATAAACCCACCTCCTGTAAAAAGAAACCAACTACCATCAATATAGTATCATATTTTCAGTAACTTTGCAACGCCACCCCTGGTGCTCTTTTTACTTGATCGAGATTTTAGCCTTTTTTGGCATCTTTTTTACTGGCTTTGGGGCTGGCCTTGCTGGAGCTTTAGATATTTTGGCCGGCTGCTTGGTTGGCCTTGCCATTCTTCTAGAACGTTTTCTCTTGGCTGCACTATCTCTAGCAATTTGAGCCTCAATTCTGGCTGTAGTGGCTGTAGCAGCTTCTGTATCACCATCGGCCTCATAGATTGCCAAAATCTGACGTAAAGTAGCTACCGACGGATCTAGCTCGTAAGCGCTCTCTAAAGCTTCAATAGCCTTCTTAGTCTTACCCAATTTCTCCTCTGTTTTAGCCAAAGCCAAAAATCTAGCAGGGATATCACCTTCAAGTTCAATTGCCTGATGAAAAGCCATCTCAGCTTTTTCGTAAGCGCCAGTCTCAAGGTAAATCAAACCAGCGTTATGAATAGAAGCAGGGTTATTGTCTAGAGATTGGGCAATTTCAAAACATTCCACAGCCTCATCGTATTTTTTGCTCTTAGCATAAAGAATACCTAAACGGTTGTAGGCCGCTGCGTTTTTCTCGTCGAATTTAAGAATGGTAAGCAATGCTTTCTCGGCCCTAGACGGCTTGTGCTCTTTCATAGAAGTCTGTGCCACCTGCCAGAGTTTTTTCATCTGAGCTTTATACTTTGGTGATTTCTCTTCTTCCTTCTTTTCTCTAGGCTCGAGAGGCATCAAAAAAGCCATAAAAGCTGCAAAACTTAGCATAACAAGTACTGCTATCATATACCTATATTAACACATTTACATCAAATCTGCCACTAAATGGAGCTTAATATGCCCATTTCTAGAGATATTTTCATAGCAATTGAGAAGTTTAGGGATCTTAGCAAGAAAAGCAGATTTAGAGGTTATAAAATACGATTTATAAGCCATCTCTATTGCCACCGAGAGAATATCGAGCACATATTCGCGCACGCCATCTTTCTTCTTAGTTAGTTCTTCAGCTAGATCTACCAACTCTCTGTCTTTAGCCACTAAAAACTTTTTAGCTAGGGCCTTGGTTTTGTCATCTGCAGAAATCTCCTTTAGAGAAGTTTTACCATCCCTCCAAATATAAAGCGCAGCTCGGCTAAGTATCGTAGGAAGAAGTTTAGACGGCTGATCGGTAATCAAAACAAAATGTAGATTTTCTTTTGGCTCCTCAAGATTCTTGAGGATGGCGTTTTCAGCCTCTTCACCCAATTTATCAGCTGGAGATATCATAATAAACTGTGGCTTTAAAAGTTTAGTAGTAAATTGTCCCAAAACTTCCCTCACTTGGTCTATGGTGATAGTCACTTTAGTTGTAGGCTCTAGAATAATTGCATCTTTAATCCCTGTTTTAGCGTCTTTTGGCACCACAAAAATCGAACACCCCACCTTCTCTGCAATTTTAGGAATATCAGCTAAATTTTCAAAAAACATCGTTAAAACTCTCCGGTAATTTGGCCTCAAAAGTCTTTCTAATGCCACCCGGTAAAGTTATTTCTAGGCTTCCTGCGTGAAGATAAAGTCTATCTCCTTTTTCTACGCCATAAATTGGATCCCCCACGATTGGGTGTTCCAGATATTTCATATGCACTCTAAGCTGATGCGTACGCCCAGAAGTAGGTTTTAGCTCCACTAGAGCGTGTTTATCATCAGACTTTATCACCTTATAAAAAGTCTCTGATTCTTTGCCTCTAGGGTCCACCCTAAACGTAGTAGGATGTTTTAAATCCCTCATAATCGGAAGATTGAGACGCGCTTCCTTTAGCTTTGGTACCCCTGTAATAACGGCATAGTAAGTTTTGTGAGCTTTCCTATCCTGAAACTGACGCCTAAGCATTGTTTGAGTTTTGGGATTTTTAGCCAAAATCACCACCCCAGAAGTATCCCTATCTAGCCTATGAACCAAAAGCCCAAAATCCTCCAAGGTCTTTTCTGGACAATAGCCACCTTTCGCCATAGAAAGCAGCCCAGCCGGCTTATCTAGCACCAATACATTTTCGTCTTCGTAAATTACCTCTGGTTTTACATCGGCGTTTTTCATTTCGTCTGGTATTTCGAGATCAATTTTTACTCCCTCTTCAAATAAGGCATTTGGTTTCAAGACTTCAACACCATCTACTTTTACGAAACCATTTTTAATGAATTTTTGGAGTGTAGAGCGATTATAGCTCTTGTAAATCCCCACCATCATTGTATCAAGACGGATTTTTTCGGCTTTTTCTGGGGCTTCATCAAGCACAGTGTCACCGTTGATCACGCGCGACATCTCTGGTTTGCTAAATTTTTTGCCAGTCCTGATCATCTTAATCCAAACGCCGTTTGTACCTCTAATAATTTGGCGTTCGCTACGTGGTTGGCGTATTTTTCACCATCTTCAAGTAGCTTTAATACATCTTCGTCAGAAATCTCTGCTAAACGCTTTTGGAAGCTCACCAACATCTCAGAAACGCTGTTTGCCACCTCTTTTTTAAGATCACCATAGCGAGAAACGCCTTGCCATTTAGCAATTACCTCAGAAAGTGGAGTATTAGAAACTAGCGCCTCGATATAAAGCAAATTAGAAATGCCTGGTCTGGTTTCAAAATCGAACTGGATATCTTCAAACGAATCTGTAGTGGCGCTCATAATCTTTTTAGCTGCCTTAAATGGCTCATCATCAAGCATAATCTTGGAATTTTCAGCTGCTGTAGATTTGCTCATTTTCTTCTCAGGATTTTGAAGATCTCTAATCCTAATTGGCTCGTCTACTTCCATAAAGGCCACCTGTTCACGAGTAGGAGCTGGAACGGTAAAGATATCGCCAAATTTATGGTTAAATCTCTCAGCAATATCACGAGTAAGTTCAATATGTTGGAATTGGTCCTCGCCAAGTGGAATATAAGTAGCGTCATAAAGCAAAATGTCAGCTGCCATCAACACTGGATAATCAAAAATACCTACGTTACAAGAAGCCTTACCCTCGGACTTTTCTTTATATTGAGTCATTCTGTTTAACTCGCCCATTGTGGCTACGCAGTTCAAAATCCAGCAAAGCTCTGAATGTGCTGGCACGTGGCTCTGACGATAAATATGTACGTTCTCATTAATATCTAGCCCAGCAGCTAGATAATATTTGATGGTTCTAATGATATTTTCTTGAAGACTGCCATCTACATCAGAAATAATCGAGTGAAGATCTGGCACAAAAATGTTGATATTAAAATTATTTGAGTGCTCATTTGATAGCCTCACCATCGGTAGAAGCGCCCCAAGATAGTTGCCAAGCGTTAATACTGAGTTTGATCTGATCCCCGTTAAAATCGTCTTCATACTTTAATTTTAACACGTTTTATGATAGAATAAAAGTATGGGGTATTAGCTCATTTGGTAGAGCGCTTCCATGGCATGGAAGAGGTGAGGAGTTCGAATCTCCTATACTCCACCAACATTGAAAAATGAACCGCTAGGTTCGTTTTTTAATGTTGCATGCCGAGGATAGGAGATCCCTATCTCCTATACTCCACCATTTTTTATGTTTTCTATTTGTTTATTTAACATCTGCTGAAAAGCCGTTTTGCCCATCTTTTGAATTTCTTTTTTATCTTTTCTAATTTCTTCAGCAGTCTTACCAATTTCGTTACGGTAGCGCACAGATTCTGTGTGCCTTTTGTCTATTTCCTCAGCATCTAAAAACCTACGCCATCTGTTACCAGGGTCAGAATTCCCAGTAGATGTAGAGATTTCACCTATAGGGTCTGCAGCTTTCTCTCCACTTTTCATATTTTTATTATAGCACGAAAAAGCTGGCTCCGAGGAGCCAGCTCTCGTAAAAAGGGGGTGGGTTATTTGGTGCCGTAGATACGATCTCCGGCATCTCCAAGTCCCGGTACTATGTACCGGTCACAGTTAAGGCCTTCATCAAGTTGCGCAATATACATCTCTACATCGGGATGGAGAGTCTGTATTAAATCTACACCTTCCGGCGCTGCAATGATGCTCATCAGATGGATGCTTTTACAGTGATGTTCTTTCTTTAAACGATCGATCGTATAAAGCATAGATCCACCAGTCGCGAGCATCGGGTCTAAGATAAAAA
Source organism: Candidatus Saccharimonadota bacterium (assembly GCA_017510925.1). Taxonomy (GTDB): domain Bacteria; phylum Patescibacteriota; class Saccharimonadia; order Saccharimonadales; family Saccharimonadaceae; genus Nanosyncoccus. The sequence goes on along the minus strand of JAFWLT010000005.1, from coordinate 8,945 downwards.
CAGAGCGATTGCCAATATCATCGGGCATTTTCCAGTAATAGGGTACCGGTTTTGAAGTATCCGGATCACGATAAACACCACAGAAACCTGTTCTTGCCTGAGGTACTACGGCTTTCATCGCCGGCTCCATTGCCAGCCCTGCTCTGATAATCGGCACTAACACCATCTTTTTACCAGCAATTTTACTGCCAGTTGTTTTGCAGATTGGCGTAGTGACGCTTATATCCTCGAGTGGAAGATGCGAAAGAGCATCAGATGCAAGTAGTATAGTGATCTCTTCTACTACCTTCCTAAAAATTGAGGACGGGGTGTTTTCGTCCCGAAGGACCGAAATTTTTGCCTGGATCAGAGAATGCTCGTTAAAAATATGAGTATTCTTTGCTAAATTTATCTTCATAGGCGCTACTACTATAGTCTTATCTTTAAGTTTTTCCATACCTGTCACCTCCTTATAAAGCTACCAAAAACCCACCTTTTTCTACGTTCTATTATAGCACATTTTTATTGACTTTTCAAGTTGTTTATGCTATAATATAGGTATATAGCCGTTGGGAGTTATAGAGATGAAAAGCTATATTACAATTTTATTATCTGTATTTGGTCTCTCATTTTTGATCTCTTCTTATGCTCCAGAGGTAAATAAAGATATCTTGAATACCCCTGTTAATAGCCAAGAGCAATCTATAGAACTATTGTCCGAAAAAACCTCTGTTCCAAAAACTGAGGTAAACGAAATCACAGAGACAGCAAATATCTCTACCCCCGTTATTGCTTCTACCAGAAATACTGGTAGCAGTACTTCTAATGCCCAAAGTTATACTATCACTAAAGTAACTGATGATCTAGTAGCTACCCCTACTTATAGAGATATTTATCGTACAGAAAAATTAGTTTATGCACACAACTCTAATAATCTCTTTGGTTACCTTAGATATCTCGGTGTAGGCTCTACTGTTAATTTAACCGAAAATGGGGTAACCACCTCTTATAGAGTAGCTGGTATTGAGCATTTTACTAAGGTGCCATATACCAACGCTCGTGGCGTTACCGGTGAAAACTTAGCTAGATGTGATGCAAATTACAACAACTGTTCTGGCGTGTGGATGGGCTCACTTGTAACTCTTGCTATGGGTCACAAATTAGCTATGATGACTTGTGATGGTGGGGCAAATACTCCTCATCGTTTAATCATTTATCTTGACTAATTCAAACACGCTTGTGCTATAATTATAAAAAAGGAGGTATTTTATGTGCACAGCAGTGCGTTTTGATGATAATGAAGGCAATATGTATTTTGGTCGCAATCTAGATTGGACCGAAGGCTATGGCGAAAAGGTGGTGATTACCCCAAATGGCTACAAATACAACTCTGCTTTTCTTGGCGAAATGACTCCTCAAAATGGCGCTATCATCGGAATGGCTATCATCGAACAAAACGTACCTCTTTATTTTGACTGTGCTAATGAAGCTGGCCTTGCTATTGCTGGGCTTAATTTCCCAGGCTATGCAGCCTACGAAGGCGACGCTGTAGATGGTAAAACCAATGTAGCGGCTTACGAATTCCCACTTTGGGTTTGCCTTAATTTCTCCACTGTAGACGAAGTAGAAGAAGCATTGAAAAACACTGCAATCGTGGCAAAACCAATCAACGAAAAATTCCCGGTGTCTGAGCTTCACTATATCATCGGCGACAAAGATCGCTCTATCGTAGTAGAATACACCAAAAACGGTATGGAAATCTTTAAGAATGACGTAGATATCCTCACCAACCAACCAGGTTATGCGTGGCACCAAGAAAATCTCAGAAATTATATGAATCTAGAGCCAAAAAGACCAAATGATGTAAAATGGGGCAAAGCCAAAATGGTACCATTTGGTAGTGGCTCAATGATGAGAGGGCTTCCTGGCGATTACTATTCTCCATCTAGATTTATACGCGTAGCTTATCTTAATACTCACTATCCAGTAAAAGATAGTGAGGATGAGAATGTAATCAGACTATTCCATACCCTCACAGGCGTAGCAATGATCGACGGCGCTGCCGCTATGGACGAAAATAGCTTTGAAAAGACTATCTATACTGGTGGTTATTCTACAGCATCCAGAACTTATTATTACAATACCTATGATAATCCAGCCATCGTTCACGCTTCAATGGATGATTACGACATAGAAAAATCTGAATTGATAGAAATATAAGACAAAAAATGGTGGAGCGTAGGGGAATCAAACCCCTGACCTCAGCAATGCGAATGCTGCGCTCTATCAGCTGAGCTAACGCCCCACAAAATATAGGTGCCCCCTGCACCTATATTATATCACGTTTTAGATCCCTGGTACTGGGAACTCAAGAGCTAGAGCCTTTACTTCCCCACCGATTTTTTCTAGTTTATCGGCATATTTTTCTAGGTTTTCTTCTGTCTCTGCTTCTTTGCAAATATCAGCTACTTCTTTCATCCAGGAAGCTAGAAGTTTCATTTCTTTCTCTTTGAAGCCTCTGGTAGTAATAGCTGGCGTACCGAGTCTTACACCAGATGGCCTAAATGCCCCACCTTTATCTGTAGCAAGTGCATTAGCATTGAGTGTAAGCCCTACTTTATCTAGTGCTTTTTCGTAGATTTTGCCATCAAAGCCAAAGCTAGTTACACAGTCAACAAGTACCAAGTGATTCTCTGTACCACCACCCTGGAGGATAAATCCAAGCGCCTGTAATTCTTCCGACAACGCCTTAGCATTTTTAACGATTTGCTCGGCATATTTTTTGAATTCTGGCTTCAATGCTTCACCAAATGCCACGGCCTTGGCTGCAATAATATGCTCAAGTGGGCCACCCTGAGAGCCTGGGAATACAGCCCGATCAATCATAATTGGAATGTTTTCTAGTTTCTTCTCTGGTTTTCTTAGTGGTGAAGCCACATTTCCTTTAGACATAATCAAGCCACCCCTAGGACCACGGAGGGTTTTGTGTGTAGTAGTGGTCATTACGTCAAAACCATAATCAAGTGGGTTTGGATGCACACCACCAGCGATTAATCCAGCTACGTGAGCCATATCGGCCATCAAAAGAATCTCGTGGCCAAACTTTTTTGCAGCTTTCTCGCGAATCTCTGCTACTCTCTTAAAATCTGGAATCTTCATAAAGGCAGAGTAGCCTACCAAGATAATTTTTGGATCTACCTCTAGAGCTTTTTCTTCTAGATCTTTATAGTCGATATCACCATCAGAATCTACACCGTAACCTACAAAGTTATAGACGTGGGCAGAGAGCGTTACTGGCGCTCCGTGAGTAAGGTGGCCACCAGCCGGAAGCGACATACCAAGAATAGTATCGCCAGGCTCACACCAAGCAAAATATACAGCTGTATTAGCCTGTGCACCTGAATGTGGTTGCACATTAGCGTGATCTGCGTGGAATAGTCTACAAGCTCTATCAATAGCTAGTCTCTCAATTCTATCTACATTCTTTTGCCCACCGTAATATCTGTAATTTGGCAAAATTTCGTCAGCAATCTTTTTCTCGTCCCACTCATCAGAATTATCGCCAATTCCTTCAAAAGATGGATAACCTTCTGAGTATTTATTAGTAAGAATTGACCCCATCGCCTTTAAAACATCTGCCGATACATAATTCTCGCTTGGAATCAATTCCAAACCTTCCTTCTGTCGAGTTTTCTCTTGATCGATTAGATCAAATACTAAATCTTTCATCTTTCCTCCTTAAATTAACGTTGATACAGACAGATGTCAAAAGTTAGATCATCTTGAGACCCTTTCTTGATTACTTTGCGATCAAATTTAGTTTTATCAAATTCCGGAAAATATGTATCAGCCTCTTTATCTTCTGCATCTACCTCTGTAAGATAAATTTTGGAAGCTACTGGCAAAAACTCTGCATAAATTTTGCCACCACCAATTATAAAAATCTCTTCATCAGTATCTTTATTGTCGGTAATAAATTCATTAATATCGTGCACAATTTCATCTGGTCCTTCAAGATCCCTAGAAGTTACCACAATATTGGTACGATTAGGAAGTTTAGAAGGTAAAGATTCCCAAGTTTTACGCCCCATTACAATCTTATGCCCAGAGGTAGTTTCTCTAAAAAACTTCATATCATCCTTAAGATGAAAAATCAGATCACCCTTTTTCCCTAGTTCCCGATTTTTCCCTACTGCTGCAATAATACTAAACATTTTACTCCGTAACTGGCATTTTAATTGTACCTAAATTCTCGTAGCCTTCGAGTTTAATGTCTTTAAGCTCGCGAGAACTGTCAAACTTATAAAAATCTTTGATTTCTGGATTTAGCCAAATCTTTGGCGCTTTAGGAAGAGTGCCATTTTTTACAGCTTCATCGTAGCGCGCAATCTGTTCCTTAATTCCATCTACCTGGTTTTCGTAAATATGTGCATCGTTAGTGATAAAAGTAAATTGCCCTGGTTTTGCGCCTACACACTGTGCCACCATATAATCTAACACAGCATACTGAGCAATATTAAATGGAAGCCCCAAAGGCACATCAGTAGAACGAGAAGTTACGAGTAAATTTAGCTTACCATCAATTAAATTCCACTGCGAATTCCACACACAAGAAGGAAGCGCAGCAGTCTCAAGCCACTCATTTTGCCAAAGGGATAATACCATACGCCTGTTACCAGGGTTATTTTTGAGTGTTTCAATCAAGTTCTCTATCAAATGATAACGATTTACAATCCAGCCATAAGCCGTGCCAATAGTGTGGGCAAAATCAGTTTTTGGCTCGTTTGGATGATTTTTAGCAAAAATTTCGTTAATATTTCTGCCCTGATAGGAGCCGTCCTCAGCAATTTCCCATTCATTCCAAATTTTTACATTTCTCTCTTGGAGCCATCTTACATCGTTAGACGCTTGCTGGTAGATCCACAAAAGTTCTAAAGTGGCAGTCTTAAAACCTACTTTTTTTGATACCAAAATCGGAAACTCTTCAGATAAATCAAATTGCAAAACCTGATGAGGCAGTCTAATCGTTCTAGCCTCAGACTTACCTTGCGCAGTGTGGTCTGGAATCGCATTTGCTACGCTTTTACTTCTCTTATCAGTTTTCTGATAATTTAGGACTTTTTCGCCATGATCAAGGATTCTCCGGCACAAATCTATATACTGGTCATCAAACTTACTCATAACACCTCCACTTTTGAACAATTATAGCATATCCTAAAAAAATAAAATAGCCCTTCGAAGGGCCTTCGGAGCGCGGCAGCGCGAGAACGAGCGCAAAAACCCCTGTGGCGACAGGGGTTTTTGACGCGGCCCAAGAAGGGTCTATTTTGTTTTTAGCGTTTGCTAAATTGCTCTTTCTTTCTAGCAGAGCGAAGACCGTATTTTTTACGTTCTTTCTCACGTGGATCGCGCTTCATCATACCAGCTTTCTTTAGTACTGGGCGAAGATCTGGAGCTTCAAGCACCAATGCTTTAGAGATAGCAAGTTTGATGGCGTCTACCTGGCCAGCAAGACCACCACCTTTAGCCAAGATTGTAATATCATAATCTTTTTGCTTTTCAGCGATTGCTAGAGGATCAGTGATTTCGGCAAGGTAAGTTTTGTTACCAGATAGATATTCTAGAGCTGGTTTACCATTGATGGTAATTTCGCCTTTACCCTTGTAAAGTCTAACTGTAGCAGTAGAGGCTTTACGACGGCCAAGACCATATACGTATTTCTTATCAGCCATTATTTAATCTCCTTTGGATTCTGGGCAGTATGATCATGCGAAGCCTCCGTAAAGACACGGAGTCTCTTCATTCTTTCACCAGAAAGTTTGTTCTTTGGAAGCATCCCTTTTACAGCAGCCTCGATAGCCTTGGCAGGATCTTTTTCAATGATCTCTTCAAGGCGAAGTTCTCTAAGACCACCAGGAAAACCACTATGGTGATAATACTTCTTTTGTAGCTTCTTGTCACCAGTTACCATGATATTTTTGGCGTTTACTACTACTACATAGTCACCGTTATCAATATGTGGGGTATAGGTGATTTTGCTTTTACCCATCAATTTATCAGCGATAATTACAGCCAACTTGCCAAGAGGCATAGTCGAGGCATCAATTACCCACCATTCGCGATTAATTTCAGAAGCTTTTTGAGAATAAGTTTTCATTACTTGTCCTCCTTCTTAGCAGCAGGTTTCTTGGCAGCTGGTTTTTTAGCTGGTTTTGCAGCCTTTTTCTCAGCTGGTTTCTTCTCTGCTTTAGCTTTCTTTTCCGCTTTAGAGTAATCAATTTCGTCTACAAAAGAGATGGTACCCATCTCAGCATTGTCGCCTTTTCTAAAGCCTGCACGTTCGATCTTGAGATAGCCAGAATCGCGTTTAATTTGTGGGGCAACTACATCTACGAGCAAGTTACCACAAGACACGCTATTCAATCTTGCAATCACGAGTCTACGGTTTGACAGCCCACCTTTCTTAGCCATCGTGACTAGTTTCTCAGTGCTACGGCGAATTTCCTTAGCACGAGCAAGCGTAGTCGTAATGGACTGATTCTCGATTAAAGCGCATTCAAGGCTACGAACGAGAGCAAGTCTCTGATCAGTTTCGCGGCCAAATTTGCGCCCTTTATAACTATGACGATGCATATTAGATATTTAACTCCGTTAACTTTTCTTTAACTTCGTCTAACGCCTTCGACCCAAAACCTTTGAGATCTTTAAGATCATTTTCGGACAACATTACGAGGTCGCGAATAGTCTTAATATCATTGTTTATAAGTGCGTTAGCAGTTCTGGCAGAAAGATCGAGTTCTTCGATAGGCATAGAAAGCCCAGCGTCGTCTTCTTCTTCCTTAGTACCAGGTGCAGGGGTTGATTCTAGTCTAGTTTTACCAGCAAGAGCAGTAAATTGGTTTACTAGGATAGCCGCTGCTTCTTCAAATGCGTCCTCTGGGGTGATAGTACCATCAGTTTCAACGGTAAGGTTGAGTTGTTGAAGGTTGGTATCTTGCCCAACACGCGTGTTCTCTACTTTGTAGCGTACTCTAAGAACTGGTGTAAACACTGCATCGATAGCAATCATATCAGAGTGTACACGTTCTTCAGAGCTTTTATCAATGGTGAGATAACCTCTACCACTCTCTACTACAAAATGCATTTTGAGGACAAACTTTGGATCATCAATGTGACAAATTACTTGATTTGGGTTAGCAATTTCAACTTCAGCAGGAAGTTTGATATCGCCAGCTACTACGCGTTTTTCGCCATCTTTTTCGGATGATTGGTTTGCGCCTTTGATTTCTAGATCAAGTTCTACTGGATTATCAGTATGCAACTTAAAACGAATGTTTTTAAGATTAAGCATAATGTCTACTACATCCTCGCGAATGCCAGGAATAGCAGCAAATTCGTGAGTAGAACCTTCGATAGAAAATGCTGTAATTGCAGCACCTTTCACGCTAGAAAGGAGAACTCTTCTAAATGAGTTACCGAGAGTATTACCATACCCATAATAAAGTGGGCGAACGATAAACTCAGCAGTATTGTCATTGATTTTCTTTACTTCAGCTAGATTTGCTTCATGAATGTTTTTTGTTGTCATTTATCCTCCTTAGCGTGAGTAATACTCAACGATTAATTGTTCATTAATGCCAGCTTCTGCCTCTTCGCGCTTAGGCACGCCGGTAATTTCTATTTTCATTTTCTTGCCATCTGCTTTGAGCCAAGATAGAGGCACCACCCCTGCTGCGCTAATAATATTCGGAAGATTCTTGAAATACTCAGTTTTCTGAGATTTTGGACGAACTTCGAGAACATCACCCGGGTTCAAACGAATGGATGGAATATCAATTCTCTTACCATTCAAAGTAAAGTGTCCGTGAGAAACAAGTTGTCTAGCTTGACGACGTGTAGTAGCAAAACCTGCTCTAAATACTACGTTGTCTGCGCGTCTCTCTAGGAATTCAAGCAATTTTTCACCTGTTAGACCTTCAGCTTTTACAGCTTCACGCATAAGTTTAGCAAATTGCTTTTCCATAAGGCCATACATACGACGAACTTTTTGCTTTTCACGCATTTGAGTAAGGTAAAGGCTACCACCTCTTACGCGCATATCGCCGTGCTCACCAGGGATACCTGGTTTTTTGGCCATAATTTTGTGAGCTTTAGGAGCGAGTGCAAAACTCTCTCTACGGCTCTGTTTTACTATTGGAGATTTTTCACGTGCCATTACGGTTTCCTTTCTCCTTTCGGTCTTACACCACCGTGTGCGATTGGAGTTACATCGGTAATGCTATCGATTCTAATCCCAACTGTAGAAATTGCACGAATTGCTGCATCACGACCAAGACCAATTCCGGAAACATATACGTCTACAGAATTAAGAGCGTGATTTTTCTTAGCAATTTCGAGTGCCTTTTCGGCGGCTACGCCAGCTGCAAATGCTGTACCCTTCTTAGAACCTCTAAAGCCATTGGCTCCAGCAGATGAAGCAGAAAGCACTGCACCAGTTTTATCAGTTACACTAATAATAGTATTGTTAAAGGTGGCTTGAATATGTACTGCACCAGCATTTACAATTCTTTTACCTTTTTTACCTTTACTAGCTTTAGCTACCTTAACTTCAGCGTTTTCGGCCACAGTTTCGGTGGTTTCAGCAGTTTTATCCTTAATTTCTTCTTCAGCCATATTACTCCTTAAGTCTTACTTGCTGCCTTTGGTTGTGCACCACCGACCGCGATCGCCTTACCCTTACGAGTACGTGCATTCGTACGAGTACGCTGGCCGTTGACTGGTAATTTAGCCTTGTGGCGGATACCCTTATAGGAATTAATATCCTTTAAGCGTTTGATATTATTACTCACGAGGCGTCTCAAATCACCTTCAACATGGTATTTCTTAGAAATAATGTCGTTGATTTTCTGTTCGTCAGCCTCGGTGAGATCTTTCACCCGAGTGGTAGGCTCGATTTTAGCCTCCGC
>JAFWLT010000004.1 GCA_017510925.1 Candidatus Saccharimonadota bacterium | reverse complement strand
CATAAGTCTTCCAAGTGTATGGTTCCGGCAAGAATGGTGCATTACCGCCTTTATTCAGATTAGTATCGACAAATTCTAGTAACATGCGGTGCCATTCGTATAAGTGTACCCAAATATCGCGTAGGTTCTTGTCGCGTCCCCAATGGCGCTCTTTCTTCGATGAGTCGCCAGAGAAATCGAATTCGGTGTTCATTTCTTTCTCGCTCATTGAATCAGCCATTTCGATTAGCTTAGCGTAGTACTCTTCGCCGGCTTTTAATAAGTCCTGTTTGTTGCGTGGTCTTGGCATAATAAGTCCTTGTTTACTACTTTAATTATATCATCGGGTGCAAGTCTGCCATTGATATTGTATTTTTTTTATTTTCTTCATTGTCATTGTTTTTTTGCACGGCATCAGTACCGGGTAGTTTTCTCGCTCCTCACCATTTTTTGTTGTTAGATTTTGATTTTTGGAATGTAGTGGCGATCTGGCCAATGTTGGAGGCGGTTTTCTATCATGGTTTTGATGTGATAGTCTAATAAAACTTGGTCTTTGATAGTGCGAGCGGTACGGATGGCTAGGGTTGCGTTTTTGCGTGGTTGGCTGCCATAATCCATGATATTAGAACCGGAGAAAGACGTGGATTTTTCGCCGTCCGAAAAGACAAATTCGTAAATGTTGCCGTCTAGGACTTGGTGGTTTGGTTCTAGTTCTTTGATTTCTAGGAGTTCTGGATTTTTCTTAATAATAGATTTGATTTTTTCAATTGTATCTTGTGGAATGGTGTGGGTGTAGTGTTTTTCGCTGAAGATGGTTTTAACATTGTCTTTTGGCTCGTCCGTGATAGTGATGTCAAAAATTGGGTTGCTGGTGTCTGGACAAACCATAGCATCGGTGATGCGATAGCGAAAGATAATCATTAGAAATCCTTTAGCTTTGCTAATTCTTGTGGATGCTTTTTGGGAGCTTTTAAAATGATGGGTTCTTTGCCGAATAGTTCTTGGATTTTTTCGGTGGCTTTCTGGGCCTGGCCACTGCCGCTGTATAAAATGAAAGATACGTTTTTGCCTTTTAGGTCTAGTTTGTCTAGAAGGGCATTAGTGGCTGGAGCGAGGCGATCGTCCCAGACCGGGGAACCAATCACGATTTTGTCGTAGCCTTTTAAATTGGTGTCAAAATCTTCGAGGTCGTCTTTTTTGTTGGTGAGGGCACGGTGGCCACCTTTCATCATGAGAGGGAATAGGCTTTTGGGATATTTAACTTTGCTTTTGACTTTTCTAATTTCGTAGCCTTGCTTTTTGAGCTCCTCGGCTACTTTGTCGCCACTACCGGTGAGAGAATAATAAATAAACAAGTTTTTCATGGTTTTATTATAACCCTTAGTTGGCTTTTTTCCAGCGTTTAAGGGTAGGGAAGACTTGGCTGCAGTATTCTTTCATTTGCTCGTTGGTCATGCCGGCTTGTTCGCCAAACTGTGAGCATTTTTCGATATATTCTTCCATGGTGCAGTTGTCTAAAAATTCGCCTTTGTCGTAGCACCATTTGCAGTAATCTTCATTGACGCTGCCGTCTTTGTTGGTGCCGTTGAGATCTGGCGAAGTGAGTGGCATCGCGCAGGATTGGCAGATTTTGGTGGTTTGTTGTTCCATATTAACCTTTCTTTATTAATTATTATTATTTGGTATCCTACTCTTTAGATATTCTTTAAGTTCCTCGTCTGTACAAAATACATAGCAACCTTTCATACCACGAGTCATGAGAACTTTGTAGGTATTTTTAATAATTCTGTCTGCTAATTTTTCGGCTTCTTCTGGATTTTCGTCGATTAATTTTCTGATACCTTTAATAGACTGATCGGTTTTTGCTCGTTTAGATACATCAGTAATGATTTTCCCGTTACGGTATACCATGTCGTTGCCAATTATTACGCCGACATAATCAAACTCTAAACCTTGGCAGGTATGTATACAGCCAGCTTCATTTACGGAGTTTTGATTGACTGCCCAAGTTTGAGAGTCTTCTCCTAAGTTCCAGCTCATTCCGAATTGATATTTTGGGATAGTAATATCGTAAAAATTAGTGTTGTCTTTATTGTTTTTATCCCAATCCCAACAATATCCTGCGATTATTCTAGATTTATTGTTGACTTTATTTTTTTCAATAATAGCTTTTCTCATTTCGTTTGGATCATCAAACACTTTAAAATCATATTTGAAGTCCATGTCATCAAAGTTGGCAGTTTGTTTAATATCTAGTAAATTGTTTAGCCAAGCTAAATATCCATCTGAGCCATTGCATCTAAATTGACTTTCTAGGTTGATTTTTTCATATTCGGCGCCTAGTTTATCAGCAAATTTTTTGATTGAGTCTATTGTCCCGATGTCTTTTATAGTGACGCGTTGGTCTTCATCGATAAAAAAGATGGAGCATTTTGAAGCATTTATTATTTCTTTAATTTGATTTTCGCCAAGATTATTCATGAAGCCAGATTTTTCAGTTAATCTATGTGCTTCGTCAACGATTAGAGAATCAATAGCATTTTTTTCTACATCAATAAAGTTTCCAGAATTTTGAAAACACGAATCAATGTATTCTTTTCTAAAGTCACCTTTTAACTTTTTCTTAAACACTGCACGTGGTGTACCATTTCTGGTAACATAAAAACTTGTGATATTGCATCTTGTGAGTTCTACTAAGAGATTAATTGCTAAAACTGATTTGCCGGTTCCAGGTCCACCTTCAATAACCAAGACTTTTTTCTTATTGAAAGCTACTGCATTTTTTATTGTCTTCATTGCTATTTCAAATGCAACTTTTTGGTCGTCGATCATTATAAATTCTTGATTGCCTTTTAACATTGAGCCTAGACAGTCTTGCAGACTTTTTGATGGTCTAAACCTACCGTGCTCGATTTCAAAAATAGTTTTACCATCGTCGCCCTTTTTAATATGTTTTGTAATAAACTCACGAAGTTTAGGAAAGTCTTCAGCTCCGAACATTGGTGCAGCTTCAATATAATTTCGGTATTGCTCAGCTGAAATTGGGTCATTTTCTTTGAAGTGATAATTATGCAGGAATGCACAAGGCACTAAGTTCATTTTTCCATTTTGTGCAGATTCGTTGTAGTTATCGATGTAGGCTGCATAACTCATAGCTTGATATGATGGGTGTGGGGTTTTGCGCATCCCCCCACCGATATAGGTCTCTACTACGATCCCGTCTTCACTTTCTACAGATGAACAATCGCTCCATTGTTTTAGCTCAATGATAATCACAGTTTTTAAATTTTTATTTCCAAAACCAGTTAAAATAAAATCAATCCTTTTTGAAGTTGTAGGGATGTTATATTCGATTGCTACGCCACAATTATCTGGTATATCATTTGAATCAAGAATATTTCGCATATATTGCATGGAATTTTGCCAAGACTTCATTTGCGCTTCATTTGTACGACCAAAATATTTTTGATATTGTTCATAGATTTTGTTGCAAATCAGGTTGTCTCTCACGTCATCCATGAACTTAGTTTTTACACCATCGTATACAATCATATATATTCCTTATAGTTTATTATATTTTGTGCTTTTGCCTTTTGCTTTATCGATTGGGTATTTCTCACGAGTTTTTTCTAGTTTTTCTAAAATAATTTTTTCTGGGTCTACATTTAGTTTATCGGCTAGTTGGAAACAATAATTAAAAACATCTGCGAGCTCTTCGCAGACTTCTTGTTTATCGAAATTATTATTCCACTGGAAGCATTCTAGCAATTCGCCAGCTTCAATTGAGATAGATTTGGCGAGATTTTCTGGGCTATGAAACTGATCCCAATCGCGCTCTTCATTAAATTTTCTGATCTCATTTTGGACCTTTTTCATATCTATTATTATATATTATTTCGTACCAGTTTTCGAATTTTTCCCATTCGGATTTTCGGTATACGATTGTATCGTACCTAATATTTTGGCCACTTTTTACATTCTGAAACTCTATATATTTTTGGAGTGCATCCATTTTTTGTTGGTCAATATAATTATGGTGCCGATTATATTCTTGAAGTATGCTCATGTTGTAGCTTTATTAAGTTTGTGGTATAATGAATATATAGGACGATTCCCTAGGAAAATCGTTCGTTTGGTTGGTTCTACTAAGCTACAGGCTTAGTAGATTTTTTCTTTGGTTCATCGTCCTGCCTGGTCCGATTTATGATAAACAGTGCTAGCTGTATCACAACCTTTCCTTTCTGGAGCAACTTTGATTACCCTAGAAAAACCGTTTAGTGAGCTCCTCTCCGCCCACGAATCGTTTTTTTGCGATTCCTGGAAAAACCTCGCTAAAACCCAAAGCCAACCCGGCTACCATTAATACACACTCTAATTTGAATTTCAACCCCCTACTTCATAAAAATATATATAAGTATTTTAGTATATAATATATACAAGGAAAACCATGGAAAAGCAGATTCTAAAATACGAGAAGTTTATTGAAAAAGAGTCCAAGCGAGATTTGAGCAAGGATGAGAGGGAGCGGCTTGTAAAAATGCATGCAGAGATGCTGAAGAATTTTCAGAAAGAAAGGTCTATTCATTTGAACGTAACACTATTTTTTGCGCTGCTTGCGATTGTATCGATTGGATTGACGGCATGGGAAGTATCGACAAACGGGTGGATGCTGGAAATGATACCATTATATATACTGACATTAATTCTAGTAATTCTAACTGGATTTTATGTGAAACATTATTATTTTTTAGAAAACCATATTCAAAAATTATATAAATACACCAAAGATTTAGCTTAGTGAACCTCGTATTCTAGACCTAATGAACGATACAGGTCCATTGCTGTAGGCTGGCCGAGATTTTTTAAAGTTAAATTAGTGAGTTCGTCGGCAAGAATTAAAACAAATAGGGAAATGGCGAGAGTTAAAAATGCGCGCTTGCTCATTTTGGTGGCAAGCGTAATACAAAATGGCATTACAAAATACACTAATATTAATGCGCCGATACCAAAAATTGTGACGCTAAGTGGACAGACAAAACCATTAATGCTGCCAAAGGCCCAAAGGCCATCGTCGTAGTTCCAATATCTAGTGCCATTGCCGATTGTATAGACCAACCAGCCACCGAGAAGTTCCAACAAACCTGTGACGAGCGCAGCGACCAAAAATACTACAATTGGCTTTTTTCTAAATCTATAAGTAGTTGGCAAAATTAAAAGTGCGCCAAAGGCATAAATATTAATCCAGGGAAGTAAATTGCCACCTTTTGCCATGATGTGGCCGTTTTCTATCCAAGCAACGACAAATTCATATATCCAACCAACTACGCCAGCAATTACAAAAACCAACATCAAAATGCCGACTTTTTGGTAAGTTTGCAATTTTACTTTTTGAGATTTTTTGGACTTTACCATAAGCTCATTATAACACGATAATATAGAGAAAACCTGGGAAATATGCTACAATGAAAGTATATAACTTAAGGAGCTATATTATGGCAGAAAAAAAGAAAATGAATAAAGGCGTTATTGCAGGTATCTGCTTCGTAGTGGTTGCAGCGATTGCAGCAATTGTCGCCGTAGTGGTAATTAATCTTACCAAATTTAATATTGTAGGTTCATATAAAATCAGTGCGGTTCTTGATGCCGATGGCAACGAAACTCAAGATTCACTTAGCATGCTAAAAGCATTTGGCATGGACTATGCAATTGAATTTAAAGCTGATAACACTGGTGTGTTCAAGATTACTATGAACTCTGATACGATGGGTTCTTTAGTGCAATCGCTTGCAAATGCCTTTACTAGCGATGACGAAACTGTGAATACTGGCGACATTAGCTCCAGCATTCCTAGCGAAACTAACATTGATTTTACTTATGATGACAAGAAAATCAAAATGTCTTCATCTAGCTTTAGCACCGCTTCGGAAGTAGATTACGAAGTAAAAGATGGTGCCGTAATTCTCAATTACAATGGCGAAAAAATGAAATTTACCAAACAATAGTCAAAATTCTTACCAATAAATACCTCCATATTATTATGGGGGTATTTTGTGATATAATAAATATATGCGGAAAAAATCCGATCATATTTTGCGTTTAGCCCTGTTAATTGGCGATGGGTTGATGCTGATTTTATCATTTGCATTTTCATATTTCATACGAGTGCACGTAGATCCACGGCCGTATATGTTTGAGTCGCAACTTTCGGAATTTACTCTAGAAATCGTATGGTTAGTGCCAATTATGTGGATAATTTTGGCAGCACTTGGGCTTTATAAAAAATCGGTATTTTTGAATAAATCTAGACTTCCAGAAGTAGGAAAGGTATTTTTGGCAGCTGTACTTTCGGTGGCTGCACTGATTGTTTACGATTATTTTGTAGACAGAAGTCTTTTCCCAGTGAGAGTAATTGCAGTTTTGGCTGTGGGGATCTCATTCATTTTCTTAATGATTGAAAGAATTTTGATAATTTTTGTAGCGAGACAGATTTTCAAAAACAATTATGGTGTGAAAAAAGTTTTAATTATTGGTAACAATAAAAATACTGAGTATTTGGTAGATTTTATTACGTCTACACCAGAATCTGGATATCGTTTGGCTGCAGTAGTGGCAAACAAAAAATATATTCCGATGGATGTAAAAACTCGTCAGTATTCATCTTTAAAAGAGGCGCTTAAAAAAGTAAAAGTGGACGTGATTTTTCAGACTGACGAAAAATCTACCGAATATGTTTATAAACAAGCAGTGCACCGGCATCTTTTGTACTATTTTGTGCCTTCTGAGACTGCACTTTCTTCACATTTCGGTGAACTAGAGCTTGTTGGGAATACGCCAGCTGTGCTGGTAAAACTAACACCACTTTCTGGTGGTTGGGCAGTAGTAAAAAGAGCATTTGATATTTTGTTTGCCGTGGTTGGTTTAGTGCTGGCTGCAATTCCAATGCTAATTGTATTCTTGATTCTTAAAATTAGAAATCCTAAAGCACCAGCAATCTTTAAGTCCGAAAGATTGACTCGCTATAACCGAAAATTTAAATGTTATAAATTCCGTTCGATGAAACCGGAATGGAGTGGGATGACGCCAGAAGAAGCATTTATTAAAATGGGGAAGAAAGAGCTGATTAAAAAATATCGCAAGAATGGGGATTTTCTAAAGGACGATCCTCGGGTGACAAAGTTTGGTAAGTTTATTAGAAGAACTTCATTAGATGAGCTCCCACAACTATTTAATATATTAAAGGGCGATATTTCTTTGATTGGGCCTCGCGCTTTGATCCCGGGTGAGCTAGAAGACTATGGTGATAGATCGTTGATTCTTACTGTAAAGTCTGGGCTTACTGGCTTTGCACAAGTTTCTGGTAGAAGGAATATTTCGTTTGAAGAACGTAGAGCATTAGACATATATTATGTGATGAACTGGTCACTACTTCTTGATATGCAGATTTTCTTTAGAACGATAGCTGCAGTATTTAGAGGCGAAGGAGCAAAATAAATGAAGGTCGCGATTGTTTGCGATTGGCTAACAAATGTAGGAGGGGCAGAAAAGGTACTTCTCGAAATCCATCATTTGTATCCTAAAGCACCAATTTATACTTCTAAATATTCTCCTCGTGGAATTAATTGGTTTTCTGATGCCGACGTGAGGACTGGATGGCTGCAGATTTTTCCAGTTTGTTTTCGTAGAATTTTGGGGCCACTAAGGCAACGTTGGTTTTCTAAACTAGATCTTACGGAATATGATTTGGTAATTTCAGTAACTGGAGCTGAGGCTAAGGCTGTTTCAAAATTAAAGCCAGGCGCTAAGCATATTTCTTATTGTCACGTACCAACGCAATATTATTGGCAGCTTTATGATATGTATGTAAAAAATCCAGGCTTTGGAATTTTTAATCCGATTGTGAGATTTTTCTTTAAACTTTTGGTAAAACCACTTCGTGAAAAAGATTTTGAAGCAGCGCAGAGGGTAGATGAGTTTGTGACGATCTCTGGATATGCAAAGGAATTGATTGCTAAATATTATAAGCGCGAGGCAACGGTAATTCACCCACCGGTAGAAATAAAAGATTTCGTAAATAAAGGTGCCGAAAAAGGGAATTATTATATAGTGACATCCAGGCAGGTGAACTGGAAGAGGCTAGATCTTGCTGTGAGAGCGTGCAGGGAACTTAAAAGGGAATTATTAGTAGTGGGGGAAGGGCCGGAACACCGGAAACTTATTAAAATAGCAGGAAATTCTGAATTTGTCAAATTCTTGCCACTCAAAGGGAAGGAAGAATTGTCAAAATTACTGGCAGGTGCCAAAGGTTACATCTTCCCTTCGCTTGAGCCATTTGGAATTGCACCAGTAGAGGCTCTTTCTTGTGGCTGTCCAGTAATTGCACTTTCTAAAGGTGGCACGTTGGACTATATTAAAGATGGCAAAAACGGAATTTTGTTTGATAAACAAACCACAGGTGCTCTTAAAGACGCGATTCTTACATTTGAGAAAAAACAATTTGATCCTAGCAAAGTTTCTGAAACGGCGAGGGAATTTGGCGTAGAAAGATTTGACCGTGAAATAAAGGAGTTTGTAAATGAAAAAGTTGTATAGATATTTTCTTTATGTACTACCTTTAGTTCTCTTTTTCTCGTATTTTCCGGTGATTTCGCTTGGTGGCAATGAAACAATGAATTTTGAACTTTCCCTGCCTCTTATTTGGCTGGCCTTGTTTTTTATTCTTTCCCTTGTGATGGTGGTCAAGAAATACAAGAAACAATTATTTACCAAGGTGTTTGGAAATATCTTGTGGTGGCTCTTCCCACTTTTTGCGACATTAAGCATTTGTTGGTCTTTGAATCCACTAAGAAGTTTTTTGACTGTGGGTGTAATGTGGTTGCTCTTTTTTGCAGTGATTGCTTTTTATGAGCTTCGTGAAAATTTGGATGAGAACTTTTGGAAAGTATTTTTCCGGTGGTTTTTCTCTTCGGCATTATTTGTTTGCGCTTGGTGTGTAGTGCAATGTATTTTGGATGTAAATGGAGCAAATCAAAGTGCTTCTCTTCTCTGTGATGGATGTGTGTCTCAAATGTTTGGGTTTCCACATCCAAATGGATTTGCAATAGAGCCACAATTTATGGGGAATCTTTTGATTGCGCCAATTCTAGTTTCTGTATATTTTTACATCAAAAATCATAATAAAAAGTATTTAATACTTTTTGCTATTTTTGCAGCGACGTTGTTTCTGACGTTTTCGCGTGGGGCGATTTATGCGACGGTAGTAGGGTTGGTATTTCTCTTCTCTTTTGCAATTGCACGAGCCAAAAAGTCTGAAGCCAAAAAAGTTTTCTTTACTACGCTCAAAACTTTGGGCGTGTTTGTGATTTCGTTTTTATTCACCCTAAATTTGCAAGGCATTTTTGCAGCTTCTTCCCCTACTTCTGACACCTATGCCGATGGTGTTGCAAAAGTACTTAATCACTTGTCGCTTGGTGTAGTGGATGTGAGGGGAAGTGAACAGTTTGAGCCTGTGGAAAACTCTACCAAGCCTGTGGAAAACTCTGAAGCTCAGGAAGCTATATTTGATGGCTACGTGGCTGAGTCCACAGATACTAGAGTAAGACTTTTCAAATCTGCATTTGAGATTTGGAAAAAAGATTTTAAAACGATGGCTGTGGGCGTAGGAATTGGTGGGGCTGGGCAGGCACTATATAATAATGGTTTCTCCCCTGCGCCAAAGGAAATTGTGCAGAATGAGTATGCTTCTCTATTCCTAGAGACTGGGCTGGTGGGTGTTTTGCTATTTATAATAATTATAGTTTTGGCTGTGAAAGTGGCACTTAAAAATCGTAAATATGCCGGGTTAATTTTGAGTTTGATGGTGGCGTATGCTGTGACGTTTCTATTCTTCTCTGGTTTGCCTAATGCCCTGAATATTATACTGATTCCTGGGCTCTTAATTTTGTTGACATTATAACCAAAACCGTGTTAAAATAAAACCATACAGGTCATACAAAAATGTTTTTTAACGGGAAAACAAACAGTGGTACAGAGCGTGTAATATCTCGCTCTAGGAGATTTCGTATTGTAAGTACGGGAGCTTTTTCACTCCTCGCTATTCTCACTCTCCTTGCTGTATTTCCTATTGCTAAACATAGAGAGGACGCCGAAGCTACAACCGTTCCTGCTACTACCTCACTTTCTATCATCTCATCAAAAGATACAGCTTCAGTAGATATCACACCAACCTCAAAGGATGGTACCTTTGCTATCTCAGCTGCAGCAGACCAAGCAGAATTCTCAGTCACCACAGACAACCTCACAGGCTATAGTGTAACTTTGCTCGGTAGTGATACATCAGGCCAACTAGTAAACAATATCACAGGAGATACTCTAGATACTATTACATCTACTACTACAGAATCTGACTTCAGAACAGGCTCTGCTTCTACCTATGCTAACAAATGGGGATACAGACTAAACGTCAATAACACTACTACCACAGACTTTATGGCAGCTCCTACAACCAATACTGCTAAAACCATCTATTCTACCAACGCACCAAACACCACTGGCACATCAGACAACTTCACCCTTGCTCTAGGTGCTAGAGTAGACTACGAAAAACAAACTGGTACTTATACTAATACCTTTGTACTTACTGCTGTTGGTAATCCTATTACTTACAAAATCACCTACTGGGATGATACTGATAAACTTGGTGAAGATGGCCAAGCCAATATCACTGCATCTAAGTTTACTATTTCACAAGCAGATCCTACTAAAGCTGGTGCCGTATTTAAAGGTTGGTGCTATGGTACTGCAGATTATTCTGCTAACCCAACTGCTTGTTCTGGTACTCCAGCAGAAGTTTATAATAATGGCGATGATTTTACCTTTACCAGCATTCCATCCACTGGTACAGCCGAGGCTAACCTTTATGCAATGTGGGAAGAATTCCCGGAAATCCAAAACTTAGATCCAAGTCTTTGTACTGCTACACCAAGAAAAGTAGTAGATAAACGTGATGGTAAAGTGTACACTGTGGCTAAGCTTGCAGATGGCCAATGTTGGATGACCAGTGATCTCAACCTTGCTGGTGGCACTGTGCTCAATGCTGATACTTCTGATGTACCTACAAATAACTATTACACTCTCCCAGCTTCTTCTGCTACTGGTTTTGATGATGATACCAAGGCCTTTGTCTACAATACTGGCAATGAAACCACCAACCAAGCAGATTGTACCAGTACCCAACCATGCAACTCCTACTACTCCTGGTTAGCTGCTACAGCTGGTGGGAAGAGCGCTCGCGGTGCAGCCGTCACTGGCAATGGTTATAATGCAGCATATTCTATCTGCCCTAAAGGCTGGAGATTACCTACCGTTACTGCAGAAGGTATACCTAGAGATAGTGGTGGCTATACTGGTGGTGACTTTTACAAAATGATTTTAGCCGTAAAAGGCGTAACTAGCCTTCCAAATGGTTATTACGCAAACCCAGATTCTACTCCAACATTTAATACTACCGCCGGTCCAGGTACGCTCCCTAATTTCTTGCTCGCTGGCTACTATATCTCCAGTACGTTCGACTATGGTGGGTCGAACGGCTACTATTGGTCTTCGTCTTCCTACTCTTCTACTAACGCCTACCGTTTGTACTTCAGTAGTTTGTCCGTGTATTCGGCGCTCAGTAGCGGTCGGTACTACGGCTTTTCCGTCCGTTGTGTGATGAGAGAGACCATGCAGAACTTCTCTAGCCAAGATGCTGATGCGATGGCAGTAGGAGAAAGCAAGATCCTAGAAGATGAGCGTGACGGCAAAAAATATACAGTGGCTAAACTAGCTGATGGGAATGTATGGATGACAAGTAACCTTAACCTTGCTGGTGGAACTACACTTAATGCTAGTGATTCTAATGTACCGACGGATAATTACTATACACTTCCAGCTTCGTCTACTACTGGTTTTGATGACGATACTAAAGCCTTTGTTTATAATACTGGCAATGAAACTACTAATTGTACTAGCTCTCAACCTTGCAACTCTTACTACTCTTGGCTTGCTGCTACGGCTGGTGGAAAAGATGCCTCAGGCAATGCCGTCACTGGCAATGGCGAGGATGCACCTTATTCCATCTGTCCAAAAGGTTGGAAACTACCAAAGTCTGGTAACCAGGATGACTTTAGCGCTACTTCAACCACCGGTTACAAGAAAGGTGATTTTTATAAGCTCGCTACCACTTATGGTGCAAATCTAGAAAGCCAATCTTACCAAAACTCTGCAGTCTTTTACAACAACGCAGGCCCAGGTACGCTCCCTAATTTCTTGCTCGCTGGCCGCTATCTCTCCAGTACGTTCAAATATGGTGGGACGGACGGCTACTATTGGTCTTCGTCTTCCTACTCTTCTACTTACGCCTACGGTTTGTACTTCACTAGTTCGAGCGTGTTTTCGGCGATCCATAGCTATCGGCGCTACGGGTGGTCCGTTCGTTGTGTTAAAGACGATAACCGGACTGTTGATGATATCACTTATATGCAGCAGATAAATCCACAAATTGTAGCTAATACGACGCCTGAAGTTACTTACACTCTCAAAGATGCTCGTGACAACAAAGATTATACTGTAGCTAAACTTCTTGATGGGCAATTATGGATGACTTCAGATCTCAACCTAGCTGGTGGCACCGTGCTTAACGCTGCTACTTCTGATGTACCTACTGATGGGTACTATACTCTTCCGGCATCTAGTAGCACTGGCTTCTCATCGGACACCGTAGCTTATGTCTATAACTCCGGCAACGAAACTACGGACCAAGCTGATTGTTACGCTAATCATCCGTGCAACTCATACTATTCTTGGCTCGCTGCTACAGTTGGAGGCAAGAACTCTGCTGGGACGGTTGTAACCAGCAATGGGTACAATGCAGCTTATTCTATCTGTCCTAAGGAGTGGAGGCTTCCGACGGCTACTACCAGTAATGCTAATCCTCGGACTAGTCCTAACTGGAAGACAGGTGATCTTTATAAACTCGCTACAGCTTATGGAGCTAACTTAGAGAGCAGTTATTCTGAAAGTGCAGCAACTTTTTATACTAATGCTGGTCCAGGTACTACCCCTAATTTCTTGCTTACTGGTACATATAATAATAGCGCCTTTACTAGTGGAGGTAGCTATGGTACTTATTGGGTGTCTACTGTAACTTCGTCTACGAGTGCCTCCGACCTAGGTTTTAGTCCATCGGTCGTCTATTCAGCTGGCAATGGTAGTCATAGGTTAGGTTTCCCGGTCCGTTGTATTGCGCGCTAAATTAGCATAAAAAATGGTGACCCGGGTGCGAGTCGAACGCACAACCTCTTCCTTAGGACGGAATTGCTCTATCCATTGAGCTACCGGGCCACATATGGTACAATGATGTTATTATATCATGAAACTGTTATCTAAAAAAGACAAGAAGACTGAGCAAGAGAAGGTAGACGAGCGACGCGAAGAAGTGCTAGCTCAAGGCCGTAAGTTTAAGTATCCTTTGCAGTGGACTAAACATCGTATTGTAATTAGCACAGTTCTCATTGCTTTTGTAGTAATTGCCGTTTTGATCGTAGGTGGCTGGCTCGCGCTTTATCGTTTTAATATGACGGACGATTTGCTTTTTAGAGTAACAAAGATTTTGCCAGTATCGGTAGCTACAGTAGATAGTGAGCCTGTGAGGTTTTCTGATTATCTGATGCTTTATAGAAGCAGCATTACTTCTATCGAGCGCCAATCTGGCCAGGTAGATAATGACGCATCAATTGACGTACTTAGAGCTCAGTACAGAAGAGCAGCTCTTACCGAAGCAGAAAAATATACTTATGCCGTAAAACTTGCGCACGAAAATGATATCACCGTTTCTGACGAAGACGTAGAAACAGAATTTGAAAGACATCTTCATATTGGTGGGATTGAACGTAGCGAAGAAAGCTTTATAAAGATTGTAGAAGATAATTTTGGCCTTTCTAAAAGCGAATACAAGCGTATGCTATACCTTACTTTGCTGAAAGCTAAGGTTGAGGAAAAGGTTGATAAAGAAGCAGAAGAGATTGCAAACAAAGTAGAAAAAATGTTAGCTGAAAATGGCAATAATTATACAGCTGTGGCAGAAGCAATGGGCGACAAAATTGTATATGAGGAAACCGGTGGATATGTGTCTGCACAAAACATTGATGGTGGCCGGGCATCTGAGGCGATCAAACTAGAGCCGGGTAAGCAGTCTGGCAAGTTTGTGTCTATTAATGGTGATGGGTATTATTTTGTAAAACTAATTGCTAAGACCGATACAGAAGTAAACTTTGTGTCTATTAAAGTACCGTTTACAGAATTTGAAACACAGTTTGAAAATCTCAAAAACGATGAGAAGATTTCTGAATTTATAGAACCGGGCGAAAACGAAGGGGATTAAAAAGGACCACTTCTAGTGGCCTTCTTTGGTGCGGGTACGGCGAGTCGGACGCCGATCTTATCCTTGGGAAGGATACATAATAGCCGTTATACGATACCCGCGAGGGTATCTTTATTATACCATATTATAGGGGAATATGCTATAATATGTTATATGGAAATCTTAAGAGATAATCTTAAAAAAGTGATTTTAGAAGTCTTTGGGATTGATTTTGAACCAGAGATTGTGCCAGCGCCAGAAAATATTGATGCAGATTATTCTTCTAATGCACCCTTGAAACTCGCAAAAGAACTACACGATAATCCATTTAATATTGCAGAAAAAATTTCTGAAAAGATTAATGATAGTTTTGTGTCTAAGCCTGGTTTTGTAAATTTTAAATTAGGTGATGGGTATTTGAATGAGAAGATTTCTGGGTTAGCTAGTAATTTTGAAATTTCGTCTGATGAGTTTGCTGGCAAAACTGTAATTTGTGAATTTTCTGATCCGAATCCATTTAAGGTTCTCCACGTGGGACATCTTTATACTTCCATTGTGGGCGATTCTATTTCTAGACTTTTTGAATATGCAGGCGCTAAGGTAGTTCGTGCAAATTTTGGTGGCGATGTGGGTCTTCACGTAGCTAAAACTATGTATATTCTAAAGCAAAAAGATATTGATGACCTTACTATAGAAGACATTGCTAAATGTTATGTAGAAGGTACGGCTGCCTATGAAGACGACGAAGAAGCCAAAAAAGAAATTACTGAGCTTAACAAAGAGATTTATAAAATTAATGCCGAAGACATTCACGGTACAGAAATTTCTGATCTTTACTGGAGAGGCCGGGAACTAAGCTACGAATACTTTAAGAATTTTTATGCCAAGATTGGTGTAAAGTTTGATGTCTTTTATCCAGAATCTACTGTGGCGGCGCTTGGGCTTTCTAAAGTCCTAGAAGAACTAGAAGCCGGAGTTTATGAAAAGTCTGAAGGCGCAGTAATCTTTGATGGCGAAAAATACGGGCTTCATACGCGTGTATTTATCAATAAAGAAGGCGTGCCAACATACGAGGCTAAAGACGTAGGTTTGATATTTAAAAAATATGATGATTATCATTTTGATAAATCGGTAGTAATTACTGGTAACGAGCAGCTTGAATATATGAAGGTGGTATTAAAGTCTGTAGAGCAATATGCGCCAGAATTAGTAGAAAAGACTTCGCATTTAACTCACGGTTTGGTAAAACTTCCTGGTAATGTAAAAATGTCTTCTAGAAAAGGGAATTTCCTTAAGGCTGTGGATGTGCTCGATATGGTGTCTGATGAGCTTAAGAATGAATATAATTCTGAAGACGCAAAAGTTTCTATGGCTGCTTATAAATATGCATTCCTTAAATACAAAATGGGTGGTGATATTGTCTTTGATCCAAAGGAATCAGTAAAGATGACAGGAAACTCTGGGCCATATCTACTGTATTCTGCTGTTCGTGCTTCTAAGATTCTAAATAATGTAAACAGTATTAATAATATAGAAAATTATGCATATAATATATATGAGAAAAATTTGGCGAAGAAGTTGCTAGAATATAAGGAGCTACTTGATGAGGCTGTGAGCGAAATGGCGCCACATAAGCTTGCAAATTATCTATACGAAACTGCGCAGGAATTTTCTAGATTTTACGAAAACTGCCCAGTGGTTGGAAGCGCTGAAGAAGCTGAACGTATTAAATTAGTAAAAGTCTATTTTGAAACTATGAAGCACGGTCTTAATATTTTGGGAATTGCTATTCCGGAGGAAATGTAATGGCAAAAGGGAAATTACTTTGGATTGATCTCGAGATGACTGGGCTAGATCCAGAAAAAGACAAAATTTTGGAAGTAGCTGCAATCGCCACTAATATGAGTCTCAAAGAAGTGGGGCGCTTTGAAGCTGTGGTGAAAGTTTCTGATAAATTAATGAAAGAAAGAATGGTGGGCGAATTTTGGGACAAGAATGCTACTTCTCGCGATGCATTGATGGAACAAAATAAGGATGGAAAACCAGTAAAAGAAGTAGAAGAAGAACTTCTAAAATTCTTGAATAAAAATTTTGGAAAAGAAATTTATCTTGCTGGGAATTCTATTCATCAGGATCGTAAGTTTATTGAACGTGAAATGCCAGAACTAAACAAGAAACTTCATTATAGAATGTTGGATGTATCGGCGTGGAAGATTTATTTTGAAAATGCCTTGGGGCGTAAATTTACTAAGCCAGAGAATCATCGCGCGCTTGATGATATTGAAGGATCAATAGAGGAGCTAAAATGGTATTTGACATTTCTAAAGTAACTGGAATCGGTGATTATACTTCAAAAACCGAGAAGACAGACGAAAAAGAACGGACACTTTATTTTAAAGATGAGAAGGCTTTTTTGGTAGTAAATAAAAACACAATTGAAATTAGGACGGATGGGGAACTAAAAAAGTTATTGATAGAAAAGTATGAGTCGGTAATGGAATCGAGATATTTCGGGCGTGGTGGCGTAGAGATTGTACTTGCTGGACAACTTAGCGATGACGAATTGATTGATTTGGTACGGCTAAGCTATAACCTGAGCTAGTGTGCTATAATTAAGATATGGCAATTGAGAGATTAGTGGAGCCTAGTTTAGCGCCGGAAAATAAAGAGGAAGAACGTGTAGAAAATTCGCTTCGGCCTACGACTTTTGATGAATATATTGGGCAAGAGCATCTCAAAAATAATTTGAAGCTTGCTATTGATGCCGTAAAAAAACGTGGCAAGGGTGCAGTTTTAGACCACGTGCTTTTGTATGGACCACCAGGGCTTGGCAAAACTACGATGGCTGGTGTGATTGCGCACGAATTAGGTTCTTCACTTAGAGTAACATCTGGGCCAGCAATTGAAAGAGCTGGTGATCTTGCATCAATTCTTACAAATTTAAAAGAAGGCGATGTGTTATTTATTGATGAGATTCACCGTTTGCGTAGATCTGTAGAAGAAATTCTTTATTCTGCGATGGAAGATTATAAACTTGATATCGTGATCGGCAAAGGGCCAGCAGCAAGATCTATGAGACTTGATCTTCCTAAAATTACCGTGATTGGCGCTACTACCAGAACTGGAGCTCTCGCTGGGCCACTTAGAGATAGATTTGGAATTGTGCATAGACTTGAATATTACAAAGAACCAGAAATTGAGCAGATTATTTCTAGAACTTCTAAGATTTTGGGTACAGAAATTAAACCAGAGGCTTTGGAACTTCTCGCCTCTCGTTCTAGATTGACTCCTAGGATTGCAAATAGAATTTTTAGACGGGTAAGAGACTATGCTGATGTAAATGGCGATGGGATTGTGGATACTGTGGTGGCAGAAAAGGCTCTAGATCTGATGGAAATTGATTATATGGGTCTAGATCCGGCAGATAGAAATATGCTTAGATTAATGTGGGAAAACTATGGTGAGAAGCCGGTGGGGCTTACTACGATTGCTGCGCTTACCGGTGATGAAGCTAGCACGATTGAAGATTTTTATGAACCGTATCTTCTCCAAATGGGGTTAATTGCAAGGACCCCAAAGGGAAGAGTGATCACCGAAAAAGGGCGAAAACACTTGCAAAAAACATAATATAGTGATATAATAATAAAAAAGGAGCTACCATATGGATGAAGGTTTGGTAAGAATCCGGCACGAAAGAAGCGTAAAAGATTTCCCATTTCTAAAATTAGAGGACAATGAATACGTAGAATTCGCGTTTAAAAGAGCAAGAGTTTGGTTGAATTTGATATTGGGCAGTCTATCGGCTGGCCTAATTTTGATTCTTCTTGCTTTTCTTTTGGTCTTGATGGGGCAAAGCTCTATTGATGCTACCGGAGTTAGTTTTCTTTATATTATTCTTGGCGCGCTTCTCTTTGCAGTGCTCCTTGCTGGTTTGTTTACGGTAATTGTCTACCGTGGTAATAGACTTTTTGTGACTAATAAACACGTGATTCAATTGACGATGATTTCGCCAATGGCGAATTCAGTAAATATGATTGATTTGTCTTCTATTGAGGATACAAGTTTTTCGCAAAATGGTATCATGCAAAAACTTTTCGGTTATGGTACTTTTAGGCTTGCTACGGTTGGTGAAGAGACTACCTATACATTCAAAAATTCCGATATTACCCAGGAAGAGCTTAAAGCAGTTTCTAAACTTGTGACGATTGCAAAAACTGCTGACGATAAAGACAACGTAATTATTGTAAGCTAATTAATTGCTTTTGCGATTGGTTTTGATATAAGGATTTTCTTTTTCTAGTTCGGCTCTTAGAATGTATTCTTTGCATTTGCCGTTGTCACAGTTGGCTGGTTGATAAGAATAATTGCTTTTTGGATCGCCAAGATTGTGGCCGTCTGGATCTGTCCAAAGAGCTGGATCTATCACGGTGATGTTATCTTCTGAAATGGTTTCTGGATAATAGTTGTGTTCTCTATAGAAGCTTTCTTCTAGGGCATAATACATAGCGTTGATGGCAGTTTTTCTGTCTTCGTCACGGGCGAGTGCGTCTAAATTGGATTTCTGGATAAAGAAAAGAAGAACCAAAAGCCCAGCAAAAGTAGCTACGACTACTAGTTCTAACATAGTGAAGCCCTGTTTTCTCATATCTTTTATTATAACACATTTTGTGATATAATATATCAAATGGTACTGTAGCTCAGTTGGTTAGAGCGTGGGACTCATAAGCCCGAGGTCGGTGGTTCAAACCCACCCAGTACCACCACTAGCTTAAACTTTTCTTTAAAAAGAAAAGTTTAGCAAAAGAAAGTAGTATGAAAAATGAGTTGAAAGTGAATTCCAACTCATTTTTTGATTGTTATCTTAGGAAGCCGTTGATGATTTTTGCTTCGGCTTCTTTTTCTGTGAGGCCGAGGGCCATGAGTTTGTTTATTTCGGTGCCGGCGATTTTGCCGATGGCAGCTTCGTGGATCAGTTCGGCATTTAAACTTTCGGCATTTAGCGATGGAGTGGCCATAACTTTGGCATCATCCGTAATAATAGCATCGCATTCGGAGTGACCACGGCAAGTAGTTTTTCCTGTGATGTGAAGTTTGAAATCTTGCGTAGAAATATCACGAGCGACGGAACGGGAAACAATATTTGCAGTGGAATTTTCGCCGTTTAAATCTACTTCTATATTACTTTTGGCGACTTGACGGCCGTGAGTTAGAAGTTTTTCTATGATATTGATTCTGGCATTTTTATTTAGCTTTGCTTTGGTGAGGCGATTGGTGGAATCTACTCCAGCGATTTGCTCGAGTTCTAATTCTACATAGGAATTTTCGTCTATATAAAGCTCGGTGGTTGGATTTAAAATTTTACCAGCTGATGGTCCGGTGCCATAATGTTTTTCGATATACTTTACCTTGCAGTTTTTACCAACGTGAAAAACGTGTACACCGTCGTGAATGGTACTTTTGGCGCCACAGTTATAAATACCACAACCGGCTACGATGGTGATTTCGGAACCATCGCCAATGTAAAAATCATTGTAGACGGTTTCTTTATGACCACTTTTGCTAATAATAACTGGAATATGAACTACATCTTTTTTGGTATTTTCTTTAATTGTAATGTCTAGGCCACTTTTGTCGGTTTTGGATTTTACATCAATATTTTCGGTGCTGTTTTTGCCGATGGATTTGCCGTTGACGCGAAAATTATAGGCGCCTTCCGGGACCCCGTCGATGCTAGCTACTTGTTTTAGTAAATCCTTTTCAATTTCGTCGAGGTCCATCATAGTTTGCCTTTCTTCAAAATTACAATGCGATCGGCGATATCCATAATTGGTTTTTGATGAGAAATAATAATAATAATTTTGTCTTTGTTTTCGTCATGGAGTTTTTGAAAAACCTGAATGAGATTATCGAGACTCCAAATATCAATGCCGGCTTCGGGCTCGTCAAAAATCATAACTTTGGAATTTTTAGCGAGCACGGTAGCAATTTCAATACGCTTTAATTCGCCGCCGGAAAGAGTTTTGTTGACTTCGCGATCTAAATATTCGGATTTTTCTAGGCCAACGGTTTTTAGAGTTTTAAATTCTTGATCTTCTGGGTTGGCAATTTCTAACAAATCTTTGACGGTGACACCTTTAAAACAAACTGGTTGTTGGAAAGAATAAGAAATGCCGAGTTTGGCACGCTCGGTAATAGATTTTTTGGTGATGTCTTCTTTTTCTAAAATGATTTGGCCATGGTCTGGAGTTTTTAAACCCATGATAATTTCGGCAAGAGTGGATTTGCCACTGCCGTTTGGACCGGTCAAAACTATGAGTTCGCCAGGATTAAAATCGATAGAGACATCATCCAAAATTTGGCGATCTTCGTCGCCGTCTTTAACTTTGAATGAAATATTTTTTAACTCTAACATATATAATATTTAGTTTGGTACCTCCGATAGGATTCGAACCTACGACCCCTTGTTCCGAAGACAAGTGCTCTAATCCACTGAGCTACGGAGGCTTGTTTGGTACGCCCGGCAGGAGTCGAACCTGTGACACCCAGCTCCGGAAGCTGGTGCTCTATCCACTGAGCTACGGGCGCTAATATTATATATATTATATCATTTTTCCCTGTAATTTTTAATAGCTTCTCTTAAAGCATCGTGGCCTAAGACGGAGCAATGAAATTTGTGCTTTGGAAGATTACCGAGATAATCGTCGATCATTTTGGCATCAATTTTGAGGGCTTCATCGAGGGTTTTGCCTTTGGCAAGTTCAGACAAAGCAGAAGTAGAAGCAATGGCAGAGGCACAACCGTAGGTTTTCCATTTTAAATCTACAATTTTGTCATTTTTTACTTTGATAAACATTTTCATTTGGTCACCACAGATTGGATTGCCAACTGTGCCAACAGCATCATATTTAAATTTGCTTTCATCGCCAAATAAAAAGTTGCGAGGATTCAAAAAATGATCTTTGACTTTTTCACTATAAACCCAATCTCGATTTTCCATTATTTGCTCCTCATTTTGATAGTACTAATTTTTTGTAAACGGTCAATAATACCCGGCAAAACTTCCATTACTTTATCAATATCTTGCTTGGTGGTATCAAGGCTAAAAGAAAAGCGAATAGAAGAGTGAGCAACTTCGGCGTCATTAGTTTTAGCCATTATAACATGGCTTGGTCTAATGTCGCCACTTGCACAGGCCGAGCCAGTAGAAACAATAATTCCTTCAGCATCTAAATATAACTCAATAGATTCGCCTTCGGCTGCCTCGAATGAAACATTTAAAATGTTTGGTAGAGATTTGCCAGGTTTTATATCGGTATTTAGACTGCTACCTTTGATTTCTTTTAAAATCCGGTTGGCTAATTCGTCGCGAAGTTTTCTGACGTCTTGATCGTATTTTTTCCAAGTTTGGTGTTTTTTGATATATTTTAAAGCTTCACCAAAACCGATAATCCCGACAGTATTATAAGTACTGCCACGACGTTTGTTTTCTTGATTGCCACCAATAATGAGGGGTTTGAATGGTGCATCTTTTTTGACGTAAAGTGCGCCGACGCCAATTGGCCCACCTATTTTGTGGGCGCTAAATGTAGCATAATCTAAATCTAATTTTTTGACATCAATTGGAAGTTTGCCAAGCACTTGGGTGAGATCGGAATGAATAAAGGCGCCTTCTCGATGAGCTTTTTTGGCAATTTTTGAGAGATCTAGAATTTCGCCAATTTCGTTGTTAGCAAGCATATAAGAATATAATTTTGGAAGTTTTTTGCCACGATATATTTTGGCTGATTCTATGATGGAATGATGTTCGAGTGGGGAAGTTTCGATTTCATGACCTTCAAAAGTTCTAATAACCGTATTGTTAGATTCGCTGGCTCCGGAAGTAAAAATAATTTCGGATGGGTCGGCGTTGATTAGCTCAGCAAGTAATGTGCGAGTGTTTTCGATTTCATTCAGGGCTAAATGCCCTGGGGTATGCAAAGCTGATGCATTGGCAAAAAAAGTATTTTCTGCATGATGCATTTTTTCTAACACCTCAGGCAAAATAGGCGCAGTGGCCGCATAGTCTAAGTAAACCATTGGGTACATTATATCATAAATAAGAGGTGGGTGGTTGACTTATGTCTCTAAATATGGCTATAATCCCCTATGCATCAATCGTGGGGTGTAGTGACATTTTCTGCCGGAATAATTGTGGGCTCAATTTTGGGGCTGATTTTTAGAATTAATTATTTTGGATCGCCGGTGTGGATTTTACTGGTAATAATACTTTTTATTTTTATGTATTTGAAGCCGAGGTATTTGACAGTGGGGATGTGCTTTATTGCTGGGATGATATTGATATTTTTTAGAGTGGCTGGAGCTTTGACTTACAATACAAATACTATGGAAAAAACAGAAGATGGGACGGAAAGTTTGGTAATTGACGCGCGAGATTGGTTTGCAGAGCGAATAGAAAACCAGTTGCCAGAAAGGGAAGCAAAGCTTGGAATGTCGTATCTACTTGGTATGAAATCGGGGCTTGATGACAAACTATCGGAAGACTTAAGAACGGTGGGGCTTACGCATATTGTGGTGGCGAGTGGAGCGCACCTTTCGATCTTAGTAGAAATTGCGAGAAAAATTTTTGGTAAAATTTCTAGATTTTCGGGACTTCTATTTTCTATTTTATTTATTTTGTTTTTTATGTGTATGGTGGGGTGGACACCGTCGATACTTAGAGCTGGAATTATGGCAATTTTAACTTTGGCTTCGTGGTACGTGGGGAGAAAAATTGCACCGTGGCGTTTGATTTTAATGGTGATGGCGTTTACATTGATGCTAGATCCAAATTTTCTTACCAATATTGGTTGGCTTTTATCATTTGCAAGCTATGCTGGAATTATGATGCTTGGCCCTGCGATTTCTAAATTTTTTTATGGATCTAAAAAACCTGGGTTTATTGCGTCGGTGGTTCTTACTACAATCGCAGCAACTTTGATGACGCTCCCTATTACTTTGTATTATTTTGGACAAGTGTCCATTATCTCTTTGATTGCAAATTTGATAATTTTGCCGACACTTCCTTATGCGATGGGGTTAGTATTTCTGGCTGGAGTTTTTGCAGGTGTGCCGGGAATAGAAATGGTGTTTTCATTTTTAGCAGAAAAAATCCTTAGTTTTCATATTTTTGTTGTAGAATTTTTTGGCTCGATGGAACAATTTTTGATAAAAATTGATTCATATAATCCGTGGGTATTTTTGTTATATATAATAATTTTGGCACCATTTTTGTATAAGTTTTTCAGGTGGACAATAGAGAGAAAAAGTGGTAAAATAAAGATATGTCAGGACACAGTAAATGGGCAACAACTAAAAGACAAAAAGCCGTCGTAGATGCTAAGCGTGGCGCGCTTTTTACTAAAATTGGAAATCAAATTGCGATTGCAGCACGGGCCGGTACAGATCCAAATATGAACCCATCGCTTGCAATGGTGCTAGAAAAAGCACGTCTTGCCAATATGCCAAAGGCAAATATTGAGCGTGCAATTGCTAGAGTCGCAGATAAGTCTGCAGCAGCTCTTATTGAAGAAGTTTATGAGGCTTATGGGCCTGGTGGGGTTGGAATTGTAATTGAAGTTGCAACCGACAATAAAAATCGTACTATGCCAGAGGTTCGTCATACTCTTGATAAAAATGGTGGTCGGATGGCAGATCCAGGAAGCGTGATGTTTCAATTTACTAGAAAAGGCGTAATTGAAGTCTCTGAAAAGGGTGATGATGCGATGATGGTAGCGCTTGATGCCGGAGCTTCTGATGTAGTTGAAGAAGATGAATACACTGTGATTTATACTGATTCTTCGGATTTGATGAAGGTGCGCCAAGCTTTGGTGGACGCTGGACTCACTGTGACTTCTGCAGAACTCCAATATGTACCAAATTCTTATGTGCCAGTAGAGGGCGAAAATGCAGAGAAGCTAGAGAAATTACTTTCTGCTATTGATGATCTTGATGACGTGACAAACGTCTATACGAATGCAGAATAGTTTTAAAACAAAAAAGTGCCCCCGGACGAGCCGGGGGCTTTTTGAGGATATTTAGAACAGGTGCATCGATGTGAAAATCGGCGCAAGTGTGTTTGCAACGGTGGACATCATTTTGATGAAGATGTCCAAAGCGACTCCAACTACATCTTTTCTGGTGTCGCCTATGGTGTCACCGATAACGGTGGTTTTGTGAGCGTAGCTGTGCTTGCCATGACCTTCGAGCCGGCCTTCTTCAACATACTTTTTGGCATTATCGAATGCCCCTCCGCTATTGCCCATAAAGATAGCCATTGGAATTGCCACGAGTGTAGCTCCGATTAAGAGTCCACCGGTGAATTCATAGCCGATCAAAAGACACGGAATAGGTACTATGATTGCCAAAATCGACGGTAAGAGCATTTTCTTGAGCGACAGCTTGGTAGCCATTTCGACGATAGACTTGTAGTCGGGTTTGACGCCACTGTTTTCATCCAAGATCTCAGGATGTTCACTGAGCTGCTTGTCGCCAGCATCTGCCATAGCAACTGCATTGTCGATGGTGTTCTTTGACAGGAGGGCGATGAAATATGCAACCAGACACGCGCCGATGATGCCACCGGCTATAGTCTTAGGATCTGCGATATTTAGTACGGCTGCCCCAGCAACAAACACACCGACGAACGACAAGTTTAATGATGTGGTTGCATAGGATGCTGAACCGATAGCAAAGCCTTTGCCAATAGCAGCAGTAGTGTTACCACAAGCATCAAGTGGATCGGTGACGTTTTGACGAATTTCTTCGTCTAAGTGACAGGCTTCAGCGATACCACCAGCATTGTCGGCGATGGGTCCAAAGGCATCGATAGATACTGTAGCTCCCACAAATGAAAGCATACCGAGTGATGCAATAGCAATACCATAAAGTCCACAAGCAATGTAAGACAGTATGATAGAGACGCCAATGGTTACTCCGGGAGCCAGACATGACCTAAAACCTAAAGCGTCGCCTAGGGTGACAAGGAATGCCGGACCTTCGTGAGCAACTTCAGCCAGATCTTTGACATAACGATAGTCTGTGCTGGTATAAACCTCTGTAACTTTGCCGATGATTACGCCTGATGCGATGCCAAAAAAGGCTGCAATGAATGGTGAGCCCCATCCAACTTTGAAATCAGGATAAAGCGCAACGCCACCAAATATAAAGTACGAAGCAACAAGACTTCCGAGCATAGTGATGCCTGCAGAAATGTAGGTGACTTTGTTTAACTCACCTGCCGGATTGTCGCTCATACTCTCTTTTCTAAGCATTGCAACAATGATTCCGATTGTGCAGCCAAGTAGTCCGATCGTAGCGACTATGATAGGGAATAAGCAGGTCATTGTGTAGGCGTCTGCGAATCCCTGTCCATGCTGAGCGAAGACCATATTGGCGATGAGCTGTGAAGCAACTAAGGTTGCTACAAAGCTTTCCTCGAGGTCACTGCAGTTACCAGCAATATCATTGACATTGTCGCCGATAAAGTCTGCAAGTACGTTAGGGATCCTAGGATCGTCTTCGGGGAGATCATGCCGTAATTTGTTCAAAATATCTGATGAGATATCGGCTGCCTTGGTGAAGTTACCACCAGCAACCCTATTGAACATAGCTACAGTAGAACAGCCAAGCGCGTAAGTAGTACAACGCATGATATTGGCATTACACTCCAAATCCGTAAGAATTCCGTGTCCAGTCGGAAAATCCTTTAACAACGTATACTGCAGAATGTAAATAGCAGTGAGACCGAGCATACCAAATGCCTGTACAGAAAGGCCGGCAATACTGCCGCCTTTTAAGGCTGTCCAGACTGTACGTCCGACGGACCTGCTTTTGAAAGCACGCCTAGCTACACGATAGTTGGCGTAAGTTGCTCCATACATGCCGATAAATACGGCAGCACTACTCATCAAAGCGCCAAGTATGTAGGTTAAGCCAGAGCTGGACTCAACAAACAGTGAAAAACCTATGGCGATGATGATTACCACGAAGGTGATTCCAACGGGTTTACCTTTGAAAGGAATAACCCCTCCATATTCAGTTTTCATGAAGATTTTGGCGCCCTCTCTGATATTTTTAGCGAGTGCGTACATTGCGTCTTCTTCTTTTGTAGCGTGTTTTTTGGACTTCTTGATGTTCAGGAAGTTCTTTGCTACTACCAGCAGAGCTATGAATATAACAACCAAGGTTGCCATATAAACAGGTATATACATTTCTGTCCCTCCTTTATTTTGTTAAAGTACGAGTTACTTTCTTTGCACCTGCAAAAAATACGGGCGTATCCTCATCGCCCACTAGTGTTATTATACCATATTAAGATAAAAAATTCAATGGGATGAAAATACCCCACTTAGAAGTGGGGTACTTAATTAATGTGCGTGTCTCTTGTAGTTATTGTTGCTGTGGATTAGCGTCAGCGATGACAACGGTGCAGCCGTTAGCTGTGTTATTGTATAACCATTCGGCGTCTGCAACGCTTAAGCGTACACATCCACGTGATACTGACGTGCCAAGGGCGTCAACTTCTTCCTGGATAGGTTCAGGAGCGCCTTTGTACGCGTAGCAAACTGTGTGGAACATATAGCCACCTTTTTTGAAGCGCATACAGTAACGTGCGTAAGTGCCATCTACCATAAGGTGGTAACCACCATTATCGGTATGTTCGTAGATTGAGTATGTTCCAAGAGGGGTCCTGTGACCTTCTCTACCTGTAGAAACAGGAAACATTTTGATAATCTCACCAGCAGCGTTGTAGACGGCGCAGATGTTGATATCTCTGCCTACTACGATGAGTGCCGGTACATTATCTACGACAGGCGCAGGTTGTTCTGTTGCTACAGGTGCAGGCTGTTCTGCTACAGGGGCAGGCTGTTCTGCGATTACTGTATTGCCACCAGAATCCCCAGCGACTGGGCCTTCATTCTCTTCTGCATATACTGCAAGAGGAGTGTTACACAATATTACCGTTGCTATTGCTGTTGCCAACAAACTAAAAACTCTCTCTTTCATTTTTATACCCTCCTATAAAAAAGTTGAGACAACTGTTAATGTACTATACTTACTATTATACCACAGATCGCCTCAAAATGCAAGTGCTTTTTTTGGTTTTTGCATTTTTTATCTTATGTGATATAATTATAGGTGGAAGGGTGGCCGAGTGGTTTAAGGCACTGGTCTTGAAAACCAGCATACGAAAGTATCGCAAGTTCGAATCTTGTCCCTTCCGCCATTGCTATGTGATGCGAAAAGCTATGAAAAAGACAAAAATAATAATTTTAGCTGTGGTTACAGCTATTTTTGTTTTTGTGATTTTTGTGGGGGTGAGGATGGCAAATTTGGATATTAAAATTGATTTGGTGACGACATATGAAATTTCTGAAGTTGAAAAACCTGCGATTGATTTTGCGACTGGATACGGTGAGTGGACTGTAGCCTTAAATGGCTCTGTAGTTTCTAAAAGTGCAGAGACTTTAGAAATTAGGCCTACTGCAAGCACAGCGAAAATGATTTTGGCTTTGGCTGTAATGGAGAAGAAACCGTTTGAACTTGGTAGCGTTGGCGAAACAATTACGATCAATCAAGAAATGTACCAAAAATACACTTGGTACATTTTGAATAATGGGTCCAATACTAGGGTTAGAGTTGGTGAGGAGATTTCTGAATATGATGCGCTTGCCTCGGCGCTTCTGGCATCTTCTAATAATATGGCAGATTCCTTGGCGATTTGGGCGTTTGGCTCGCTTGATGAATATAAAAATTATGCGACAGAAATGCTTAGTAGAATTGGAGCTCTTAACACTAAATTGGGTGTAGACGCGAGTGGTTATGATGAGTCTACAGTTTCTACGGCAGAAGATTTGGCGAAAATTGGTGATGCAATTTTGAAACAGCCGGTGCTTGCTGAAATTGTGGGGCGTGCAGAAATGAATGTGCCAGTAGCAGGGTTAATCAAGAATACCAATAAATTACTTGGCACGGATAGGATTGTTGGGATTAAGACTGGATATATTGGCGATCCGTCTGGGTATTGTTTGGTGTCTGGATATAAAGAGGGATCTGAAAATGTGACGGTGGCGCTTCTTGGTGCACCAACTAGGCAAAAATCTTTTGATGATTCGCTTGTGATTATAAAACAGGCGCAAGAAAAAATCAAAACTCGTGAACTTGTGACAGAAAATCAGGAAGTTGGTTATTTTGAAAGTTGGTGGCTTGGTAAAATTCCGATCACGGCTCTTGATAAAATCGATGGAGTGATAGTGTCGGACCCGGAGATTTATTTGGAAATGGAAGATTTTGATGGGAATTTAAAAATTGTTACGAAAGAGACTGAATATAATGCAAAGGTAAAATCAGAAGAGTTTAAAAAAGAACCGAGTCTTTGGGAAAGATTTCTTGGAGTTTTTGGTTGGCGTTTGATATAATATATACAGTATGAAGAGGTGTAAATATATTTTTGTGACAGGTGGTGTACTTTCTGGTGTGGGTAAAGGTATCACGGCGGCTTCAATGGGCGCTATTTTAAAAGCTAAAGGTTATAACGTAACTATGCAAAAATGTGATCCATATCTCAATGTGGATGCAGGGTTATTAAACCCAGTGGAGCACGGCGAATGTTTTGTGACACACGATGGTGTGGAAACAGATCTTGACCTTGGTCACTATGAAAGATTTTTGGATTTTGAAACCTCTAAATATTCTATTACTTTGTCCGGTTCAATTTATAAAGAATTGATTGAACGTGAGCGTGCTGGTGGGTTTCATGGCAAAACTGTGCAGCTAGTGCCACATTTTACAGATCTTGTGCAAGAAAAAATTGCAATGGCATCAAAAGATAGTGATATTCATATTGTAGAAATTGGTGGTACAGTTGGCGATTATGAAGGTTTGCCATTTATTGAGGCAATTAGGCTTTTTGCAAATAAAGTCGGTAGGAGAAATTGTCTTTATCTTTCTGTGGTGTATGTGCCGTGGATCAATACTTCTAAAGAGCTCAAAACTAAGCCGGCGCAAAATGCGCTTAAGGACCTTCGTGGTTTTGGGATTATTCCCGATATTGTGTGCGTAAGAACAGAAAAACCATGCCCAAGAGGGATTTGTGAGAAAATTGCTGCATTTTCGGGAATCTCTGGTGATGCTGTAGTGAATTTACCGGATATTAATTCAGTTTATGACGTGCCATTTAATGTGTTAAAATCTGGCGTGCTCGATATTTTGAATGATTTTGTAGGGGATGATTCAGAGCCAGATATGAGTAGGTGGGCAGATTTTTCGGCTTGGCGAGCGACGGATTTTGATAAAACTATTACAGTAGGGCTAGTGGCAAAGTATGTAGGAAATGAAGATACCTATATTTGTGTTACGGAAGCTCTCAAAGCTGCTGCTGCGCATAACAAAGTAAATTTGGACCTTAAATGGATTAATGCAGAGGATGCTACAGATAAAGATTTTGAGGGAGTAGACGGAATTGTAGTGCCGGGTGGTTTTGGTG
This sequence comes from Candidatus Saccharimonadota bacterium, assembly GCA_017510925.1. Lineage (GTDB taxonomy): Bacteria > Patescibacteriota > Saccharimonadia > Saccharimonadales > Saccharimonadaceae > Nanosyncoccus. The sequence goes on along the minus strand of JAFWLT010000004.1, from coordinate 39,728 downwards.
CGAGAGGGACGGAAGGTAAAATTGCTGCAGCTTCTTATGCTCTCAAAAATGATAAACCGTACCTTGGACTTTGTCTTGGTATGCAGGCAGCTTGTATTGCAGCAGCTAGAATTGGTGGAGTAAAAAACGCTAATTCAGAAGAATTTGGTGCTACCGAAAAAGATAAAAATAATGTAATTTATATTATGGAAGGCCAGAAAGGTAAGGAATCTACTGGTGGTACGATGAGACTTGGCGATTATCCAGCAAAATTAAAGAAAGGAACTAGGACTGCAGAAATTTATCGCGAGGAAGCAGAGGATTGTGGTGCGTATGTATACGGTACGAAAGTTCTAAAAAATGGTGATGTAAATGTAATAGAAAGACACCGGCATCGTTATGAAGTAAATCAAAAGTTTTTGCCGGAAATCAAAAAAGGTGGACTCATTGTTTCGGGGACCTCTCCAGACGGTGAATTGGTAGAATTTGTAGAAGCTCCGGATAAAAAATTCTTTGTGGCCACACAAGCTCACCCAGAGTTTAAGTCTAGGCCTCTTGCTGTCCATCCTCTCTTCTATCATTTTATTAAAAGCATAAAAGAATTATGATATAATTAACCTATGGATGAGAGGGAAATACAACAAAAGAGGCGTGATAACGAGGAGCAAGCGACTCGTGAACGCTCAAAAATTTTAGGCTTGCCGTATCTTGATGCACGTGAATTTGAAGAAACCATACCTTTGGTAAAAGATTTGCTAAGTATTCAGCAAATGCACAAAGATTTTATTTTGCCACTTGCAAAAGGTAATGGTGAAGAGCATTTTCAATTTTTGGTGACTAGCCAAACGCCAAAATCAGTAATTGAAAAAATGCGCCAAGATTATCTAGACCAAGGCGAAAGAGCTGATTTCTTCTTAATTTCTGGTTCGGCATACAAAATTTTAATGCTTCGTTATGATCCACCAAAAGAGGTGCATTATGATGATATTAAAATTGCCGGTGAGGGTGATTCTAAAACTATTGCTTCTGTTTCTCAGACGCTTGCTGGTGTTTCCACGGAAAAAGTTTTTGATTTCTTGATTGACCAAGCAGATAAACTTGGTGCATCCGATATCCATATCGAAAACCTTAGAAATGAAATTAGAATTAGAATGCGTGTGGATGGCCTTCTCCACCCAGTAGCTACGATTGACCGTGATAGATACCGTATTTTTATGGGTGAGCTTTCATCACGTGCTAATGTTTCTACGGCGTCTAACGAGCCACAGTCCGGCCATATGCAAAAAGATATCACAAGGGATGGCGCAACTCACCTTCTCAACATTCGTGTAGAGACTATTCCAACTATGTATGGCCAAGATGCAGTACTACGTCTCTTTAACTTTGACGAAACATTGCTTAATCTTGATCTTCTCGGTCTTTCTAAAGAAGAACGTGCAGAGATCAATGAGGTAATTTCACACCCACGTGGTTTGGTGCTTATGGTAGGTCCTACGGGTTCTGGTAAGTCTACCACGCTTTATTCTATGCTTAACGCGCTTAACACTACGGATAGAAAGATTATTACTTTGGAGGATCCAATTGAATATGGGATCACCGGTATTTCGCAGATTCCAATTCATACCAATGATGGTGGCTCATTTGCTGATGGGCTAAGGTCTGTGCTTCGTTTGGACCCTGATGTAGTAATGGTAGGTGAGATTCGTGATGCCGATACAGCTAAAACTGCTATTCAGGCATCTATTACTGGGCACTTGGTGCTTTCATCATTCCACGCTAATTCTACTTCGGCAGCATTTTCTAGAATGATTGACCTTATTGGCGCAAACCCAATCTTCTCATCTTCGATTCGTTTAGTAGTAGCACAGAGATTGGTAAGAAAATTATCTGCCAACAAAAAAGCACGTAAGGCTACGGAAGCTGAAGCTCGCTATATTAGAAAAGTACTTACTGGTGTAAATCCAAAATGGCTTAAAGGTATTAAGGGAATTGATATTGACGATGATGAGCCAAGGACGAAGAAGAAAACGCCAATCTATACTGATGATTCAATGAGGGCTACTAAGCTAGACAAAGCTGTAGAAGCCTTTGATGAATGGGATGATGTAGAATATGATCTTGATGATATCGTGCTTTATGATCCAGTGCCAAGTAAAGAAGCTCCATTTGGCTATGAAGGTAGAACGGTAATTATGGAGCAACTCGTAGTGTCTGACGATATTCAAGCGTTTATTCGTGGTGATGTCTCTGATATCAATACTGATGCAATTGAAAAGGTAGCTAGAAAACACGGAATGTTGACCCTAGAACAAAAAGGAGTGCTAGCAGCACTCAGAGGGGAAACTACACTTAGCGAAATCTCGCGTGTAATATAAATTTGGTCGACTTTTGCTAAGGCAAAAGTCGTCCATCCTCATGGCTCGGAATAAAAATAAGCAAGCTTATTTTATTCGCTCGCTCATTCGTCTGGTAGGGCAGGTTGGAAATGGATGTCGCGAGCTATCGCTCGCTCCATTCGAACCAGCTTGTGGTAGGGCCAGTAGGAATCGAACCTACATTGCATCCTTAGAGGGGATGAGTCCTATCCGTTGAACGATGACCCCATATGTTATATTATACACTATTCTTCGGGTTTTCTCAACTTATAATAGATAGATGGTGCGAATCTAATTGGTGCTAGAGCCTTTTGAGCAGTGTTTTCCATCTTAACTAGACGATCAGTTTTGAAGACTTTCTTTAGGGCCTCGCTTCTGAAGTTTGAAACAGAAAGAACTTTTTCTTGTTTGAAGCCAATGCGTTTAAATAATTCTTCTACGTATTTTGGATGATAGTTATAAAAACCGGTTTCGCAAATTTCTGTATAATTTGAAGGATCTTTGCTCCAAGGATTTTCTTTGCTTCTACCAGTGACGAAGCGAGCCATTTTTGGCAAAGTGCGCTTGTTGGCAACTTCGATTACAGCTACGCCACCTGGCTTTAGAACACGGTAAAGTTCTTCCAAGGCTCTATCTAGATGCTCCAAATGATGGGTGACACGTACCATCATAAGACCGTCTAGCTCGCCATCTCTAAATGGAAGTTTGTAAATATCACCAGCCTTGGTATCTAGTTTGTCGCCGTAGATTTCTTTAGCTTGCTGAAGTTCTGATTTGGAATAGTCAAAAAGATAAATTTTGCGAGCGCGCTTGAGATATTCATTTGCAAGACGACCATAACCACCACCAATATCGGCAAATTTTTCCATTCTTTTTGGGAGAAGTTTGCGAATGGCCATACGATCTGCCTGATCTTCGTATTCACGATCGGCATCTTCCCAGAAGATTTTCTTATAATCGTATCCGTTATAGTCTGAAACTATTTTATCTGCCATACACTTATATTATACCACAGATTAGATAGATGGGGTTTTTACAATGAATTTTACAGATTTTGCTTCTACGTCGCCGAAGCTCCTATAACTACCGGCAGCAGTAACAGATGCGCGAAGATTTCTAATGAAGTTTTCGAGATCATTGTTTGCAAAGTTGACTAGTTTATCAATACCAGAGGTTTTGAAGGTAACAAGACCATCTCTTAAAGTGATAGAGCCTTGATAGAGTTGGTTTTCGCCATCTAGGAGAGTTCCGATACCGTTTGAAAGATTAGTAGCGCCTTCTGAGATTTTGGCTACACCCTGAGTATAACCAATGGTGCCAATAGCAAATTTAAGAAGATTTTTTGCGTTTTCTAAGTCGTAAATCATGCTAGGAGCGAGTTCTTCAATAGCCTCGATGCTTTCGGTATAATTATCGGTGGTGATCGGAAAGCCGATGCCTTGTGCTTGAATAGCAGCTAGTAGTTGTGCATTTTCTGGATTTGCAATTCTGAGGTTGAGCCCAGGATAATCATCGGTACCAACTAGGGTATTTTGAATAATTGCTCTAGCGCCGTTTGTGAGTTCGGTAGAGTAAGGCTCTAATTTTTTGAAACCAGCAAGTAAGTCCTTGGAGCCGTTATAAATAGTTTTGGTGCCATCGATAGTTTTGGCAATGCCGTTTGAGAGATCAGTAGCACCATTTATTAATTTATTGGTGGCGTCTTCTAATTGATAAATAGCGTTTTTGAGCTCTTCTAGACGGCTGAGTTCTGACAAATCAATATCAGCTAAAATATCGTTGGTAAAAATAGTGTAAGTATCGACTAATTTAAAGTCGGTGGTGTCAGCTTCTAGGATGAAGGTGTCTGGCAAAAAGTCGGTACCAAGATTTTTGCCTAGACCGGTTAGAGCGTAGCCAATAATAGTATAGGCAGAATTGTTTTCGTTGAAGATTTTGCCATTTGTGAGTTTGATATTAGAAAACTTGGAATGATTCAAATTGATAGTAGTAAGAGCTAGGAAAGGAATGAACCTGCCATTATATTTAGCAGTAGAGTCGTAATTAAAAACAATTTTGACGTGGCCAGATTTACCAGCGAGATCTTTTGCAGAAATTTCGGCGCCATCTAGATAATAGGTAGCTTTCATAGTAAATGGAAGCTCTTCGGCACCGTTATAGATAGTGCTGCCAATAAATTTAGATTTAACGTTGCCGTTTTCGTCGGCCATTACGTAGACAGTCTCGGTACCTTTATTGTTGATAATTGGGTTTTTGATATCCAAAGTAGAATTTGCAGCAATAATTTTGCCAGTTTCTGATTTGCTTTCGGCTTTGGCTACACTTAGTATTGCTGTGGCGCCAAGAATGGCTGTAGCAATAATGCTAGATACTATAATTTGTTTCTTCATTTTTTCTCCTTTCTAACTAATTTTTTCATTCCGAGTGTAGTTCTGATTACGATTGGATCGGTCAAAATAAGCATTGGTGCTAAGAATAATGGAACGACGAAGATGGAAATTACGGCACCACGAGCCATCAACATACACATAGAGCTAATCATATCGGCGCGAGAATAGACAGCTACGCCGATAGTAGCAGCAAACAAAACTGCACCGGATATAATAATGGAAGGGATGGAAGTTTTGAGTGCAATAATGGCAGCTGATTTTTTGTCTTCGCCATTTAGGCGTTCGCGTTTGTAACGAGTGGTCATAAGAATGGCGTAGTCGATAGTGGCACCAAGCTGAATGGTACTAATACAAATTGGCGTGATAAATGAAAGTCTATCGCCTAGGAAATATGAGAGGCCCAAGTTCATAAAGATGGCAGATTCGATAACAGAAATGAGAATGAATGGGAGGGAAACACTACCAGTAACAATGGCAATGATAATAAAGATGGCAACGATAGAAATAGCGTTGACGACTTGGAAATCTACGGAGGTAAGATCGATCATATCCTGAGTAGATGATGATTCGGAAACGAGAAGAGCGTGTTCATCATATTTTTTGATGACGGAATTGATGTTTTTGATCTGTTCAGCCATTTCGTCGGTAGCAGTGCGATATTCGGAGATTAGAATAGTAAGTTCCCATTTATCGCTTCTTGCTACATCTACTATGGATTTTGGTAAAATTTCTAGTGGAGCATCAGTAGAAAGTAGAGATTCTAGATTCAAAACGGTTTTGATGCCAGAAATATTTTTTAGTTCTTCAGACATATTGTAGGCAGTTTCTTGATTTAAACTAGAGCTAGTTAAAGTCATATGGACATTGGCCATACCAAAGTTTTCTGAAAGCTTTTTGTTGGCAACGGCGAATTCCATATCGGATGGAAGACTGTCGGCGATAGTGTAATATACATTGTCGTTGGTATTTTTATAACCAATGACAGCTGGTGGAATGATAGCTACAAAGATGATAAGAAGAGCTGGGAAAATTTTGACGATGCCCTTACTTACCTTTGTAAAATCTGGAAGTAGAGATTTGTGGTCGAGTTTTTCGATAACGTTGCCGAAAGTAAGAATGAGGGCAGGAAGTACGGTAACAGAACCAATCACGCCAAGAATTACACCTTTGGCCATAACTAGACCGAGATCAAGTCCAAGGCCAAAAGTCATAAAGCAGAGCGCTAAGAAGCCGGCTACAGTAGTGGCAGAGCCACCAAATACGGATGATAATGCAGCCTTAATAGCTTTTTTCATAGCTTCGTCTTTGTCTTTCTTTTTGTCTTTGGCTAGGAATTCACGGTAACTGTGCCAGACAAAGATGGAATAATCCATAGTGACTGCAAGTTGCAAAATAGCAGAGAGAGCCTTGGTGATATAGGAAATTTCACCAAATATAATATTGGTGCCAAGATTAATGAAGATCATAACGCCAATGCTGGCTAGAAATAGTACTGGAGCGAGCCAGTTGTCTAGAAGAGTTAGCATTACGAGTAGGGCTAGACATACGGCGATAATTACGTAAAATATTTCTTCTTGCTCGCTGAGTTTGCGTAAATCTGTAGCAAAGGCAGACATACCAGAAACATAGGCGTGTCCGTCGGCAGCTTCGCGAATTTTATTTACGGCATCCATAGTTTCGTCAGCAGAAGTGGAAGTATCAAAGAAGACAGCAATTAGACTCTCGTTACCTTTTTGGAATTTGTTATAAATTTCTCCTGGGAGGATTTGGGCTGGGAAATTACTATTATATATAGTGCCGTAACCAATTACGGTGTCTACATGAGGAATAAGTTTGAATTTGAGTTCTAGTTTGGCTTGTTCTGATTCTGGTAAATCTTCGGCAATGATGAGAGAAAATGCGCCTTTGCCAAAACTTTCAAGTAATTCTTGTTGGCCTTTTACGGTCTCCATACTATCTGGTAAGTATGTTAGCATATCGTAATTGACGCGAGTATTTAAAAATCCAAAAATTGATGGAATTAATAATATGATGGCGAGTGCCAAAATAAGCTTTCTAAATTTTACAACAAATTTCTCCATACGACTCTTTCTAATGGAGTATTATAGCACTCTGATAATAAAAAGAAAATTGCTAAAGCTTGCGCGAAAAAATGATGTTTGCTAGAATAATAAATGTTGCTTTAAAATTAACTTATTTAGGTCGTAAAAAGCAATAAACATTAAGGAGAAAGTAGATACATATGCGTATCAAAAGGCTAAAGCGCCGTGAGGTGACTAAAGCTAAGGTAGCTCCTGCTGAATGGCAAGAGTTTATCGAAATATAAAATAAGCCCCGAGGGGCTTATTTTTATTTGGTGTAGCTTATTTCTTTAGTTTGGCTTCGACGATCTTCTTGATGAGTTCTACGAATTTGGAACCACCTTGGCCACCTTCCCAGGTGATGGTTTCGCCATTGATCTCTATACTATCAGTGCCAGTACTATCGACATCGCTCCAGTCGATCCATTTGCCATCTATAAAGAAGGCTGGGGTGCCAGGGATCTCGATACGCTTGCCAATACCCATATCGAAGCTGATTTTCTTGGATACCTCGCTAGAACCAATATCTTTTCTGAATTTTTCCATATCACCTTGGCCATTAGTAACTTCTAGGAAGTATTTTTCGAAGAGGGTAGTTCTTTCGGAGCCACCTTTGTATTTCCATTCGGATTGGTTGGTGAAGAGGGCTTTGCCGTATTCTTCCCAATAGCCTTGGAGGCCAGCAGCTTCGGCTGCAGAAGCAGCTGCTGTGGCATTTTGGTGATAACTTAGAAGATGGTTTCTATAGATAATAACAAGTTTCCCGTCTAGTTCGTCGATAACTTGGTTTACGCGTGGGTTCATCGAAGCACAGCCTTCGCATTGGAAGTCGGCGTATTCAACTATATATACTGGTTCACCCGTGTAAGAACCGTTTTTATCTTTTTTGACGTGATCGCCAATGTTGCCATTATGCTCATCTGGAGCGATAACGGAGCTAAAATCATAGTTGTCAAAATTGGTAGCTTTGAGATTGCCATCGATTACGAGCCAAGTGGCAATGCCGATACCAATAACTACTGCAATACCGATAATTAATCCTGCTACGGAAAAACCTGTTTTTTTCATATAAACTCCTTTGTGTTATAATGATTATAACATATGTTTGGAGAGTTACTAGCAAAAATACGGGGCGAGGAAAAAGAGACTGTTGTTGAGAAAAAGCCAGAGCCTTATACTCCAAAAACAGTGAATGATTTTATTGGTGTAATTAAAAGAACACCACTTTCTGTAATTAATAAGAAGGGTCGGGCAAGGATTGCTGCCGTGATGAGTTTTGATGACAGAATTGTGGCAGATTTAATGATTCCAAAAACCGAAATGGTGTTTGTAAATGCCAAGGATTTTCTTGGCCCTTTGATGCTAGATAAGTTATATAAATCTGGTTTTACAAATTTTCCAGTAGTAGATAATCACAATCACGTAAAAGGTGTAATTCATACAGAAGCTTTGAATGCTCTAGAAATTAAAAAGACTGATCGGGCAGAAAAATATATGGATAAGACAGTTTCTTATCTTCACACTACTGATCCTTTAGAGTTTGCAGTAGAAGAAATTGAGAGAACAAATTCTTATTACTTCTTGGTACTGGATCCGTCTGATGAGCTAGCCGGATTTTTTACAGCAAAAATGCTACTTGATTATTTGCTTAGTTAAAGAGATTTTCTAGCTTCGTTGGCAGCTGTATCGGCGAGCTCGTTTAGCTCTTCGCCGGCGTGACCTTTAACCCACTTCAAAGTAATATCGTGAGTTTTGTAGAGTTCATAAAGCTCTTTTACAAGATCTAGATTTTTGATTTCGCCACCTTTTTTGTGCCAATCGTTAGCCTCCCAGGCTGGGGCCCATTTGGTAAGAACGTTGATCCAGAATTCGGAATCGGTGCGAATTTCGGTAGGTTCGTTTTCTGCTAGTTTGATAGCTTCTCTTAAAGCTGTACCTTCCATTCTAATGTTAGTGGTGTCCTTTTCGCCACCACTTTTTATGGGGTTTTTGGTATTTACGTCTATGATCGCCCAACCACCAGGGCCAGGATTAGGACTAGCGCTGCCGTCAGTATAAAAGATGTTCATAATCCTATTTTATCACTACCTTGGCCAAAAGGGCAAAAGGTGGTATAATTTCCCTTATGGAAGTAGGAAAAGAAATAGAAATAGCTGGTTGGGTAAACAGCCGGCGTGATCACGGGGGACTAATTTTTATTGATCTTAGAGATTTTAAAGGAATTTTGCAGTTAGTAGTAACACCAGAAACCAAAGAAGCATTTGCTCTTGCAGAATCTGTACGTGATGAATATGTGCTTTCGGCTAAAGGCGTAATCAGAAAACGTGAACCAGAATTAGTAAATCCAAACATTCCTACCGGCGATATTGAATTAGTGGTATCCGAACTTAGACTAATCAACAAATGCGAGCCTTTGCCAGTAAATACTCACGATGACGGCGATAAATCTTCTGAAGAAATGAGACTCAAATATCGTTATCTAGATCTTAGGCGTCCATCAATGCAAAAGCGTCTCAAACGTCGTAGCGAATATTATCAAGTGGTACGTAATTATATGTACGACCACGGTTTTACCGAGATCACTACTCCTATTCTAGCTAACTCATCTCCAGAAGGGGCACGTGATTTCCTAGTACCATCTAGACTTCATCCTGGTAAATTCTATGCACTTCCACAGGCTCCACAACAGTTTAAACAACTTTTGATGGTGGGTGGTGTAGAAAAATATTTCCAAATTGCACCGTGCTTTAGAGATGAAGATCCACGGGCTGATAGACTTTATGGCGATTTTTATCAGCTAGATTTTGAGATGTCTTTCGTAGAAGACGGTGAAGTAGTAAGAAACGAAATTGAACCACTATATATTAAATTGGTAAAAGAATTCGCTAATAAAAAATTAGTATTAAATTCTGAGATTGCTAAAAAATATATTCAAGAAGGTGGAATCGTGCCAAGACTTCCTTACGAAGTAGCGATGGATTATTATGGTGTAGACAAACCAGATCTTAGATATGGTATGGAGCTTACAGATCTTACTGATATCTTTTCTGAAACTGAATTTAAAGTATTTAAGCAACCTTGTGTAAAAGCTTTGTGCGTAAAAGGTGGCGCCGAACTTACTCGCCGTGAAATTGATGAATTCACCGAGCAAGCCAGAAAGCTTGGTGCTGGTGGTCTTGCATATATATTATATACTGAGGGCGAAGCTAAATCTCCAATCCTTAAGTTTATGAGTGATGCCGAGATTGCTGGTGTGCGTGAAAGAATGGGGGCCGAGGAAGGTGATGCCGTATTCTTTGGCGCTGACACTCGTGATTTAGTAAACAAAGTGTTAGGCCAACTTAGAATCGCTTTTGCAGATAGATTTGGGCTTAAAAAGTCTGATGAAGTAGCTCTTACCTGGGTAGTAGATTTTCCGTTTTATGAATGGGACGAAAAAGCCAAAAAGATTGAATTTGGTCATAACCCATTTTCTATGCCAAAAGGTGGAATGGAGGCACTTGAAAACGCTAAGACCGATGCCGATAAATTGGCACTTGTAGCTGACCAATATGATATGGTGATGAATGGTTATGAATGCGCATCTGGTGCAGTGAGAAATTACAACCCAGAAATTATGTTTAAAGTATTCAATATTCTTGGCTATAACAATGAATATGTAGAAGCAAGATTTGGTGGAATGCTTAATGCCTTTAAGTTTGGAGCACCACCACACGCTGGTTGTGCACCAGGGCTTGATAGAATCTTTATGATTCTCGAAGACGAAGAGAATATCCGTGATGTAGTGGCATTTCCAAAGAATGGCAATGGCGTAGATCTTATGATGAATTCTCCATCTAGCGTTGACCCTGAACAATTAGAAGAAGCGCATCTTGCAATTCTTCCAGAAGACGAATAAGCTTGTGCTATAATATATAATATATGGTGCGAAATCGTGTTAAAAAAGCGATAATTTGGAGTTTGATTTTGGCGTCTTTTTTGCCGGTTTCTAGTGCTGGGGCACTTTCGGATTGGCTAACAAGAAAATACAGTAACTACCGAATCCGTTTTTATAATAGTGAAGAAGGAAGAACTAGAGAAGATTGTGTTGAGATGGGCGAAGGTGGAGAAGGAAGTACTGGTGGTAATAAATGGGACGGCCATTGTACAAATGTAGATAGTTATGGCTCTAAGATAGAACAGTATTATGATGCAATTCATTCAGTTGCTCAGAATAATGGTCTACCTTGGGAGGGCATAGTGGCACAGCTAATCGGCGAAAGTGGCTTTATGAGCAATGAGGTTTGCCCATATAATCCACTTGGTCTTAAAGGTTCACCGTCGTGCGATGGTAAGCACCGAACTTTTAATAATTATAATGAAGCTTTTAACTACTATGTAAACAGTATTATTCCGGTTCGTGAGGCAAAAGGGAAATTCAAAAATGACCCGTATGCGTATGTTGATTTCTTAATTAATGGTGTGCCTGGGTATAAATATGCTACTGACCCAGATTATGTAAACAAAATTTCTGGATATGTTTGTGGCGTGCAAAGGTGGGCTAAGGCTCACGGGAAACCAATATCTGGCAGCATGCCTTCTATAGCAAGTTCTACGGACCCTGGAGGAGAGACGAGCGTTGAAAGTTTGCCATACTGTAATGATGAAGAAGACGATGAAGATTACGGTAGCGAAAATCCTAACGTAGATGGATATGTCTTCCCATTAAAGGGCGCAACCAAAGCAAACTATATGCACGGAAGCAGCCTTTCACCACTTCCTTGTGGAAACCTTTCTATGGGTGGATGCCACCACGATTATTACGCAATGGATCTAGGTCTCACTATCGGTACAAAGACAGAAAGAGATTACCCAGATCTAGCTGGTAAATTCTCGTCGTATTTTTGGCACTCGACTGGCGTGAAAGTGGTAGCTATAGCAGCAGGGAGAATTACTCTCTACAAAACATATGGTCGTGCTACGTTAGGGTATAAGAGTAAGTGCGCTTCAGTAATTTATGAAACTAATGATGGACGAAAATTCTGGTTAGGACATATGTTGTATGATAGCAGATATAAAGCAGGTGACACATTTAATGCCGGGCAGGTAATGGGCGAAGTAGGCCCACCACCGTGTGCTGTGAGTACCCAATCGCATTTGCATATTGATGAAACGCCAAAATATGGCGACAATGGTTCAGTTGAGACCGTAAAGTTAATTAATAAATTATACGAGGCATTGCCGTGAGAGATACTACTAAGAATAAAAAAGCGTTAATTATATCTATTGCAGTAGCATTAGTGTTCTCGTTGATAGTAGGTATTATATTGTTTATTAACAGTCAAATGCCACATTTTCCAGACGTTGATGAAGGCCCAGGCGAAGAGATTTTTGAGAGATCTTTAGTGTTTTACAATAGAGATATTTTGACGCTGGCTTATAGTGAGGATTTCTCTTTGGTGGCGTTAGATAATATAAGAGATGTAGTTTTCTCTGAAGAAGAAATGAAATATTCTCAAAACAACACTCCACTTGAGGATGATAGCGTAATTTATTATGATGCAACTATAGATGCTTCTAATTTCGTTTTTTATGATACATATACTAGTGAATTTAATATAAAAATTTCTGACGAACGGGAATATAAAGTAGTGTTATCGACGGATTCTTTGATAGAAGGTTTCACATACGCTTATGTTGGTATTTCGAGAAATGGTGATGATAAGATTTTTGTCTTTCTAAATGGCGATCCGAGAGACCAAGATACCTTTATTGAATTTGCCAAAGAAAAAATAGGCAAAAATTCAGTAAAAGTTACCTCAGTAGAACTCAGTACAGAAGAGTGATATAATATATAATATATGGCGAGTCATTTTGATAGAAAAAGTTGGATTTTGATTGGGTTTGGGATTTTTGTGATTGTGGTGCTTTCTATCTCTCTTTTGTTTTTGATTTTTTCGGAAAAGAAATTGCCAGAAAATGCTATCGTAGTAGAAGACTCAGTATTTAGGGGCGAAGCTTTGAACCAAGAAACAGTAGAAAAAATTAATAAATTAGTAGAAGAAAATCCAACCCTTTCTAAATTACCACTCACAGTGGAATATTATTCGGAAGATTGGAGCAGCTACACAAAATATATATTAAGTTATGAGCTAGATAATTCGGAACGAGGTTTTGTAGTGATTATGAAAGATTATACTGGCGAAGGCGAGGAAGCTGGTTTTAATAAACTTAAAGATATGGGTTTAAATCTTGATGGGGTTAAGATGATCTATGAAAATTTAACGGAAGATTCGTTGAATTATCGGGCAGATGTGATATAATATATAGTATCTGGGTGTAGCACAGTTGGTAGCGCGCGACTTTTGGGAAGTCGAGGTCGCAGGTTCAAGTCCTGTCACCCAGACCACTTTGGTCTTAGACCATTTTTTTATGTTATAATTTGTTTATCTGGGTGTGGCGCAGTTGGTAGCGCGCAGCGTTCGGGACGCTGAGGTCGACGGTTCAAGTCCGTTCACCCAGACCATTTTTTTGTGGTAAAATAGATATATAAAAGGAGAATATTGTGGCAGATCAAAATCCAAAGAATTCTGTGAGTGGAACGCCGAAAAATGTTCCAAATAAGTCCAATATGATTAGAAGTGGACTGTTTAGCTTAATTATTATATGTCTATTTGCGATGTTGATCGTAAACTGGACCAACAAGACACCAGTAAAAGTAGAGGTGCCAATGTCTGAGGTAATTGCTCGGGCAAATGATCCAAATGGTGATATTTCTAAAATTACTGTAACGGGGAACACTATCGATATTACCCTTAAAGGTAAAGATCAGCCAACCGAGACTTCTAGAAAAGATGGCTCTGGCACTTTGTATGAGCAAGGCCTTATTAATCACTGTGAAAAATTAGAAGGTGATGAACTAAAGAAATGTAACGAAACTTATCCAAAAGTTGAATACAAGGAAGACGTAAATACTTGGGGAATCGTGCTAGATGTAGCATTAACAGTTCTTCCAATTGTTGCTATTGTAGTTTTCTTCTCCTGGATGATGCGCCAAGCCACAGCTGCAAATTCTCAATCACTTAGTTTTGGTAAGTCTAAAGCCAGAATGTATGGTCCAGACAAAAAGAAAGTTACCTTTAAGGATGTGGCAGGGAATGAATCTGCCAAACAAGATCTTACTGAGATTGTAGATTTTCTTAAGAGTCCAAAGAAGTATGAAAAACTAGGTGCGAAGATTCCACGTGGGGTACTCCTTGCAGGTGATCCTGGTACTGGTAAAACTTTGATGGCTAGAGCAGTAGCTGGTGAAGCTGATGTGCCATTCTTCTCAATTTCTGGTTCGGAATTTGCAGAAATGTTTGTAGGCGTGGGCGCATCTAGAGTTCGTGATTTATTCTCCAAAGCTAAGAAAAATGCTCCATCCATTATCTTTATTGATGAGATCGATGCCGTAGCTCACAAACGTGATGCACGTGGTGGAGCTGGCCGTGAAGACGAACAAACCCTAAACCAAATCTTGGTAGAAATGGATGGGTTTGATAATGATTCTGGTGTAATCGTAATGGCTGCTACAAACCGGGTAGATATGCTTGATAAAGCTCTCCTTCGTCCTGGGCGTTTTGATCGCCACGTAAATGTAACGCTTCCTGAAAGAAAAGACCGTTTGGAAATTCTAAAAGTTCACTTCAAAGGTAAACCAGTAGAAGCAGATGTAGATCTTGAGGCTCTCGCCAAAAAGACTGCTGGATCTTCTGGTGCTGACCTTGCTAACATCGCAAACGAAGCTGCAATTACAGCTGCACGCGAAGGTCACAAAGCAATTTCCAATGCAGATGTAGTAGAAGCATTTGAACGTGTAGCAATTGGGCCAGAAAGAAAGTCCAAAGTGATGAACGAAAAGGAACGCAAAATCACAGCTTATCACGAGGCTGGGCACGCAATTGTGGGGCACGTACTTCCAGATTCTGATCCGGTACACAAAGTTACAATTATTCCACGTGGCCAAACCGGTGGGGTAACTTGGTTCCTTCCACCAGAAGATAGAAGCTACAAAAATATCTATGAACTAAAAGACATTTTGGCTCGTGCGATGGGTGGTAGAATTGCCGAAAAATTAATCTTTGGTACTGATGCGATTACTACTGGCGCATCCTCTGATCTCAAAAATGTGGCAGAACTTGCTAAGTCAATGATCGTAGAAGAGGGTATGGGTTCTTCTACTCGTAACTTGGTATTTCCAGGCGAAGATGCTGGTTATTATACTATCACTACCGGCAAGCCATATTCAGAAAAGACTGCAGAATTAATTGATGCAGAAATTAAGAAACTTTCTGATGAAGCTGCTACTCGTGCTGAGGCTGTGCTTAAGGCTAACAAAAAAGTTTTGGATGCTCTTGCAGAAGAACTATTAAAACACGAGACTTTGGAAGAAGCAGAGCTTAAGCCAATTTTGAAAGATGCAAAATTACCAGTAAACGCAAAACTTTATAAATAAAAAATAAAAGGAGGTGTCAAAAGTGGAGAGATTTTTAAAATATTTTGTGCCGGAAAGATATGTGCTAGAGCTTGATATAGACAAGCACGCTAAAACCATTGGTGGTACTGTAAAAGTTTCTGGTGAAGTTGTTTCTGATACGATCAAATTTCACGCTGTAAAGTTTAAAATTTTGAATGTATTTGTTGATGATACAGAAATGAAATTTGAAAACGATGGCGAGGTGCTTAGCATTTCTGGTCTGAAACCGGGAAGGGCAGAAATAAAAATTAAATATACGGGTTATCTCAATGAAAATATGCAAGGGGCGTATCTCTCGTATTATAAATACAAAGATACTACTGAAACTATTGTGGCGACACAGTTTGAGAGTCATTATGCTAGAGAGGCATTTCCGTGTATTGATGAGCCAGCAGCCAAAGCTGAATTTGATGTAAAAATTACAACACCTGACCCTGATGATTTGATTTTGATTAACACGCCGTCGCCTCGGATGAGTACTTACCTTCTGGCGTGGGTAATTGGTAAATTTCACGGCAAGACTATTAAAAATGAACACGGTGTAGAAATTACAACTTACTGTGCTCTTAATCAGGATGTAGATGCTGTAGATTTTGCAAATAAAATTGCAGCAAAGTCGCTAGAATTTTATGATGATAATTTTGGTGTTTCATATCCACTAAAGAAACTAATCCAGGTAGCGCTTCCAGATTTTGAAGCTGGCGCAATGGAAAACTGGGGGCTCGTTACTTATCGTGAGTCTATGCTGCTTGCAGGCAAAGATGCTACACTTGGAACTCGTAAAGGTGTGGCACTTACTGTAGCACACGAACTTTCGCATCAATGGTTTGGAGATCTTGTAACAATGGAATGGTGGGATGATTTGTGGCTTAATGAATCGTTTGCGAGTGTAATGGAATATTATGCAGTGGATTTTGCTCACCCAGAATATAAAATTTGGGAGAGCTTCTTTACGGGTGATGTGCTGGCTGCACTTAGACGTGACTGCATCGATGGCGTACAATCCGTACATCAGGATGTAGAAGACCCAGAAGAAATTGCAACTTTGTTTGATCCAGCGATTGTGTATGCAAAGGGCGCTAGACTGATGCTGATGGTAATAAGATTAATGGGTTGGGAGAATTTTTGTAAAGGTATTAAAGACTACTTTGAAAAATATCAATATCAGAATACGATTGGCGATAATTTGTGGGATGCTTTAAATGAATATGCAGATTTTGATGTAAAGAAAATGATGCACGCATTTATTGATCATCCTGGGTATCCGGTGATTTCTGATGGGGTACAAAAAAGATTTCTTCTAGATGGTGAAATGGAAGATGCTAATTGGCCACTCGCTAAAATTACGGATGATATGAGTGGACATTATATTCTAAATCTCACGGATGCAGAGTTCGAAGAAAAATTAGCAAAGTTTGATGAACTTGATTTGGAAGAAAAACTAAGGCTTCTCATAGATCGTGATTTACTTTCTAAAACTGATTTAGCATCTTCTGCTTCTTTAATTCCGTTGGTATGGAAATTTAGGAATGAAGAATCGGCGGCAGTGTGGAGTATTATTCTTACCATCGTGTCTGGGCTTAAGAGCTTCTTTACCTATGGGTCTGAGGAGCAAAAAAAGTTTGCTAAATTTGTGGGAGAATTAGTAGCGCCTGGGCTTTCTAAGTTTGGACTTGCTACGCGTGATGGTGACGATGAAAATACTTTAAGGATTCGTTCGATACTTTTGGCCCTAGATTTTTATGCAGAAACCAAAGAAAATTTGCAGGTGCTGGCAAATATGTATGACAAAAATTTGAGTGCACTAGATTCTGAAATTCGTTCGGATATTTTGGATGCAAAATTATTTTTGGAACCAGAATTTGTAGATGAATATATTATGGCTTATAAAACCGTGGCAGATCCAGAAATCAAAGACGATCTTTTGGTGGCGATGACTCTAATGAAGGACAAGGACGGCTTAAAGAAAGTAATGGGGCTTTTGGAGCAGCCAGAAGTGGTAAAGCCACAGGATCAGTTCTATTTGTTTATTTATCTATTTAGAAATCCGGTGGTAAAGGAAGAGGTGTTTGGTTGGTTAGAAGGACATTGGGACTATGTAAAGAAAATGTCTGGTGATAAATCGCTGGATAATTATCCACGTTACACGGCTGGCGCGATCAGAACTGATGAAGATTTTGAAAAGTACAAAAAATTCTTTGAGCCAATGGCAGGTGAACCAGCTCTTTCACGGGCGATAGAAATGGGCGAAAATGAAATTACGGCAAAGCTGAAGCTAATAAAAGCCGATCAAAAGGCTGTATTTGCCGAACTTGACAAAATCTAAAAAAACGCTTGCGCTAAAACAAAAACCACTATATAATATATAGTATACAGGTCATACAAAAATGTTTTTTAACGGGAAAACAAACAGTGGTACAGAGCGTGTAATATCTCGCTCTAGGAGATTTCGTATTGTAAGTACGGGAGCTTTTTCACTCCTTGCTATTCTTACTCTTCTTGCTGTATTTCCTATTGCTAAACATAGAGAGGACGCCGAAGCTACAACCGTTCCTGCCACTACTTCACTCTCCATCATCTCATCAAAAGACACAGCTTCAGTAGATATCACACCAACCTCAAAGGATGGTACCTTTGCTATCTCAGCTGCAGCAGACCAAGCAGAATTCTCAGTTACCACAGACAACCTCACAGGCTATAGTGTAACACTACTAGGATCAGACACATCAGGCCAACTAGTAAACAACATCACAGGAGATACTCTAGATACTATTACATCCAACACTACAGAATCTGACTTCAGAACAGGTAGTGCTTCCACCTATGCTAACAAATGGGGTTATAGACTAAACGTCAATAACACTACTACTACAGACTTTATGGCAGCTCCTACTACATCTACTGCTAAAACCATCTATTCTACCAACGCACCAAATACCACTGGCACATCAGACAACTTCACTCTTGCCCTTGGTGCTAGAGTAGACTACGAGAAACAAACTGGTACTTATACTAATACCTTTGTACTTACTGCTGTTGGTAATCCTATTTCATACCAAATAGACTATATAGACAACTATGATGGTACTGCTACTGTACTAGAACAAGACGCACAGTCTAACATTACTGCATCAGAATTCATTATCTCAGCAACTAACCCAACTAGATCTGGTGCTATATTTAAAGGCTGGTGCTATGGTACTATAGACCATACTACCAATCCATCTACTTGTACTGGCACTACTTACCAGTCTGGTGATACCTTTACCTTTACTTCCATTCCATCTACTGGTACTGCTACTGCAGAACTATATGCTATCTGGGAGATGGGAGACACTATGCAATCCTTTACTCCAGAAATGTGTAGAACGCGTGCAGCGTCAGGGAATTATACGCTCAGAGATTCTCGTGATGGCAATGAATACACAGTAAGGTGGATAAATGGCGAATGTTGGATGACCCAAAATCTGGTTTTCCAGGGCACTACTTTAAATCCAAATGATTCTGATGTTACTACCACTCGTACGATGACATATAAAGATCTAATGTCTGCTAGTGGTGAATGCGATGGTAATAATAGTAGTACTAGTGGCGCTGGTTATACGAACACTTGTATATATTATAAGGCCAGCGATAGCTATAATAGTGGTAGACCTAATGCTTGGTATAATTTTGCTGCTGTTACAGCTGGTACTATCGCAGGTGCTTCTGGCAATGCTGAAGCCACAGAAAGTATCTGTCCTAAAGGGTGGAAACTCCCAACCAGCACTCAATATAGCAATTTGATCTCATATGCCGGTTCAACTGTGTCAGTATTTGAACCAGTATGGGGTGGCCACATTAATGATCACGTTCTAAAGGTGCCAGAATCTAGCGCAGGTTATTGGGCTTCTAGCACAGGTGATACTATTTATCGCCCAATTGGTTGGTATAGAGATACCTTTACTGTAAATAGTGGTGGCTATCGTGCAGCAGGTTATAACACTCGCTGCGTAATGCGCCAGACTATGCAAAAATTCTCTAGCCAAGATGCTGCTACGATGGCTACAAACGCAATCAGGAGTCTAGAAGATGAGCGCGACGGGCAGGTGTATACTGTAAGAAAACTCAGTGATGGCAACGTTTGGATGATCAGAAATCTAGCAATTGGCTGTGACGGTGTTGGTAGCACCTATGGCTCTGGTTATTCTGCTAAAACTCTTACCAGCGCAGATTCCAACGTATCTACTGATTATACGACTTCCACCACCACGCTTGCAGGTAGAGACAATTCTTACAACAATGACTATATAACCTGTGCTTCCTATGGCGCGTTATATAATTACGTTGCAGCTTCTGCAGGCACTATTACAGGCTCCTCAAATACGACTAAAGCTGAGGCAAGCGTTTGCCCTAAAGGTTGGAGGTTGCCAACTGATGCAGAAGCAACGAGTGCTGCCAACAACGCAGGTTCGTTTAGCCCATACAAGGGTGGCTACTATGCCGGTGGAAATTACTATAATACCTATGGGATTTATTGGTCTTCCGTCGCGTCCACTGTGGAGGGTCGTTATATCATACAATATAATGGAAGCACAACAACTGTTGCGACTAACTCTGATGGCCGTGGTGATGGGTTCTCTGTACGTTGTATCAAGAGCTACGAAGACGTTCCAGTAATGCAAAATATCTCGCAAAGTGAACTAGACAGCTTAATGCCAAACACTGGTGATACGGCTATGCTCAAAGATAGTCGTGATGGCAACAATTATAAGGTTTCCAAACTTGCTGATGGCAATATATATATGTTGGATAATTTAGCTTTAGATCTTACAGATACCAATGTTCAAACAAATTTGACATCTGCTACTACCAATGCAACAGATGCGCATTTGACCTCGCTCAAAGCTAATGTCAGCACTTCTTGGGCAGATTCATTTGATACTCCAAAGATTAATACTGCTTATAGGAATACTTCAGTGACTAATTATGGTTCTGGCAATGGCAAAGTAGGCGTGTATTATAATTTCTGCGCTACGTCGGCTGCCTCGTATTGTTATTCTTCGTCGGCTTCTGGGCTTACCGATGCCACTGAAGATATTTGTCCGGCTGGCTGGCGAATCCCATCTGGTGGTGCAAGTGGAGAATATCAGGGGCTTTATGCAGCATATGGGTCTAACCAAGCTAACCTTAAAGCAGCATTATCTACAACGCTTTCCGGTTATTATCAAGCAAATACAATATATTTCCAAAATAGCTGGGGCTGGTTCCCGTCATCCACATTTTATGGCAATGCGCCTTATATGTATGATTTATACGTTGGCACTTCTTCGGTAGATCCATTGAATAAGAGTCAGCGCATATATGGGTTTACCGTACGGTGTGTCAAGGATGATAACCGGACGGTTGATGATATCACTTATATGCAGCAGATGAATCCACAGATTGCAGCCAAAATGAGTGATGGTGATACTAAAACCCTTATTGATGCTCGCGATGGTCAGGAATATACTACAGCTAAACTCAATGGGAACCTTTGGATGACTAGAAATCTTGCTATTGGATGTGATGGTACTGGCGCTACTTATGGTTCTAATATTTCTTCCAAACTTTTGACTAGTGCTGATTCTAATGTGAGCTCCAATTGGTCTACACCTACAGCTTCACTTTCGAATGGAGCTACATATACTGAACCATATATGACCTGTAGTTCTACTTATGGCGCATATTACAACTATCCAGCAGTTACAGTAGGCACTATTACTGGTAGCTCTAACACTAATAACGATGTATATAATATTTGCCCTGTGGGTTGGACATTGCCATCGAGTACGATAGTGTCTACTATTGGTAATGATACTACTACGTATGTTGCTGCATTTAATGCAGTGGCTGGTTCTGGTGGTGTATATTATAATGGTTCTATTCCTAGTAGCTATAATGGCTATGGTGGCTGGTGGAGTAGTACTGCTGAGGGTGGTAATGCTCGTAAAACTTTGATATACAAACCTTCCGATGGTTTTCTAAATAACCAAGGCTATGGTACTTATGCTGCCACGCTTACATATGAACACGGCATCCACGTCCGTTGTGTTGCTAAATAAAATTTTGGTATAAAAAATGGTGCTCGCTGAGAGATTTGAACTCTCACAGTATTACTACCACTAGCACCTGAAGCTAGCGCGTCTACCAATTCCGCCAAGCGAGCACTACTATATATTATAGCACGCGATATGGTATAATATAAGGTATGATAGAAGTGAATTTTAGTCCTAAAGTAGACGAAAATAAACTAAGTGGGATCTTGGAGGAAATCAAAAATGATGAGATGGGTGGTTTTGTAGATTTGCCACTCAAAGTTAGTGCTGAGGAAGTCAAAAAAATCAATGAGACTGCCGAAAAAATCCAGAAAGAATCTGAGATTTTGGTGTGCATTGGAATCGGTGGATCTTACCTTGGTCACCGAGCAATCATTGAAGCTCTTAGACCTAGAAATGGTATTAAGATTGTCTATGCAGGAAATTCACTTTCTGAAAGGGAATTAAACTATGCACTTAGAGAAGTTGCCGATAAAGATTTTTCTGTGATCGTAATTTCTAAGTCTGGTACTACTTTGGAGCCAGCTAGAGCATTCGAAGCATTTAAGAAAAAGTTGGCTGAGCGTTATGGTGTGGTAGGTGCAATTAAAAGAATTTATGCAATTACGGATGCACATAAAGGTACACTTCACGATGAAGCTAAGCGTGATAGTTACACTAGATTTGTAATTCCGGATAATGTTGGTGGTAGATATTCTGTACTTAGCCCAGTAGGGCTTCTTCCTATGGCAGTAGCTGGAGTTGATATTGAAGCGTTACTTGCTGGTGCGGCAAAAGTTTCTGAAGAAGCAGATGGTGAGGGTGTCCCGACATTTGCAAAGTATGCTTTTATGAGAAGTTTGCTTCTTAATAAAGGTTACGACACAGAAGTGTTTGCTAGTTTTGAGCCTGCAACAATGTATTTTAATGAATGGATTAAACAATTATTTGGTGAAAGCGAAGGTAAAAATCGGCAGGGAATTTTGCCAGCTTCTGTGATTTATTCTACGGATTTGCATTCTCTAGGGCAGTTTATGCAAGACGGGCGAAGGAATTTATTTGAAACTATTATTAATTATCCAACTGATGAATTAAATGCCAAGATTGTGGAAGCAGTAAAGACTGCGCACACTGCCGGCAAAATTCCCGTCCTTAAACTCGATGTTCCTACATACGACGAAAGAGGATTCGGTGAACTTATTTATTTTATGGAAATGGCTTGTGCAATTTCTGCAAAACTTGCTGGCGTAAATCCATTTGACCAACCAGGCGTAGAAGCCTACAAAAATGAACTTAAAAAACTAATGGAGGAAAAGTGAAAAAACGCATAGTGCTTGCACTTGGTGGGAATGCTTTACAAAAACAAGGTGAGGTATCTGCTGAGGCGCAGAAAAAAGTAGCAAACGAAGTGGGTGAGATGGTGGCAGAATTAGCCCCAAATTATGAAATAGTGCTTGCTCACGGTAATGGTCCACAAGTTGGTAATATATTAATACACGAAGAAAGTGCATCCACTGAGTCTGCACCTGCAATGCCACTTGAAACTGCCGTAGCAATGAGCCAAGGGCAAATTGGTTATTGGCTAACACAGGCGATCAACAACGCCTTTTTGAAACGTGGTAAAAATGCCAAAGTTGCAACGGTGGTTTCGCAAGTAGTAGTATCAAAGGACGATCCAGCATTTGATAATCCAACTAAACCAATCGGGCAATTTTATACAGAAAGTGAAGCTAAGAAATTAGCTAAAGAAAAAGGTTGGACTGTAAAAGAAGACGCTGGCCGTGGTTGGAGAAGAGTAGTGCCAAGTCCAAAGCCAATTGACATTGTAGAAAAGAAAACGATTTCAGAATTAATTGAAGATGGAATTATTGTAATTGCAGCAGGTGGTGGTGGAATTCCAGTTTATAGAACTAAAATTCTTAGACGCCTAAAAGGTGTGGATGCTGTGATTGATAAAGATTTTGCAGGAGAAAAATTAGCCGAACTTGTAAAGGCTGATATATTTGTGAGTGTAACAGCCGTTTCTAATGCGTGTGTAAAATTTGGTACGCCAGATGAGGAAGCAATTGGAGAAATCTCTGCAAAAGAAATGGAAAAATATTTGCCAGAATTTAAAGCCGGATCGATGCTACCAAAAGTACAGGCAGCGATGGCGTTTGCAGAAAAAGGTGGAACCGGCATCATCACAGACATAGATCATTTGAAAGAAGCTTTAAAAGGTAAAGCTGGCACCATTATTAAAAAATAGTTTTACATTTTTTATTGCGCTTATGTTATAATGGGGATATGGATGGGTATACACTAACGCATAAAGCGCCGTCGCGTAAAGATTTTCTTGACACGGCAGATTTTGATCAATCAGAAATATTAGATATTATTACAACTGCTAGAACAGTTAGAGAATTTATTAAAAGTGGTGGGTATCTTAACTCACTATTTCATAAAAATCTCGCGATGCTTTTTGAACAAAAATCCACGAGGACTAGAGTTTCGTTTGAAGTTGCAATGGAACAACTTGGTGGGCACGCTCTTAATCTTGCCCCGGGTGCAATCCAACTTGGCGCACACGAAACAATTGAAGATACGGCTGTAGTGCTTGGTAGAATGTGCGATATGATTATGTCTAGAGTAGATAGACACGATTCTATTGTAGCTCTTGGTAAATATGCAAAAGTCCCAGTGCTAAATGGTATGAGTGAGAGAGTACATCCAACTCAAGGGATTGGTGATATGATTACGATTTTTGATCATTGGCCAGAAGGGAAAGAAGCCAAAGATATCAAAGTAATCTTTGTAGGCGATGCGACACAAGTTTGTAACACACTTTGTGATATGACCACCAAAATGGGTATGAACTTTGTACACTATGGCCCAAAAGATCACAGAATTACAGACGAATGGCTAGAAATTGGCAGAAAAAATAACGAAAAATATGGTGGCACCTGTGAATGGAGTGAAGATCCTGCTTGCCTTTCTGGTGCTGATTTTATTTATACAGATGTTTGGTATGGTCTTTATGACAAAGAAACACCAAAAGAAGTGTATATGAAAGATTTTTATCCTAAGTATCAAGTGAATGATGATTTGATGCGAGCGACCGGAAATCCAAACTGCAAATTTATGCATTGTTTACCAGCAAATAGAAATGAAGAAGTCACGGATTCGGTTTTGGACGGCCCGAATTCGGTAGCATGGGATGAAGCAGAAAACCGTCTGACAGCCCAAAGAGGTTTGGTGCTGTACTTCGGTGGAGTAGCACAAGCTACGTTAGACTACATTAAACAACAAAAGGAGGGCAAATAATGCCAAAGAAGAAATATAAATTCAGGCTGCTTTCTGCTGTATTTGCAACAGTCTGTATTATTCTCGTGGGCGATGCCGTAGCACCTACAGCAGCCATCGGGAATCAAATGTATCTCTGGTGGGCCATTATGCTCATCGGTTTCTTCGTACCGTATGCTCTTATCTCGGCAGAGCTTGGTACGCAATATCCGTCCGAGGGTGGTATGTATACCTGGATCAAGAAGGCTTTCGGCAAAAAATGGGCCGCTAGAGTCGCTTGGTTTTATTGGGTAAACTTCCCACTATGGATCGCCTCTCTTGCAGATCTCATCACCACGATGATTATGCAAATGTTTGGGATCGAGATGGAAATGTGGATGGTACTTTCTATCCAACTTTTCTATATTGCACTCGTAACGATCCTTGGTATGCTCCGTATTTCTCAGTCTGACTGGGTATCAAATATCGGTGCAGTCATCAAGATGATTCTACTTGGCGCAATTGGTTTTCTCGGCCTTTATGTACTCTTTACAAAAGGTACAGCAAACCCAATCGAAGGTTGGCAAGATTTTGTACCACTAGCGTCTGCTGATGGTGGTATAGACTGGGCTGGTCTATCATTTGTAGCACTTATTATCTTTAATATGCTCGGCTTTGAAGTGGTTGGCACATTCTATGATGATATGGATAAGCCAAAGAAACAAATTCCAAAAGCAATCGTACTCGGTGGTATCTTGATTGCAATCTTCTACATTTTCCCATCATTTGGTATGGGTGTAGGTACCCCATTTTCAGAAATTGAAACAAACACTGGCTTCCTAGATTCTTATAATGTATTGATGGCTAATGCCGGAATCTCCGAAGCTGCAATCCAAGCTATTACAATTGTAGTAGGTGGGTTGTTTATATTAACACTTATTTCCAACATTTCTTCCTGGACCTTTGGTGTCTATTCTGTGACTGCATATGCTGCAGAAGATGGCGCATTTCCAAAGTCTTGGGCAAAAAGAAACAAAGATGGCGCACCTTACGTAGTAAGTATCTGGACTGGTATCATCTCGGCAATTTTGTCGGTAGCTGGTATCTTTATCACTTATGTGTTGCCAGAAATGGGTGTGGACGAAGAATTACTCACGAACTTCTCAAATATGTTCTGGGCATTCTTCTCGCTCTCCTTAGTATGTCTACTCTTTTCGTACATTCCAATGTTTGCGGCGTTTATTAAACTCCACAAAAAAGGTCCACAAGTTAAAAATGGTTACTGGGTAAAAGTTGGTCCGGTGCTAAGATGGTTGATGGGGCTTGTGCCACTTCTACTACTCTTTGTATCACTCTTCTTCACCTTGGTACTTTATCCAGACGATCTAGCTCTAACTTGGGAAGAAAATAATGTACTAATTATATCTACTGTTGTATGTATCGTAGTTGGTGAAATTATGGTACTTAATATGGTTAGAAAAGATCATAAAAAGAAAATAACTGCAAAAAGCAAGAAAAAATAACAACAAGGGTAAGAGTTTCTAAAGCGTGTCCTTCGGACACGCTCCGGGCCGCTCAGGCCGAGTCTTCAAGGTCCGTAGACCACGTTTAGAAACTCTTACCCATTTTGAAAGGATTTTATGAAGTTAAATTCAACTCCAAAGAAAGATGGGTTCTATATGCCGAGTGAGCTCTCGGAACACGAGTGCACTTATCTTTTATGGCCGGAAAGGCCAGATAACTGGCGTGGTGGTGCAAAGCCAGCACAGGCTGCATTTAAACAAGTAGTAGAAACTATTGCAAAATATGAGCCAGTAATTCTTGGTGTAAATCAATCACAATATTCACACGTGCTTGGTATGAATATGAAAAACGTGTCGGTGGTAGAAATTTCTAACAACGACTCGTGGATTAGAGATACTGGTGCTACGATGGTAGTAAACGGCAAGGGCGAAATGCGCGCCGTAGACTGGGCCTTCAATGGCTATGGTGGTCTCGTAGATGGAATTTATTTCCCGTGGGATCTTGATGATATGATTGCTGCCAAGATGGCCAATATTGAAGATGTGGATAGATATCGCACGGACGACTTTGTCCTTGAAGGTGGTTCTATTCATAGCGATGGCGAAGGTACTTTGCTTGTAACGGAAGAAACATTGCTTTCTGAGGGCAGAAATCCGGATATGGGCAAGGAAGAAATTGAAGCCAAACTAATTGAATACACTGGCGCTGAGAAAGTACTTTGGATTCCTTATGGTGTATATAAGGACGAAGATACTAACGGTCACGTAGACAATATTTGTCAATTTGTAGCTCCTGGCAAAGTGGTGTTAGCTTGGGAAGACAACGAAGAGGATCCACAACACGAACGCTCAGTAAAGGATTTGGAATATTTGGAATCTGTAACGGATGCAAAAGGTAGAAAGTTAGAAATTGTAAAAATTCACGTACCAAATCCAATTACGATTTCTAGAGAAGAGTCTGAGGGCGTTGATGTAGTGGAAGGAACTTTCCCTAGAAATGAAGGCGATAGACTTCCGGCATCATATATTAATTATTACAACTGTAACGGTGCAATTATTTTACCGGTGTTTAACGATCCACACGATGTAGATGCAGTAAAAACATTGCAAGAACTATTCCCAGACAGAACGATTGAGCCAATTTATGCGCGTGAAATTCTGCTTGGTGGTGGTAATATTCACTGTATTACCCAGCAAGTACCAAAACCATAAAAAGACTTGACAAAAATAACATAAGCGTGTTATGATGAGACTGTATTAGTCATACACAAAAACAAAAAAACAAAAAAAGGAGTCTCATATGACACGCTTATTAAAAAACAATGTAGCTAGGACAGTTTCTGCTGGCCTGGTTTTGGTTTCGGCGTTTACGTTGACAACGTTTCTCGCCAGAACGTTCGCTGATAGCGAACACCTTATAGAAATGGCTGGTGCCACATATAACGCAGATGGTTCTGTAACCCTAGAGCGTTATTATCAGGTTCGTGAAGGGGGAGATGGTAAATATAAATCTTTCGCCGGACAATTTATACCTGACAACAACGAAAGTGACACTGATTCGTGTATAGAATATTTCTCACCAGATTTTACGATTGCAGCTGGTAGTAAAATTACGTCTGCAGGTGCTACCGTAAATGTTGATACAACTACTGGTGAATTTTCAATCCAGAGCGATGAAGGTATAGATTTAGTTGAAGACGACGAAATTGTAAGAGCAACCTTTACTTTGTCGTCTGATATTCCATTCAATACACTTAAGAATTGTGGTGTGTTAATGGAAAATAACTACGTTATGCTTGATGGCACTGATGAATTAAGCTTTACGACTGATTGGGAAAATATGGTTTCTCAAATCAATAAAAACAAATCTCAAGAAATCGCATATGATGAAACTGCAATCTTTAAAGATTCTACCGATGATGACTTTACGAATCCTTTGACCGAAACTACTGTAGAGGGTGCAATTTCTTATGCTTCTTCTGACGAATCTGTAGCAACTGTAGACCCTGCAACTGGTCTAGTGCATATCGTAGGTGATGGTACTACTACCATCACAGCTACAGCAGCAGCAGCTTATGACTATATGAGTGCATCTGCTAGCTATGACCTATATGTAGGTATGGTACCAATTTCAATCACTGATGCAACTGTACCAGATAAAGTTTATGATGGTACTTTGGATTCTGAGGTTGGAATTGTGACTTTGAGCGAGGCTGGTTTGGTGCAAGGTGTGGATTATACTGCAACAGCAGTATTTGATGATGCAAACGTAGGCACCGACAAAACCGTAACTGTAACAGTAACTCTATCTTCTGAAGCAGCTGAAACTTACGTACTACCTACTAACACTTTTGTAGTTGATGATGTAACGATCACTCCACATACTTTGGTTGCTGATGATATCTTCCTAGAATATTATGTAACTGATTACAACGCAACTGAGAAAGAACCAGAAGTAACTGTAAAGATCGGTAACTTCACTGTAGATCCAGATGAATATACTGTAGTCTATGGCGATAACGTAAATCCTGGTACTGCTACCGTAACGGTAACTGCAAAAGATGGTATGAATATCTCTTCTGAGGCAGCAACAAGCTTTGAAATTATCGACAACAGAAGCATTCTAGAAATCACTGGTATTCCTGCTTCTCAAACTATAACCTATACAGGTGACGAAGTAGTACTTGAAGGTGATTTAACAGTAGGCGATAACACGGATGGAATTACAGTAGATGATCTCACAGCTATCTGGTATGTATACGAGAATGGTGCTTGGGTACAAACCCTTAGACCAGCTGATCTAGGAGAATACAAAGTAAGATACTATTATGATGGTCCTAACTACATTGGCGAATTAGTAGTAACCTTTGAAATCGTAGAACCAGTAACTCCAGTAACTCCTGATGAACCAGAAAAACCAGAAGTAATAGTACCAGACACTGGGCGATTTACTGCTACTGCAGCTGGCAATAGCGAACCAATCAATATCACTGGCATCCTAGTAATCTCCGGTATTATCCTAGGTATGCTCGCTGTAAAGATTGGCGACAGAAAAGCTGCAAATGCTAAAATCGACTTTGATAAGAAATAAATTTGTAGTATAATAGGCTTATGGATAGACTGCAGTATGATGGGCCTGTGGTGCTCGCAATCTTGGATGGTGTTGGGCTCGCCCCAGATGGACCAGGTAACGCCGTAAGCCGTGCTAAGACCCCGTTTCTAGGCAAAGCAGCAAAAGATTATATGCACATTGCTCTAGATGCTTCTGGCGAAGCCGTAGGGTTGTCCGAAGGGCAGATGGGAAACTCTGAAGTAGGTCACCTTACGATGGGGTCTGGCCAAATTATGAAACAAGGTATTGCAGCAATTAATGCAGCATTTGACTCGGGCGAAGTGTTTAACTCTGAAGGTTGGCGAAATGCTGTAACTAAAGCGCTAAATGGTGGGACTCTCCATTTCTCAGGTATATTCTCGGACGGTGGTGTACATAGCCATATGGCACATTTAGAACAGATGATTACACGTGCTTATGACGAGGGTGTTCGTAATATGCGCGTACACGCAGTATTTGATGGTAGGGATGTGGATCCATATTCTGCCAAACTCTATGTACAAAGATTTGAAAATTTTGCTAGAGATTTTAGAGATGCAGATATTAGGATTGCATCTGGTGGTGGTAGAATGGCGTGTGTGTCGGATAGATATGAGAATGACTGGGAAATGGTGAAAAAAGGTTTTGATATGATGGTGAAGGGTGAGGCAGAGTTTTACTTTAGAACACCAGAAGAAGCTTTGCAAATTCTAAGAAGAATTGACCCGAAAGTACAAGACCAGTATCTTAAACCGTTTGTAATTGTGGATGATATGGATGTGCCGGTAGGCCAAATCAAGAAGGGCGATGCTTTAATTTACTTTGACTTTAGAGCAGATAGGGCGATAGAAATTGCTCAGGCCTTTACGTATTATGATTTTCCATACTTTGATCGGGGTGATTATACTCCAGACGATGTGTATTTTGTAGGTATGACTGAATATAATTCTGATACACACGTGCCAGAGCACCGTTTGGTACAACCAAACAAAGTGCTTGGGACTTTGAATAAATTCTTGGAAGCTAGAGGTGTTTCGCAATTAGCTGTCTCTGAAACGGTGAAGTTCGGACATATTACTTATTACTTTGATGGGGCTAGCTATGAAAAAGCCAAGGGTGAAGAATTTATTGAGATCGATTCGGATACTCAACCATTTGAGACTAGACCGTGGATGAAGAGTGCCGAAATTGCTGACACGGTAATTGAGAATTTGAATAACTTCAAGTTTATCCGGGCGAATTTCCCAGGTGGGGATATGGTTGGGCATTCGGCTGACGTAGATGCTACGATTATGGCAATGGAAGCAATTGACCTTTCGCTTGCTAGAATCGCTGAGGAAGTAGATAAAGTTGGTGGTGTGCTCGTAATTGTAGCAGATCACGGTAATGCAGAAGAGCTCTTAGATGTAGATGGCAACAAAAAGACTGCCCATACTACAAATCAAGTGCCGTGCATAATTTATGATAATACCAAGAATCGTACTGAATATGAAGTTTCGGATGTAATTGAACCAGGGCTTGCTAATATTGCCGGGACGATAGCTGTACTTCTAGGATACAGGGATTACCCATCTTCCTGGAATAAATCACTGATAAAAGTGATATAATTAAAGTATGAGCAATTTAGCTGCGAGACTGAGGAGGTTTAAATATCGGTTACGCCACGATTTTTTTACAGCTCCTAATATAATTCTTGTTCTTGCAATTGTTTTATGTCTAAACTGGACATATCGTTCGATTGAAGCTATGAGCAGAAACTGGGAACTTTCGGAAAGACTTAATTCGGCAGAAAAAACCTTAGAGCTTAGAAAAATAGAAATTGAAACTGGGGAACTTGAGAATGCATATTTAGCCTCTGATGAATATCAAGAGTTAGCTGCTAGGAAATTTGCTGGGAAACAATTAGAGGGCGAGAATATGGTTTATATGCCAGAAAATTCGGAAAGAGCTAAAACCAAGCATAATAACGAGGTGGCCAGTGCTTCGGAAGAGAAAAAAGAATATTCTAATTTTGAACAATGGATGATGTATTTGTGGCCATAAACTCTTTGGTGGTATAATATAGATATGGATAATGTGGGTGGTAAACTGAAAAAATTGCACGGGGAAGTTAAACAGACTTTTTCTAGGTTTAAAAAAGGTAGAATTAAAACCTGGATGCTTTTGATTCTTTTAGTAATTTTGTTTTTTGCAGATGCAACAATTCTTAGGTTAAACCACGTAAAAATGTCTGAGCTTAGAGATGCAGTGCTAGCTGCTGATGAAGCAAATGATGATGCAGCGATAGCCTCTGGCTTAGCAAAATTAAAAGAATTTGTATTTTCTAATACGGTAGTAAATGTAGTGGAAGAAAATGGGGAACAGGTGGTTTCGTTTGGTACAGGACCGTTTTATCTTGAACACCAGTATCTTAGAGCTGCCGAAACGGCTTTGAAAGATGCTGAGGCAAAGATGACTGGTGACAGTAATCCAAACGGGAATATTTACGGGCTAGCTGGTAATACTTGTAAGGCACTTGCTATTCAAAATGGTTGGACTTGGGATAACGCCAATTTTATTAATTGTATGGTGACAGAGATCAATAAATATCCATCAGCAGCTAATATTCAAGATACGATTATTGCAGCGCTTCCTTCTACAGAACTTTTTCGCCATAACTATGCTTCGCCAATTTGGACACCATCTTTTTTGGGGTGGCTGATCATAATTACAGTAGTAGTGACTGTTGTAATTTTTATTAGATTTGCAATCTGGGTAGTACTTAGATTATCTCTGTTGTTTATATAATTGCTTAAAAAACCTCTTGACATTTTATTCTCGGGGTCATAAGATAAGAATATAATAACTTTAAGGAGGAAAGCTTAATGGCTTACGAACATACCAACGGTAAAGGTGTAAAATACTATCTACGCAAATCAGAAGTAACTCTTCGTGGTGGCAAGCAACAAACTATCTACTTCTTCACTAAGAACGCTGATGGTGGCAAGGGTACTCCTTGTGATCTTCCTGCAGATCGCAAAGTTTGTGAAAATCCACGCAATGGGTTCCTCACTCTTAAGAAGAAATAAATTTCAAATGCAAAAGACCACCGAAAGGTGGTTTTTTGTTGGTCGGGGTACTTGGATTCGAACCAAGGACACTGCGTGTATAAGACGCATGCTCTAACCAACTGAGCTATACCCCGACTAATGTATATTATAGCATATTTTGTGCTATAATATATATATGGGTAAGCGTAAGGGTTTTACTTTTATTGAAGTTGCGCTATTTTTGGCAGTGACGGCTGCGCTTTTTATTGGCATTGCGTTGGGGATGCAAAACTCTATTTTTAGGCAGAGATATAATGACGCAGTGCAGAATTTCTTTGAATTTACACGGAGTATTTATTCTAAAGTTTCTAACCCACAAAGCCCTGGTGAAGGAAATAGTAAAACAGCAATTTATGGTAAATTAATTGTATTTGGCGAAAAACATAATTTGGCTGGTGACATAATTGACCCAGAACTAGATGGATATCCAATCTTTATGTATG
Source organism: Candidatus Saccharimonadota bacterium (assembly GCA_017510925.1). Classification (GTDB taxonomy): domain Bacteria; phylum Patescibacteriota; class Saccharimonadia; order Saccharimonadales; family Saccharimonadaceae; genus Nanosyncoccus. The sequence continues at coordinate 6,943 of JAFWLT010000004.1, read as the reverse complement.
ACGTGATAGGTGATGCATCTGGTTCTCAGGAAATTAGTTCCGGTACCGTATCAGAGCTTCTAGCTGCTTTAAATGCAAATGTAATTAAAAAGAATTATAGAACTAATGGCACTATCGAGAGCGCAGAACCAGCATCTCCAGAAAAATATGAAATGCGTTGGCAGACAGAACTTCAGGATATTGGTGGGGCTCCATTTGTAGGTTCTATATTGGTAGTAAGGCACCCTAGATCTGGTACGATTAATACGTTAATTTTAGAAGATACGATAATTCCGGTAAATTATGAAGTAAAACAAGCAAATGAAGCATATGAGGCTGGAGGGACTTATTCTTCGATTGATAATCTCTTGAAACAATATCTAACAAGGACTACAGATCCTAAGTTTAAGGTAGCAGAAGTAAACTTTTGTGTAAGCCCTTATGGGCCAGGAGAAACTGGCACTACGCCACGGCAAGAAATTAGGCTTCTAGAAAACGCTAGAAATGCGTCTTCTGTGGAAATGATTGAAACTGATGGTGGGGATAATCTATGTTTCTAAATAGATTATGCTATAATAATAATATGAAGAAGAGCCGTGGAGGGTTTACGCTAATTGAGCTATCTCTTTCTCTTATTTTTATTGCAATTTTGTCTCTTACAGTAGTGGCTTTGATTCAAAATATTTCAGCTTCGTATAGAAGAGGTTTGGTCTTGAATCAAGTAAACACTGTGGGTATGGATCTTGTGGACGATTTTAGAATTTCTATTCAGAATGCTAGTTCGGACCCAGTAACGAGAATGTGCGAGATTTATTATCCATTGGGCTCGGCAGATAGAAATAATTGTATTGAAGATGGTGCCAATAGCTTTGTTTCGGTGACAAAGCGTGCGCAGGTAAAAGCAGAGGGTAAATATATTGGTGACGACGCTGAAGATAGCTATATGCCGGTTTATGGTGCACTTTGTACAGGAACTTATACTTATATTTGGAACACGGGCTACTTTGAAAACGGAGATGGTTATGCTGATAATCCTGAAGTAAATCAGCGTGAAGTTTTGGGCGCAAGTCCGGCAGTACTAGGGACTAAAGCGTCTAGTACGGCGTCTTTTGTTGAAAAATATAAAGATTTTAGACTACTTAAAGTTTATGACGGTGAACGTACAATTTGCGTAAATGCAATGAGAGATCAAAATAATTCTTGGGATAGTACTAGCTATGTTAAATCTACCGATTACAAAAACAACAGAATCAAAAATGAATTTGTAATTTCTGAAGAAATGTTGAGTTCAGCTGAAAATGATGAAGATATTATAGAATTGATGAAAAAGAACGAAGCTGCAGATTTGGTTTTGTATGAATTATACGTTTCTAGACCAGCACTTTCTGCTACTAGACAAAATTTGTTTTATGCAGCGTCATTTATAATTGGTACAAGACGGGGTGGAATTAATATCAAAGAAACAGGCAATACCTGTAAACCACCTTCAGATGATTATTCGGAACTAGAATATTGCGCAATAAATAAATTTAACTTTGCCGTGATGGCTGGAGGTAAATAATGCTAAAAAAATACAAAAAAGGCGCGGCATCGTTTTATATCGTAGCATTTTCTACGTTGATTTTGGTATTGATTGCTACGAGCTTTGCGTTAGTTATTACGTCAGAAATTGCTAGAACTTCTAATGACGATCTTTCGCAGTCTGCATATGATTCTGCACTTGCAGGTACAGAGGATGCAAAAGTAGCATATTCTAATTATCGTAGATGTGTAGAGGCTGCGAACAATAACCCATCTATTAGAGCAGAGGTGCCAGTAGGCAATGGTGAAGTAACTTGTAAGGATATTTTGTATTGGATGGAACACCCAGACTGCTATATGGTGGGGCACATTTTAGGAAAGATTCCAAAAAGCGAACAGGCAGAAGTAGTAGTGGGTGGCGTTGAAAAGACTGGTGCTGGTGGTGAAACTACTACTAACCAAGCTTACACTTGTGTAATCATTAATACTGAGCTTAACGATTATAGAACTACCCTCACAGCTTCTAAAAGAGTGCAGACAATGAAGGCATCGGTGGGGACTGGTGCATATAATGAAGTAAAGAAACTCAAACTTAGCTGGTATTCAGTGAGAAATGACGCTAGTTTGAAGTTTACAAACTATAACGAAACAAAAAATATGGTAAGCTTCCCAGCCTTTGGGTCTTCTACGATTTCTGTACCACCAACAGTAGAACTTCAGATTGTACAAACAGGTCCAACCTTTACTTTGGGACAATTTGATCAGACTGCATCTGGGCAGACCAACCGTGGTACTTTGTATCTTGTGCCAACAGGAAATAGCAATAGGGCCCGTAATTCAGCAGAGAATTACATTGGAATTTGGAACGGTTCTTCTAACCGTGTTTCGGCAGGGCAAGTAGTAAAAACTAATGATCGTTGGGTAATGAATAGATCGTTTTTGACTTATTGCGACAAAAACTCCACAGCCGAATTTTATTGTTCAGTAGAAGTAGAAATGCCAATGCCAATAGGTGGTGGCCCTAGAAATAACGATACCTTTATGATTTCGATCGCTTTGCCATATCAGCAACCGGATACAGATTTTTCGATTGAATTAATTTGTACGAGTGGTACTTGTGGTACAGCTGCAGCGACTGGCAGCCCAGAAGACAGAAGAGCAAAGATTAATAATACACAGATTTCGATTGATTCTACAGGTAGAGCAAACGATCTTTATCGTAGAGTAGAAACTAGACTAGAAACTGCAGATACAACGTTTGGGGCAGGATATCCATATTATGCTCTAGAAGTTCTAGGCCCAGATGGTTTCCAAAAGATGATGACAGTAAACTACGAAAATTATTTCTACTTCTAGAATTTACCACTAACAAAATCAGGCTAGATTAGGGGGGTAATCTAGCCTGAATATTGTCCTGAATTTTTGGTTGCGGGGGTTGGATTTGAACCAACGACCTTTTGGTTATGAGCCAAACGAGCTACCAGGCTGCTCTACCCCGCGTTGTACTTGTATTATAACTCACCAGGGCTATTTTGTCAAGAGACACTAGCGCAATCGCCGACTGCGTAAATATTTCTGGTAGAAGTTTTTGAATGTTTATCTACGATAATACCGGAGCGTTTAAACTCTACGTTAGCATTTTCTAGACTGTAGTCTAGGAATGGTTCGGAACCAGTGGCAAGCGCGATAGCATCTACGCGTACCATTTTTTTGCCTGCGTCATCCATAAAATATACGATTTTGGATTTTTTATCTTCTTTAACTTCGAGGACTTTGGCACTTCTAATGACGCCAACGCCGAGATTTTCAAAAAATTCAGCAATGCATTTACTAACAGTAGTATTGCCGATCACAAAAACAAACCGTGGTAATTTACGAATTTTAAAGATATTTTCTGGAGTAATATATTTAATATCATCTAATCCTGGAATTTTGTTTGGTTTTAACTTAGAGCCAGTAGCGAGGATAAATTTATCAGCAGTAATTTTTTTGTCGCCTACGGCGATGGTATTTTGATCTAGAAAATGAGCAAAGCCTTCTATAATTTTGATACCACTTGCTTCTAGATCGGATTTTAATTTAGCACTTTCCTTTGAAATTTCTTTTTTGAGATAAGTAGTGAGGGTAGGAAAATTGAAGTGGGTAGAAATGTTTTTGGTGACCGGAGAAGTAGTAAAATCGTGATAAATTCTAGCAAAATCAAGAGCAAGTTTGAAAGGCAGTTCATAAGTGGTGATTTCGGCGCCACCGATTTGGCTTTTTTCTACAATAGCCACCTTCTTTTTAGCCTTGGCTAATCTTAAGGCCTCTGCTCTGCCGGCTGGGCCACTGCCAATTATAATATAGTCAAAGTTATATGATTTTGTCAAAATTTTCATAGACATAGGCGAGGTCCTTATTATATTTTTTTAGTTCTTTTGAAATGGCACGAACACGATCAGCTCTAATCACAATTTTGCGATTTTTGAGAGATTTTTCGGCAGCAGAGATAGATTTTTTGATAAATACTTCAGCAGAACCGGATGGAATGCCTAATGCTTTGCAGTGAACTTTTAAGATTTTTTCTTCGTCTTTCATTTAAATTACTCCTGAAATAAATGTTAAAACGCCGAGTAGTAAATAGCTGACAGAGATAATAATTCTAAATAGTGTTTTTCTTTTGACGCGAAGTTTTTGAATTTCTGCTAAATTGTGACCAGTTCTATATAGGGTTCTGACGGTGAAAAGTGGAATAGTAGCAACTACAATATAAGCGATAATAAAGACAAAATTAAAGCGAGGGGAAAGATTAAGAATTTCTACGGAAGACATAATAAAAAGTGGAAGAGTAAAAACGAGTTCGGCTGTAGTAGATAAGAAACCTAGAACGATAGTGTCGGTACGGTTTTTGTTGTGAGTGGCGTGATAAGTGAAACTTTCGGCAGTGTGGCGAGTAAGGAAAAGCTTGGTGGTATTTTTGTTCTTCTTGCCGAGCTTAAAATAGCAGAAGAAGGTGAAGACGCTAAGCGCAAAAAAGAGTCCGGCCATAATCCAAAGAAAAGTAGAATTAAGAAAATTGTTTTCAGTAGTAAAGAATGTAATGATGGAATAAGTGATTAAGAAAAATACGGCTGTAGCAATTTCGGTGCCGAGAATAAAAGAAAGAGATTGATCGTCGGCTTTTTTGGCCGTAGTTTTGCCAAGAGCGTGATGATAAAAAATTGCAAAAACACCAGGCGTGACTTGCAAGAAACCTTGGATAAGCATAGCCAGTAAAATGATTCCCAAAGAGATGAAAATGCTCATGCTTTAATTATATCACGTGGGGGGTTGATTTTCTAGATTTGGCGTGCTAGGTTAGCGCTATGAAAAAATTTTTATTATTATTTATGTTTGTGGTGGGTAGTGTCTTTGGCTTAATTTGGGTTGGAGATGCAGGAGCTTTAGAAGTTCCAGAAATATACATCAAAGCTGTAAACCCTGGCTACACAAAAGATGGGGTTTCTAATGTCGGAGAAATGATTGAGATTGGCCGAAAGAATTCCGACACACCGATTTCGCTCGCTGGTATGACCTTAAGCTATACAAACTCTAGTGGGAACGAGGCTATTTTGGCTGATCTTTCCAAGTACATCTGGACTGCTGGCGAGACTTTTTACCTCCGATTGGCCAGCTCCTTAGAGCAGGCGCAGATCTCCTATACCAAGACTTTGGCTTTTGGAGCTGGTCCAATCACCTTGATGTGGGATGGAGAAGTTTTAGATTCTGTATGTTGGAATGGTAAAGATGGATGCTACAAAGTATTTACTTCTGCCAACCCTACGACGCTGGTGAGAAATTTGGAGACGGGTGACTTTGAACACGTGACCGATTATGCTGTTTCTGATGGTGGAGTTTTGGAATTTATGGATGATGAGCCGGTAGAAACTGTGAGTGTTTGTAAGGGTGTGGTGTTTTCGGAGATTTTAAGTTATTACGAGACTTTGCAATCAGAACAATTTGTAGAACTATATAATAATAATTCTGAGACTACGAGACTGGATGGTTGTTTTATTAAATACAAAAACAAATTATATCCACTTAATGGGTTGGTGGGGCCGGAAGGATATTTTGTAAGACTTGCAACAGATTTTAAATTAACTAAAAATCCAGTGTCTAGTGGGGTTTTGGAATTAATTGATGCAGATGGTACGGTACTTGATAAATTAATTTATCCGAATGGCCAAAGAAAAGGGACATCTTATGTTTTTATTGGTTATGATGCGTCTGGGTCTGAGATTTGGAAAATAACTTATGCACCGACGCCTGGCGAAGCAAATAATTATCAAGAATTTAGAACTTGTGAGGAGGGTAAAGTAATAAATGAGACAACGGGGAACTGTGTAAAAGTAACTTCGGTTTCTGAGAAGATTTGTGGGGAAGGGCAATTTTTGAATATTTTGACCGGACGATGTAAAAAGATTCCGGAAGATACTGGCGTAAAAGAATGTAAGGAGGGCTATTATTTAAATGAGGAGACAGGAAGATGTAAAAAATTGCATAATAATGATGGGGCGAATTTTGCCTTGGTGCCGGAGACTTACAGTGAGAGTTCGTCTTTTGTGGCATTATATTTAGTATTAGGTGTGGTGGGGATAGGGCTAATTTATATTATTTATGAGTTTAGACACGAGATTTTAAGATGGCTAAAAAAGTTAGTTGGCAGGCTTGACACGTGAGTGCTAGGAGTGCTATAATGAGGGTAGATTAGCACTCGGGTGTGATGAGTGCTAGAATAAATAACAAAGGAGTAAAAATATGAGCAAAATTATTGGTATTGACCTTGGTACAACTAACTCAGCATTTGCCTATATGGTAGCTGGTAAACCAGAGGTGATTACAAACGCAGAAGGTGACAGAACTACTCCATCGGTGGTGGCTGTAACCAAAAAAGGTGATCGCCTAGTTGGTAAAGTTGCCCAACGTCAACGTGTAACTAATCCTAAAAATACTATTTATGGCATCAAAAGATTGATCGGTCGTAAATTTACTGATAAAGAAGTACAAAAAGATCTTGAAATCAGCCCATACAAAATTGTAAAGAAGGGTTCTGGTGTAGCCGTAGAAATGGACGGCAAAGAATATACTCCAGAAGAAATTTCTGCTATGGTGCTTTCTAAAATCAAAGCTGACGCTGAAGCATTTCTTGGTGAAAAAGTAACCGAAGCTATCATCACTGTGTCTGCTTACTTTGACGATTCTCAACGTCAAGCTACTAAAGACGCTGGCAAAATTGCCGGTCTTGAAGTAAAAAGAATTATTAACGAGCCAACGGCCGCTGCTCTTGCTTATGGCCTAGAATCTAAGAAAGATGAGAAAATTGCTGTATTTGACCTTGGTGGTGGTACGTTTGATGTTTCTATTCTCGAACTTGGTGATGGCGTATTTGAAGTAATGTCTACCAACGGTGATACCCACCTTGGTG
>JAFWLT010000003.1 GCA_017510925.1 Candidatus Saccharimonadota bacterium | reverse complement strand
TTGATGTAGTCTGCGTGGCCTGGCATATCTACGTGTGCGTAGTGGCGCTTTTCAGACTCATACTCCTGGTGAGAAGTAGCGATGGTGATACCACGAGCTTTTTCCTCTGGAGCGTTATCGATTTGATCATATGCAACTGCTTTGTTTACATCACTTGGAAGTCTCTTTGCGAGCACATTAGTGATAGCTGCAGTTAAAGTGGTTTTACCATGGTCGACGTGACCCATGGTGCCTACATTAATATGTGGCTTTGAACGGTCAAAATTTGCCATTCTTTCTCCTTTTATTTTATATTACGGTTGGAGCGCTAATAAAAACCAGCTCCAAGACTCTACCCTACTATTTTAACGTATTTTCGAGAGTTGGTCAAGAGTAAAATTCGTAAGAAACGCTTGAAAAAACACAAATTCTATGGTATAATAAATAAGTTAGCATAATTTTTTACTCAAATTTATTAAGGGGGTGTAAAAATGTATACTAAAGTAAATTTAACTTTGGAGGAAAACGAGGAAATCTACAAAGAAGAGGTAGTGGCTGGCTTAGAAGGAAGGATCATTTTAAAAACTGCTAGGAAATTCCAGGAGTATCTCGACGTAATGAATTCAAGCGATGGCTGTGCTATTCGTAAGGGTGAAACTACAAAGGTAGATCTGGACTTTCCTAGTTCAGTACCGTATCGCCAGCCACTCCAGAATTGGTTTCAGGTGGCCCTGGCTTCCGATGAAAACTGCATAATGGTAGATCCATTGGATTGTAAAGCTAGATATAAGGGCGCTTTGCCTGGTGTCTATTGTGAGCCCGACGACAAAAATCATGCCACTTTCGTTTTTACGGACGAGCCTATTTATGGGATAGCAAACTACCTGCTCTTTATCTATGACAGCGCAGATTATCAGGCCTTTTTGCAAGGTGTTACCAATCTCCTTGGTGGGGGTCTCATGAGAAACAATGCTATTATATCAGACGAATACGGCAATAAGATTATGGTCTCAGACAATTCGGCCCAACCAATGCTCCTGATCCCGATCTCTCTTATTATTGGTGGGCATGAATACGTCTACAACGCTTGGCAGCAAATCCTCGAAAAAGAATAATTTCCTGTTTTTACCAAAAAAGCCAGACGTCTAGTCTGGCTTTTTCGTGTTTTCAGAAATTATTTGGAGTTTCTAGCTTCGATAATTTCTTGAGCTACGTTAGGTGGTACTTCCTCGTAACCGTTGAGCTCCATAGAAGAAGCAGCACGACCTTGGGTCATACCACGGAGATCGCCAGTATAACCAAAGAGGTTAGCGAGTGGACAGAAAGCTTTAATGAGCTTAGCGCCACCATTGAGATCTTCCATTTCGTCGATACGGCCACGGCGAGAGTTAATATCGCCAATTACGTCGCCCATGAATTCTTCTGGGGTAGTAATTTCCATCTTCATGATAGGCTCAAGAAGTACTGGATTTGCTTTTGCGATACCTTCTCTAGTAGCAAGTGCACCAGCCAAGGTGAAGGCGAGCTCAGAAGAGTCTACGTCGTGGTAAGAACCATCGTAGAGAGTAGCTTTTACATCTACCACTGGATAGCCAGCAATCACACCACCAGCAAGAGTGTCTTCCACGCCTTTTTGTACTGGTTTGCGATATTCCTGAGGCACTACACCACCTTTAATTTGGTCGATAAATTCGAAGCCCTTACCAGTTTCGTTTGGTTCAAACTTAATCCATACGTCACCATACTGACCACGACCACCAGACTGTTTGATGTGCTTACCTTGGGCCTCAGCAGTACCACGAATAGTTTCGCGATATGCAACCTGAGGGGCGCCAGTGTTGGCTTCTACACCGTGCTCACGTTTGAGACGGTCAATAATAATTTCGAGGTGAAGCTCGCCCATACCAGAAATAATGGTTTGGCCAGTTTCTTCATCAGTGTGTACTCTAAAGGTTGGGTCTTCTTCAGCCATCTTAGAGAGGCCAATACCCATTTTCTCTTGGTCTGCTTTGGTCTTTGGTTCTACTGCAATAGATACTGGTGGATCCGGGAATTCGATAGATTCAAGAAGAATTGGATGTGATGGATCACAAAGAGTAGTACCAGTAGTACAGTTCTTAAGGCCTACCACAGCGGCAATATCGCCAGCACCAATTTCGGAAATATCTTTACGGTCATTTGCGTGCATACGTACAAGGCGTCCGATTCTTTCTTTGTCGCCAGTAGTTGCATTCATTACGGTATCACCAGACTTGAGCTTACCTGCATAAACGCGAATGAAAATCAACTTACCTACGAATGGGTCAGTTGCGATCTTAAATGCGAGCGCAGTAAGTGGTTCGTTGTCTGCAGCTTTTCTAACAATCTGATCACCGGTTTTAGGATCGGTACCAATAGTTTGACCTTGGTCACGATCAAGTGGGGATGGAAGGTAATCGGTCATAAGGTCGAGAACTTTTTCTACGATCACACCACGACCATCGCCACCAGTGACTAGGAAGAAGTCACCATCAAGAACTCTCTTTCTGAGTGCGGATTTGAGCTCGTCAACAGTAATAGAATCTTCGCCTTCAGAGAAATATTTATCCATCAATTTCTCATCAGCTTGTACTGCTTCTTCTACGAGCATTGAACGAGCGTTCTTAGCTTTTTCTAGCATATCAGCAGGGATTTCACCTACAGTAAGTTCGTGATCTGCGTAATCTTTGTAGGTATAAGCCTTCATATCTACGAGATCTACTACACCACAAATGTCTTTTTCAAAACCGATTGGAAGGTGAATTGCTACTGCGTTTTTAGACAAACGTTTGTGGATAGAATCCAAAGATTTGTAAAAATCACCACCAATTTGGTTGATCTTATTAACAAAACAAATACGTGGCACGCCGTATTTAGTAGCTTGGCGCCATACGGTTTCGGACTGAGCTTCTACACCCATCTTACCATCAAATACTACTACTGCGCCATCAAGCACGCGAAGTGAACGTTCCACCTCAGCGGTAAAGTCGATGTGCCCCGGGGTATCGATAATGTTAATTTGATGATCTTTCCAGTAAACGGTTACAGCAGCAGAGGTAATCGTGATACCACGCTCCTTCTCCTGTTCCATCCAGTCTGTATCAGCACCACCGGTGCCACCTTTTACAAGGTCAATTTTATGCTTAAGACCAGTACGATAGAGGATTGCCTCAGAAGTCGTGGTCTTACCTGCGTCAATATGGGCAATAATACCGATATTACGCAATTTTGATAAATCGTGAGTAGCCATATGCTCCTTTATTAAATAATATTATTTTTTTGCCCTTTTAGTTTCCACACTCAAAAAGACATACTGCCATATATTATATCACAAAATATACGTTTAAGACAATTTTTTCCGGAGAATTTCTTGTACGGCTGATGGGTTAGCTTTGCCGTGGGATTCTTTCATCACTTGGCCTACTAAGAAGCCGATTACTTTTTCCTCGCCATTCCTAAAATCTTCTTGGGCCTTCTGAGTCTCTGGTTTTTTAAGTACGGTATCTACAATTGCTTCTAGCGCGCCAAGATCATTTTCCTGAATCACGCCAAGTTCCTTGGCGATAGCCTTGGCATCTTTGCCTTTCATCTGTGGGTCAAACATCTTAAGGAATACTTCCTTAGTAGCTGTGGATGAAAGCTCCTTTTTGTCGTTCATTTCGGCAAGATCAGATAATTGCTTAGAAGTTGGGAGATCATTTAAATATTCTGCTGACTTTTCTTCAGCAAGAAGCACTGACGCAAACAAATTAGAAACTAAAGTGATATATTTTTCGTCGATTTCATTTAGTTTAATCATTAGTGATGGATAATCTAGGAGAATTTCCAAAATATCTTCCTTAATAATGCCACCAAATTTTTCACGGTAATCACGAGGCATCATTGGAAGTTTTTTAGATTCAGTTTCGATAAATTCATTAGACAAATGTAGGGGTGGAAGATCTGGTTCTGGCATATAGCGATAATCTTTGGCCTCTTCCTTACTTCTTTGTCCGGTGGTTTCGCCAGTGGCATCATTCCAGCCACGAGTTTCCTGAACTACCTTTTCGCCAGCATCTAGAAGTTTGCTCTGACGCTTAATTTCGTATTCTACAGCTCTTTCTACACTTCTAAATGAATTTAAGTTTTTTACTTCTGCGCGAGTGCCAAGTTCGTCAGAACCCTCAGGTGCAATAGAAACGTTTACATCAAATCTCATATTACCGTTGTAAAGATCGCCATAAGTTATGCCAGCGTGACACATTAATCTCCAAAGCTCTTTGGCATAATCGTGTGCATCGTGTGCTGAGTGGATGTCTGGCTCGGACACAATTTCAATTAATGGTGTATCAACCCGGTTAAAATCAACGAGTGAATAAGTGTCAAAATGTGTAAGTTTGCCAGCATCGCCCTCAAGGTGCGCGTGGTTAATTCGGACACGTGTGCCAGACGGAAGCTCAACAAAACCAGCTCCGATAATTGGTTGATAAAACTGGGTGATTTGGTAACCTTTTGGTGAATCTGGATAAAAATAATGTTTGCGATCAAAGCGAGAAATGGCGTTGATTTCGCAATTCATAGCACGCCCAGCTAAAATACAGAGTCTCACTGCTTCCCCGTTCAAACGAGGCAACATTCCAGGAAGTGCGTAATCTACTGGTGATACGCAAGAGTTTGGCTCTTTGCCACGCGCGTCATTATCTACTTCAGAAAACAGCTTGGTTTTAGTGCAGAGCTGTACGTGACATTCAATTCCAATAGTCGGTGTATATTTCATTAGATTGCTCCTATATCCTTAAGCGCCTGCTTATAAATCATTAACGCCACCTGGGCTTGCCGATAAGTAATTTCAAGGTCATCTTCGTGTGCTAGAGCATTCCTAAGTTTGTGTGCTTTCCATACAGCATTAATATCAGAAAATTTGTCTTTGCTGTGTTTTAGTCTATCGCCCATATTTTTGCCTGGGATTCCCATCTCATTCATTGCCTTGTCAAGCAATTTATCACCATCAATCACAGTTTTCATAAAAGTTGCTGAGTTAGTTTTTACTAAATGGTTTTCAATAGAAAGGAATCTGGCTTGATACTTTTCTTTATTAAAACGATACGCGCGTTTTTTGGTAAGAAACATTGCAATAAGAATCATTACGCCAACGATCAAGACTGCAATAATAAATGGTGTGGCGTTCCCCATTATATTAGCTCCTTAGAAAATTCAATCAAACTTTTATCACTTCTTCTTGGGCCGACAAGTTGAAGACCAAGAGTTAGCCCCTCAGCAGTTTCACCAGCCGGGATAGCAAGACCAGGTACACCTGCTAAGTTAAGCGACACGCTCATCATATCTTCTAGATACATTGCTACTGGATCGTTCACTTTTTCGCCAAGCTTAAAGGCTGGGTTTGGCGCTACTGGAGTAAGTAAGAAATCACAAGCCTTAAATGCTTTTTCGTATTCTTGTACAATCAAAGTTCTAACTTTTGCAGCTTTAAGGAAATATGCATCATAAAAACCGGATGACAAAACGAAGTTGCCAATCATAATCCGACGTTTGTTTTCTGGCATAAATCCCTCATCACGAGTGTTGGCATAAAGCTTTTCCAGATCTTTGGAATCTTCAGATCTAAATCCATACCTTACACCATCATAGCGTGAAAGGTTGGAAGTGATTTCTGCTGGGACAATAATATAATAAGCAGCTAGAGCGTATTTCAAAGCTGGCATTTCTACTTCAACAATTTCATAACCTTTAGATTTTAGTAAGTCGCACTTGTCTTTCAAAGCTTTTCTGATTTCTGGTGCTACCGAATCATTGTCAAAATCTTTAATTACGCCAATCTTCTTAGCTTTCTTAATTTCGCTATCGTTATAGTAATCGTCTAGGGTGGTTAAATCTTTGCTGTCTTTGCCAGAGGCAATCTCCATTAATAGATTCATATCGTCTGGAGTTTTGGTAAAGAAGCCAATACAGTCTGTAGAAGAAGCCATCGCTACTACGCCATACCTAGAAATACAACCATAAGTTGGCTTAAGACCATAAATACCATTAAATGATGCTGGCTGACGAATTGACCCACCAGTATCAGTACCAGTAGCGAATTCTACGATATCAAGAGCTACTGCTACTGCTGAACCACCGGAAGAACCACCAGCTACACGTTCTTTATCGTGTGAGTTTAAAGTTGGCCCAAAGTAGGAGTTTTCAGTAGAGGAACCGTGCGCAAAAGCGTCTAGGTTGGTGCGACCAATCATAATAGCGCCCTCTTTTTCTAATTTTTCTACTGCTGTAGCAGTTACTGGAGAACTAAAACCCTGTAATATATGTGCCGAAGCTGTAGTCTCGCCACGTGGGGTCAAGAAATTATCTTTAAGTGCATATGGCACGCCGGCAAGTCTTCCTACATCTTCCCCGGCAGCGATTCTAGCATCAATTTCACGTGCGCGAGCAAGCGCCCCCTCATCATCAATAAAAGTAAAAATATTATAATCTTCAAATTCGTGCGCTTTTTTAAGTGCATCTTCTACGAGTCTTACAGCAGTTACGGTTTTATTTGCAGTTTTCATAATACTTTTGGCACCTTTACTTGATTATCTTTTTGCTCTTTGGACAAAGCCAAAAGTTCCTCGCGAGTTGCATCTTGTTCTAGAATTTCATCAGCACGCCATACGTTCTCCATTTCGAACACCTGGTAAGTTGGCTCAACGTCATCTACGTCAATTTCATCAAGCTGTGAAATATATTTCAAAATTTCACCAAGATCTTTTTCTAGAGATTTGCTCTGAGTATCAGATACAGAAAAATTTGACAAATCAGCCAAATGTTTTATAGTCTCGCAGTTAATTTCCATACTATTATATTATACCACACCCCATTATTATTTGACGTTTTTAAATAATATTTTCTTAAAGTAATTTATAATTGGCGCAGCTTCTTTAAGATTCAGGAAAAAGCTGGCAATTACGTATGCCGCAAATGACACAATTGCAATTAAAGCAAACTTTGGAATTGTAGCTACCAAAGATGTATCTGTAGCCATCAATGGGAAAAACTTAGTCATAGAAAATGCCACACAACCACAAATTAAGGTAGCGAATAACATTCTTCCCATAGCCTTCCAAAATGTACTGTCTAGTATGGAACCACCGGAACGTCTTTGCAGAATAAAGAGCAAAATTACAATCTCCACCAATGCGCCTATAGATTGTGCAGCGCCGAGGCCGTCTACACCCCAACCCAAGAAGTATGACAATACGGAAAGCCCCACCGTGAGCCCAATTGCCACAATCGAAACGATAAATGGCGTCTTAGTATCCTGATATGCATAAAAACCACGCGATGCAATATGGAATATTGAACGTGCAAAAATCGCAATACACAAAGTTCCAAGAATGGACGCCATTGTACCGTTACTATCGTTATTACCGATATTAGAAATAAACGACACTACATAGCCACGTCCAAAGAATGCAATAACAGAAACTGGAAGTGCAATCCAGGTAATCGTTCTCAAGGCTTGTCTAAAGGTATTATAAAAATCACGTTTATTTCCTGAACCAATTTCTTCGGTAAGCTTCGGGAAGAAAGCAGTAGAAATTGCTACACCGATCAAACTTACCGGTACCGTATGTAGCGTAGTGGCCTGATCGAATGAACGTACAGCTCCAGGGCCCATACGCGAAGACAAGTTTGTGGATGCAATTGAATTTACATAGTCGATTCCCTGATCCAAAGAACGGGATGGTAGAAGATGTAGAATCTTTCTAAAGCCTTGGTTTTTCCAGTTAATTCTAAATTTATAATCAAAGCCAAGCCCAAACATACCAATCAGAGCTACGATAAGTTGCAAAATTGCGCCCAGTACTACACCAAGTGCTACACCCATAATACCACCTTCAAAAATCTGTACGCCGAATAGATTAATACCACCAGTAAAGCAGGTAATACCAATAATGATGCCTATATTATATATAGTAGGTGCAAATGCATAAAATACGAATCTTCTTACGGCCTGCTGCATAGATGTAAGCACCGTAGCAATAGAAAATAGGAATGGGTTTACTGCGATTACACGCGTCATATTAATAGCAAGAATTGTACCAGATTCATCAAGCCCTGGACTTACTACGTAGCGAATCAAAGGGTCGGCAAAGATAATAATTAAAATTGAAGTAATCAAAGTTAAGATAGCTAGCAAATTAAGAAGCGAATAAGAACATTCCCACGCCGATTTCTTATTACCTGACGCCAAACGTTGGTTAAAGACCGGGATAAAAGATACAGCCAGCGCCCCAGAAGTTAAAATAAAAAACATAAAATCCGGAATAGTGAATGCTGCCGTGTAGGCATCAATGCCGGTAGGATAAGTACCAAGATAATACGAGTTTAAAAGACGGTCACGAAAAAGCCCAAGCAGTGCCGAAATAAGTGACGAAGAAGCCAGCACAATGGCTGCAGATTTTACGGAAAGTTTCAGATTGACTAGCTGCGTCACGGACTTAAAATGAAACTTTTTCATATATTTAATTATAACACGTGATATAATATTTATATGGCTAAAAAGAAAGTAGTGGGGAAAACTGCGAAAAAAATCAGTTTGAAAAAACCTAATTTGAAAAAACCAACCAAATCTATGCCAAAGAAGGTTAATCCCCTTTCTCGTCGGCGTAGAATGAATTTGTATTCTAATTTAAGTGCCAAGCATCAGGCTAAAAAAGACGCTAATTCTAAGCGTCGCGCCGAAGAATTGGCAAAACTTCCAAAAGACCCGTGGAAAAGATTTTGGGCTAGACTTCATCCAAAGCGTGTCTTCAAATGGTGGTTCTCTTGGCGTGGCCAAAAAACCATTCTAAAAGTTCTCGCTGCTACGTTCTTGATTTTAATCATCTTTATTGGCGGTCTTTTCCTTTATTACAAAAAGGACATCGATGGCCTTCGTCTTGATGAAATTGATATTTCCGACACAGTTAATACATACCTAGATAGAAATGGTGAAGTTCTATGGAAGGATACCGGTTCTGACAACTATCGTTTAGTGGTTTCGGACGATGAAATTCCAGAAAATATGCGCAATGCTACCATTGCTATTGAGGACCGTAACTTCTACAACCATATCGGTGTAGACTTTATGGCACTTATTCGTGCTACCTTCTCTACTCTCGGTGGTCACGGTGTCCAAGGTGGTTCTACCCTTACCCAACAGTTGATCAAACAAGTTTACTTTGCCGACGAAGCTCAAAGTGAAAACCGTGGTGGTCTCGGGCGTAAAATCAAAGAGTTGATCCTCGCGATTGAGCTTGAACGTATGTATAGTAAGGAAGAGATTCTCACTATGTATCTCAACCAATCACCATATGGTGGTCGTCGTAATGGTGTAGAATCTGCAGCTAGAACCTACTTTGGTAAATCTGCTAAAGATCTAGATTTGGCCGAATGTGCACTTCTTGCTGCTATTCCAAACAACCCTGCCGTATACAACCCATATAATGAATATGGTCACGAAAGCCTATTACAACGCCAAAAATATACACTCGACATTATGGCCGAGATGGGTATGATTTCAAAAGAAGAAGCTGAAGCAGCTAAAGAAGTAAATGTGCTAGATCGGATTTTGCCAGAATCTACTCAGTATGCAGACATCTTGGCACCACACTTCGTTCTAGAAGTTAGAAAACAGCTAGAAGAAAAATATGGTATTTCTACTATGCGTGCTGGTGGTTGGACTATTAAGACCACTCTGGATCTTCGTGCACAAAAGATTGCCGAAGACGCTGTGGCTGCCGGTGCTGCCTACACTTATATGAATAATAGTGATGATATTGCTCTTGTTTCTGTGGATGTAGAAACTTCACAAGTTGTAGCAATGGTCGGTTCTATCGATTTCAATAACCCTGTCTATGGTGAGCTCAATGCTACCACGGATTCCTTGATCGAGCCAGGTTCTACCATCAAGCCTATTCTAGACTATTCTTCCCTCTTTATGCAGCGTGAAGGCATCAACTATGGCCCAGGTTCCATCTTGAAAGACGAGAATATCGATAAGATTTACTGTGCTGGCTATACCGGTAAATGTTCGCTTACCAACGCCACCGGTACTTTCTATGGCAATGTCACGATTAGGTTCTCACTTGGCCACTCGCTTAACATTGCTGCCGTAAAAGCACTATATATTAATGGTATTGATAACTCACTAGAAATTGCTCACGGTTTGGGTGATGTCACCTATTGTAAAGATCGTGAAGGTTATGGTCTTTCTATTGCTATCGGCTCTGGTTGTGGTGTCAAGATGGTAGAGCACGCTAATGCCTATGCTTCTATCGCTCGTGGTGGTTCTTATAAAGATCTTAGCTACGTATTGGAGCTCAAAAACTCCTCTGGTGATATCGTAGAAACCTGGACTGATACTCCAGCTACTCGCGTAGTAGACGAACAAGTTGCTTATATGCTTTCTAGTATCCTTTCCGATGGTAAAGCTCGCTTTGGTATCTACGCTCCAGGTGGTTCACAAAGCTTTGGTTATGTAGTTCCTGGTGTTTGGACTGCTACCAAGACTGGTACTACTACCACATCCAACTCTGCCGTTACTAAGGATTCCTTGATCGAGAGTTATTCTACTGCTCTTTCTACCTTGGTATGGAACGGTAATCACGATGGTTCAGGTCTAAAGTCTAACTCTAACTTGATCCCACGTACCGTAGTAGGTACTTATATGGAACGTGTCCACAAAGAAGTCTACGAACCGGATGGTAAATGGCACGCTGGCGATCAACCAGCACAGCCTGCAGGTATGCAACGCCTTACCGTCAACGGTCAAACCGATATTTGGCCAAGCTGGTTTAACGCTTCCAAGAACTCTGGTATCGCCAAAGAAACTCTCACCTTCAACAAATACAACCATTTGTTAGCTTCTGAATGTACAGCCGAAGATTTCAAGATTCAAATCGAAGTCACTAAGACAACCGACCCAATGACTGGCGAAGCTGTGTACAGCGTCCCAGAACCATACAACCGTGAAGTCAGCGATACTTGCGACTATCGCCCACCAACGGCTACAATATACTCTAATGGTCCTAGCGTTGTCGCTAGTATCAAGAAGGGTACTTATGACATCGCTGGTTATACATTATACGTAGACAACAAAGAAATCCCAGGGGTCTCAATCCCTAAGACCAATACCGGATTTTCTGGTGTAGTTACCGGCTACACAGTGGGTGGCGATGAAGAAACTCTTAAATTAGTAGTTTCAGATACTGCTGGCTACCAAGTCACTGCCGAAGCCAAAAAAGATTAATATGGAAATCGCAATACTTTTAATTACACTAATCATCTTAGTAGAAACTTCTATTTTAATGTTTAGAAAGTTTAAACCTACTTTATCTTCCCGTCGCAAAATCTATATTGATACTTCTGTATTAATCGATGGCAGAATCATCGAAATTGCTAAGACTGGGTTTCTAGACGGTGATCTTATCATCTTGAAGAGTGTTCTTTTAGAGCTTCAACTTCTTGCTGATGGTAAAGATTCCGATAAACGCACCCTCGGTCGTGCCGGTCTAGACGCCGTATCGGAGCTAGAGCGCGTTATTAATGTGAATACTGAGATCGTAGACGACACTGGTGGTCTCAAAAAAGTAGACGAAGAGCTGCTCAAAGTTGCCAAAGAAAATAAGGGCGCCATTATGACGATTGACTATAATCTAATCAAAGTTGCCAAAGCCGAAAAAATCGATACTCTCAACATCAACGATCTTTCCCTGGCCGTGCGTGATGATTTTAAACCGGGCGAACGCTTTAAAATTAAAATCACCGAAAAAGGCTCCAACAAAGGTCAAGGCGTAGGCCATTTACCAAATGGTACTATGGTAGTAGTAGAAAACGCCTCTACCAAAATTGGCCAAGAAGTCACCGTCTCGTTCTCAAAATTCTTTGAAAACTCAGCCGGCCGTATGATCTTCGCGAAACTAATAAAAAAATAAAATAAAGTTCTTTTGAGGGAATTCGGAGCGCGGCAGCGCGAGAACGAGCGCCGGTCGCCCGTGGTGACGGGCCGACCGGACGCGGCCCGAAAAAGAATCTTTATTTTATTTAATCAAATCTTCACCGAACTTCACGGCAGTGTTGTGGTTTTCGTTCAATAGATCGTAGTACTTAGCTACAAGCTTGGTTCTACCTAGTACTTTAGCCACATCTGCAGCGATATCATAGCGAGAGCAACCATTCTTTCTAAGCATTTCAAATGGTGTAGTAGTTGAACCTTCTTCAATGAAGCCGTGTACTTTTACGCGACCACGAGCTGTATAGTTTTCAAAGATTGCAGCCAAGGTTTCTGGATAACCGTGGAAGTTAGCAATGATTGGCTTATCGGCTGTAAAGAGTTCTTCGAATTGTGACTTAGTAAGTTTATTCTTAGTCGTACCAATTGCACGATAAGAAAGTGCTGTGATACCTACAAAGCGTAGTCTGATGCCAGGAAGATCACGGCGAAGGATTTTCATCGCTTCAAGAGCTTCGGTGGTCTGTACATCACCAGCAGCAGTAAGCACGAAATCTGGCTTATCATCAGATGCAAATTGGAAGATAGAAGCCCCACCATTTTCGTATTGGAATTTAGCGTGGCTGGTATCGATATAGCGTGGCACATCAGTCTTATTGAAAGTCATAAGATTAAGGCAATCACGTGATGCAAGCATATTTTCAAATGCTACTTCCGTTGCTACATCATCTACTGGGAATAAACAGTTACAAAGGTTAGTAGGTAAAGTCAAAAGCGTAGAAATAAGTGCAGGTGATTGATGCGTGTACCCATTATGGTCTTGGCGCCAACAAGTAGAAGTAGAAAGTAGGTTTACTGCTGGCATTGGATCACGCCATTCTACTTCTCTAGCCTGCTTGATGAATTTAAGATGTTGCAAAATTTGTGAAGTAATAATTGGATAAAATGCTTCATAGCTTCCCATCATTGCTTGCTCACCGTTCATAAGGTGGCCAGTCATTGTGGAAAACAATACATTTTCAGAAAGCATTTCTACGATTCTACCGTCTGGACCAGCAGGAAGATCCCAAGCTTCTTTAGCTAGGTCACCCCAAGCTCTTTTTTCGGCATCAAACACAGCTTCAAAACGGTTTGAAGTGGTTTCGTCTGGTGAGAAGAAATAGAAATATGGGTTTTTCTTGAATTGATCGGCTAGAAGTTCCCCCACCTTTTCAGCTGGCGAGAAATTTTCTACACCTGGGTTTTCTACGTGTTCTATCATAGCGTAAATCCTTTCTCTGCGTCAAATAGTTCGTTAAATTGATAGCTTGTTAGCCAATCTTCAAGAGCGCGTAGCTCGTTAGAATCGGTAGTTGGATTCTTAAGTGGGATTTGATGTGCTTCGTGATGTTTATTAGGACCACCAGCGCCTTTTTCAGTCTTAAGGATATAGAACGGTGAATCTTTCTTTTGCTTCAATGCAGCTTGGAAAGCTTCTGGGTCATCGCCATCGATGGTAATTGGTGTGAAACCAAAACCACGTAGCATTTCGTTTAATTCTCTTTCGGATCTTCTTGCATAGATAGATGGAGCAGAAATTTTATAACCATTGAGATGAAGGATTGGGATAACTTTACCATTCTTGGCACTATTTGTAAGAGCGCGAAGATTGAGTGAGTCAAGAGCAGTGGCAGTTTCGAGTTCGCCGTCGCCAATAAGAACAGCTAAAGTTTTTTCTGGATGACCAAGTGCTACACCATAAGCATTAGCAAGTGCGTAGCCAAGTTCGCCACCTTCCACGATTACGCCCGGAGTGTAAGGGCTAGCGTGGGATGGAAAACCATCTGGCCAAGAGAAATTACGACAAACATAAGCTAGGCCTCTAGAATCTCTAGACGCATTTGGATCTACTTTTTCAAGATCGCCGTCTAGGAATAAATTAGCCTGAAGAGCAGGAAAACCGTGCCCAGGACCAAGTACAAAAGAAAAATTCTCATCACCATCAAAGAAAGCTTTGAGGTTTGCATACGCCACGTTGATACCGTGACAGGTGCCCCAATGTCCGAGAAGTCTCGGTTTTACATCGTCAAACCCAAGCGGTCTATCCAAAAGAAAGTCATCGCAAAGGAATAACTGTGCAACGCACATATAATCACACGCACGAATGCGCTTTTTAATATATTCTAGTTTATCGTTATTGCCCACTCCACTCATAGCCTTATTATATCGCATATGCTTTTTCTTGTAAATACTAAAATTATAAAAAGTGCTAAAATCAGCACCTCATAATTTAATTATAACATATTTCTTTAATTTTTTCAATTTCATCGCGAATTGCAGCGGCTTTTTCAAATTCCAAATTAGCTGCAGCAAGTTGCATTTCGGATGAAAGTTGCTTAATAAGACCTGGTAATTCGTCTTTTGGAATCCGTTTAATGTCTAATTTATCTTCTTTCTCTTTTTCTGGAATAATCGCGCGAAGGCCAAGACTAATTTCTTTTTTGATGCTCGTTGGCACAATATGGTGTTTGGCATTATATTTCTGCTGGATTTCACGTCTACGATTAGTTTCAGAAATTGCCTTCTCCATACTTTCTGTGATATAGTCGGCATACATAATTACTTTACCTTCCACGTGACGAGCTGCTCTACCAATCGTCTGAATTAATGCTGATTCAGAGCGCAAAAACCCTTCTTTATCTGCATCTAGAATTGCAACTAAAGACACTTCCGGTAGATCCAAACCTTCGCGAAGAAGATTAATCCCAACTAGCACATCTACTACGCCCTCTCTAAGATCCTTCAAAATATCACCACGTTCCAAAGTATCAATATCTGAGTGTATATAAGCTGTTTTTACGCCACGTTCTTTGAGGTGGTCCGTAAGATCTTCGGCCATTCGTTTGGTGAGGGTCGTGATCAAAGTTCTTTGCCCCTTCGCGATACGTTTGTCAATTTCTTCCATTAGATCATCAATTTGTCCATCAGTTTTTCTAACTTCCACTTCTGGGTCGAGAAGTCCAGTTGGACGAATTACCTGTTCTACTGGTTTTGGCGAATTTTCTAGCTCATAATCGCCTGGAGTAGCCGAAACATAAATTGCCTGATTAACCTTAGAATCAAATTCGCCAAAGGTTAGTGGCCGGTTGTCTAGCGCAGAAGGCAATCTAAATCCGTAATCCACCAAATTCAATTTTCTAGCGTGGTCGCCATTATACATCCCTCTAACTTGTGGCAAAGTCATATGAGATTCGTCTACGATTAAGAGGAAATCCTTCGGGAAGAAGTCAATCAAGGTATGTGGTGGCTCGCCAGCTTTTCTATTTTCTAGATGCCGAGAATAATTCTCAATCCCTTTTACAAAACCGGTACTTTCCAACATTTCTAGATCATATTTAGTGCGCTGCGAAAGTCTCTGCGCTTCCAAGAACTTTTCGTGTTCATTAAAATAGGCTAACCTCTCGTCAAACTCAGCACGAATAGATTTAAGAGCTCGCTCCAAATCTTCTCTAGGTGTAGCATAATGGGTATTTGGGAAAATATGCACACTTGTTGGCTGTTGTTTCACCTCAAAAGTAAGAGGATCTACAACCTTGATACTTTCTAGATGGTCAAATCCAAACTCAAATCTGTAAGCCTTTTCCCCGTTAGCTGGGTAAAGGTCGATCGTGTCCCCCATCACCCTGAAGTTGCCTCTTTCAAACGCGAGGTCATTTCTGTGGTATTGGATAGAAACTAGCTTACGGATCAACTCATCCTGAGAGATATTCGAATCGATGCCAATTTCAAAAGACATTGCTGAGTAATTTTCTGGTGAACCAATACCATAGATACAAGATACGGAAGAAATTACAATTACATCTCGGCGAGACAGTAACGCCTCTGTAGCTCCGTGGCGAAGTCTATCAATTTCATCGTTAATTGCCGAGTCTTTTTCAATATAAGTATCCGTAGAAGCAATATAAGCCTCTGGCTGATAATAATCAAAGTAAGATACAAAATAATGTACTTCGTTCTCTGGGAAAAATTCCCGAAATTCAGAATAAAGTTGCGCAGCCAAAGTTTTATTGTGGGCCAAAATCAAAGTTGGTTTTTGCACCTCGTTAATAATATTAGCCATCGTAAAAGTCTTACCAGAACCAGTTACACCAAGCAAAGTTTGTGCCTTTTCACCTCTATTAAGCCCATTTACGAGCTCACGAATTGCCTGAGGTTGATCCCCTGTTGGCTTAAATTTTGACACTAATTTAAATTCTGGCATATCCTTAATATTATACAACAAAATTTAGAATAAGTAAAAAGGCCCAGGTGTTTTAACCTGAGCCTTTCGTTGGGGGAGTATAAAATGGACTAAATGGCTAGAGCCAAGTGTTTTTCGCGAGCTGTTAGGATTTCACAGATTGCCTGTGCTTCTGCAGCGAGTCGCAGTTCTTCGTCGTAGTTCATAAATCCATTACCAATTTCGTGATGCCGACAATCGGCATAGAGGCAACGGAAGAACCACCACAGTGTTCCATCTTTGTCATCCGAAATTTTGGAAGGATCAACCTTCTCTCTTGCTTCCTTCAGATATCTTGCGTACTTCTTGTCATCAATATTTTCAGGGACTAAATCATTCAGTATTCGTGCCATAATTCGGACCTCCTTCATACGTTCTAAAACTACGGGTAAACCCCGAGGGGTTGTACTTATGCTTTAATTATAGCACAAACGCAATAAAAAGTCAATAGTTATATCATATTTCTGAGGAACGCATAGTCGGGAATGGTACTGCTTCCCTCCCTGGTACGCCCTCGAGAAGCCAGAAGTTACGCTCTGAGTTACCCCAACCACAGGCTGGTGGCATACCATATTCTAGCATTTCCACAAAATCTCTATCTAGCATCTGAGCTTCTTCGTCACCAGCGTCTCTGGCTGCTTGTTGCTCTTCAAATCTAGCTAACTGATCTAGAGGGTCGTTCAGTTCTGAGAAGCCGTTGCCCATTTCTGTGCCAGCGATTACGGGGTGGAATCTCTCTGTTACAAGAGGATTTTCTGAGGATTTCTTAGCTAGAGGCGACAAAGAAAGTGGCTCTTCGATCACCCAGTAAGGCCCAGGTGAGGTCTTTCTAATCAGCTTCCATACGTCATCAATTAGATGTGGTGTAGTAGTATTTTCGAGTTTCTTAATAAAGTCTTCTTTTGATAGATCTTTAGCATCCCAGTTTTCAAGCAAAACTTTAATCAAATGCTCTCTATCTGGGTTAAATACATCTACCCCAAACTTTTCAGAGAGGAGATCGGCATATTTTACTCTTGGCCATTCACAGTCTAGGTTGATATCAAACCCACCAACGTGGAATTCCAAAGTTCCCCAGGTCTCTTTACAGACGTATTTGATCATCTCTTCGTAGAATTTCATACCATCTTCGTAGTTCTCGTACGCAGCATAGGCCTCAAAGGCGATATGCTCTGGGAGATGCTCATCGTCAATACCTTCGTTTCTAAATCTAGGCCCAATATCATAAACCTTCTCAAAGCCACCACCAAGGAGCCTTTTAAGAGGTAATTCGTGAGAAATTCTTAGATAAAAATCTTCATCTAGAGCGTCCATATGGGTAACAAATGGAGTAGCATCTGCGCCACCGGTAGTATGCTCGAGTACTGGGATATTCACCTCTATAAAACCGTGTTTGTTCATAAAATCACGGGTAGCTTGCCAGAATTTAGAACGGCGTACTAATCTTTCGCGTACCTCTGGGTTGACATTCATGTCCACATAACGACGGCGATATCTTTCTTCCTTATTAGTAAATTGTTCTGGAAGAGGACGAAGTGTCTTAGTAAGTAGTCTCACAAAATCGGAAAATACTGAGATCTCCCCTGTTTGGGACTTATCAACTAGGCCACGAGCCTCAATAAAATCGCCTGTATCAAGAAGTTTTACTTCTTTGGCACCGAGTAGCCCCTCTGGGGTAGGCTCACTCGAAGCTTTCATAAAAATCTGTACTTCGCCAGTAACGTCGCGAAGTTTCAAAAATACCAATTTACCAAACGAGCGAATTGCTACGATCCTGCCGGCTACTACTACTTCCTGCCCCTGTTTTTCATCAAAATGATTAATTACATCGGAAATAAAGGTATTGCGATTTGACTTTGATGGATACGGCTCAATACCCTGCTCCCTAAGAGCAGATAGCTTTTTTAACCGTTCGTTTCTATAATCTTCTAATAACATTAGTTTATACTTATAATTTTAACCTTTTTACCATTAAATTCCAAGCTTTCGCCCTCTTTTTTGCCCATAATTACTTTACCAATTGGCGATTCGTTGGAAATTTTACCCTTGGTAGGATCTGCCTCTGTTGCTCCTACTACGGTATATTCTACTTTTCTACCACCAAGATCTAATTTTACGTTGGCGCCAAGAGAAACAGTGGTCTTTTTGCCACCCCTAATTACCTTAGCATTCTTAAGAATGTCTTGAATTTCAAGGATTCTGTTTTCGGTCATTTTTTGCTCGGCGCGAGCAGAGCTATATTCTTCATTTTCAGATAAATCACCAAAAGCTCTTGCTGTCGCGATTTTTTCAGCAATCTCTGGACGCTTAGCAATTAGCTCTTCAAGCTCTTTCTCTAAATCTTTTTTGCCCTCGGCAGTCAAATGGACTTCTTTTTTATTCATTTTTTTGCTCCACGTAAATTACAAGGTATATTTTACACGAAAAGTGTGTTTAGGTCAACCATTTTTGTCTCGCCGGTAGCGCGACTTACCACCTCTGCTTTGCCCTCTGCTAGAGTCTTGTCGGATACTACTACTCTGTAAGGGATACCTAGAAGCTCGGCATCAGCAAATTTTTCGCCTGGTCTAGCATCTCTATCATCAAATAGAATTTCGTTTTCGCGCCCCTTATATAATTCCTCTGCTTTAAGAACACCTTCGGAGCCAATCCCCACCAAATAATACTTAAATGGGGCTACGGCTTCCGGCCATACCAAACCTTTATCATCGGCAAATTTCTCAGCAATTACCCCCATTACTCTAGACACGCCAATCCCGTAGCATCCCATATATACGGTTTTAGTTTCATTGGAATCATCGGTGTATTTAAGGCCAAGAGGCTCGGTGTATTTAAATTTAAGTTTAAAGATATTGCCAACTTCGGCAGCCTTAGCCTCTGTAAAATCTTCTTTTTTGGCCCCAAATTCAGCCAAAACCTCATCATTAAATACCTCTTTGTTAAATACCAAAGATTTATCGGCATTGTAGTAAATTGTATCCTCGCCTACATCAAGTAGTGTCTGATATTCGTGTGAAAATTTAGCAAAAATACCACCAGAAGCAAAAGTCTCGTAAGTAGAATCACCTAGTCCTAGCCGATCAAAGATCCGAGCGTAAGCTTTCTCTGCTTCGGCATAAAATGCATCCAAATCTTCCTCTGTGGTATGGAAAGAATAGAGATCTTTCATTAGAAATTCACGGCCACGCATAATCCCGGATTTAGCTCTAAGCTCATTTCTAAATTTGGTCTGGAATTGGTATACGTATAGAGGTAGATCCTTGTAAGAAGATACATAGGATTTTAGCATTTCAATCATTGGTTCCTCGTGGGTAGGGGCAAGGCCAAGAGTGCCGCCAGAAGCTACCTCTGTTTTAAACCAGATATCTACCTCGGCATCAGAAAATCTACCAGTTTTTTCCCATGGTTCTGGGTTTTGGAGAGCCGTCATCGAAACTTCTTCACAACCTAAAGCATTCAATTCTTCACGAATAATTCCCTTAATATTCTCGATTACTCTTAAACCTAGAGGTAAATAATCATACACCCCAGCGATTTCTTTGTGAATATAGCCTGCGCGAGAAAGAAGTACGCCATTTTTGGCAATTTCGTCTTTTGGTGCAGACCTTAAAGTTTTAACGAATGATTTAGATAGTCTCATACCTTAAATTGTACCATATCTTGATTTTTTTGGCCATTTGTGGTATAATAGAAATATACCTAGTAGTTTAATTTTTTTTGCCAACGAAACAATATTGATGAGGAGGTATAGTATTATGGCAAACAAGACATTGGTTTATCAACTCTTTCCGATTAGCTGGGGGAGCATTCGGATGATGACTCTGTTTCTGCCACGCATAGTGGCGCTCGGTGCTGACTATGTGTGTCTTAGTCCGATATTCGAGAGTCCGTGGAAAAACCACGGATACGACGTATCAGATTATTATACAGTAGAACCAAAACTTGGCACAATGAACGACTTTGATGAGTTCGTTAAATCTGCTCACGCTATGGGCCTCAAGGTGATCCTTGACCTTCCGATTGATTCCACTTCGGTGGAACACAATTGGTTTTGTACGGAAAGCCATCGGTATATCTGGTCTGATAAGTGCAATCCTATCAAACAGAATATATCTGGTCAGGTTCCTGCGTGGCAGCAAGGAGAAAACGGATATTATCTGGCGCTCAATCACCCGGAACAGGCTACGTTGGAGTGGTATGCAAAGGGAGTCATAGATAGAGGCCTCGTAGAGTGCTTCAAGAAAATTATGGCTTTCTGGCTTTACAAGCACAACATCGACGGTTTTCGTCTGGATCAGATCCAGCTTTTAAACGATGACCCAACAGATGAAGTCGTACTGCCCAACATCCTGATCGGCAAAAAAGCCGTCACTGCTATCAATGAGCTCTCTAATCTCTACGGAGGTAAAGCTCCGTTCTTGATTATGGACCTGATTGACCCTGAATACGGCAAAGTTTGCGACTTTTATGCCAGAGAAACCGACGTAGAGTTCATCACTAACAGAATGCTTAAACGCACAGCTGTTTCTTCGAAGGCGAAAACGCCTCTCGAAGGATTAAGGCGTAGGCTCAATGCTCAGATCAAAAACCACAAGTTTATGCTGGAGTTAGAATCATACGATTCACCGAGATTCACCTCTCGTTCCGGCTTGGATCCTATCGAGATTTTGGAATTTATGTTTAGATCCGATGCGCAGGCCATCTGTTTGTATCAGGGCCAGGAGCTCGGGCTTAGGAACCCCAAACTCAGTATGCTCGACATTTTGAAATTGGATCCCAAAGCAGAGTATCAGTGTGTTAAAAACGGAGCTTCCATTGAGAGTCTGATGGAGAATTCTTGCGCCTATGCAAGGGCGCCCATCCCCTTAGACGAATATGCTATTCAGGAAGCTAATCCAAACAGCGTGCTCGCCAACACGATCGCATTGGTCCAGAAATGGAAACACTTCTAAGCCAAAGTTGATAAACCCCCTAAGGCCCACGGCTTCACGCCGTGGGTTTTTCTTTTACATTATTCCGGCTACATAAACCAGATAAAAAGCCACACCATTGTTGATTATATGCACTAGCGTCCCGGCGTAAATTGTGCCGGTAATTTCACGCAGGCTACAGGTAACAATAGACATTGCGAAAACAGTAATTCCTACATTCCATTGCAAATGCACGAGTCCAAACAAAAACGAAGTGATCAGGATTGCCAACCATTTGGGGATCATTACGCGAAGTTTTCCATACAAAAATCCTCTAAAAACAATTTCTTCGGCGATTGGTGCTACTACTGCTAACATTACAAATGCTATTCCCCGTTCCACCCCTGTCATATAAATGCTGTATCCTAGTTCTTGTGCTTGGTTGGCGTCAAACCACGGTATCAAATTAAATAGCGCTGTAAGCCCCATCGCAATCAATATACTAACTACATAACCTACTGGCGCCAAGCCGATATCAGTCCAGGTTGGAAGACCAGAAAGCCCCAAGCTCTCGCGAGACGAAGGGCTAATTTTTTTCTTAAAAATTTTTGGTGGCAAATAAATAATAAAAATTATCGCTAAAATATATGAAATTATTGTATAAATCGTATTAGTGATTGGCGATTCCAAAATGTCTTTTGGCATCCATAGAGCCATAGGTAAGCTAATCAAAAATTCTACGCCTACTACTACTGCGAATACAAATGCCGAAACGCCCACTACTTTTAAGAATTTCATCTAAAGAACCTCGTAATATCCAAGATTGTTACAATTACGATTAGAGCTAAGAGAATAATAAAGGCTCTAGCTACAATTTTTTCTTCTATATCTTTAGTGAGGCGTTTATGGCGTAGTTTGTAAATTAAAATTAGAAGCCATCTACCACCATCAAGTGCTGGGACTGGGAGTACGTTCATACAGGCTAGTGATACCGAGATCACGGCAGCCAGGAATGCTAAATTAGAAGCTCCGGAGGCCGTAAATGATGGGAAGAGAACCCCGATAATTCCTACCGGGCCAGTTACAGAATCGCCTACTGTTTGGATAGCTTCCCTACCACTTTCTCTCACAGCGCCATCAAAACTAAGTTGCTGACCTATCCCAGAAATTAAATTCCAAACTAGCTGCCCAAGCCCCTTAAAGGTTTCGCCAGTCAACTGCAAAGTGAGTCCTGCTCCCACAATTGGTGCACTCCAAGTCGAATAAGAAAGAGATTGCGAAGATTCCATCTTGACGCCTAAAATATATTCGGAATTTTCAGGATTCAAATGCACACCAAGCTCTATATCTCGGTCACAATTGCAGCCTTCTTCTCCTTTGCGATGTATCTTGTATTGCACTAATTCACCGGCCTTTTCTTTGTTAATATCAATAATCTCGCTTCCTGAACCTACTTCTTTATCATCAACCTTTAAGATGAGGTCGCCAGCCTTAAGCCCAGCTTCGCTAGCCGGAGAATTTTCGAAAACTTCTTTAATTTCTACAGGAGTTCTATCTACTCTAGTATCGGCCTCGATCGTAAATTGGCCATCGAGAAAATTCGGCATCCCTGCCCAGGCCAAAACAGTAAAAATTATAAAGGCTACCAGCCAGTTCATTGCTACGCCGGCAAACAAAATTTTGGTTTTTTTCCAAAAACTAGCATTACCAAAAGTACCTTTGCGACTATCTTCAGCTGATTCTCCATCCATCTGGCAGAACCCACCAATTGGCAACCAGTTAAGACTAAAGATCAATCCAGGCGCCTGCGATTTTTCCGACTTATCTGAGCCAACAGCCTTAGTGATGCCAGTTTTATCCCACTCAGAGCGCTTTAATTTGCGCCATTTGCCGGTTTTAGGATCTTTGACCCAGGCAATTGCTCTAGGTGGAAAACCAATCCCAAATTCTAGAACATTAACGCCATTTCTTCTGGCTGCAATAAAATGACCAAACTCGTGTGCTACGACTAACGCCATCAAAACAAGTAAGCCGACAATAACTCCAACAAATATATCCATAACCCTATTATATCACACATTCTATGGTATAATAGGATTAATAAAACAAGGAGTTTGTATGTTTGACACTAAAGAAGATCGCAAAAAAATGGAAGACATTATTGAGCGATTTAAAGATGAAATGAAAAAAGTTCGCACTGGTCGGGCTCACCCAGATATGCTTTCTGGCGTTAAGGTAGAAGTTTATGGCCAATTTATGCCACTAAACCAAGCCGCCAACATTACTGCTGCCGACGCTACACTCCTTGTAGTCACCCCATTTGATCCAGCCAACATTGCAGCAATTGAATCTGCTATTCGCGCAGATCAATCCCTCGGCCTTAACCCTGCCGATGATGGCCGTGTAATTAGGGTGCCGATTCCACCACTCACCGAAGAACGTCGCAAAGAGATCGTTAAAAATGCCTCTGCAAAGGTAGAAAATGCCAAGGTGGCTCTTAGAAACATTCGTGAAGATGCTAGAAAAGCTGTTAAAATCGCATCAGAAATGAGTGAAGATGTCAAAAAGCGTGCCGAAAAAGATATCGAAGATCTCACCAAAGAATTTTCCGACAAAATTGACGCCGAATTCAAAAACAAATCAGATGAGATTATGAAAATATGACATTAAAACACCTAGGAATTATTGCAGATGGTAATCGTCGTTGGGCTAAGTCTAAGGGCCTCCCTACCATCGAGGGTCACAAAAAAGGCCTAGACACAATCGAAGAGCTAGTAGCAGCTGCCTCAAAAACCGAGATCAAATACATCACTTTCTATGTATTTAGTACTGAAAACTGGGGCCGAAGTGCAGACGAAGTTAGTTACATTATGAAGCTAGCCGAAACGCGCATTCTTAAATACGCCGAAAAATTAGCTACCCAGAATGCTAGAATGTTAATTTTGGGTTCCAAAGAGCACGTTGGGCCAAAACTAGCTTCTGCTCTAGAAAAAGCCGAAGATATTACTAA
The DNA here is from genome assembly GCA_017510925.1 of Candidatus Saccharimonadota bacterium. Lineage (GTDB taxonomy): Bacteria > Patescibacteriota > Saccharimonadia > Saccharimonadales > Saccharimonadaceae > Nanosyncoccus. Next base: position 33,523 of record JAFWLT010000003.1, on the reverse strand, counting down.
AGGCTGTACGGGTATTACTGTATGCTTCTGCTTCAACTATGGTGGCGAGCAAGAAATTGCCGACGCTGCTAATATGGCAGTCAAAAATGGCGAAAAAATTACCCCAGAATCTATTAGAGGGCATCTTTATCATCCAGAAGTACCAAATATTGATATGGTAGTCAGAACTTCCGGTGAAGAAAGAATTAGTGGCTTTATGCTCTGGCGTTCCTCTTATGCCGAGTTCTTATTTATGAAGAAATACTTCCCTGAGATGGACGGGGACGACATCACAAACATCCTAGCCGAATTCGACTCTCGTAATAGACGCTTTGGAAAATAAAATAGCCTTTCGAAGGGCCTTCGGAGCGCGGCAGCGCGAGAACGAGCGCAAAAACCCCTGTGGCGACAGGGGTTTTTGACGCGGCCCGAGAAAGGCCTATTTTATTTTCCTACTCGGTAACGCCAAGTTCAATTCTCTTGAATTGACGTACGGTGATATTTTCACCAGTCTTTGCAATAGCTTCTTTGATGAATTGCTCTACAGTCTTAGAATCATCTAAGATGTAAGGTTGGTTCATAAGAACTTTGTCGGAGAAAGCTTTCTTTACCTGGCCTTCGAGGATTTTTTCCTTCATATTTTCTGGGCCTTTGAAGTTTTCTTCGAGTTCTTTAATCTTAGCTTTCTTATCTGCTTCTGGGATATCTTCCTCAGATACATAAAGTGGAGCCATAGATGCAATTTGCATTGCAATTTGGTGAGCCAAAGTCTTAAATTCCTCAGTCTTTGCTACGAAAGAAGTCTCACAGTTTACTTCTACGATTGCGCCAAGACGACCATCGTGGATGTAAGCTTCAACGAGACCCTCACGAGTTTCGCGATCGCCTCTCTTCTCTGCTTTGGTAAGACCTTTCTTTCTCATAGCTTCAAGAGCTTTGTCAAAATCACCATTAGCTTCAACTAGAGCTTTTTTAGCGTCGGTAAGACCAGCGCCAGAAAGTTCTTTGAGTTTTTTGATTTGTTCGATTGATATTTCAGCCATTTGCGCCTCCTTAATAGCTTTAAATTATTTACGACCTTCTTTGATCGCTGCAGTTATATAATCCAAAATGAGCTGAGTGCTCTTGATAGCGTCGTCGTTAGCTGGGATTACATAGTCAATTCCAGTTGGATCAACGTTAGTGTCTACGATTGCAAATACTGGGATACCAAGATTCTTAGCTTCTTTGATAGCATTGCCATCTTCGTTAGCGTCTACTACGACGATTGCAGCTGGTTGTTCGCTCATATTCTTGATGCCACCATAGCGTTCGTTAAGAAGATCAATTTCTTCTTGGAATCTTTGAACTTCGAGTTTAGAATAGCGATTTTCGAGTTCACCAGAAGCCATTTTCTTCTCAAGATCTTTGAGCTTTCTAATTTGGCGATTTACGGTCTCTACGTTAGTAAGAGTACCACCAACCCAACGTACAGTTACGTAAGGCATTTCTACAGATTCAGCTGTAGCCTTTACGATTTCTTTCATTTGCTTTTTGGTGCCAACAAACAAGATTTTCTTGTCATTCTTGGCAATCTCGGTGATAGCTGGAAGAGCTTTTTCAAGAGCTTCTACAGTTTTTTCGAGATTAATAATGTGTGCACCCTGTTTTTTAGAGTGGATGTATGGTGCCATCTTCGGATGCCACCTACTAGTTTTGTGCCCAAAATGAGCACCACTTTCTAGAAGTGCTTTCATATCAACAGCTACTGCCATAATATGATTTCCTTTCTCTTCGTATCTGGAACCTCGCTTTCAGGAAATCTCCCAGATACTGTTTCATTAAATTAATATATACTTCTATTATAGCACAGAATCTTGAAAAAATCAACTTTTTATGATAAAATCAAAAAACCAGGGTGAGTGCTTTTTAAAAAGGAGGTGACGAGATGTTTTTTGGCAGTATTGACGAAAAGGCAAAACCCCAAATCCAACTGGGTATGGGCGACTGGGAACAGTACAAAATCTTAATGGACAGGAGGATTTATCTTACTTCAGAAATTAAAAGTGCTGATTGTGAATGTGATGAATTTTGTAGATCTCCAATTATGCAGATGGTGGGAGATATTATGGAGATCAATCGTTACGACGAAGAACACGGAATTCCTTTAGAGGATCGTAAACCTATTAGGCTTTATATTAATTCACCTGGTGGTGAGATTAACGAGGGGTTCGCTCTGGTCAGTACGATTGAAATTTCCAAAACACCGATCTGGACAATCAATATCGGTATGTGGGCGTCTATGGCATTCCTGATTGGAATCAGTGGGCACAGGCGTTTTTCCCTGCCCAATATGACATTCTTGATGCACGATGGTACCAACTTTGCCTGGGACAGTGGCAATAAAGCGCAAGACAAGATGAAATTCGACGATCGCTTTTCGAGTGAGGTCATCAAAGCTCACGTTTTAAAGCATAGCAGTATGACAGACGTAGAATATGATGGCTTGGCGCGTGTTGAGTACTATATGCTTCCGAAAGACGCCTTAAAACAAGGCTTTATCGACGAGATTGTTGAAGACATCAACACCATCCTGTAAGTTTACGAGGCAAACCTTCGGGTTTGCCTCTTTACTTTTTTTAGAATCTCTGATATAATTAATGGCAGTTATGAGTAAAAAAGAATTACATCCTAAAGATTATCGTGCTGTCGTCTTTTCAGACGAAGCTGCAGGTTTTTCATTTTTGACTAAATCTACTGCAAAAAGCGAAGAGACCATCAAATGGGAAGATGGTAACGAATATCCTTTGGTAAAAATTCAGATTTCTTCAGCATCTCACCCATTCTTTACTGGTGAAGAGAAGATTATCGATACCGAGGGTCGCGTAGATAGATTCAAGGCTCGTGCAGAGCGTGCTGCTAAACTTCGCGAATCTCTTGGCAATAAAGCTAAGAAAGCCGCTAAAGAAGCAGACAAAAAAGCCAAAAAAGAAGAAGCAATCGAAAAATAATCAAAAAAGCGAATCGGCATTCTCGCAGTTAAAATAATACCGATTCGTTTTTTTCTCCTGTGTAACCCAGGTAGGCAACACACTAACCTACCTGGGATTTTTCGTTATTTCTTGTTAGATCTATTTCTCTTTACTACACCAAATGCTACCACGCCAATAATCATAAATACCACTGCACCCGTAATCAAATAATCTTCTCTCGATATATTTAGTCCCTTAAACAATCCACCAGTGTCTGGTACGATAGGTTCCTTATCGCCACCCCATTTAATTTTGATATACTTAGGGCGTCCAACCTGATCACCTTGATCATCCCAGTAGGTAATTTCACCGGTATATGTTCCGGCAGGCAAACCACCCATATAGATTAATACTTTACCATCCGTTGGATCATAACCACCAGGTATAGAAATTATTAAATGTCCATCCTTGTCATATACATCTGTCTTGCCATCTGGATCTGTACCAGTGATTATTGTCCTTACTAAATTCCCATCCTCATCATAAATTTCAGTCTTAATTTCTTTTACTTCTGCTGTGACGTCGTCTACCGTTGCATACCCATCACCATTTTCATCTACATCGACGTCTTCCACCGGTGCTTCATATCTTACTGTCAAAATACGTTCGATTGGCACACTCCCGAATCCTTCACCAACGCCCGTAATTGTAAAGTTGCCGTATCCACCATAATCTTCCAAATTCAAATCAAATGTTCTATCTCCAGGCAACCATTGTCCATCACCATTCCAAATCGTCACCGGCCCAAAAATTATGTTCCCTTCGTCGTCCTTGTTTACTAATGTAATTTCGATTTGACCAACATTCTCCCATCCTGCTCTAAATTCATAGCTTGGCGCAGTAATTACGCTTGGAGCTTCGGATGTAAGCTCAAATGTTGATTCTTCGTTTTCTATCTTCACCTGAATAATATCAGTGAATGAAGATACAGCGTTTGCAGCAGGGGTCGGTATACCTGCAGCTACAGTAGTGATAGCTGCTACCAAACCCAGCCCAGCAAAGCCGAGTATTCTTTTGTGTGTTTTATTCATACACTCTACTTTCCTTGTTTATTTGATATTTTTGTTTTGGTTTTGCAAAGACCCTACTCCACTAGGGTGACGGCCTAAACCATAAATTTGGACCGACGCTCTTTGCGCTTCCTAAGCACAATTATAATCCATACAATTGCGATTGTCAATAGCAAAATGGTTGTGATTAGAATTACTGGTGGAATAATTGCTACAAATCTAGTAACTGTCTCTGTTGCGCCACCACTGCCAGTGACTGTCCATTCTACGTTAAATAGGCCAAAGAATGGTGTTTCGTCCCAGCTATCAGTCACAGCAAGCTCTGATTCTGGAATGATTGATACACGGGATTTTGCTGAAATACCTTGGGTTTCGTAGTATACCTGGCCAAAGATACCGGTTACTTTTAGTCTACCAGAGGCCATAAAGTCTACGTTACCAGTGTTTTTAACCTTTGCAGATGCGTTGATGATAGATTTGTCTTGATTCTCTACTATCATATTGGTGTTAATTTTTGCATCTCTAATTTCGGAAGAAGCTTTGGTATCGCCTTCAGCGCGACCATAGACCACTAAGCCTGGGCTTGCTTCTGTCTTAATGCCACTAGCATTGGTATCTGCAGTCAAAGTATGAGCAAAGAGTACGGCGTATTGACCACCGGCTGGAACGCTGTCTGGTGTAGAAATTCTGTAAGCTACTTCTACGCTAGTACCTGGGGCTGCTACGAAAGTGGCCTTTGGTACATAATTACCATCAGACTGTTTAAAGGTAACCCAACGAGTAATTTGGGTGTAAGCGTTTTCTTTGCTAAAACCAAGTTGGTAAGTATCATCTGCTTCTGAATAGGTATAAGCATATGGTGCTGCGTAAGTTTCAAACTTCATATCAGAGCTACCATTGTTGCTTACCGTAAAGGTGTCTTCATATACAGAATTTGCAGAAAGCTGCAAAATCTTGCTTACAGGGCTAATGCTGATGCTAGTCCCAATTGTTTGTTGTCCTGAATTCTCACCCTCTTCAGAAAATACGTTGTTTGTGGTGACAAAAGTCGCACACATAAGTACAGCCAAAATGGCAACTGAAATTTTTTGAATTATACTCCTCATCTACCTCCTTGTTTTATTCTATTATAACACACATTTTCAAAAAGTGTGATATAATTATTATATGCGCGCGTGGTGGAATTGGTAGACACGCTACCTTGAGGTGGTAGTGGCCACATTCACGGCTGTGCTGGTTCAAGTCCAGTCGCGCGCACCACGTCATCCAGCAGACCTACGGGGTCTGATTTTTTGTGCCTTTAACTACGGCCCAGTTTTCTACGTCTAAGAATCTATCTAACGCAGTAACCAAAACATTGTCTTCGCTATAAGTTTGTACGTTCTTATTATATATATAGGTCATATTGGCTTGATAAAGCCCAATTGCTGGTACATCGGTAGCCCAATACTCTAGGAACTTCTCGTATTTTTTAGCTCTCAAAGTATCAGACATAGCGCTTCTAGCTCCCACCAAAAGATCGTCAACGAGTGCATTTCTATAATTAGAAAGGTTAAGCCCAGAAGCTTTGGCCTGCGAAGAATGGTAATATGGCAAAGGATCTGGATCGGCGCCTAATTCAATTTCGTAAACCAAAATGTCATAATTTCTTTTTGAAATTACGTTAGCCACAAACTCTTGGCTCTCGGCGTATGGAATTACTCTTGCTTCAAGACCAAGTTCACGAAGGTTGTTAGCTAATTTTTCTGCCACCATAGGAAGATAACCATTATCTACCGTAGCGATCTCAATCGTACCAGTATTACCACCTAGAATTTCAGCGATTCTAGCTTTTGCTTCTTCTAAGTTCCCTGTTGGGATAGATGGATAATCTTCTAGCTCAATTTGCGATTTCAAAATTGGAAAATTAAGTGCTGTAGTGTTTGGAGCTGCCGAGCGAATTTCGGCAAGATTCAAACCTTGTCTAATTGCTCTTCTAAAATCAGCATTGTTAAATGGTTCTCTAGAATTGTTCAAAAAGGCGAAAGCACCAGCATCGATCCCAGAGAATCTCTTAAAGTATTTCCCTGCTGTTACTCTTTCTGCATCCTCACCACTGAGTTCTGCAGTAGCAGTGACGGAACCAGCATTAAGAGCACTCACGATTGCGTCTTTATCATTATAAACGTGTACAGAAAAGCTATTAATCATTGGTTTGCCAAGATAATAATCCGGATTAGCATTTAGATAAATAGTTTTTTCATCATCGCTAGTGTTGGTGTCTTGTGCAGCGTTAAATGTAAATGGTCCACTTGTAACTGGTGATTTAGAAAAATCTGCTTCCACCAAAGTTTTGAGTGGAACATTTTCTAGGATATGTTTTGGCACGACTGGGATATTTAGAGCCGAAACAAAATCTGCATATGAAGATGGCAAATTAAATACAATATAGCCTCCCTCATCTTCAGAAACTTTTACGTTTTCTAGATTTGCTGTATAAATAGTGCTAACTGCTGGGTTTTGGATTAGGGCAATTGTAAACATTACGTCTTCATTAGTAATTGGTTCACCATCAGACCATACTAACCCCTCGCGAAGCTTAATCTTCCAAACTTTGCCATCGTCAGAATGAATAACACTAGAAGCTAGCCCTGGCCCAGGATGCCCAGAAAAATCGTTATAAGTAAGCGTAGCGAACATCAGTTTGCTTAAAACTTTTTCGGAAGTAGTAGTTGCAAAAAGTGGGTTCATAGAGTTCACTCTACCTACTGTGGCCTCAACATAGCTACCACCGTCTACGTAAGCATCTGTGGCGTAAGATTCACCAAACCAAAAGGATTGCGAAACAGCCAAAAGGATTAATGCGATAACAAGAAGCACCCATTCCAATACTAGCAAACGAATTTTTTTAACGTGTGAAAGACGTTTCAAAAAATTCTCTTTAATGTGTTCCTTGCTTTCTTCACTAGCCTTAATAGAAGCCTTGGAAAACTTTCTTACAATTTTTTGCCCACGCTTTTTTAGAAAATCTGCCATTTTACTCCGTTGGAATTAGTAGAAGTCCCAAAATTGATAATACAAAGATAATTGCAAAAACCAAAGTTGCTACAAAAAGGGATTTTTCTAGACCACGTCTAGTAGTGTATAATTCCCCAGAGCTACCAAAACCAGCACCGAGCGAAGCGCCACGTTGCTGCAAAAGAATCAAAAGAACTGTTAGAATTGCAGAAACCAAAGTTGTACCTTGTAGAAAACTTCCTAATTGCATAAATAACTCCTATACAAGTTATTTTAGCATAGATTTCCGTTTTAGCAAAGTATGATAAGTAATTGCAAACCGATGTGACTCTTCGTCGATTCTTGCGATCAGTCTTGCTACATGAGAAGATTTATCTAATTTAATTAATTTATTATTAAAGATAATTTTTACTTCTGCAGATTTAGAGTGATCGCCGGACTTGTCACGTCCGATCACCGGAATCCCAAGTGGTTCCACCAAAGGCAAAATTGCATTTACCTGAGTAATACCACCGTCTAGAACAATCAAATCTGGTAAGTCCCATTCTTTGTGTTTTAAGCGTCTAGAAATTACTTCTACCATACTTTTTAGATCGTCCGAACCACTGCTTCTAATTTTGAATTTTCTGTATTTATCGCGCGCCGATGCGCCATTAATAAATACCACCATACTACCAACAGCGTTAGTACCAGATTGGTGCGAAATATCATAGCCCTCAATTCTCCTAGGTGGCTCTTTTAGATCTAACATTTTTTGCAGATCGGAAAGTGCCTGGTCCGAAGAAATATCCAAAAATTCTTCCGAAGAAAAGACGATCTTCTTTTTGAGCTCAGAAAGGCCCATTAGTTGATCGCGAGCTTTAGCTGCTTCTTCAAAATTGCCACAGGAAGAGGCTTTCTTCATTTCTTTTTCTAGATCTTTTAAGAGCTTTTCCCTATCTCCCTCAAGATAACGGATTAATTTCTTTAAAGTCTTTTTGTATTCGGCTGGCGTGGATTTTTCGGTCTCAATACCCGGAGTAAGTCCAAGATCCGTATTTAAAGTCTTTTTGCCGGTGTATGGCTTGGTATAATACGGGAAAATTCGTCTCAGCACTCGCACAGCCTTTTCTACAGCCAACTTGCCATAAAACGGCCCCACGTAAGTAGCTTTATCATCCACCGGTGTCCTAGTAAAAGAAAGATAGGGCACTTCCTCGTTCATAGTGATCTTAATATAAGTCACTGTCTTATCATCACGAAGCAAGATATTCCATTTTGGCTTATATCTTTTGATCATTTCGGACTCCAAAAATAGCGCATCCATTTCGGTATCTACTTTTATCCAGTCGGTATCAAAAATTTCAGAAACTAATGCTTCGGTTTTTGGGTCTTTTTTGGAATTTTGAAAATACTGCCTTACGCGATTTTTTAAAACAGCAGCTTTACCTACATAGATTACTTCCCCATCTTTGTTTTTATGAAAATAAACCCCCGGCGAGTCCGGGAGTTTACTTAGTTTTTGTTTTAATTCAACATTCATACTACTATTATATCACACTTTTTAGTAAATGTCAATGAGTTACTGGGCTTCGCCAGAGAGCGTACCAGTTAATAATCTATTTACCAAAGTGGACATATCGATGTATTCATCTGGCGCAGCTACTTCAAGTTTTGCTGGGTAACTAAGCGCGAGATCTGCTGTGGTGGTTGCAGAATTGGCTTTGTCGCCAGTAGTTACTTTGAAGTATACACGAGTGAAATTGTAGTTGTCGTCGATTTCAACATAGATGGTTGGGAAATCTGCAAAGATTTCTTCAACTGCACTAGCTGCAACATTGGTGTTTGAAGCCGTGTTGCCAGCGCAAGCATTTAATTCGTTGACGAATCCATTGTTGGATAGGCTATTAATAAATGCTGTGAGTTTATCTGAATCGATAGCAAGTTTATAAAGTGGATTTTTCTTTTTGGAGATTTCTAATTTATCTGTGGAGTAGTTAATGAACTGATTTGATTCATATTTTTTGATGATATCTTTACTGTATTTTGGTAAAGTACCAAGCGCATTGATAAGGCAGGTGGAAGAATTGTCGAATATCCCCACACCTTCCATATTAGTGGTGAAGTCGCCGGTTACCAAAATCCATTCATCATCAACTACTTCAGCCAGGCCATTTTGTCCAGCAAATATAGTATCGAGACCACGAATCTTAAAGAAGACTTCGCCGTCTTTGTTCTCTAATTCATCTACGCCAATAGATACTTTATCGCCACTGGCGAGCTCTGCGTTGATTTTTGCCGAAACACTGTTGGTACTGTAAGCAGTATCGAACGAGCCGTTAAAATCAATATTAAATGAGCTGATGTCAGAATCGTCTGCGTTAGAAAATGAGTTGAGATTTCCTTGTACAGAAACGATGCTTGGCATTTGGCCATTAATTAATTTTTCGATAGCTTTGTTTACGCGATCGCCGGTGTTATTATTCATCATCATAATGGCGACTGCAGCTGCGCCACAAATGATAGCAATCATCAAAAGCACAATTGTACCGATGATTAAGATTTTCTTCTTGTTGGCGCCTTTAGCTGGCTCTACAATAGAATCTTTAGCCACAAAATCTGGGGCTTCAGAAACTGGTGCAGTTGTCACTGGGATATTTTGTGCTGGAGTTTCTACCCTCGTGAAAGTTTCTTCTTTCACTTCTTCTTTTATTTCTTCTACTGGTATTTCGTTCGCAGCATCGTCCATACCAAAAGTGTCAAAATTGCTATGTGAGACTGGCTTCATTACTGGATCAATTGGTGTTTGAGCTGCTTCTGTGAATGAAGCTGGCCCTACCTTGAATGCAGTTGATTCTGGCACTTCTGGTGCTTCAGGCACCTCAGGTACCTCGGGAGTTTCTGGCACTACTGGTGTCTCAGGTACTTCAGGTACCTCTGGCACTACTGGTGCTTCCGGCTCAGCCATTATTTCTGATGTCTGCTCCGTCTCCACAAAGTCTAGCCCTGTGCCCATCGCCGGATTCAATGGATTCGGCGTCCCTTCAGGGTTATCGTTCATTTAAAAAACCTCCATTAATTATTATTAGTATCATTATAGCATAAGAATTATAATTTTGGTATAATATGCTTATGGATAAATTTGTAATTTCTGACATTAAAGCTAGACAAATTTTGGATTCGCGTGGCAACCCTACGGTAGAAGCCGAGGTTTATTTAAAAAACGGTGGTTTTGGCCGTGCAGCTGTGCCTTCTGGTGCCTCTACTGGTTCTGGTGAAGCCCTAGAACTTAGAGATGGTGATGAAAAAAGATTCAAAGGTAAAGGTGTAGAAAAAGCCGTTTGGAATGTAAATAATAAAATTAAAGATGTATTGCTCGATAATTCTTCTGATCAAAAACAAGTAGATACTATGATGTTAGAACTAGACGGCACCGAGAATAAATCCAGCCTTGGCGCCAACGCTATTCTTGCTGTTTCCCTTGCAACAGCCAAAGCCAATGCCGATGCTTTAAAGATTCCATTCTATCAACACGTAGCAAAACTTGCCAGCACTACAAGACAAATGTCTATCCCGATGCCAATGATGAATGTAATGAATGGTGGTGAGCACGCTTCTTGGTCTACTGATTTTCAGGAATATATGATTATTCCAAATACGGCTGGCACTATTAACGAAGCCGTGCGTATGGGCGCAGAGGTTTTTCATACTTTGAAAGATGTTTTAAAAGAACGTGGCTATCCTACTACCGTCGGTGATGAAGGTGGTTTTGCCCCTAGAGTACGCGAAGGCGATAACGAGCCTCTAGATTGTATTAGAGAAGCCGTAGAAAAAGCAGGCTACAAATTTGGTAAAGACATTTTAATTGCTATGGATATTGCTGCTAGCGAATTTTATACCGACGAGCCAGGCAATTTCCCATACGAAAACGGTCATTATGAGCTAAAGACCAACGGCGACTGGAAAACTGCCGACGATATGACAAACTGGTATGAATACCTTGTTGATAATTATTCTGTAGTCTCAATCGAAGATGGTTTAGCAGAAAACGATTGGGCAAACTGGGCCATTTTGACTAAACGTCTTAAGAAAACTCAGCTTGTGGGCGATGATCTTTTCGTTACTAATACTAAGTTGTTAAAACGTGGTATCGAAGAAAAAGTTGCAAACGCTATTTTAATTAAGCCAAACCAAATCGGCACCCTCACGGAAACCATCAAGGCCGTCAAAATGGCCAAAGACGCTGGTTACAAAACTATCATGTCGCACCGTTCTGGCGAGACCGAAGATGTCACTATCGCGCATCTCGCCGTGGGCCTTGGCACTGACCAAATCAAAACCGGTTCCCTTTCGCGCACCGATCGCATTGCTAAATACAACGAACTTATTCGTATTTCGGAACAGAATCCTAAGCTTGTTCTCGCTCACCCATTTCAGCGATAGCGCGAGCTTCTTTAAAACCATCGTAGAAGTTCTCGGAAATTTTTGGATGGCCAATTTTGTTAGCAGCGTCTACTACGTCTTGGATATTGTCGGTAATCTTAAAGATTCTAGCGTCTTCTTCCTTTACCAAACCTAGTTCAATCATTTTAGAAATTACCGAATCAAAAGCAGCCCAATAATCAGCGCCAATTAAGAATACTGGCATTTTTGGCATCTTATTTTCTTGCATAAGACACAAAATTTCGGAAAGCTCATCCATAGTGCCAAAACCACCTGGGAAGAACACAAAAACTTTGGCTGCCATAGCGAGAGATACTTTACGAGCAAAGAAATATTCAAATGTATAAGTTTCAGAAAGGTATGGATTTGGAAATTGTTCGTGGGAGAGTGTGATATTAAAACCAACTGAACGACCACCAATTTCATAGCAACCTTGTGAAGCAGCTTCCATAATACCAGGACCACCACCAGTAATTACAGCGTGTCCATTTTTGGCAAGTTCTGCGCCAAGGTTTCTAGCCATTTCGCAATACTTATTATCTTGTGGCAATCTAGCAGAACCAAAAATCGTTACACCCTGTGGAAAGGTTCTTACTAGCTTTAAGCCAGCAGCTAAATCTTTGGAGTAAGCGTTAATTCTCTCCAAATCTTCGATTGACATTTTTTTGATTAGATCTTCTTCGGTTGGCAGCATATTATCTCCATATATATATTATATATAGTATATTATACTATAATTTTTGGATTGGCATTGGATGTAAATCTTCTGCGCCATTTAAGATGCCTTTATTTGCACCGATTTTAGTAACCACAGAAGTGGAGTTAGCCGAAGCAAACACCAAGGAGCGACGGAAAGATTTGTTTGAAGCGATAGCAGCCAAAAATCCAGAACCAAATGCATCGCCAGCACCAGTTGCGTCTTTCATTTTTACATCCTCATAAATACCAAATCTATAAATTTCTTCTCCATTTGTAGCGATACCACCCATTGGCCCGTCTGTGATGATAACAGTTTCTGAATAATTTCTTAAATGATATAACAATTCTTCTAAAGTTTTGCCTGGCACTAACTCCATAGCTTCTTGTTTGTTAACAAGCAGAATATTTACATATTTCAAAAGTTTCAAAATTTCATTTGAATTTTCTAACTCTTTAACGCCCGGGTTAAACATTACTTTAGCGTTAATTTCGTGTGCTTTTTCTAGAAACTTAGACAAAGTTTTAATATCGCCACGCATCGTAGTGATATAGATATAATCTGGTTGAATTGAGTCTAGATCAGAAGCTTTAAAATCATCAAATTTAGTGCTAGCGCCACGATAAGTCAAAATAGTTCTTTCACCTTTTTTGGAATCCAACAAAATTACTGAACTTCCGGTAGCTTTTGATGTGGTGTAATTAATAAAACTCGTATCTACACCTTCTTTATCAAGCACTCTCAAAATTGCCTCACCGGCTGCATCCTCAGCAATATTAGCCATCAAAGTAGCTTCGTGTCCGTGCCTAGCAAAGGAGATAGCCGAATTAACGCCACCACCACCAACTTCGTAGCTTAGCTTATCAATATCTACTTTTGATCCAACCAAAATCTTGCCAAAAATTGATTCCTCACCGATTGCTGTTGGCTCGAGATCATCGTGGTCGATCAAATAAATATCCTGAAGCGCTGAGCCTAACGATAAAATCCGAGCCATTAAATCAAGACCCCGTTTTTATCAATTTCTGATACTAACTCGTGATAAACTTCAGCTGGATTTTCTACTTTAGAAAGTGCTGAGCCAACGTTAATCACATCAAGATCGGCGTGGGCGAGCGCACGCATAGTAGCGATGTTTGCACCACCATCCCAACCAATTTCTAGTTCTGGCCTCATACTTCTCACGATAGGGATTTTTTCCATTTGCATCATATCGGCTGGACTTCCTTGTACACCAAGTTGACCAGCAAAGATAAGCACGTGATCTACTGCATCAATATATTGTTTAACCAATCCTGGATAAGTAGATGGCAAAATTGCCACGCCAGTTCTAATCTCGGCTTGCTTTAAAGTGGCAAAAACTGGCAAAAGATCTTCTTCGGCTTCAGCGTGCAAAATACAAAGTGAAGGTTTGAGTTTTAGAATAATATCTAGATTTTCGGATGGTCTTTTTGCCATCAAATGCATATCGGCTTTCCATTCTTTTGGCCACCATACGTTAGAAATATCAACTGTAGTGGCTGGAGCAAATGCCCCATCAGAAATATCGATATGAACACGTCTGGCAAAATTATTGATGCGCTCAATTTGCTTTCTGTATTCGAGTTTGTTTTCTGCTAGTACCGCTGGCACCACCGTAACGGTTCTAATCATAGTCCTCCCTTTCGTCTAGACGATTTATGCGCCTTACTCGGCGTTCCAAACTTTCAAACTTTGTATCAAGAAATGTCGAAACAATTTCTTTCATCAAATTTTCATCTACAAAATGTGCTGACATTGTAAGTACATTGGCATCATCGTGTTCTCTTGCGAGCTTAGCAGACTCAGAAAATGCGCAGTTAGCTGCCCGAATCCCTTTGAATCTATTAGCCTGCATCGTTACTCCGTGTGCTGAATCACAAATCAAAATGCCAAAACTGCCAGGGTTTTCACGAACGGCCTTGGCAACTTTGATAGCCGGGTCATTAAAATCACTGCCCTCGATATATTCGTATTCGCCAAGATCCTCAACTTGATGGCCCCGTTCAATCAAAAACGGAATCAATTGATTTTTTCTCTCAAGCCCTCGGTAATCTGCGCCTACGAAAATTTGCATCTATCTTCCCTTTCCAAAATCTACAGCAAGTTCTACCAAACGGTTAGAATAACCCCATTCGTTGTCATACCAGGCTACAACTTTAATCATATTACCACAGACCACGTCGGTAAGTGGTAAATCTACAATACAGGAATGTGGATTCCCTACAAAATCTTTAGAAACTAGTTCTTCTTCTGAGACATCAAGAATGCCTTTAAGCTCTTTGCTTTTAGCAGCCTTTTTGAAGACCTCATTGATTTCTTCTACAGTGGTGTCTTTTTTGATTACAGCAGTAATATCAGAAAGCGAAACTACTGGAGTAGGTACGCGCACAGAAAGACCGTTAAATTTGCCCTGAAGTGCTGGCACGGTAAGTGCAGCAGCTTTTGATGCACCAGTTGTAGTAGGAACAATGTTTTCGGCAGCTGATCTTGCTTCGCGAAGATCTTTGGCTGGAGCATCAAGAATCCTTTGTGAACCAGTATAAGAATGTACGGTAGTCATCATAGCTTTTTCGATACCAAAGTTATCTTCTAGGACTTTCATTACTGGTGCAATACAGTTAGTAGTACAAGATGCGTTAGAGAGGATCTCGTCTGAATCTTCTAGCATTTCATCGTTTACGCCGATGACGATAGTCTTAGCACCCTCGCCTTTGGCTGGAGCAGAAATAATTACACGCTTAGCGCCAGCTTCAATGTGTTTCTTGGCATCTTCTGGCTTTGTAAAGAAACCAGTTGATTCAATCACTACGTCAATGCCAAGTTCTTTCCAAGGTAATTTTTCTGGTTCTTTCTCGGCTAGAATTTTGATCTTTTTGCCATCAACAATAATTTCCTTGTCAGTGTAAGCCACTTCTTTTGCATAAGTTCCGTAGGAAGAATCATATTTTAGAAGATGTGCTAAAGTTTTGGCGTCGGTAATATCATTGATCGCGACTACGTTTGCATCGCCTCTCTCCATCAAAATTTTGAGAGCATTTCTGCCAATTCGCCCAAAACCATTAATTGCTACTTTGATCATTTTACCTCCTAACTACTTATGTTAAGTGTACCATGTTTGTAGGAAAAAAACAACAAAAATACCCTTTAAGGACCATAAAGACTTGGCCTGAGCGGCCCGGAGCGTGTCCTTAAAGGGTATTTTGTTGTTAATTAGCGTGCAAAATGTGCGAATGCACGGTTTGCTTCTGCCATACGGTGGCAATCTTCTTTCTTTTTGAAGGCTGCACCTTGTTCGTTTACGGCATCTACAATTTCTGCTTCGAGTCTCTTAGCATATGGCATACCACCACGTGCGCGAGCAGACTGCACTAGCCAAGAAAAGGCAAAGTGAAGTTGACGGTGACCAGAAATTGGGAATGGAATTTGATAGTTAGCACCACCAACACGGCGAGATTTAACTTCAAAATCTGGAGAAACGTTTGCGATAGCTTTTTCGAGAACCTCTACTGGGTTTTCGGAGTTAAGCTTCTTTGCAGCGCCTTCGATAGCAGCATAAACTGCACGTTCAGCAGCTTGCTTTTTACCATCAAGCATAGACTTATTGATAAGTCTTTGTACCATAATGGATTGGTACTTGCGATCTGGATTTACTTTTCTTTCTAGGGATTTAGTAGTTTTGCGTGGCATAATTACTTATCCTCCTTCTTTGCACCGTATTTAGAACGGCCTTGTTTGCGACCTTGTACACCTTGGAGATCCAAAGTACCACGTACTACGTGATAACGCACACCTGGAAGATCTGGTACACGACCACCACGAACTAGCACTACGGCGTGTTCCTGAAGGTTGTGGCCTTCACCACCAATATAAGCCCAAACTTCCTGACCATTAGTAAGACGCACACGTGCTACCTTACGCATAGCTGAGTTTGGTTTCTTTGGAGTTTTGGTAGTAACTTTAATACAAACACCACGCTTGAGTGGAGCTGCTTTCTCATAACGCTTGGTCTTAAGAGTATTCACGATAGAACCAAGTGCTGGAGATTTGGATTTCTTTGCCGCCTTTTTACGAGGCTTTCTAATCAACTGATTAATTGTTGGCATTAAAATTTCCTTATATTAAAAATTTAATATTATATTATTGCCTTGTTTACGGTACAGCAATAGTAAACAAGATGAAACTCTTTACACTATTATACCACTAACTGTTTACTTTTACAAGATAATCCAATGTTTTTTCAATGGTCATACGATTTTTGATGTCCATCTTTACATTTGGATCTTTAAGGCTTTTTACGGCCTCTGGGGAGTTTTTGTAAACATCTTTAAGTTCAGCGATTTTAGCAGCTACTTCCTCATCTGATACAGTGATTTTTTCTTTAAGTGCAAGATTTTGAAGTGCCATAGAAGCTTTTACCCTAGTTTCGGCTACTTTTTTAGCTTCTTTTTCCCATTTTTCCATAGTTTCACCGGACATTTTCACGAATTCTTCGAGAGAAGCAATACCACGGGACATTGCATTTCTGGTCATATCTTCCTTGATGATCTTTAGTTGATCTTCGATCAAGATGTCTGGAGCCGGAATATTAGAAACTTTTACGAGTTCAGCGATAAGATCATCTTTAAACTTTTCGTTTATTTTGTGCTCTTCTTGCATCTCAAGATTTTTCTTGATGTCAGCCTTAAGATCTTTGAGGGTTTTGAATTCTGGCGCAATTTTTTTAGCGAGTTCATCGTCTGCTTTTGGCTTAGTAACTTCGTTTACCTGCTTCAAGAGGGTTTCAAATACTACCTTAGCACCAGCCAAATCTTTTACGCCATAATCTTTAGGAAATGTCAAATTAAGATCGAAGCTGTCACCTGGTTCGTGGCCTACAATTCCCTCTTCAAAACCTGGGATGAAAGTCTTAGAGCCAAGTACTAATTTATAATCTTTGGCTGTGCCACCCCTAAAGGCTTCGCCATCTTTTTTACCTACGAAGTCAATTACCACCTCATCGGTAAGTTTAGCAGCACGCTTTACAGCTTTTTTCTCGGCAAAAGAATTAGAGAGATTATCAAGAATTTCTTTGATCTGAGTTTCGGTGACATTAGCTTTGCCCTTAGTAACTTTGAGTTTTTTGTAATCACCAAGTTTTACTTCTGGGATAATGTCTGCCGTAGCAGTGTATTCGGCCATCTCGCCTGGCACGAATTTGGTTACATTTACATTTGGCGCTACAAGTGGCATCTTTTCGTGTTCACGGAAAGCTGGAATTACGCTGGTTCTGATAGCGAGGTCGATCGTCTCAGCGTTAAGATCATTTTCTGGAATGAACTTCTTAGCTACATCAGCTGGAGCTTTACCTTTTCTAAAACCTTCAATTCTTACTTCTTTAGAAAGCTTCTCAAGTGCTTTCTTTTCGGCTTCTTTTAAATCTTTTGCATCTAATGTTACAGTGATTTCTACGCGAGTATCAGAAATCTTCTTGAATTTAGTTTTCATTTGAACTCCCTATAATAATTATCTATATTATACCACAACTTTAGAGGAACTAGAAGTTCTAAAGTGTGTGATAGTAAATCTAGAATCAGCACCTAGCTTTACGGCCGGGTTCATAATATTGTAGCGATCGAAAATTTGCTTTACGGCTGTATAGAGGCCTTTTTCGCTTTCACTCATTGCCTCGTTGGTGACGATAGCTTTGACTCTACCCTCTGGTGCACCACCAGTAATAGAACCGCCCTCGTGATCGATGATATAGGCACCAGCCCGGAGAAATGCCACAGCTTTTTGGGCAAAATCTGGTTCGTCTACTTTGAATTTTGGTCTCAAATGATAGTTGGATGCCGAATAAGAACCATAAAGTGAAAGATCTAGTTTCAAACTCTGTTCTAGCATCTTGAGGTCTCTCATGAATCTACCTAAACTACTAGATGGTAGATAAAAATCTGTAACTAGTGGTACTCTCTCGCCTCTTCTAGTGCTATTTAAGAAAATAACTAGAGAGTTTTCAAATTCGTTAATTTTAGCCTCAGTTTTTGGTGATTCAATAATAAGTTGTGTATTCTTTGGTAGTACTTTTTTGATGCTCTGGATTTTTCTGAGTCTAGAACTATTGCGACTATCGAATTTAGCAAATACCACATAGCCGTTGTCCATTTTCTTAGTAATTTCACTCAGTCTCTTACCAGATTCCTCGGCCACCTTAGTGATCTTGATGTCGTAAATATTCAATTCCCTTGGCTTCATATCGTTAAGAAGATCTAGGAATTTTTGTGCTACATCAAATTCTTCAAAAGTTGCCACCACGCGCTTAATTTGAGATTTAATTGGTACAGCACGCAAAATAACTTCTGTAATTACGCCAAGTGTCCCCTGTGCGCCAAAGAAAAGTGGAGTAAGATCGAGCGACCCACCTTTTTTGGATTGCGTAATAGTTGGATAACCGGCCGAGCCATTATTATTCTTATAAATTTCTTTAATTAAAGGCCCATTGGCAGCAATAATGTCATTAAGTTTCTTATAAACATTCCCTTCTAGAGTGCGTTCTTTAGCCTTTCTAGAAATTACACGACTATTAAAACGATTAGTCTGAAGTACATCACCATTTGGCAATACTACCTCGATACGTTCTACATAATTCATAATGCCACCGTATTTGGCAGAATAATTATCGCTTGGACAGTTAGAAATTAACCCACCAATAGTTTCATTTTCGTGACCACCAATTGGAATAGTGAGCGCGTGAATCGAAAGTGCAGTGTTGAGTTCTTTTAATGTGATCCCAGCTTGCACACGTACTAATCTTTCGCGCTTGTCGGACTCTAAGAGTCTGTCTAGTTTTTCAGTAGAAATTACTAATCCATTAGAAAGGTCTGCGCCCATTTCGTCGAGCCCAGAACCTCTTACTGTCACTGGAATATAAACGCCTTTTCCGGCGAGTTGATAACAAAAACGCATAATCTTGCGAATATCTTCCGTAGATTCCGGAAGTGCCACAAGTTTTGGTTTTACTTTAATTGCTGAACAGTCATTGGCATATGCTTCGAGAACATCTGGAGAATCGAAAACATTACCAATAGTAAGCTGATTTAAATACTTTGCGACCTTGCCCATCCTGCTTACGATTATAACACACGCAAATTCAAAATGCTACAAGAATTTTACTTTTTCTTTTTGAACAATCCACCAAGGTGTTTAATATAGCTGGCCTTTTGGCCGAGGTCAATCGCATCACCCACTACTGGAATATCGCGTGCTGCATCATAGGCTTTTTGGTGAACGGCAGCCTTGGTGGTTGGCACTTTGGCGCCAATAGCACTTCTAATAGCTCCTTCAGCAGCGTTCTTCGTTGCTTGCTCAGCCATACCATCCATAGAAATTTTGGTGAACATATCCATATATTCTTGATTTAATGGACTCGCAGCAAATTTATTTTCAAAATCGCCTGCATCCTGACAAGAATTGCCGAGCTTTTCTATCTCGGCAAATAACTTGTCAATTTCTGCTTTGCGTTTGTCAGTTAATTCAAAAGAATTAAAAGCATTTTTTCTGGCATCAATACTGATTTTTACTTGATCGTTCATTCTACCCAGTTACCCATATCGTCAAAAGTAAATTCTTCGGTGTTGCTAAAAGCTCCACCATAAGCCTTCGATAATGCAACAATCCAGTCTACAAGTGGCCAAATACCAAGTGTTACCCAGCTAAATAGAAGTTTGCATACGCCAAGGCCAATTTGACCTCTAAGGAATCTATCTACGCCAAAACCACCCAAGAAGAATGTAGCAAGCCATACGAATAGGTGCTTATTAATCCTCTTGTAACCTTTGTCATCTACTTCGTAAATTCCGTTCATGGAAGCAGAGCTAGTGGTATCTTTAGAGATGATATAATTTTTGCCGTCTTTAAAGATCTTTACTTTATCACCTTCCTTTGGGTCGCTGTAGTTGACTGATTTTCTTGGCACAGTGATAACTTCACCATTATCATCGCCAATTTTAATTTCTTTTGCTGTGACTTTTAGTATTTCTGCCATAAGAGCTCCTTAAATAATGCCTATATTATACCACTATTTCTCAATTACGACTAGTTTGCTCCCTATACCATTGAGTTCAATCGTATTCGGTGCATTTTCAGTATTTACAGCATCTACGAATTGATTTTTGATGCCTTTTAAAATGGTTTGATAAATAGTACCTTTCGGAACCATCACTCTAGCAGTAGAATTGACTGTGTTTACCTCTAGAATGCCGTTTAGCTCATCATAATTAGCTTCAATATCGCACTTGGTAGTGTTAAGTATAATCCTTCCCACGGTATGATCTTTAACATTCAAATATTTGAGGTCGCCATCATATTCTAATTTCTTAATATCAAGCCCAGCGATATTTAGTGCGCGTGAACCAGAATTTATCTCAATTTCGTCAATATATTTTTCTGGAAGATAAAGATTTAAGGCCACATTCATGGCAGCCTGTTTATTTTTAATCTCTAAATCCATCCGGTCGTAACGATTATCGGTTTTAATTTTAAGTGATTCTTCTGGTTTGGCTGTATCAGACAAAATCTCAATTTTTACGTTTTCTTCTTCGTTCGGCAAAATATTAATTTCACCGATTTTGATAAATTTGAAATCAAAATGCTTGGTATGATCGATCTCTATTTTTTCTGTGTATCTATATTGTTTTTCTGGGACCTTTACTTTTTTGTCTTCCATGATTAGGTCGTCCAGGGTGGTATTAAAGAGGATTGCAAGTTGCTTGAGATTTTCTACATCTGGTACCCCTTCTCCACTTTCCCATTTTGTGATCGCCTGTCTAGATACATCTAGTTTTTCTGCGAGCTCTTCCTGGGTTAAATTATATTCCCCTCTTAATTGTTTTAGCTTGTCATTAAATAACATAACTTGCCTTTCTTGTTAATTATTTTGTAAGGCTTATTTTATTAAAATTATACACTTTTACCAGCAATTTTACTTTACATTTTAAAAAAATATTGCTACTTTTCGTAGCAACAGGGGGGAATCTATAGAATTATGGTGCACCTTAGCGAAAGAAGTTGCAATTATGTTGAAAGAGGATTTGATGAGTAATAATTACTCGCCTGGTCTCTTTTTCTCTCGCTAGAATAGGTTAAAAAGACACTGCCAGAAACACTAAAAACTTTTTCCGGAGTATGATAGGGCCATTCCCATTATGTTTTGACGGGGGGTCAGACCCCCAAAAATCGATATCTTAACCCCTGCGTAGCTAGTGGTAGTTTTGTGGGTATTATTTTGTTTCATAGACCATCGTCAATATCTTCTTCTTCATCTTGCTCTTTGATTATCGAATCATCATTTTTCGGCATTGTTTTCCCTATACGCTTGTAATATTCTTTTTCATTGTTTCCATAAATTGCATTGCTTGGACATTTTTCCTTTTGGCTGAGCAATTGCGACAACCTCTGGCTACTTTTCTTCCATTGCGTTCACGTATTCTAGCTTGCCATTCTTTACCACAATATGGGCATTTCCACCAGGCATATTTACTAGATACTGCTAAAACTTGGTTTGGCTTCAAATCGCCATTTTTCTCATAATTCCACTCTTTAGTTAATCCAGGATTTACCGTTGCGAGGTCATTGTAGCCTGGTAATACTATTCTATTCGAACATACCGGACATCCCCGTCCAGCTGCACGATTGGCTATAGGAGCTTCCCACTCGTGACCTTTGTCACACACCCACCAAACTTTCTTTGGCGATTTTGCGTACATTTGGTCTGGCCTTAAACTGCCATTTTTCTCATAATTCCATTCTTTAGCTAATTTTGGATTTTTTACTAAAAGACTATCATTTCGATTTGTAACGATTGATCTTAGTTTGGCGCTTTGCTCAATATTGCATTTACGGCATCCACATCCTAGGTGTGTTCTTACATATACAGGAGTCTGCCATTCGTGCCCACATTTAGAACATTTCCACCAAGCTTTATAACGTGAGCCCGAACTGACAATAGCTGGGTCAATTTTATTTTTTTCGTAATCCCATTCTTTCAATAGCTCACTATGTACTCTGGCTAGGGATTTGTCATCTTCGCCTTTTTGATATCTTGTGTAAATTTCGCCATAGTCACGATCTACGTCTATATCAAATCTTTTATTACCAATAATAATTGACAATACTTGGCTTATAGGGCTATTTAAATAGCTGTAATTATGACTTAGGCTTTTAATTTTTATGTCAGTGGACGTGCTTTTTAATGGTGGTAGTTCCGGCTCCCTAATTCTTATTAGCTGGATTCCCAGCTTTTTGCAAAGTCTGTTTTTTCTTAGGTCTTTATCTTTGTTACTGTGATAATATCGCCCATCATACTCAATTGCAAGAGACATATTTGGGATAAAAATATCCAATTCGTAGCCTTTCACCCTTTTGTTTTCCTCTACAGTAATACCATATTTTTCAAGATAATAACCGATGGCTTTTTCTGGTATTGATGTCCGCTTATTTGATGAACAAATAGGGCAGTGGACATTCTGATGATATCTACTCTCTATTGTAGCTTGCCACTCGTGGCCCTTTTTACATTTCCACCAGACTTTTTTAGGAGATCCCGGTATTATATTTTCCGGTTTTAGGTTGCCATTCTTCTCGTAGTTCCATTCTTCGGCTAATTTGGGATCGACGGTAGCTAGATCATTGTGGCCACTAACAACTACCCGATTGGCGCATACCGGGCATCCACTACCTTTTACTCTTTGAACTACAGTTGCTCGCCATTCGTGTCCACAGTTAGAGCATATCCACCATACTTTCTTACCTGAACCTGATAAGGTGCTCTCTGGTCTTAACTTCCCATTCTTTACATAGTTCCATTCCTTTGTCAGCATTGGATCAACGGTAGCCAAATCATTATAACCGGGCCAGACTTTCTGATTGATACAATATGGGCAAAATCCACAACAGTTTGGCATTGTTTTCCATTCGTGTCCTCTGTCACACCTCCACCATACCTTTCTATTAGAGCCAGCAGAAATATCAGTTGGTTTCAAATCACCATTTTTCTCGTAGTTCCAATTTTTTGCTAAGTCTGGTCTGGTGGTGGCTAAATCGTTTATCCCAGCTACGATTAATTTATTTGCGCAAATTGGGCAGCCACGATAACCTTCTTTAGTTCTACTTAAAACTGATGCTTCCCATTCGTGCCCCTTACCACATCTCCACCATACTTTTTTTATGCTACGAACCGGGACGTCTTTTGGTTCCAAATTACCATTTCTTTCATAATTCCATTCTGCTGAGACTTTCTTGTTACAAGATGCTAAATCATTTATACCTGGTTTTAGGTAGCAGCTAACTCGATCCAGTTTCCTAAAAGTACACTCTCTACAAGTTGTAGTTTTAGACTTTGCTTTAGCATAGATAAAAGTTTGCCATTCTTTACCACATTCAGAGCATTTCCACCACACCTTTTTATTGGAATTTACGGCAAAATCCTCAGGTTTTAAACCTTTGTTTTTATTATAATTCCAAACTTTAGTAACCTCCGGGAAAGCAGCCAAAAGGCTTTTATTTGAATCTTTAAGCGCGGCATTACTGATACCAACTTTTAAGTGTCCACATCGAGGGCAGCCGTGGCCTTTTTTTCTAACATTAATTTGGGTTTGCCATTTATGCCCACATACTCTACAGACCCAGCAGGCTTTTTTCGAGCTATTCGTGAGTAGTTTGTTTGGATTTAAGCCAAGTTTATTATTTGCCTCATAATCCCATTCGGGAATAAGTTCTGACTCGGAAATTGGAATATTTTTACTACTATCCATATGCTATATTATACATTAAAAATTTAAACTTGTCAATAATAATAAGCCTACCTACCAGCTCAGCAGATGCTAGAATAGGATAAAATTGCATTATCTCAAAAAGATGGTATAATGTAGCAAAACGGGATAGCTAAAATGACTTTAAGAGTTTTTGATCCGGAAGAAGACGCTGTGTTTGAAATGCCAAAGAGGACTTTGATAGTGATGATTGGGAACGTAAAAGAACTGTGATAAAGAAACTAGGTATGATCTCAAGCTTTCGGGTCGAACCATTCAATTCACCACTGTAAAATACCTCATTCCTATTGAAAAACAATATCCAGAGCTTAGTAAACAATTTGTACTGGTTCGAACCACACCTTCACAGAGAAAAAATGACCCCGAAAGGCCAATAATTTCAACTTGGTGCCCGAGACTGGACTCGAACCAGCACGCACGAGGCATATGCTCCTAAGGCATACGTGTATACCAATTTCACCACTCGGGCCTAAATCTATTATAGCATATTTTTATTGAATAAACAAAAAACGAACCGGAATTCACGGTTCGTTTTTAGTGTCTTTATTAAGCTCTACGCCTAGACATAAGATAAGCTGTACCTGCAGTAGTAAGGCTACCAAATGACAAAATCATTGGGATAGTATCTTCTGGGCCAGTATCAACCACAGCTTTGGTGTTGGTTGTTGGTGCAGTAGATACGGTTACAGTCTCTACTGGTTTGGTAGTATCTGGTTTTGCTTCCTCTTTTGGTTCTTCAACGATAGAAGAAGAAGCAGTATCAGTAGTAGATACATTATCGCCAGATTTTCTAGTAGCTACCACGATGATAGATACGATAAGAATCAACACTACAACTACAATTGCAGTAGCAACTGTGATGATCTTACGGCGATCGTTTTTCTCAACTTCTCCTTGATAATACATTATAAAAACTCCTTATACCTTAATTATAGCACACTTTTTGAGAAAACGCAAGTACTATCACCTATTTAGCATAAACGGACAAATGCGCAGCTGCATATTGATGAGTTTTGAGGAGTTCCAACCCCTGCAAAACTGGGGCTTCACCAGGGTGAGAAAGTACCATTATACCACCATCTTTTAATGATTTTATCAAGCTTTCCACCTCTGTCAAATCAAAGTTATTGTATGGTGGGTCAGCTAAGATTACATCAAATTCCGAAAGCTCAGCATCAAGAACACTACTTTTAATAATTTTTGCCTCTTCGGACACCCCTAAAGATTGTAAATTTTCCCGAATTATCTCTACGGCTTTGCTATTTTTTTCTACGAAAGTTACAGAGGTAGCGCCTCTAGATAAAGCCTCAATTCCAAGCGCTCCAGAGCCTGCAAAGGCATCGAGAACACTAAACCCCTCTACGGATACCATATTAAAAAGCGCCAATTTTTCCCTGGACCCCATCGGATGGGTTGCCCCACCTGGTGTAGAGATTTTGCGCCCCTTAAACTTCCCTGATATAACTGCAATTTTTTCCATATTAATTCAATGTGGTAATCTGTTGATATTTAGAAATACCTTCCATTAACTCCTTATATTTTAGCATATCAGGCCCCAGTTTCAAAAACTCGTCGGTATCTTTTCTGGCGCGCGCGATCAGTTTTGTATCAGATAAAGTAGCAATTCTAAGATCGAGTGCCCCGTGTTGAAGTGCTCCATAAATCTCGCCCGGCCCTCTAATTTCTAGATCTACTTCGGCCAAGTGGAAGCCATCGGTGGACTTTTCTAGCTCACGAAGTCGTCTAGATGGCGCGCTTTCCCCGGAAGTAAGCAGAAAACAGTAAGATTTTGCTGTGCCACGGCCTACTCTACCCCTTAACTGATGCAATTGTGCCAAGCCGTAGCCCTCGGCATTTTCGATAATCATAAGAGACGCATTTGGCACATCTACGCCCACTTCTACCACTGTAGTAGAGACGAGGATATCAATTTTGCCTTCAGAAAAATCACTCATCACCTGGTCTTTTTCTAAAGGTTTCATTTTGCCGTGTAAAAACTCAATTTTAAGTTTTGGAAATAGTTCCTGTAACTTCTTACATCTAGATTTTACAGAGGTGATATCGGCTTTTTCTCCCCCAAAAGTACCGTCGTCGATAGCTTTACAGATCCAATAAACCTGCTGACCATTCTCTATAGTCCTTAAAATTTCTGGGTATAACTTGTCAGAAATATCAACTTCTTTTATAATTTTAGTTTCGATCGGTTGGCGCCCTTTTGGCATTTCATCTAGAATAGAAACATCAAGATCTCCA
This sequence comes from Candidatus Saccharimonadota bacterium, assembly GCA_017510925.1. Lineage (GTDB taxonomy): Bacteria > Patescibacteriota > Saccharimonadia > Saccharimonadales > Saccharimonadaceae > Nanosyncoccus. The sequence continues at coordinate 7,329 of JAFWLT010000003.1, read as the reverse complement.
AAAATCGTTAGTTGCAACGAACGTGGAATAGGGGTGGCCGTCATAGCAAGAAGATGTGGTGCTAATCCAGATGGTGATTTGAGAGCTAATTTTTGCCTCTGTTCTACCCCAAAACGGTGTTGTTCATCAATGATCACGAGCGCCAGATTATTAAACTCCGTATCATCAGTGAGAAGCGCGTGCGTACCAATTACCACATTGACTTCCCCAGAGAGGATTTGCTTTTTTAATTCTGGTTTTTTCTTGGTAGCGCCTGTAAGAAGTGCAGTTTTTACCCCAAAAGCACCCAGAAGTGGCCCTATGCCCTCGTAATGCTGAGAGGCTAAGATAGCCGTAGGTGCAAGAATTGCCACCTGAAAACCCTGATTTACAGCTTCTAGAGCCGAAAGAGCTGCTACCATCGTTTTGCCAGACCCCACATCTCCCTGTAAAAGCCGGTTCATCGGTTGATCTTTTTCCATATCCTGGAAAATCTCCCAGGTAGCCCTTCTCTGGGCATTAGTGAGCTTAAATGGTAATTTCCCTACAAATTCTCTTATTTTAGAGGCTTCAAATTTTATAGGGGTGGCCTTGAGTTTTTCATTCTCTAGTCGGTTTAATTTTGAAGCTAGAATCAATTCAAATAATTCCTCGTACGCCAGATAATCCCGGGCTTTTTTGATCGAAGCCTCAGAGGTGGGAAAATGTATATCAAAAAGTGATTCTTTTCTTACCCCTTTAGCAACAGATGGCAAAAGATCTGGAATTTCGCTGAATTTATCACGCGAACCATTGATAAGTCGCTTAAAATCACCTGATTTTACGGCTCCGTGGGCCACGTAAACAGGGGTAAGGCCACTTTTTGAGTCGATATCGGATATTAGGGCCGCTGACGGCGAAGTGATCTGAAGACGCCCGTTTTTAAGCTCGTAAGTGCCAGAAAAACAGTATTCTTTATCCTCTGCAAACTGGCGCATCCGGTAACTTTGATTAAACCAAACTACCTTAACAGAGGAACCGGCATTATCTACGATCTCTCCCTCCACAATTGATAGATTGCGCTTCCTGGCTCTTCTAGATGTGAGATTTTTGATTTTACCCTTTACTACTACTTTGCCTGGACGCATCTCAGAGATAGAAGTGGCTTTTTGATAGTTTTCGTAGTCTCTTGGTAAATTATAAAAAAAGTCTCGATTGGTTTTGATCCCAGCCTTTTTTAGAGTCTCTGCAGTTTTTGGCCCAATCCCTTTTAATGTTTCTACAGGATCGGATAAATTCATTTACTGTGTTCCTCGCGCCATTTATCTACTTCGCCGTGGTTGCCAGACAAAAGCACATCTGGTACTTTCATTCCTCTAAAATCATAAGGCTTAGTATATTGTGGGTATTCTAAATTATCGCCGTTAGAAAAAGATTCGATTTCGGCCGAAGTCTCGCCACCTAAAACTCCTGGAATTAAGCGTACGACAGAATCAATAATAGTGAGTGCAGGGAGTTCCCCACCAGTCAAAACGAATTTCCCGAGCGAAATCTTATAGTCTACAATCGATAAAATCCTCTCATCGTAACCTTCATAATGAGGACACAAGATAATAAAATGCGCATCCTTTGCAAACTCACGAGCTTTGGCTTGATTCCAAATTTCTCCTACAGGAGTAGGAAGGATCACTTTGGCTTCTGGGTCTTTGGCTTTTACAGATTCAATCGCGTTGAATACTGGTTCGCACCTGAGCAGCATTCCGTCTCCACCACCATATGGCGTATCATCTACACTTTTATGTGGCCCAAGGCCAAAATCGCGTAAGTTCACGAATTCAAATTTCGCCAAACCTTTTTCTTGGGCCTTCCACATCATCGAAGTGCTAAGATATGGCTCTAAAGCTTCCCGAAATAAAGTAATGATCGTAAATTTAATCATTTAATAATCCTCAACTAAGGTAAATTCTTTACCGGCGATCGAAATAATAGAGTCTGGCTCTGCTCCCATTGTGGTGAGCTCCGCACGAATCCCCATTTTCTTCATAATATCTCTAAGTCTATTTACGCTAGCATAGTTACTAAGATCTGTTCTACGGGCAAATTTCTCAATTTTCTCCCCTGTTACTACAAATTTATCTTCGAGCCTTTCAATATTCCAAGCATCTTTCAAAAGCTTTTTATCGAGTTCAATAGTAGGAATATCTTCAGAAACTTCTAATTCTTCTACAATTTCTGGTTTTTCTTTAATAACTTCATTGTTTAATTCTCGGAGTAGCTCCGTGAGCCCTTGATGGGCAGAGGCAGAAATTGCAAAGATCTTAGCCTCTGGGTTTTTAGAAAGAATTGAGCTCATTTGCATCTTGATAATTTCTTCATCTACACCTTCGCATTTGGTGAGGGCCACAATCTCTGGGCGAGAAGCTAAATCTTCATATTGAGCAAGTTCATTTCTGATGGTCTCATAAGCCTCGCCAGCGTCATCATTATAAATATCTACAAGATGAAGAAGCACAGCAGTTCTTTCTACGTGGCGAAGGAAATCGTGCCCCAAGCCTTTACCCTCGGCAGCACCTTCAATTAAACCTGGGATATCAGCGATCAAAAGATCGTGACCATCTACTGTAGCTACGCCAAGTTGTGGCGTAATAGTAGTAAATGGATAATCAGCGATTTCTGGTTTTGCATTAGAAACTACAGAGAGAAAAGTAGATTTACCGGCATTTGGAAGCCCTACCAAACCTACATCAGCAAGAGATTTTAGCTCGAGCTCAGCTTCAAATTCTTCACCCGGTTCACCAACTTCGGCTACCATTGGGGTCTGTCTGGTAGAACTCTTAAAATGAGCATTACCGAACCCACCGTCGCCACCCTTGGCGATAATTGCAGTTTGCCCATCGTGGGTTAAGTCAGCGATTAATTCCCCATCTTTATATACTACGGTACCAATTGGCACTTCTACAATTAAATCTTTGCCAGAGCGCCCAGCCGAGCGTTGGCCCGAACCAGCTTTGCCGTTTTCGGCAGTCAAAATTGGGGTAAATCTAAAATCAACTAAAGTGTCTGTATCTTTGTCGGCTTTAAAAACAATATCCCCACCTTTACCACCGTCGCCACCATCTGGGCCACCTTTAGGGATATAAATTTCGTGGCGAAAAGAAACGGCGCCATTGCCACCGTCACCGGCCTTCAAACTCACTTTTGCCTTATCTACAAACATAATTATATTATACCATAAAACTTATGAAATGAAAAAGCGACCCGAAGGTCGCTCTCCCGCGCTGATGCGCGCCCACCCGTGGGGCACATTGGTTTGTTTTAATCCGCTGTTTGTTTTATTAATGTAAGTCTCCACACTCCACTAATTGTCAGTGGAACCCCTGTGAAGCGTACCAGCTTAATTTAATAATAAAGCATAAGCATAATACTGTCAATAGTTTTCACACATTTTTTTCACAAAAACTAGTGGATATAATTAAAGTTTCCCACAGACCCAGCTGGGATAATAGCACGAATCACTCTATAAGGCACATAACCATAGTTCATTTCTGTAACCGTGATAGAACCATCAGCATTTACGGCCTCCACATAGCCTACGTGGCCATACCAACCAGAAGAAGTCTGGAAGATTGAACCAGCTGTTGGTGTACGGTTTACCGAATAGCCGTGGGCTGCTGCACCTCTAGCCCAGTCTCTAGCGTTACCAAGTCTAAGCGCGCCAAGATCTGGGCGCATATAAGAAGCCCAGTTTACACACTGGCCACCACCAGCACCAGTAAAGCGTGGGTAGATCACTTGGATGTTTTGGCGATCGGATGCGCTACCAAGATAAGAATAGCGATAAGTAGTAGTGCTATAAGTAGTAGACGCTCTTCTTGGAGCAACATATTCTGGACGCTCAGTTTCAGGAAGCGAACCGTTCTTGATAACAATCATCGCGCCTTCTCTTACACCAGATTCCTCAAGGTCATTTAGAGCTGTAATCTCCACTGCAGAAGAACCATATCTAGCTGCAATAGATTCCACGGTATCACCACTTTTTACTGTATAAACAATACCCGGTACACTAGGAAGATGAAGCACAGTGCCAACCGGAATCTCATTAGTCTTTAGACCGTTAGACCAACGTACCTGATCTGCCGTAAGGCCATATTTGGCAGCGAGTACTTCTGCGCTCTCGCCACCTTGAACCACGTGTTCAATCACACCACGGGATACATCGATATTGGTGATCGAAGGTTTTTCGAGTTTCCCGGTAGCTGTTTGACCAGCATCATACATAGAAGTAGTCACCACGTAGTTGGATGCTACGTCGGATGCTGAAGCAAGGTTAAGAGCATCAGAAAGATCTGCCACCACATACATCTCGGTCAACTGATCAACAGAAATATCGTAATCGCTTTTTGCGAATGAATCTAGAGACAAACTAGCGCCAGATGTGCCCTTGTTTATAGAGCCAACGGCTACTAGGCCAATCGTAAAACCAGCCGTCAAAATATATGGCAAAATTTGCTTGAAACGTTCCCATTTTGTTGGTTTTTTATCTATCATAATGAGATGTTACAGAGGTTCTGACAATGTAGGTAAGCATTCTGGTTATGTTCAGCCTCTGTATAACTATAATACATCAAACCATCGTCCCCTGTCAAGAAATACAGATAAGAACTATCGGCTGGATCGGCTACGGCCAAAAGCGATGCGAGTGAAGGATTAGAAATCGGCCCACAAGGTAGTCCACCGTGAAGACGTGTATTATAGCAAGAATCAATCTTAAGAGCTGCTTGGTTGTCTTTGTAAGTAGTACGGTCTGGGTCTACGACGTTCAGAGCGTAAGTTACCGTGACATCGCTACCCATTGGGATTCCATAGGCTAATCTTGTCATAAATACTTGTGCTACTGTAGCGTGTTCCCCTGCTGGCGATTCTTTTTGAACCACCGAAGCTAGTGTGATCCCTTCGAAAAGCGAAAGACCGTGAGCTGCATATCTAGCTTCCAAATTATTTTCGGCAATTACTTCACCCATCTTTTCTAGATATTTGGTGACAATATCTTCTACGGGAACGCCCTTATAAAATTCATAAGTTTCACCATATAAATAGCCTTCAAGTGTAGCTCCTGCTGGGCGTCCTTTTAAGAAAGCAAAATCATATTCGGCGTCAAAAGCCTTATTTACTTCTTCTATACTATATCCGGCTTCTACTAAATGCTTTTTGATGTCAAAAATTGTTTCACCTGGTTTAACTGTAAAATCAAAAACCTCGGCCTTCATTTCTGCTTCAATACGCGCATATTCTTTGCGACGTTCTTCAGCGTTTCTTTCTCTAATTTTTTGGACAACGAAAAATCCCCCCACGCAGCCCGCTACAATTACCAAAAGGACCAGAAAAATCGGCCATTTCTTTATTTTGTGTTTAGTCTTCTTTGCGCTCATCTTAACCTTGTCGCTCTCCTTTCTGGCCACCTCTTTTACTGTATCAATGTTATTTTTTATTATATTAGTTTCTTCTTTTACCTCTTCTACTTTAACATCATTTTTATTAAATGTCTCTAGAAAGTCTTGCAAAATAATTGCGGCTGCTTCAGAATCAATTTCACCTTTTTCGTAAGTTTTCTTACGAGCTTTCAATCTATCCTCGGCTACCACAGACGTAAGCGATTCGTCTTGAAATCTGATTTTGGCATCTGGAATTCGCTTTAAAAGTTCTTTTGCAAAACTGCGCACGTATTGTGATTGCTGAGTCTCGTTACCTTCGTTACTACGAGGAAGTCCTAATACGAACCAATTAGTACTATAGAGTTTTGCTAACCTAGAAATCTCATCCCACTCGGTGCCATCCACGGTAATAAACCCCGATGGTACAGCAATTCGGGTAGTAGAATCAGCACGCGCCACGCCAATGCGTTTGGTGCCCACATCTAGGCCAATAATCTTCAATTTTTACTCCTTTTTATCGCCGTCAGTATTGATAATCACAGTGATCTTTTCTGGGTTGCCAGGTACGGAAGTTACCCAAGGCACAGAAGTAGAGATATCAATAGATTTAATACCATCAAAGTGATCCGAAATATCTCTCTTGGCAGTGCCAATGCCTTTATCTTTTGCAGTTTCTACTACGTCGTTTTCTGTAACGGTAGAACCAGCTACATAAGAAGTCTTGAGTTTGCCTACGTAACCAGCCTCGGTATTAGAGAAGTTTTCTACGAATGGATCTTTCATCTCATAAATCTTGTAGCCCTTCTCAAGTTTGGCTTTCTCAGTAATAAATTCTTTGAGCTTGGTTTCATCAATCACAAATACTGTAGTAGTGGCAGTAACGGTGATTTTAGCTTTTTTGCCTTCTGCTACTTCTTTACCAACTTCTGGATCAGAAACTGGATCGCCGGTAGTTTGTTTAAAGCTAGATTCGATCAAGAATTGACCTTCGTTCAAACTTTCTTTGATTTTCTTAAGATCGTCTTCCTTCTTTTGCTTGGCTTCTTCGCCAGTGGTGAGTTTCTTTACAGCTTCTTCAATATCGGATTGTTGGACTACGGTAACTTCTTTATCTGTGCCACCTGCCATTGCAGCGTCAGAATAGGCCCCAGAAACGCCTTCAGGGCTCTTCCATCCAGAGCTGGCAGCAGCGATATTGAATTTTGTGCCAGGTTCGGTTGCTGCAACTTTTACTCTACCAGAAATTTGACAACCGGAGTTAATCAAGCTAGTAGCGTTATTTTTGTTGTCGCATTTATTCATATCTTTACCATCCCAAGAAAGTGTAGCGTCTTCTGTGGAGGTAAATTTAAGTTTGTTGTCGTAAGTAAAGGCAGAACCAGCCTTCAAAGCTACAGAACCAGCCTTCTTGAAATAAGCGTAGACAACCACATTACCACTGGCTTTCTCGCCAACATTTTTCTTGCCGGTTGCATCAAATTCTACTTCTGCTTTGTCTTCTATTTTCTTTTCTTCGATATAGAATTTACCTTCTTTGACGTTTTCATCAGCTAATTTATCAGTAAATGAAACATTTTCAGAGAAATTACCGGTGAGGGTTTCTAGTTTCAAAGTGATTGTCACGGCTGGAGCAATTGCGAAAGCCCAAATCATAAAGATTATAAAAATCACAAAACCAACACCAATCCCAATTGAAAGTTTTTGGTGAGTACCAATCCACTTTAATACTGGATTGTTGCTGTTTGCAAGTTTAGACTTCTTGTCGCCTTTTTTCTCTTCTTTCTTTTCCTCTTTTTTGTCTTCTTTTTTATCTTCTTTGTCGTCGTTTTTATCATCATCAGAATCGTCGTCTTCTTTGTCGTCACTCTTATCGTCAGAGTCCTCTTCCTTTTCTTCTTCTTTCTCGTCTTCAGACTCCTTTTCTTCTTCCTCTTTTTCC